>PBKD01000008.1 GCA_002722055.1 Rhodospirillaceae bacterium | reverse complement strand
TTTACAGAAGGCTTACAGTTATTTGCTACTTTTGCAATTCTATTAAATTTCCCAAGATTTAATAAAATGAAGGGAATGGGACAAATAGTGACATGGTCAGCAAGAGACGAAAGTCTGCATACAGAATCAATTATTAAACTTTATAACACTTTCGTTAATGAAAACCCTGAAATAAACAAAGAAGAATTAGAAAGAGATCTTTATATAGCTTGTAACACTATGATAGAACATGAAGATGCTTTTATAGATAGAGCATTTGAATTAGGAAAAGTAGAAGGGCTCAGACCTGAAGAAGTAAAACGATACATGAGATATATGGCAGATATTCGTTTAAACCAACTCAAATTACAGCCTATATATAAAATAAATACAAATCCACTGCCATGGATGGATGAAATGTTAAATGCAGTAGAACACACAAACTTTTTTGAAAATAGAGCAACAGAATACTCAAAAGCGGCTACTACGGGTACATGGGAAGAAGCGTTTGCTTAATTAGTTTTGGTTTTCTGATTTATAGATAAACCCTTTTTAAATAAAATATTCCATATTTTTTGGGGCTTTGCCGGCATATCTATATGATCTATATCTAAGGCATTACAAATCGCATTTATGACAGCAGGAGGAGCACCAATTGCTCCAGCTTCTCCTGCTCCTTTAATTCCTAAAGGATTTGTATTACAAAGAATTTCATTGTAACAAAATTTTATTAAAGGCATATCACTTGCTCTAGGAATGGCATAGTCCATAAAAGAACCTGTTAAAAGCTGTCCAGTATTATGATCATAAATAGTTTCCTCAAGTAAGGCTTGTCCTATTCCTTGAGCTATTCCTCCATGTACCTGGCCTTCTAATAATAATGGATTAATTACTTTGCCAAAGTCATCTACAACTGTATAATCTAAGATTTTAACTATGCCTGAATATTTATCTATCTCTAATTCACAAATATGAGTGCCATTAGGATAGGTAAAAGTTCCTGCGCTAGGAGACCAGTCTGCGTTAACATTTAAAATTTTGTTTGCATCAAATAGTTGTGTGAGATCAGAAAATGATATTTTTTTGTTATTAAATTCAAAAAAGCCTTTGCTGTAATCAATCAAATTTGATTCTGTGTCAAAGTGTTTTTCTAAAGCCTTTTTAGAGTTTTCTAAAAATTTTTTTGAGGCTATATATAAAGCATTTCCGCCAACAGGCATTGATCTAGAACCTCCTGTTCCGGAACCTTTTGGGATTTCAATACTATTTCCCTGCATAACATTGATTTGTTCTATACTAATATCTAAGACCTGCGAGACTATTTGAGCATAAGATGTTGCATGACCTTGTCCATTAGATTGAGTACCTATTTTTACTTCTATTTGGCCGTTGCCTCCAATTTTTAAAGAACAATACTCTGGACCACCACCTCCACAAGCTTCTATGTAAGTAGAAATACCAATACCTCTATACATATTTTTTTTTAATGATACATTTTTCCTTTTATGAAAAGATTTATAGTTAGAAATATCTATACAATCATTTAGGTTTTTTTTAAAATCCCCACTATCATAGGTATGACCTAAAGCTGTTTTATATGGCATGTCTTCTTTGTCAATTAGATTAATTTCTCTTAGTTTTAAAGGACTAATGTTAAGTTCCATAGCTGACTTGTCAATTAATCTTTCTATTAAGTACGCTGCCTCGGGCCTGCCTGCGCCTCTATACGCATCAACAGGGTTTGTATTAGTAAAAACACCTTTAACATTAGCATAAGCCTTAGCAATTTTATAACATCCTGTTAACATAGCTGTGCCAGCATAAGTAGGAATAAAAACTCCGAAGTCTGAAATATATGCACCCATATTTGCAAAAGTTTCAACTTCTAAAGCGGTAATATTATAGTTTTTATCAAATCCTAATTTAGCCCTACTTACATGGTCTCTTCCATGAATATCAGATAAAAAACTTTCTGATCTTTTAGCACTCCATTTAATAGTTCTATTAGTTAACTTCGAAGCAGCAAGTGTAAGAACATATTCAGGGTAATTAAAAATTTTCATGCCAAAACCACCACCAACATCTGGAGTAAAAACATTAACTTTTTTTTCTTCTACTTTTAATATACTTGATAATTTTTTTTTAAGACTGTGTACTCCTTGACTGGAGCAAAAGAGATTAAAAGAGTCATATTTTGCATCATATTGACCTATAGTACTTCTGCATTCCATAGGATTTGGTATTAACCTATTGTTTGTTAATTCAATTTGAGTAATATGATTTGATTTTTTTAGGGCGGACTTTGTTTCTTCTAAGTCACCTAATTCCCAGTCAAAACATATATTTGTCGATAATTCTTCTCTAACTATAGGTGCATGATCTTTAATAGCATCTTTTATATTTGTAGTACTTTTAAATTCTTCAAATTCTATATCAATAAGATCTACTGCTTCTTCAGCAATTTCGATAGTTTCAGCAATAATAGCAAGAATAGGCTCACCAACATATCTAACTTTTTTTTCAGCAAGAATAGGTCTGTAGGTTTCTATCATTTCAGAACCATCTTTATTTTTAACTTTGAACCCAGGATACATAGGATTGATTTTCAACTCTTTTATACTTTCGTTAGTAAGAATTTCTAAGATCCCGTCAAGTTCTTTGGCTTTTTTAAAATTTATATTGGTGATTGCTGCAAAGGAGAAAGGTGATCTAAGTATATGCATATAAACTTGATCTTTAAAACTTATATCATCATTATATAAACCGTTTCCTATAAGAAACTTGTTATCCTCTAATCTTTTTAAAGGTTGTCCTATTCCAAATTTCAATAATTTCTCCAATTAAATTAAATATTTAATATAAAACATAATTAGAATATTGAAAATTATAAATTTATAATTATAATCTTATAATGATCATTGAAGAAAAAAAATTAGATAGCCCTAAGTTCACTATTGGCGAATTAGTTAAGCACAGATACTACCCTTTTAGAGGTGTAATATTTGATGTTGATCCAGAGTTTATGAATAGTGAAGAATGGTATGACTCAATTCCAAAAGATATAAGGCCTAAGAGGAATCAGCCTTTTTATCACTTATTTGCTGAAAACGATGATGGTCCCTATATTGCCTATGTTTCGCAACAGAATTTATTACATGATGAAAACCTTGATCCATGTTCCCATCCACAAATTAGTTCAGTTTTTGAAGGATTAAAAGATGGGAAATATGTTTTAAAAGACTCAAACTTACAATAATTAATTACAATTTTGTATATACTTTCCAGACCAGCCATTTACTTCATTAGCCAATTGACTTGTCAATAATCTTCTAAAACTTGCATGACAGGTACCACAAGCCTTTCCTAAGTTACACATGGCAAGTGCTGTTTTATCAATATCATCATTTTTTATAGACTGTTTCAGATCTGTAGCGGAAAGCTCTGCATCAGAGTACAATTTATTGAAATATTCGGGTAAAGCCCACACAGCAGGCGTTGCGTTAGTGAACCCTTTACCAGATAGGTTGCTATTAACAGGCCATAAATTTCTTGTTTTATCCAACAATTTTAGTATTTCAGAAGCATCATTAGATGCTAAGTCCTTATTGTATTCTACATTCTCTTTTAGTTCAACGTAGGGTGAAAGTCTTTTTACCCTAATCCATAAACCTTGCATAGCAGATTTTCTAATATCTATAGTTTCTATTGTGTCACTAAATTCATCAGCTTTTAAACTAAATAATGGTACTAGCACTGAAACAATCAGAATATATTTAATTACTAATTTCATCTTAATTATATTAGTTTTTTTTATAGTAAAATCAATGTTTTAATATTTCAGAAATTTAAATTGATATTTACAATTACTATTTATTATCTAACCAAGGAGCATCTGGAGAAGTAATTTCACCTTTAGGAAGATTAACTTTTATTTGGTTATTAAACTTTGAAATTTTTTCTTGTTTTTTCTTTATATAAAATTTCCCTAGGACAAAAGAAATTATCATCGCTATTAAAAATATAGTCACACCTATAAAAGGATGATATTGCATATTTTAATAATACAAAAAATAATAAATTAAGACAACTGATTTATATCATTTTTTTCTTTTTCAGATAAAGTAAAAACTTCGTATCCATCACTTGTTACGCCTAAGGTATGTTCAAATTGTGCCGATAATTTTTTATCTCTAGTTACAGCCGTCCAGCCATCATCCAGTATTTTAATATCCTTTTTGCCCAAATTAATCATAGGTTCAATTGTGAATATCATACCTTTTTCTAATTTCATTCCTTTACCAGCATCTCCATAATGTAGAATATTAGGAGCAGTATGAAATACCTTTCCTATTCCATGCCCACAGAAGTCTCTAACTACAGAGTATCCATATTTTTCTGCATATTTTTGAATAGCATTACCTATATCTCCTAATGTATTTCCTGGCTTTACTTTTTTTATGCCTTCCCACATAGATTTATAAGTAACTTCTACTAACTTTTGTGCTTTTACGCTTTTCTTTCCAATAAAAAACATTCTACTGGTATCTCCGTGCCATTCATCTAAAATAACAGTCACATCAATATTTATTATATCCCCACTTTTAAGTATTTTGGGGCCAGGAATACCATGACATACTACATGATTTACAGATGTGCAAATTGATTTTGGAAAGCCTTTATAATTCAATGGTGCAGGTATTGCACCTCGGGATATTATAAAATCATGACATAAATTATCTAATTCTAGTGTGCTAGCTTCTTCTTTCACAAATGGTGTAACATAATCTAAAACTTGTGAGGCTAGATTGCCAGCGTCTCGCATTTTTTCGAAATCTTGATGATTATGTATAGTAACTTTATTATTATACTCATCTATAATTACATTATCATTACTCATCCGTTTAAATATATTATAATTAATTTAAAATCTCAATATTTCTGTTTTTTTTAGAGATTAAAACCATTAAAATTACAAAAACATTTTTTTGATTAATTTTTTTTCTTCTATATCATCTTAATTATGAGTGAAGCTGCTATAATTGTAATAGGTAATGAAATTTTATCAGGACGGACATTAGATCGAAACTCAAATTTTATTGCTAAACGCTGTTTTGAAATTGGAATCAAAGTATCTACAATAATAGTCATAGCAGACATTAAAAAAGAAATCCAGAAAGCTGTAATTAAGTTAGCTAAACTATATGATCATGTTTTTATAACAGGTGGTATAGGTCCTACTCATGATGATGTTACAACGGAAGCAATTGCAAGTGCATTCAAACGAAAACTAATACTCAATAAGAAAGCAAAAGAACTTTTAGAAAAATATTATGATAAAAGAAATATTGAACTAAATGAAAGCAGAATGAAAATGGCCTACCTGCCATCAAATTCAAAGTTAATTTATAATCCAATTAGTGCAGCACCTGGATTCAAAATTAAAAATGTATGGGTTATGGCAGGAGTTCCAAGTATTATGCAAGAAATGTTTACTAGTTTTATAGAGCCTCAAATAAAAAAAGGAAAAAAAATATATACAAGAAATATAGATATTTTTGAACCGGAAGGTGATATAGCAAAAAAATTAGAGTTATTACAAAAAAAATTTTCAAAAGCAGAGTTAGGCAGTTATCCTTTTATTAGAGGAGAAACTGTAGGAACTAATATAGTAATAAAGTCCAGACAAAAGGTTCTAGTCAATAAAATTTATTTTAAAATAAAATTAATGTTTCAATGAAATTTTAATTGTACGCATTCAAGTTTTGAAAAATTGATATTTTTTTATTTATTTCTTCATAAATGTTTGTTTTATTATTAATTTCAGAAATAAAATTATTAATAAAAGAATCTCTTTTCTTTTTTCTTAATTGCCACTCATGCTTTATATCATTTATATTAGAGTTTAAAAAATTAATTATTTTTTTATTGAAGTCTGCTGAGTCAAAATCAAATAAAAATATTCCATCTTTAAGACAACTATAGGCTTCTTTTTTTAAAGAGGCATGGTTTGTATAATTTATAAATACTAATGGTTTTTCACTCATTAATGCCCATGATAAAGTGCTTGTTGCTGATCCACACATAATAATATCAAAGTTACCAAGTAGGTAGCGGGCATCAATATTATTATTTATTAGTTTTATTTTATTTTGCTTTTTTAGCAATGCTAAAACAGGATCCATGTCAAAGTATCTATGATTTATTTCTGGATAAGGTTTATAAAAAATATTTTTATCTAATTTTTTAAATACAGCATTTATAATCCGCATTTCATTATTTGCCATACCCTCATCTGTTGTCCAAGTTCCCAAGCTTCCGAAGTATCCTTTATATAGATTATTAGATAAATATAATACTGAGTTTTTTTCTGTTTTATTAAAAATAAATTTTTTGACTCTATTAAATCTCTTAGACCCTCTATAATTTATAGTGAACGCTTTAGAAAATGGATTTTTATTTGCTATTTGTGACGAGTGTTTATTAAAAGAAATAAAAATATCTGATGATGTGGTGTCATGAAAGATTCTATTATAATCATGAGAGTTGCTTATTTCTGCTGATACGCCGTGTTGAAATGCTATCAAAGGAATATTTATTTTATTTATTACATTTTTAATAGCTAGACATTTAGGGTTAGAAGGAGCATTGCAAAACAAGACAGTATTACTAAAATTCAAGTATTTATTTTTATTTAAGAAATTTTTAAAAGTAAACTCCCATTCCCAAAAACTATTAAGATGTTCTGTTAAAGTATTTTTAAAAATTCTTAAAGCTTCTTTATGATGATATTTATTTGTCCATGCTTTAAGCCTTTTCTTTACAAATGGTTCACATAAACTATATATAATATTTATATTTTTATGATCAGTATCTAATTTTATCTTTCTTATATCGGAAGTATCTAAGATTTTATATCTTTTTTTTATGAACTTACTAGCTATTTCTAATAATAATTCATTTTCATTAATACAGATGAGGTATTTTTTTTTTTTAAAAAATAAACATGCATATATTATTTTACTAAGAAATCTAAATATAATAGTTTCTATACCAGCAAATAAAATTCTTTGAATAATATTAATTTTATCAGAAAACTTATTACATGTTCTTGACGGTTTATCTAAATTGTCTTTATACTCTAAAATATTAAAGTTCTTCCTATTACCAAATATTTTATCCCAGGGTGTCTGAGTAAATTTAAATGAGGGATTACTGCTATTATGACTAATAAATAAACAAGTATCTTTCTCTTTAATATTAGAAATACAGGCCATTTTAAAAATGATTTTTTGAAATTCATGAATCGCAATATTTGCAACAATCCTTTCCTCTTCGCTAATATTTTTATTAAGTCTTAATTTATAATAAATTTCTTTATTATGCTCGTTAATTGATTTTTGAAACTTTTTAAATGATTGTCTTTTCCAAAATTTATACACACTATCTGATCTAATATGCTTATTAAAAATTATGGCAGGAGATGATGATAAAAACTTAGAATAATTAATTTTATTTCTATAATAATTATAAGCTTTTATAGAATCACATATTAAGTATTTATATTTAATAGTATTATATAATTTCATATAGAGTTTTAATTTAATTTAAGATATATTTAAAAAAATTGTAAGTTAAATAAAAATTTAATAGATCTATAGCCCACTTGGCGGAATAGGTAGACGCAAGGGACTTAAAATCCCTTGTCCGAAAGGACGTCCCGGTTCGAGTCCGGGAGTGGGCACCAAGAAAAACCTATGAAAATTTTAGATTATAAAAATAGTAAACTGGTCTTGGGAACAGCTCAATTTGAAAGTAATTACGGAATTACTAGTAAAAGTAAGTTATCCTCTGGAGAAATGAAAAAAATTTTAAGATCTTCTTTTTCACGTAAAATAGAGATGTTAGATACAGCAGCAGATTATGATAAAGTAGAAGAAAGTTTAGGTAATTTACAAATTAAAAATATGAAGATTATTTCTAAGGCTTCTATAGTAAAAAACAAAATTATTATTAAAAAAAATGATTTAGAAAAAACCATTAATAGAACCTTAAAGAATTTACAAGTAAAAAGTCTTTATGCTTTTTTACTGAGAAGGCCCTGTTTATTAATTAACAATAAAGGTATCTTGAAAACCTTATTAAAACTTAAAGAAAAAGGTTTTTATTCTAAAATAGGTTTTTCTTTATATTCTCCTGATGAATTAAAAAAAATATATAAAATTTTCAAACCAGATATAGTTCAGATCCCGATTAATATAATAGATAATAGATTTGAAAGGTCCGGTTGGTTAGATATTTTAAAAAAAGATAAAGTCGAAATTCATGCAAGGTCTATTTTTTTGCAAGGATTATTGTTAGAAGATCCTCAGAACTTGCCTTTATATTTTCAAAAATATAAATCTTTTTTTTTAAAATTAGAAAAATGGTTTAAACAAAATAAAATTTCTAATCTAGAGGCTTGTTTAAGTAAAGTATTTTTAGATGAAAGGGTTTCTAATATAGTTATTGGAATAAATAATAAAGCCCATTTAGATGAAATAGTGAAAACTAATATCAAAAATTTTACAACTCCTAAATGGTTTTTAAAAAATGAAGAAAAACTTATTAATCCTAAGTTGTGGAGTTTGGTATAATTTACTTTATTATTAGTCGATATATAGAATTGTGATAAAAATGAAATATATAATTAGGAAAATAAAAAAGTCCGATATGAACATAGTAGTTAGTCTTCTACAACAGGTTTCAAACTTTGATCCTAAGATTGAGTTTTATGACAGTATCTGGAAAAATTTTAAAGCACAAAAAAATTACTACGCCGTAGTTGTAGAAACTAATATTTCTATAGTTGGATATGGATGCTTATCATATAGCATGAACTTAAGAGGAGGTAAAATTGCTTATATAGAAGATATAGTTTGTGCTCAGAGTTTTAAGCGAAAAGGAATAGGAAAGGCAATAATGAAAGAACTCTATGATTATGCTAAAAAGAAAGGATGTTATAAATTAGTTTTACAATGTAAAAAAGAAAATAAAAAATTTTATGAAAAATGTGGGTATCAAATTAACGGTATTTGCATGCAGAAAATAATATAAAACAATTTTAATTTTAGTAAAATTATGTAAATAATTAAATCATGAAAAAAAAATGTATATTATGTGTAGTTGCTCATCCTGATGACGAAGCATTAGGAGTAGGAGGTACTCTTATAAAACATGTAGAAAGAGGAGATAAAGTAAATATTATTATATTGTCAGAGGGAGAAGGAGCTAAGCTACTAAAAAAAGAAAGAAACATTAACAGATTATCAAATGCCTATAAATGGAGTAAACTAGCAGGAACAAAATTATTAAAGGTTTTTGACTTTCCTGATCAAAAATTCGATAGTATTCCACAAATAGAAATAGTATCTGCAATAGAAAAGGAAGTTAAGGTTGTGAAGCCAGATATTGTTTACACTCACTTCTTATATGATATTAACAAAGATCATCAAGTAACTGCGGAGGCAGTTATGGTAGCCTTAAGACCTATTAGCAAATTTGGATTAGTTTCTGAGATTAGAGCATTTGAAACACCATCTACTACTGATCAGAATCCGAAAATAAAAGATTATAGCTTTGCTCCAAATTTATACATTAATGTAACAAACCAATGGAAAAAAAAAGCTTCTTTTTTAAAAGCTTACTCTAAAGAAATGAAAAAATTTCCACATCCAAGATCCTTAAAATCAATAAAAGCACTTGCTTTGAAAAGAGGTTCTGAATGCATGCAAGATTTAGCTGAAGCTTTTATTGTAATTAGAAAAATAGAAAAATAACTTTTTAATATCAAAAACTTTTGCTTGAAATAATAAGGCAAAACATTTATTAATATAATTTGATTTCTTTAATTAAATGAACTTTATTGACAAAATAGTTAACAAATCCCTACCTTACGTTATAGCTGAGATAGGTATTAATCATAATGGTTCTATAAGCTTAGCAAAAAAAATGATAGATGCAGCTAAAGAAAATTTAGCAGACTGCGTGAAATTTCAATTATTTATTGCAGACGAATATATCTCAGATTTTGCTGATAAAGCAGATTATCAAAACCATGAGCAATTTAAAAGTCAAACTCAAAAGCAAATTATAAAAGAAACTCAGCTTAATATTGACGACATTCAAGAGCTTAAAGAGTATAGCGAAAATATAAATATTGATTTTTTGTGTACTCCTTTTGATATAACTAGTTTAAAGAGTTTAACTAAATTAAATTTAAATGCCTTGAAAATTAGCTCATGTAATTTAACTAACTATCCTTTTTTAAATGAAGCGGCTTTATCTAATATTCCTGTACTACTGTCTACTGGAATGAGTACAATGCAGGAAGTAGAAAAAGCAGTTAACATTTTCAAATCTCATAACTGTCCTTTATTATTATTTCAATGTACATCTAACTATCCTTCTAAAACTGAAAATGCTAACTTAAATGTATTGAAAAGTTTTAAAAAAAAATTTGATGTGCCTTTAGGGCTATCTGATCATACACAAAATAATTTGTCAGCTATCGGTGCAGTTGCTCTTGGTGCTATTATAATAGAAAAGCATTTCACTACATCAAGAGAATTGTCTGGTATTGATCAAAGTGCCTCTATTACCCCTAATGAATTAAAAAAATTAGTAGAAGACATCA
This sequence comes from Rhodospirillaceae bacterium, assembly GCA_002722055.1. Lineage (GTDB taxonomy): Bacteria > Pseudomonadota > Alphaproteobacteria > SHVP01 > SHVP01. The sequence continues at coordinate 51,809 of PBKD01000008.1, read as the reverse complement.
GAGGGTGTAAATTAGCTCTTGGTAGTTATGAGAAAAAAAGAAGTGAAGAAGAAAATAATACTTTTAAAGCTTTAAGAAGAAGTCTTGTAGCTTCACGAGATATTAAAAAAAATGAAATAATAAGTATTGATATGATTTCTATTATGAGGCCGGGGAATGGTTTATCAACTGAATATTTAAGTCAAATTTTAGGGAAAAAAAGTATTTCAGATATTTCTAGGCATCATTTAATAAAGTTATCAGATATTGAAAATTAAGGAGAAAAAGATGAATTATAAAGTACTTGTTGTAGGTGGAGGGTCAATAGGAAAGAGACATATTAGAAACCTAAAATCTATAAAATTTGATAGTAAAAATATACATTGCGTGGAGCCTAGAAAAGATAGAGTAGAAGAATTAAATCAATTGGGAATTGAGAGTACATATGAAGATGTTAGAAATGCATTAAAACATAATGATTATGACTTTAGTATTTTATGCTCACCTACTATTTTCCATATAGAACAGGCAATAGATTTAGCAAAAAAAGGTATAAATATATTTATAGAAAAGCCTTTGTCTGCAGATTTAAATAAAATTGATGACTTATTATCAATTATTAAAGAAAATAATGTTAAAGTGGGAATTGCATATGTTTTTAGGTTTTCTCCTTTAATTGATAAGGTAAAAGAACTAATTGATAAAAATCATATAGGAAAACTGCTTTATTTTAGAGGAGAATTTTCAGAATATTTACCTGACTTTCATCCTTATGAGGACTATAGAACATTTTATATGGCAAAAAAAGAACTTGGAGGTGGATCAATACTAGATCAAAGTCATATAATGGATTTAGCTTATTATCTTTTTGGAGAGTTCAAGTCAGTATTTGCATTTAACTCAAAGGTATCTAACTTAGAGATTAATGTAGACGATATGTCAGAGATGATATTGGAGACCAAGAATGGTTTACATGGAACAGTTCATACTGATATTATTGGCAGAAGTCATAAAAAAGAATTAGAAATTAAAGGAGAACTTGGCAACATTTTTGTAAATTTTTATCAAAATACGGTAAGTGTATATAGTGCTTCTGATAAATCTTTAACTAGTTATAATAAATTTGAGAAAGATTTTAATGTTAACTATATTCTTGAATTAAAAAACTTTATAATGTATTGTCAAGGAAAAGAAGAGATAAGAACTTCATTAGAAGATTCTATTAACATTATGAAGTTAATTTTTGCTGCAAAAAAGTCTCATAATTCAGGACAAAGAGAGGTATTATAATCTAGATGACAGTTTATTTATCTACAAGTTGTTATGGTAGGATAAGCGTATCTAATGCTATTAAGCAATGTCAAAAAATTGCTGGAAATTTTGTTGAGATATCAGCTCCTCATGATTATCAAAGTATGGATGATTTAAAAGAGGTTTTAAAAGGGTTTAGAGACAAAGGAGTAAATTTTGCCCTACATAATTATTTTCCTGCTCCCAAAAGTCCTTTTGTACTAAATATGGCTGCCTCAGATTCAATTACTTACAATAAAACAGAGGAATTAATAAAAAATGCATTTTGTCTGGCAGATTATGCAGAGTCCCCCATTTACGGAATTCACGCAGGCTATTTAGCGAAGGCAAAAGCAGGAGAAGATGGATATTTTATCTTTTCAGACGAAGAAGAAAGCTATAAAACTGCTCTAGAAAATACTATTAAGTTTGTAAATAATATTTTAAAATATAAACCAAAAAACTTGACTTTTATAATTGAAAACTTGTTTCCTTCACCCAAAAAAAGACACTCACTTAACTGTTCCTATGAAGAAATAAAAGAGTTAATGAATTCTTTGCCAAATGAAGTAGGAATATTACTGGATTTAGGCCATTTTAATATTTCAAGTAATATTTTGGGTTTTAATAGACATAAAGCACTTGATAAGCTTGTGAATAATTTTTTCGGTAGAATAAAAGAAATACACATTTCAGAAAATAATGGATTTAAGGACGAACATCTAGCTGTTAAAGAAAACAGCTGGCAGTTAGAAATAATAAAAGACATTTCAAGTCAAGATATCAACAAAAATATTATTTATTGTATTGAAGCAAGAAAAGCCACTGAAAAAGAAATCTTAAATAGTGTAAATTTAGTTAACTCAATATTAAATTAATATGGAATTTATACCTATAGCTAATCCAAGAATGACTGAAGATGAAGCTAAGGCAGCATATGACGTTATAAAATCAGGCTGGATTAGTATGGGAAGTAAAGTGGAAGAATTTGAAAATAATATTGCTGATTATCTTAATGCAAAACATGTAATTGTAATGAATAATGGTACCTCTACACTTAATGCAGCGCTGTTAGCAATGGATATTAGACCAGGAGATGAAATTATAGTTCCAAGCTTAACTTATATTTCTTCAGCAAATGTAGTTCAGTACTTGGGCGCTAAACTAGTTTTATGTGATAATGACTTAGATACTTTTAATGTTAGAATAGAAGATATAAAGTCGAAGATTACAAAAAAAACAAAAGCATTTATGACAGTAGACCTAAAAGGACTGCCTATAAATTATGATGATTTTGTAGAGTTGAGTAAATCTACTGGAATACCATTTATTGCTGACAGTGCAGAGTCTTTCGGTTCAACTTATAAGGGAAATAAAGTTGGTAGTCAGGCACTAATTCATTCATTTAGTTTTTTTGCAAATAAAAATATGACTACAGGAGAAGGAGGAGCTTGTGTTACAAATAATGATGAGTTAGCAAAAAAACTTAGGATAATCAGAAATCAGGGACAAGAAGGAAGGTACAACCATACTCATTTGGGAAATAACTTTCGAATGACTGATATTTTGGCCGCTATAGGAATTGAGCAATTAAAAAAAATTGATAGCATATTAGATGAAAAAGTAAGATTAGCTAATTTCTACAGTACAAAATTTACAGAAAATCAATCTGTAAAACCTCCTTTTGTTCCCAAATACGTTGATAGGCCTAGCTGGTATATGTATGGAATAAAAGTAGATGAGAGTTGTAGAGATAAACTATTAAATTTTTTGGAAAATAATAGTATAGAGTGTAGGCTTTCATTTCCACCAGTGCATATTCAGCCTTATTACAAAAATAAATATAAATATATAAATGATGACTTTCCTAAAGCTTACAAATCCTATAAAGAGTTTATAGATATTCCTATATGGGCAGGCATGGGTGATGAAAAACAAAAGTATATAGTAAAAAAAATTGATGACTTCTTTTCTAGTTTAAAGCGTTCTCAATGAATAAGAATTTTTCATATATTAAACCTCACCGTTACTTAGTTAATGAAAAAGCTACCATATTAGAAGCTATGAAAGTTATCGAGCAAGGAGAAGAAAGAGTTTGTTTTATAATAGATGAGCATGAGAAGTTAATAAAAGTAATTTCAGATGGTGATATAAGAAGATCATTACTTCAAAATTTGGATTTAAAAAAAAAAGTGATAGAAATCCATAACAATGACCCAAAAGTCATTCATGAAGAACAAATATATGAGCAAGTTGAAAAAGTTTTAAATAAAAACAATTTGATTGCACCAGTTGTTAATAAACAAGGAAAAATTGTAGGGGTATTACGTTATAAGGATGTAATACCTCAAATAGATATAAGGTCTTATAAAGTAACAATAATTGGTTTGGGTTACGTAGGTCTAACTTTAGGTTTAGTTATGGCCGACCAAGGTTTCTCAATTTATGGATTAGATAAGGACAAAAAATTAATAGCACAATTAAAAAACAAAGAAGCTCCTTTTCACGAGAAAGGTATAGAACATTATATAAATAAACATGTCAATAAAAGTCTTAAAATTGGAAGTGACGAAGAAATTATAAATTCGGATATTTACATAATCACAGTTGGAACACCAATTAATAATATTTCAAAAAAACCAGAAGTTAAAAATATACTTGAAGCGGCAAGTATAATTGGAAAAAAGCTAAAAAAAAATGATTTAGTAGTTCTAAGATCAACGGTACCTATTGGGTGTACAAGAAAAATTGTTATTCCTAAGTTAGAAGAGGTTTCAAAACTATCTACTGGTAAAGATTTTAGTGTAGCTTTTTGTCCAGAAAGAACAGCCGAAGGAAGAGCTTTAGAGGAATTAAAAAACCTGCCTCAAATAGTTGGAGGTTTTGATAAAAAAAGTAGAGAACTAGGCATGAGACTTTTTAGTGAAAATACTCATACAGTAATCGATATTGGTTCTTTGGAAGCAGCTGAAATGTGTAAATTAATGGATAATACTTATAGAGACACACGCTTTGCATTTGCTAATCAAATGGCTGAATTAAGTGAAAAATATGGTTTGAATATTAATCATTTAATAAATAAAGTAAATCTATCGTATGAAAGAAATACTATACCATTTCCTTCTCCAGGTGTTGGCGGAGCTTGTCTTAGCAAGGATCCATACATATTAATAAATAACTTTGAAGAAAATAATTTGGATTGCTCTTTAACTAGAGCTTCTAGAAAAATAAATGAAGAAGCACCAATAAATATATTTAATAAAACTAAGAAGTTTATGGATTCAGTTGGAAAAGAAATAACTAAAGCAAAAATCTTTATAATTGGTCTTGCTTTTAAAGGAGAGCCGGAAACTTCTGATTTAAGAGACTCTACCACCGTCTGGTTTATCAATAAACTTAAGGAGAATGGTGTATTTAATTTATGGGGATTTGACCCCATTGTAGAAGAGGGTGATATTGAAAAGCTAAATATTATACCTTGCACTTTAGAAGAAGGTTTTAATGGTGCCGATGCTGTTTTTATTATGAACAATCATAAATCATATCTATCTATAAATTTGTCTTTACTTTTAGAGAAGATGAATAAATCTAGTTATTTTTTTGATGGTTGGAATATTTTCGATGCTAATGATTTTGTTTCTTTCCCTGGAATTACTTATTCAGGTATAGGTCTTAAATAAAGAGAATGTTTTAATGAATGATAGAGTACTAATAACTGGAGGTACTGGATTTTTAGGTAGTGCTTTAGCAAAAAAATTAGTTGAGTTAAATTTTGATGTAATACTGTTTGATAATAATGTAAGAGGGTCATTAGACAAAATTAAAAATATTTATGATAAAGTAACTTTTGTAGATGGCGATATTAGAAATATAGATGATGTAAAAAAAGTATCTAGTAATATTGACACAATATTTCATTTGGCCTTTATAAACGGCACTAAATATTTTTATGAAAAACCGGAGTTAGTCTTAGACGTAGGAGTTAAAGGTGCTCTAAATATATTAGACTTTGCAGGGCAGAGCAAAGCCAATACCTTTATAATGGCCTCTTCATCTGAAGTTTATAATACTCCTACCACTATACCTACGCTAGAAAATGAAAGAGCAATAGTTACGGATATAAAAAACCCCAGATTTTCATATGCAGGAGGAAAACTAATTAGTGAATTATTAACAGTAAATTATTTTAGAAAAACTACTATAAGAGATATGATATTTAGACCTCACAACATTTTTGGACCAGATATGGGAAATGAGCATGTTATTCCTGATCTTGTTAAAAAAATTTTCATAGCTAGTAATAATTTAAGGAAAATAGAATGTACAATTGATATACAGGGCTCGGGAAAAGAAACTAGAGCATTTTGTTATATTGATGATGCAGTAGATCAATTAATTTGTATGATGAATCATGGGAAGAAAGGTGAACTATATAATATAGGGATGCAAAAAGAAATAGATATTAAGCAATTAGTTGCTGACATATCAAGTATATTAAAAGTTAAAACTGTAATTAAGCCTTCTGAAGTTTTAATGGGAAGTACCTCCAGAAGATGTCCAAATACTTCAAAAATAAAATCATTAGGTTATAAAGAAATTAATAATTATCATGTAGGTTTAGAAAAAACTATAAATTGGTATATTGAAAATTTAAAATAAATTAAGATTTATATGTATAAAAAAAAAAATATATTAGCTGTGGTTCCAGCTAGAGGAGGCAGTAAAGGTGTAAAGCTAAAAAATATTCATAAATTAGCAGGAAAACCACTTATATATTGGACACTTGAAATTCTTGAAGAGTTATCAGAAAAAATAAGAACGTTTGTATCTACAGATAATGAAAAAATAATAAAGTTAGTAAAAAAAAAAGGTTTTGAACCACACATTAAAAGACCAAAAGTTTTAGCAGGAGATAAGGTGAAAGATTTCGAAGTAATTGAACATGCTTTAATAGAGATGGAAAAAATAGATAATAAAAAGTATGATATAATTTTAATGTTGCAACCTACTTCTCCATTACGAAATAAGAAACAAATATTAGATATATTAAACTTAATAATATCTAAAAAATATGACAGTGTTTGGACTGTATCATTAAATGATTTAAAGTTTCATGCAATGAAACAACTCAAATTAGAAAAAGGATTGTTAAAATATATAATGAAAGAAGGAGAAACTTTTCCAATTAGACAGTCGTTATATGATACATATCATGTCAATGGTCTTGCATATGCTTTCTCTAGAGATTGTATAATTAAGCAAAAGTCAAGGATGGGAAAAAGAACCGCTCCCTTTTTGATTAAAGAAAAAGTCATAAACATAGATACTATTGAGGATTTTGATATAGCAGAAAAATATTTAAATCAAAAAAGTAAAAAGTAGTATTATAGATAATTTATTATAAATAGTAATGAAAACACCCAATATAAGAATTATTCCTAAGTTAGAAGTTAAAGGTTTAAATGTAATTAAAGGAATTCGAATGGAAGGCCTAAGAAAAGTTGGCTTACCAGAGGAGTTAAGTGAAAAATATTATTTAGACTCAGCTGATGAAATATTATTTATAGACTCTGTGGCTTCTCTATATGGAAGAAATAATTTACATGATTTAGTAACTAAAGTTTCTGAAAAGATTAAATTACCTCTCTGTGTTGGTGGTGGTGTTAAAAGTAAGGAAGAAGCAAAAAAGCTATTTAGAAGTGGAGCAGATAAAATATCTTTAAATACTCAGGCTATTACAACGCCATCAATTATTAACGAGTTAGCAACTGTATTTGGCACACAATCTATTGTTATATCTATTCAAGCAAAAAAAAAGCAAAATGGATTTTGGGAAGCTTATTATAATAATGGTAGAGAGAAAAGTAATAAAGATGTTATTGATTGGTTACAAGAGGCAGTTGATTTAGGAGCAGGAGAAATTTTACTTACTTCTATAGATCAAGATGGAACTAAGCTTGGACCAGACTTTGAATTAATTAAAAAAGTATTGGAGATTGCTAAAGTTCCAGTTATTGTTTCTGGAGGTATAAGAAATTATAAAGATATTATAAAACTAGTTGACCTAGGAGTAAGAGCAGTGGCCATTGGACATATATTGCATTTTAACTTGGATAGAATAGTTTTAATTAAAAAGGAATTACTGAAACATGATATTCCTACAAGGCTGGTAATAAAATAAATGAAAATAGGTGTAGTAGATATTGGCAGCGGGAATTTATATAATCTTATCAAATGTATTAAGGAGTTAGAAGTAAATTTAAGTTTAGTTAATGATTTGAGTGAATTAAAGCAATCAGATGCACTTATAATACCAGGAGTGGGTGCTTATAAATCAGGCATAGAAACTCTACAAAAATCTAATATTGTTGAAGGGTTAAAAAATTTTGCTTTTCAAAAAAAACCAATTTTAGGTATTTGTTTAGGTATGCAATTACTTTTAGGCAAAAGCTATGAATTTGGAGTTCATGAAGGGCTAAATTTAATATCAGGAACAGTTAGACCAATTAAAGAGCAAACTGGATGGCCCATACCAAATATTGGATGGTGTAATGTAAAGATAAGAAATAATGTAGAGCAGCCATTTAACAATATAAGTGATGACAATAGTTTTTATTTTATTCATTCTTATTATTGCGATGTAGATGAAGAAAATGATATTATAGGTATAATAGATTATGGTAATTTTCAAATACCGGCTATAATACAAAATGAAAATATTATGGGATGTCAATTTCATCCTGAATTAAGTGACAACTCAGGTTTTCAAATTTTAAATAACTTTGTTAAATTAATAAGAAATTAGATTAGGTAAAAAGTGAAAAAAGATAACAAATTTTCTCTGTATGGGCTACCCGAAAAAGTAGAACATTGTAAAAAATGTTTAATGACAAATCAAAAACCATTCTCAGTTAATGAAATGGAGCATGGCGCTCAGGGCAAAAAACTAGGTCTTTTCATGCATAATGATGGGGTATGTGCTGCTTGTCACTATGCTCAAAAGAAAGATAAAGAAATTGATTGGAAAGATAGAGAAAATAAATTAGTAAAACTTTTAGATAAATATAGAAAAAATGATGGCAGTTATGATTGTGTTGTTCCAGGTTCGGGTGGAAAGGATAGTGCTATGGCGTCGCATATTCTAAAATATAGGTATGGGATGAATCCTTTAACTGTTACATTCTCGCCACTTCTCTATACCGAAGAAGGTTTAAAAAATATGAATAATTGGATAGATATTGGTGGTTTTGATAATATTTTATTTAAAGCTAATGGAAAGGTTGCGAAAATATTAGCAAAAGAAGCATTTGATAATATTTTACATCCCTTGCAACCCTTTAAGTTTGGCTTGAAGGTTTTTCCAATTAAGATTGCAATAAAGTTTAATATAGATTTAGTTTTTTATGGGGAACCTAGATCAGAGTACGGAAGTGAAGATGCAAAAAAAGTTGAAAAACCTGGGTTTGGAGAAGAATTTTATAGCATAAAAAAAGATATAGGTGAAACCTATATAGCAGGCATTCCTGTTAACAAACTTCAATCAAAGTATAAACTTTCAAAAAATGACCTAGAGCCTTATACTGCAGTAAATCATGAAATGATAAAGGATAAGAAAATAGTTGTTGATAATTTAGGGTGGTATATAAAGTGGGACCCACAGTCAGCATACTACTATGCAGTAGAAAATTGCGGTTTTGAAGCAGATACTCGAAGAACTGAAGGAACCTATGGTAAGTATTCAGGTATAGATGATAAATTTGATGCATTACATTATTTTTGCCATTATATAAAATTTGGAATTGGTAGAACAAGATTTGATGCTAGTCAAGAAATAAGAAATGGACATATTGACAGAGAAGAAGCAATTTTATTAGCTAAAAAATTTGAAGGAGAGTTTCCAAAAAGATATTTTAAAGAGTATTTAAGTTATCTAAATATAACAGAAAAATATTTTTGGAATAAAATAGATCAATTTAGATCTCCACACTTGTGGACTTTGCAAAATGGAGAATGGGTTTTACATCAAGAAATAGAGGAGCTGAAGAAGTAAATGGCTTCTGATATAATTTATTATTTACTGTAGTATATGTCTCAATCAAAAAAATCTCCTAAAACTATTCTAATTGTGAGTTATAGAATTCTTGATTGGCTATACTTTTTAATCATACCAGAGTTGAAAAAAAGGTATAAAACTAGTTTTATTATTATAGGTAGTGAAAAGTCAAAAAATAATTACTCAAAACTGTTGGATCAAAAAGACCAATTTATATTGGTTGATGATGAATTTGAAAATTTTATTTCTAAAGGGTTTGGTCTAACAGATATTGAAGAAGAACAAAAAGCAAGAGAGATAGAAAAGACTTATTCGATTAATTATATGTGTGATATTTTACAACAAGATAGAGCACTATCATCTAGCTTTTTACAACACTCCCCAAATTTTATTTGGTCTAATAATGAAGTAAAAAAAAGTGAGGAGATGATCAGAAATGTAAACGGTTATGTGAGGTTTGCAGAGAAACTACTTAAATATAATATAGAGACAGCCTTTGTATGGCCAGTAGATCTGCTTTCTGCTACTCTATCTAATGTTTTAGAAAATAAGGGTATTTTTATAACTTATCCTTATAACTCTAAATTTAAGAGTTATGGTTTTTGGGCTGATAACGCTTTTCAAGATTCAAAGCAGTTAGAAAAAAGTTTTAAAAAAACTAAATTTAAAAATTTAATTAATTTAAAAAGCATTCAACCTCCAGAAACAGGTTGGCCTGATACTAGGGTAATGGATAAAACCTATTCAATAATGTCACTTTCAAAAAATCTTTTTAAAATTATATTATTTAGAGTTGAATTTTTAGTATTAGATTTAATAAAATTAGATTTTAAAAAAAAAAAAAGAGTAAGTTTTTTTTCTAGTTTAAAGTTTCAACTGAACAAATGGAGTATATATAGGTTCATAAGTAAAAATTCTGAAAGAAATATTAATAAGTTTCAAAAACCCTTTTTATTTTATGCAATACCACTTGAGCCAGAGTTTTCAGTGCAAGCGAGATGTAAGGAATTTAATGATCAAAAGGCTATTATTAAATTACTTGCCCTAAATATGCCAGCTGGATATGAAGTAATTATTAAAGAACATTCTGATGTAGGAAGAAGAAGTAAGAATTTTTACTTAGAACTGTTAAAGTTCCCTAATATAAGAATGGCCCACCCTTCTATTAGAGGTATAGACTTGGTTAAACAAGCCAGAGCAGTGGCTTCAATGGCTGGAACTGTCAGTTTAGAAGCGTCAATTATGGGTAAAAGGGTTGTAGAGTTTTCTTTACATTCGTCTTTTTCGTTTTTAAATAATGTATATACTATTAAAGACATAAGTAATATAAAAAGTATTATTGGTAAAGTTATGCAGAATTTAGATACTAAAACTAAAATAGGAATTAGAAAAGATGGTTCAAAATTAATACAAGCTATAAAAAATATTTCATTTGAGGCTAGGTCAACACCATTATTTTACAATGATAAAACTGTGATATCAAAAAAAAGTTTAGACCGTGCTATTGAATTATTTATAAATAATTATCATGATTATCTAAAAAAATAATTAAAAATTTGGTATTCATCAAATGTACGAAAAAGAAATTATATTTTTGGGAGCAAAACAAAGTGGTTTTCTTGCTCTTAAAGAAATAATTAAAAGAAAAATAAAAGTAGGATTAGTTATGGTTAAAGATAATAATGAATCTATCAAATTAATTAGTCTTGCAAAAAAAAATAATTTAAAAATATTAAAAGTTCATAATATTAAGAATTTAAAAATATATAATTTAATAAGAAAATTAAATATTTTTACTGCTATTTCAGTATCATTTCCTCTGATATTACCATTAAAATTTTTAAATTTATTTAAAAATGGTGTCTTTAATGTTCATTATGCTGACCTTCCTTCTTATAGAGGCTTATATCCTACAATTAGACCAATCATTAATTTAGAAAGATATGCTTACATAACTGTACACAAAATGGATGAAGGTATAGATAGTGGACCAATATTAATTAAGTATAGAATAATTATTAAAAAAAACCATACAGGATGGTCTCTGTATCAGGATATGGTAAATAAAATACCTGCAATAATGAATAATAGTTTAAAAAAAATCTTTTCTAAAAATAAAGAATTTTTATTAAATGATGAAAGATTATCTAATTATTACAACACCATACCTAATGACGGTGTCATCAACTGGAGCTGGGATGGTAAATATATCATTAATTTTATTAGAGCACTTAGTAATAAAGATGATACTGGAGCTATTGGAGAAATAGGAGACAAAAAACTTTATATTAAAGAAGCTATTTTTAAAAAAATTAAAATAAAGAAAGCCTTTGAAAAAATACATACAAATAATAGGCCTTTTTGTTTTTGTAAAGACGGAATAATTATAATTAAAAAAGCTTTTATAATTTATTAATGAGATAAATATAAACTTTAAAAATTAAAAAATTATATTTTTGCTATCATAAAAATTTCAAATTTGATATATATTATTTTTTGTAAATAATATAGTTTATGTTGAATAATTTAACTAAGATTCCTAACCTATTTAGGTTTATACTACGTCATTGGCAATTCCTTAAAGTTCAAAATGTAATGTATACAAAGGAAATATTAATAATTATTTCTTTGGGAGTGATTACTGTTATTTTTGAAGCGCTTGGTTTATCTTTAATTATACCTATTTTTAGCTATTTAGAGAGTGGAGGCGACCTAGAAGTTTTTAAGAAAGACTCATTTCTTTCGCGGTATATATATGAGGTTTTTAGAAGTTTAGGGATTAATTTCAATCTTTTTAATTTATCTTTAATCGCCTTTGTTATGGCTACACTGAGACAATTAAGTAATTATGTAAATAGAGTAGAAAATGAGAAACTTAAATGGAGAGTAGATCGAAGGTTACAGGTTAAAACTTTTAATTTAATTATAAATTCATCAACACATTATATCCAAGATTTTAGGGCTGGGCATTTGAGTAATATTACAGCTTATGAAATTCCTCAAGTAGCTGCTATTTTAAGAATATACAATGGGTTGACTGTAGTAGTATTAACTGGCTTAGCTTATGCTACGTTACTATTTATTACTTCGCCCTATATTACAATGTTTATAGGCATCTTTCTATCTCTGCTACTAATTTTATCAAGTGGCTTTATTAGGAAAACTAAAAAAATTAGTGAGTTTAACTTAGAACATAGAAATAAATATAGAGATTTTATAAACGAAAGATTTTTTTCATGGAAACTTATAAGGTTATTTAATAATCAAAAATACGAAGAGGACAATGTAAGTAGTATACAAAATAATATATTCAAGAATGAAATCAGGCTAAACAAGATATCAGCAATTATTTCACTATTTTTTGTTCTATCTACTACATTTTTACTTTTAGTAGCCGTAAATATATTCTCGGAGTTAAATTTAAAATTAACTATAATATTAACATTTGGTATAGCTTTTTCAAGGCTAATGCCTTTAATGAATAATTTTCAAGCTTATATCAATAATCTAATTAGATACTTTCCATCATGTGTATATTTAGAAAAAGTTTTTATAGAAGCTAAAAAAAATTATGAAAGTTTAAATACGGGACATGAAATGAAGTCTTTAAAAAAAGATATTACATTCAATCAAGTTTATTTCAAATACCCAAGTAGAAATATAACTGTGCTTGATAATATTAATTTTCAATTAAGAGCAGGTAATTTTATTGCAATAGTTGGAGATTCTGGAGCAGGAAAGTCGACATTGGTTGATATGTTAACTAGACTTATTGTACCGTCTAAGGGTAAAATTTATTTTGATGGTCATGATATTAACAAGTTTTCCCTAAACTCTATAAGAAACAATATTGCTTATATACCGCAAGAGCCGGTATTATTTAGAATGACAATTGGAGAAAACCTTAGATACGCAAAATTAAATGCAACAGAAGAGGAGCTTTGGAAGGCATTAGAATTAGCAAATGCATATGAATTTGTAAATAATTTACCTGATAAGTTAGAGACTAATCTAGGAAATATGGGTTCTAAATTATCTGGAGGACAAAGGCAAAGAATAATTCTAGCTAGAATTTTTCTTAAAAAACCATCATTATTAATTTTAGAAGAGCCTACTAGCGCACTAGATAAAAATTCTGATCAATATATTAATAATTCTATTGCAAACATAAAAAAAAATATGAATACTACAATAATATTAATATCTCACAAGATTACCTCATATGAAAATATTGATACAATCATAAAAATTAACAAAGGTAAGATAGAAAAAATAACATATAAGTAATTAAAAAAATATGAATTTAACCAAAATTAAGTGGCTATTACTTTTTCCATTGAGATATATTTTTCTATTATTTGGAAAAGACTGGAGAACTTTCTACGCTATTATTTTAAATAGACAAGACAGAAAGCTTGACATAAGCAGTATAAAGAGAGTTAAACACGATACTAACTTTTGGGCTTTAGATACGGGTAAGCAAGTAAAAAAACTATTAGTAAATAAAGGTTTAAAAAAAAATCATGATTTTTTAGATTATGGTTGTGGATATGGCAGGATGGCATTACCTTTTATAGATTATTTAAATGATAATAAGTATATAGGGGTAGATTTATCTAAAGTAAGAGTCAAACTAGCAAAAGAATATATTGCTTCTTCTACAAAAAAAAAAAGCTATAAGATATTACTTTCCTTAAATCAAACAATGTATAGTTTAGTTAAAGAAAAAAGCTTTGACTTCATATTATTATATTCAGTCATAAACCATAATCCAAAATCAGAGGTGTACAAAATTTTAAAGGAGTTAAAAAAACACCTTAAGCCATCAGGAAAGATATTTTTTGATTATCAAGAATATAATAAAAATAATCCTAATAATTACTTTACAACTTTTTTGGGTTTCACCATAGAGAGATCAGTAAAAGACTTTAGTCTAAAAACTGATGAACTGAATTATATATTAAAAGAACTGGATTTAAAATCTACTTATATAGATGAATTTAGAAGTTTTAAAGATAGTATTGCTTCAAATCATTATAAAAAAATGGTTATGGTTGAACATGCCTAATACTGTATAATAATTTTTTTATATTAAAAAAATTGTATTATTTATTTATGTCTTAAAAAAAATCTATATCAACTATAGATGCATTTAAACAATCAAAAATTACTATTAATTTAATTTAATTTGATTATGTTATACTAAGATATAAATATAAAATATTATGAAATTTGAAAAGGTATATAATACTCAATTACAAGTAGGAATTATTAAAACTCTTTATGTATCTTTATATGTTGGCATGAGGATTAGACTTCATTTAATTCTGGGAAAACTTAATTTAAGAAGATCTTCAAAATATTTATATGATTTTTATGAGTCGAAAAGAAAAATTATGCATATGGGCGCTTTAACAGATAGTATATTAAATGAATGGAAATCTTATAACAAATCATTATTAACTCCTGTTCTCCAAAGAACAATTGAGAAAACAGAGATTACTAATAAAATGATAAATGAATATGATAGTCTTACAACTAAATATTCTAAACAACAAAGAGTTGCGGGAATAGTAAATGAAATAATTAAAAATAAAAAACTTAAGATTAAAACAGTTTGTCACATAGGGGCAAGGGTAGATACAATAAGTAATTTTTTTTCAAAAAAATTTTCAAAGATCAACTTTCATTCAATAGATCTTCAAGAAAACCTTAAAGTATTGAACAGCAAATTGGGAAAGAGAAAAAATTGGAAAGTTCATAATGGGTATGCATTAAAATTATTTAAACAAAAAAAAGTAAAAGCAGATTTTGTAATGATGCTCAGTACTTCACCTAAATTTAATAACAAAGAGTTTCACCAATATATAGAAACCTTTCAAAAGACGGGCGTTAAGTGTTTGTTGTTTTTTGAACCTTGGTGGGCACTTCCATTTTCATTTAGTAGCATTATGATCAAAAGACCAGAGAGTATAGACCAAAACCTTTCTCCTATCGGAGGAATGACTGCAGATTTCCATCATAATTATTTTGCTGTATTAGAAAAAAATGGTTTTTCTGTTATACAAGCGAAAATATCTAATTACCCTGAAGAAAAAAACTATCATGATTTATTTTTATTAGCTGTCAAAAATGAATATATTACAAACTAAACAAAATATGTTTATAAAAAGTTTTTTAATTAGAATGGCTACAATAAGTCTGGTTACATTTTATATATATCAAAATCAAATAGAATTTTAGAGGTATTTATATGCAAGAATTTAAAAATAAAAGTATTTTAGTTACAGGAGGAACAGGATCTTTTGGGAAAGAATGTGTAAGAAATATTCTTAAACAGAATAAGGCTAATAGAGTAGTAGTTTTTAGCAGAGATGAACAAAAACAATATGAGATGTCAAAGCAATTTCCTGAAACTAAATATCCTAAAATTAGATATTTTTTAGGAGACATTAGAGACTATACAAGATTAGAATTAGCTTGTTCAGGTATTGATATTATTATACATGCAGCAGCTATAAAGATTGTATCTTCAGCAGAATATAATCCCACAGAATGTATATTAACTAATATTATAGGTGCTCAAAATATTATTCAGGCAAGTATAAAAAATAATGTGAAAAAAGTTATAGCATTGTCCACGGATAAAGCTGCTAATCCTATCAACTTATACGGAGCTACTAAATTATGTTCTGATAAACTATTTGTTGCTGCAAATAATCTTTCTGGCAAAGTTAAAACTAAATTTTCTGTAGTAAGGTACGGCAACGTAGTCGCTTCACGAGGAAGTGTAATTCCATACTTCAAACAACTACTTTTAGATGGTAAAAAAAAATTACCATTGACGAATAAAGAAATGACCAGATTTTTTATAACTTTAGAACAAGGTGTAAAATTTGTACTTAATTCTGTTAAAAATATGTCTGGAGGAGAAATATTTGTACCCAAGCTTTATAGTATTAGAATCCTAGATTTAATCGAAGTAATGGCTGGCAAAGGAAATTTTGATATAGTAGGAATTAGACCAGGTGAAAAAATTCATGAAGTTATGATACCTAGAGAGGAGTCTTTGAACTGTATAGACATGAAAGATCATTATATAATTCAACCTATGTTTTCATGGTGGAATACAAAGCAGTTAAAAAAGAACCTTAAAAATAAAGGAAAAAGAATAACTGAGTCTTTTGAATATGCAAGTAATACTAATAAAAAATGGTTCAAGGAAAAAGAAATTATTAAATTATTAAAAAGTATTTAGGTATTGAGGATAGATGGCTAAAGTTGCATTAATAGTCTCTTCTAATAATAGAAGAGGACAAGGACACCTAGCGAGATGCTTAAACATTAGAAAAAAACTTAATAAAAATGTAGTATGGTTTATTGACAGCGATGATAACAACCTTATACCAAAAAATGATATTGTAGTAAAAATTAAAAAAATATCATTAAAAAAAATATTAGACTTTTTATCCAGTTATTATATTAGCTTAGTAGTGATTGATTCTTATGATATCAGCAATAAGATTAAAACAAAAATATCAAAAAAAGTAAAAGTAATAGCTATAGAAGATACGTTAACTCAAATCGGTGGCTGTAAAGTTATTTTTCCACACCCTATTACTGTACATAAAAATAATAATATTCATACAGGTATTAAATATGCTGCTGTAGACACAAAAAAAAAAAAAAAAATAGAAAAGTATTTTTATATAAAAAAAAAAATTAAATATTTTAATAAATATGGGCTTTTATGATTCAAAAGGTTACTCAGTATTAGCTATCAAGTCAGTAATTTATCTGATGAAGATAATAAATATAAAAATAAATTGTGATATTTTTATAGGTAGTACTTGTCCGCATTTAAACGATATAAAAGAAACTATTAAAGGAAATAAATCTTTTAGATTATTTTTAAATAAGAATAATCTAAAAGATTTATACATAAAATTTGATTTAGCTTTAGGGGCACTAGGAATGAGCTTTTTAGAAAGAATTCAGATTGGTGTTCCATCTATAGTAATACCTCAAAATAAAATACAAAAAAAATTAATTAGATATTGGCAGAGACAAAATGTAGCCTTTGTGAGTGAAAATAATATACGCTCTATATTAAATAGCATGGTAAATTTAATTTTATGTGATAGCATTAGGGTTACAAAAGTAGAAAATGGTAAAGCATTGTTGGATGGAAATGGTTCTAAACGTATAGCAAAAATAATTAAAGATTTTGATGAAGATAAAATATCCATACTCTAAACCTGAGATATTAAATAAAGATATAGAGGAAGTAACAAAAGTATTAAGACAAGGTTATCTTACTCAGGGTAGAAAGATAAAGGAGTTTGAAAAAGAAATTTCCAAGTTATTTAATTCTAGATATACAATAGTATGCAACTCAGGAACAGCAGCTTTACATATGATATATAAGGCTATTGGGCTGAATGAAAAAAATGGATTAATGACTACTCCGATAACTTTTTTGGCAACGGCTAATGCTGCTAGAATGTGCAATGCTCCCGTCGAATTCTGTGATGTTGACCCTGAAACAGGTTTAATAACTGCTGAATTATTAGAAGTTGCTCTAAAAAGTAGTAAATACAAGATTAAAGCTGTTAGCATAGTTCATTTAGGTGGTAGGCTTTGTGAATTAGAGGCTATAAGTGCAGTGTGTAAAAAGTATAAATGTATTTTAATTGAAGACGCTTGTCATGCACCTGGAGCTCAGTATATTTCAAAAAATAAAAAATTTTTTACAACAGGAAGTTGCAGATATAGTGAGGCCTCTAGTTTTAGTTTTCATGCTATTAAACATATAACTATGGGAGAGGGTGGATGTATTACTACTAATAATGAAAAAATATTTAATTATGCTAAGGATATGAGAAATCATTTCATGATTAAAGAAAAGAAAAGTAATAAAAAACTAGCATTACCTTGGTACTACGAAATAGAAAAAATAGGTTGGAATTATAGAGCTGATGAAATTAGTTGTGCTTTAGGTTTAAGCCAATTGAAAAGATTAAATAGTAATTTAAAAAAAAGAAGGCTTATAGCTAAATACTACTTTAATAATATATATATAAATAATTATGTTAAACTTCCTAATAAAACTGAAAATCAATTATCTAATGCTTGGCATCTATTTCCTTTATCAATAGATTTTGTTAAACTTGGAAAGAGTAGGGAAGCTGTTATTAAAGAACTTAAAAAATTTGGCATTGGTACACAGGTGCATTACATTCCTCTATTTATGCAGCCATACTATAAAAAAACCTTTAAAGGAAAACTGAAGAATGCCTTAACCTATTATAACAAAACTTTAAGTATTCCAATTTATGTTCAATTAAAAAAGTTAGATTTAGATTATATTATAAATGCTTTAAATAAAGTATTATCTTAATTGAGGTGAATTATTATTATGCAGTTTGAATATAGAGTAATTATAACATCTGCGGGTGGCTATTTAGGGCCTCAAAATGTAAAATATCTAAAAAAGTCAATTAAAGATAAAGTATGGGTTCTTGCAGTAGATATTTATGAAAATGAAAATGCAAAATTTTACTCGGATAAATTCTGCAAGGTTCCTAAAGGTAATAGCAAAGAATATATTAAAATTTTAATTAAACTCTCAAAACAATATAATATTAATTGTATCTTGCCATGTTCTGATGAAGAAGCATTTAATTTATCAAAAAATAAATTGATTTTTGAGAATCTGGGGGTTACAGTCTTTTGTCAAAATTTTATTACTACTAAAATAATTTCAAATAAAATTAAAACTTATCAGGTATTAAAAAAGAATAATATTGAAGTGCCCCTTTATAAAATAGCAAATGATAAAAAAGAATTATTAATACTATCAAAAAATCTTTTTAAAAAGAATTTTTCATTTGTTATTAAAAATCCCTCTTCTAGAGGTAATAGAGGAGTTTTTGTTATTTCTAAAGAAGTTAGAGGAAAAACTAATTATATGGAATCTAGAGAAACTCATATGAGCTTTTCTTATTTTATTAAATATTTTAATAAGTACTTTAAAGATGGTTATCCTAAGTTAATATCTGAAAGACTTTACACTCCATGCTATGATCTTGACACATTATCAATAGATGGAGAGTTGTTAGCCTTTTCTGCTAGAAAAAGAATTAATCCTGCAGGTGTACCTTATAAAGGAAATATAGTTTACAGTAATAAAAAATTAGAGAGCATTGCAAGAAAAGTTATCAGAATATTTAATATTTCATGGTTAGTAGATATTGATATTATGTCAAAAAAAGATGGCTCTTTAGTAGTATTAGAAGTAAATCCAAGACCGAGTGGAAGTAGTATAGCCTCGATAATAAGTGGCATCCAACTTTATGAAGGTCTATTGAAACTTAGAAATAAAAAAAAATTGCCTAAATTTAAAGTTTTGAAAAAACCTTTAAGAGTTGTGCCTGCTGTCAGCTGTAATGTGATTAATGAATAAATTATGAAAGAAAAAAAAATTATATGTATTGTTCAAGCTAGGATGAGCTCAAAACGCTTGCCAGGTAAAACATTAATAGAAATTCAAGGCAAAACATGTATTGAAAGAGTTTTAGAGAGAATAGGTAAAAGTAAAAAAATTGATCAAACCTGGGTGGCTACCAGTATAGACAAGACTGATGATGAATTGTCCAAATTTTTAAAAGATAGAAGGTTTAACGTTTATAGAGGTGCCTTAGACGATGTACTGTCTAGATATACTGAAATAGCAAAAAAAATAATGCCAAAATACATTGTTAGGATTACAGGAGACTGTCCACTTATAGATTCTTCTATAATAGATGATGTTATTAAAAAAGGTTTAGAGACTAATGCTGACTACGTTTCTAATACTATAATTAGAACATATCCTGATGGATTAGATGTTGAATTTTTTAAAACAGAATGTCTTTTTAAAGCTGAAGCTTTTTCAAATAATCCAGTGATGAGAGAGCATGTTACTCCCTACTTATCAGGAAACCTTTCAACAATTTATGAATGTGGAAACTTTATCAGAGAACAGGTAAAAAATAATAAAAATTATAGTCACTATAGGTGGACTTTAGATGTACCTGAAGATTTAAAGCTTATGAACATTATCTTTCAAGAATTAAATGATTATTGTAGTTGGCAACAGGTAATTAATTTATTTAAAAAAAACCCTCAATTGAGAGATATTAATAAACATATAAAACATAATGAAGGTACCAAAATATCTATTCAAAAATATAAAATAGATACAAAATGATATTTAAAAAAAAAATATATATTTTTCTTAATAACAAAATTATATCTTGTGATACGATAGTGCCAATAGCACAAGAAGTTAAAAATAAAAATAATAACATTGAAATTATTTTTTATGTTTTTAATAAAAAAACTTATAACATTATTAAAAAAAATAAAAACTTGTACTCAATTTTATCTTTAACTGGTTCATTACATTTATTCGGATGGAAAGTTCTAAATAATCATAAAATACTAAATATTTTATTTAAAGTTATTAATTTATTGGCTATATCAATAAATACGATCTTTTCTAAATCCATATGTATACATTTCAATGCTCTTGAAAAATTTCCATTAAATTTAATTTACTATATAAATAAGAAAAATACATACTATTTTGATAGCAATAGTTGGGGAACAGAGAAACTTACTTTAAAGACAGATTCTATTTTTTATAAAAATAGAACTGAAGATAGTAATTATGTAAAAAACTACGCAAGTTTAGTTGCTTTTAATGACCATTGGCATCAATTAAAATATGCAAAAAAACTTAATAAAAGTTTTTTTATAATTAATCCTTCTAGAATATTGAGTGCATGGAAAAAAAAAATAGAAGATCTTGCAAATACTGAAAAAAACCTTCAACCAAAATGGTTAAAAAATAAAAAGAAAAATATAATTTTTATCATTGGTAGCCTAGACAATTTACCCACACTACATGCCAAAAGCACAGGAGCATCTTTGTTAAATGAAACAATAGATTTGATAATAAATAAAACGGAATTAAATATTCTTCTTAAACCACATGCAATAACAGATATGAAGAAACTAAAAAAAATTTTAACTTTCAAAAATAAAAGAAGAATTTTTATAGTATACAATCATGTATCTGTATTAGCAAAGTTCTCTGATTTTTGTATAGGGAATTATTTTAGTTATGCTATGCCTGATGCATGGGTAAATGATGTTTATGTAATTGAATACTCTCATTATAGTGATGAAGTTTTAAAATTGAGTAAAAATAAATCAGTGGTAAATAAATATGTAGATAAATTCATAAATAAAAATCCTAAAGAGTTGAGTAGAGTATTAAAAAGAAAAAAAGAAAATATAAATAGAAATTTAATATTGAAAAATAATAAAAGCACTAATTTGTTAATAGACAAATTAAGTTTATAGTTTATTCTTAAATCAAAAATAATATATTTAACTTAATTTTAGCCACCAAAATATATGAAAAAGTTGGTATTTTTTACTCATGCAAACGAAAGAGTTGGTTTTGGACATCTGTCCAGATGTTTAAAAATTATTAAAATTTTAAGCTCTCAAAAGCAAAATCAAACATTTAAAATGTATTTAAATGGAGAAATTAATAGCTCTATTAAAAGCTGGATAAAAAAAAATCATAAAATAAGTTTTAATAACATTTCAAAACCTGATCTAGCTATATACGATAGGATGGACGATATCAGAGATCCAGAAAAAATTAATAAGCACTTTTTTAATGAAATTAAAGAAAGGTCAAAAAAGGTAATATTATTTGCAAATGGAAAAAAAATTCCTGATGTAAAATTCTTAGATAGTACTTTAGTTATAGGTTATAAAATTACTAATAATATAAAGTTATCGAATAATTTTATGTGGGGCTTGCAATATGCACCTGTTAATATAAAGAAATCAAAAAATAGTCTTAAAAATAATATTTTAATTGCTTTAGGAGGAAATAAGGGAAGTGCAAATATCAGAAAAATATTGAAAGCTATCTCTTTTTTAAATTCTGTAAAAACTATAGACTTTCTGCAATCTCCTGTAAATATAATTGATCTAAAAAAGGATACACTGTTAGATAAACAGAATCTAAGAATTCATAAAAATGTTAAGAATATTGACCGTTTAATAAGTAATGCTGGTATTATTGTAACTAGTTATGGACATCTAGCTTATGAGTCTATTGCGTGTGGTAAACCTACATGTTTGCTTAATCAAAAAGTTTTCCAAAATATTTATGCTAATGACCTTAGCAAAGAAAAACTATGTGTGAATGCTGGCTTAATTAAAAAATTGAGTATTCAGCAGATAGTATTTTCTCTAAAGAAAACTATAAGCCAAACCAATATAATTAAAGCTAGTATCAAAAATAAAATAGATGGTAAAGGTCTGATAAGAATTGCAAAAATAATCATGAAACAATTAACATAATGGTAAGAAATAATAATATTATTTGTATTATTCAAGCAAGAATAGGGTCAAAAAGACTACCAGGTAAAGTTATGAAACTTATGCTTGGAAAACCTATGTTGGAAAATTTAGTTAATAATGTAATTAAATCTAAATATATTCAAAAATTAATAATAGCAACTTCTGATTGTGAAGAAAATAATATAATTGAAGAATTATGTAGGAAGTTACAAATTTCATGTTTTCGAGGAAGTGAACAAGATGTTTTATCAAGGTTTGAAGAAATTAATGAAAAGTATAAGCCTAAATTTATAATAAGATTAACTGCTGACAATCCTTTTGTAGATTTTAACTTAATTGATTTTTTGGTAGAAGAAACACTTGCTAAATATAATCACTACGATTATATCAATAATATAGAAAACTCTGGTTTTCCAATTGGTTTATATGTTGAGATATTTAAGGGAAAAAAACTTAAAGAGATAAGGCCCTTAAAAATCAAAGAAGACTTAGAACATGTGACCACATCATTCAGAAACAATAAAAGTTTATTTAAGATAGTTAATATTAAAACTAATCATAGGTTTAAATATGATAATTTAACAGTAGACACTCTTGAAGAATTTAAAAAGGCAGAAAAGATTTTATTAACTTTAAAAAGAAAAAATACTATCTATAATTTTAAAAGTTTAATAATATAAATTAACATTCGTAGGTTATTTTGAAGATAGGAAATCATTTAATAGGAGATAATAGTAAACCCTTTGTTATTGCAGAGGTAGGCATAAATCATAACGGAGATAAAAATCTAGCGAAAAGAATGATTTTATCTGCTAAAGAGAGTGGAGCAGATGCAGTTAAAATACAAAGCTTTAAAGTTGAAAGTTTTTGCTTAAAAAAAAGTAAGTACTATCCGTTATTTCAAAGTTGTCAGCTTGATGAGTTTGAATTAGCTGAGCTCTATGACTACTCTAATAAAATTGGTATTATTTTTTTTTCATCTGTTTTTGATGAATGGTCAGTTAATATCAATCATAAGTTAAATACTCAATGTTATAAAATTGCATCTGGTGATATAAATAATTTTCCACTTTTAAGTGCGGTAGCTAAAAAATCTCTTCCCATAATTATATCTACAGGAGCTAGTAATATAGAAGAAGTTAGTGATGCTATTGATGTAATATATTGTATAAATAAAAAAATAAAAGTTGCTATATTACATTGTATTTCTAATTATCCTACAGATTTTAAAGATGTTCATTTAAGATACCTTCAGGAATTAAGGCGATCTTTTGATGTTCCAATAGGTTTTTCTGATCATACTGTAGGTAATGATATTGCAATGGCAGCTGTTGCAAATGGAGCTAATTTGATAGAAAAACATTTTACTATAGATAATTCTTTAGAAGGGCCAGATCATAAACATTCATGTAACCCAACAGACTTTAAGAATTTAACTGACAGTATTTTAAATATATTTAAAGCCAGAGGTTCTCTAAAAAAGCCACTGGTAGAAGGGGAAGAAACAATCAAGCAAATTAGAAGAGGAGTGTATGCTGCAAGAGATATAGAGGTTGGTGAAACTATTACTCATAATATGCTAAAAATTTGTAGACCAGAAAGTGAGTTAAAGCCGAAGGACATTGCTAACATAATAGGAAAAAAGGTTAAAAATAAAATTAAATTTGAAGAAGGTATTAGTTTAGATGATTTGTAATTTGTTTAAGATACAAAAAAATTTAATTTAATTAAATTCAAAATCTATTAATAAAAAAAAGCATAGGTATAAAATGTTATGAAAAAAAAATTGGCATTAATAAATATGGGCATAGGAAATATAAATTCAGTATTTAATGCCTTAGTTAGACTCAATTATAAGCCATATATTGTAGAAGACGGTAAATCTTTATTAAAATATAGTCCAACTCATATTATTCTGCCGGGAGTAGGTGCTGTAGGAGAAGCTCTGAATAGTTTAGAAAAAAAACAATTTATAATGGCTTTAAATGACTTAGTTATTAAAAAAAGTGTTTTTTTTCTAGGAATTTGCTTAGGCATGCAAATTCTAGCTAAAACCTGCGAGGAATTTAAAGTTTATAATGCTTTAGGGTGGATAGAAGGAAATGTAAAAAGGTTATTGAATAATAACTTAAGCCTTCCTCATATGGGTTGGAATACTATAAAAATAAGTAGTGGTAATAGCTTTCTCAAAAATATAAATAATGAAGATATGTATTTCGCTCACACTAATGTAATGTATTGTGAGAAAAGTGTAGAAATAGGAAAAACATATTATGGGACAAATTTTACTTCAATAGTAAAGAAAAAAAATATACTTGGCATTCAGTCTCACCCTGAAAAAAGTGGAAGAATAGGTGAATTATTTTTGCAAAATTTCTATGATCAAAATTAAGAAAGATCGTAATGTATAAAAGAAGATTAATCCCTATTTTATTTTTTAGAAATGGCTGGATGGTAAGAAGTCAACAGTTTAAAATACATCAGATTATTGGTGACCCTTATTCTCATGTTGAAAGAATGAAAGAATGGGATGTGGATGAATTAGTTATCTTAGATATAAGTACTGATCAAAACATTACTCACAATAGAAAAGATTATAAAATAAAACCAGTAGAAAATATTTTAGAGTTAATTAGAAAGCTATCTATAGAAAGTCATATGCCATTAACATTCGGAGGTAATATTAAAAATATTAATGATATAGAGACTATAATCTGTAATGGAGCAGATAAAGTAGCCATAAATACTATTACTAATACAAATCCGAACATAATTACTGAGTCTGCAAAAATTTTTGGCAGACAGGCCATAGTCTCAAGCATTGATTATAAAATAGTGGAAGGGAAGGCTATAGCTTTTTCTGATAAAGGAAGAATTATGCTTGAAGAAGACCCAATTGAACTTGGAAAAAGATTAGAGGGATTAGGTGCTGGAGAAATTCTTTTGCAATCTATAGATAATGATGGAGAAGCACGAGGTTATAATTATGAAATAATTAATAATTTGGTTGATTCTGTAAGTATTCCAGTAATAGCTTGCAGTGGTGCAGGAAATAAATTTCATATTTTAGATTGCTTTAATAAAACAAGGGCAGAGGCTATAGCAGCAGGTAATATTTTTCATTTTACTGAAAATGCATATCCAATATTTAAGGCCTTTTTAAAAATAAATAGAAGTGATATAAGATAAAAATGACTATAAACAAAAATTTGCCTGAAATATCTTGGTGCAATAAATGTGTTTACCCTACCTCATCTGCTGTCAGTTTAGTGTTTGATGAAGAAGGTATATGTAGTGGTTGCAGAACACATGAAGAAAAAAAAAATATTGACTGGGATGAGAGATTAAAATGGTTATTGAATGATATAGAACAATATAGAAAGCCTTCTGGGTATGAATGTATTATTGGGGTCTCAGGAGGAAAAGATAGTTATTATCAAGTTCACTATGTAAAAAATATTTTAGGTTTAAATCCATTATTAGTAACATATAATGGCAATAATTATCTCAAAACAGGTTGGGAGAATCTCACTAGAATGAAAGATGTATTTAATGTTGATCATTTCATTTTTTCTCCTGGAACTGATACCATCATTAAGTTAAATAGATTATGTTTTTACTTAATGGGAGATATGAACTGGCATAATCATGCAGGAATTGCTACTTTGCCAATGAAAATGGGTATTAAAATGAATATACCTTTAGTTTTCTGGGGTGAACATGGCTGGACTGATCTTGGAGGTATGCACTCTATGAATGACCTAGTTGAATATACCTCTCGTTATAGGAAAGATCAGCTTCTAAGAGGTTTTGATTGGGTAGATATGCTTAATTCAGATAGGGAAAAAATAGAAGAAAAAGAAATGGAATGGTGTAAATATCCCAATGATGAAGAAATTAAAAAGGTGGGGTTAAGAGGTATATTTATTGGTAATTATGATCCATGGGACGCTAATAAACATGTGCAATTAGTGATGAATAAATATGGATGGAAGCCATCTCCATATCCATTTGAGAGAACATATAGAAATTTTTCAAATCTTGATGATAAATATGAAAACGGAGTTCATGATTATTTAAAATATATTAAATTTGGTTATGGTAGGGCTACAGATCATGTGTGTAAGGATATACGTAATGGGCATATGACAAGGGCAGAGGGTATTTCTTTGGTAAAAAAGTATGATCATGTTAAATCTTCAGATACCTATGATTGGTTAGATTACGTGAATATGACTGAAGAAGAGTTCGATAGAGTAGCTAACACATTTAGAAGTGAAAAAGTATGGAAGACAAACTCCAAGGGTAAATGGGAAAAAAGAAATATATGGGATTAAGGTAATGGATGAAAATGATATTAGACCAAAATTTTTGGAAATAGAACACAAAAAGGTAATTAAAAATGACGTAATGTGGTTAAAAGAAAAACAAAAAAATTTTTCTTTAGTATGCTGTCCTTCATGTGGGAGCAACAATTATAAGTATTTATATAAAAAATATTTTTTAACTCAAGTTTTATGTAAAGATTGTAATACTCAGTTTGTTAACCCAAGACCAACTGAAAAAATATTAAAAGAGTTTTATTCTAGGTCAGTAAATTACGAATTTTTTGCAAAAAATATTTTTTCTAGAACAGAAGAAGTAAGATTAAAAAAAATCTTTATGCCAAGGGCTAAATATTTATCAAAAAAAATTGACACTAAAGGTAAAACACTTTTAGAAATTGGAGCTGCTTACGGTTTTTTTGTAGAGGCTGTAAAAAAATTGAAACTTTTTAAAAAAATAATTGCTGTCGAACCAACCCCAGATTTAGCTGCGAAGCTTAGAAAAAAAAATAATTTAGTTGTTATTGAAAAGGCATATGAGAATATAGTCATGAAGGAAAAAGTCGACGTAGTAGCAAATTTTGAGGTAATTGAGCACCTATATAACCCTAAAAAGTTTTTAAAATGGTGTTACGATATCACTAAACCAAACGGCTGTATATTTCTAACATGTCCTAATATAAGTGGTTTTGAAACGACTGTACTTGGAAAGTTTTCTACTAGTGTAGATCATGAACACTTAAATATGTTTAACCCTAACTCTATCAGTTTGCTATTAAAAAATGTAGGATTTAAATTTATTGAAGTAACTACTCCTGGAAAACTTGATGTAGATTTGGTAAGAAGCGCTTTAGATAAAAAAAACATTAAATCAAACGCTTTGGGAGGTTTTCTTCAGCAACTATATAAAGAAAATAACACTAAAAAACTTAAACAATTTCAAAATTTTCTTTCAAGTTCTGGTGAGTCTAGTCACATGATGATATTGGCATATAAAAAATAATTTAAAATGAAATTAAAGATTTTAGGTATTAACAACTACATTGTTTTAGAGGGCACTTTAATTCTCAATGTCTTAAAAAAGCTTACGGAAAAAGCTAGAGAATATCCTTTTTTGATAGTTGTTAATAAAAAAAAGAAGCTACTTGGTACTATTACGGATGGAGATATTAGGAGATCTTTAATTGCTGGGAAAAGTTTAAAAGGCAAAGTGGACGATTTTATGCAAAAAACCCCTATAAAAGCATATGATAATAATTCTGATAATTTTGAAACATTACTGTCTAGAATAGACACTTACTTTCCATTTTTACCAGTTTTAAATAAAAATGATAATTTGGTTAAGATTGTAATAAATGATGTAGATGAAAAAATCCCACTAAATGTTCTTATTATGGCTGGAGGTTATGGTAAAAGGTTAGGTGATAAAACTAAAAATAAACCTAAACCACTAGTGAATGTAAGAGGCAAACCACTTTTAGAGCATATTTTTAAAAATATTGAAAAAATTAAAGTGCAAAACATTTTTATATCTGTACATCATTTAAAAGAGCAAATTCACGATTTTTTGACAAAAACAAAAAGAAAAAATAAAGTAAAAGTTCTTACAGAAAGAAGACCTCTTGGCACAGCAGGTTCATTAAAATTACTTCCTAATATAAAAAAATCTAATATACTAGTTGTAAACGGCGATATACTAACAACATTAGACTTTGAAGCTTTAATTAATTTTCATTCTAAAAATAATTCTGATGCCACCATTGCAGTAGCAAACCATTTAGTTGAAATACCTTATGGGGTCATAAGACATGATATCAAAGGTAATTTTCTGAATTTGGAAGAAAAGCCTAATATAAATAATTACGTATCTGCTGGTATATACTGTTTATCAAATAAAATTTTGAAGCTTCTTGATGTAAGAGAATATATAGATATGCCAGAGTTATTAAATAGAGGTAAAAAAAAAGGAATGAATATTATGATATTTCCAATACATGAGAATTGGACTGATATAGGAAGGCCTAAAGATTTAATTGAAGCAAGAAAAAATAAATATCCTATAAATTCTAAATAAGTTAATATTAGTTAAGATAATTTATATATATTTTTTTACTACTTAAAGGAATAATTTTGAATAAAATTCTTTTTCATGACACAACACTAAGAGATGGTGAACAAACCCCTGGTATAGCTTTTAGTTTAAGTGATAAAATAAAAATTACAAATATATTGTATCAAATAGGATTAGATATTATAGAAGTTGGATTTCCTGCAGCTTCTGAAAATGAAAAAAATAATATTAAAAAAATTAGTAAACTATTTAAGAAAAAAAATACTATTTTATGTGCATTTTCAAGAGCAAAAGAAAGTGATATTGAGATTGCATATGAAAGTTTAAAAGAGGCAAAGAAAAGTCGTATTCAAGTAGTTGCTCCTTCATCTAATATACATTTAAAATATTCAATTAACACTACTAAAAAACAGTTAATAAAAAATTTAAGACAAAGTATTTGTAAAGCAAGAGGCTTTTTCGAAGATATACAGTTTACTGCTCAAGATGCTCCCAGAGCAGAAAAGAAATTTCTCAAGGAGTTAATTGATGTTGCTATAGATAGTGGAGCTACTACTATATCTTTGCCTGATACCACTGGGTTTTGTTCTTTTGAAGAATATTCTATGTTAATTTCAGAAATTAAAGACTATATAAAAAAGTTTAAAAAAGTTTTTATATCAGCACATTGTCATAACGATTTAGGCCTTGCTACTGCAAATACGATAGCAGCAATTAATTCAGGAGCAAGGCAAGTGGAGTGTACTATAAATGGCTTAGGAGAAAGAGCAGGTAATGCTCCTCTTGAAGAGGTATTAGCAATTTTAGATTTAAAATACAAAAATCTTTTAAAAAAAAATATTAGACTTAAAAAACTAGCTGAAGCGAATGTATTATTGGAAAAAATAACAGGAATAAAAATACATAATAATAAGCCAGTTTTTGGGAAAAATGTTTTTACTCATGCTTCTGGAATGCATCAAAAAGCTGTTATTGAAAATAAAAATAGCTTTGAAATATTGAAAGCAGAAAAATTTGGTCTATCAGGAGGTAAAATATCTATAGGAAAGCTTTCAGGTAAGGCAGGAATTAAAAAAATATTAAATGATTTAAAAGTTTCTTTGAGTGGTAAACAAATTGAGAGCCTTACAAAAGAAGTAAAAAAGTATTCTTTGCGGGAGAAAGAATTAAGTAATTCAAAGTTGAAACAAATTATTAAAAAAATAAAATAATGACTATTTCATTTCGTAAATCTAATAATTTATATAATAAAGCCTTAAATACAATACCTTTAGCTACTCAGACATTTTCTAAATCATCATTACAGTGGCCTCTTGGAGCTTCACCTATGTTTTTTGAAAAAGCCAAAGGATGTAAAATAGTAGACGTAGATGGAAATACATATATAGATTATTTATTATCATTGTTACCTATCATTTTAGGATATCAAGATAAGGATGTAGATATTGCTGTCAAAGAACAAATGAAAAAAGGAGTTGTATTTTCTATGTCGCATCCTATAGAAATAGAACTAGCTGAAAAAATCAAGTCAATAATACCTTATGCTGAAATGGTAAGATTTGGAAAAAATGGATCAGATGTATTGTCTGCTGCTGTAAGGTTAGCAAGGGCTTATACAAAAAAAGACATTGTATTAGTGTCTGGATATCATGGCTGGCATGATTGGTATATAGGTTCTACTTCAAGAAATATGGGTGTTCCTAAAGAAGTAAGTAGACTCACAAAAACGTTTAAGTACAATGATATTAACGATTTAGTTAAAAAAATTAAGAAATTTAAAAATAAAATATGCGCAATTATAGTTGAACCAGATGGTATTATAATTCCTGAAAAACATTATCTAAAAGAATTAAAAAGTTTATGCCAAAAGTCTGGTATTCTTCTTATATTTGATGAGATAGTTTGTGGTTTTAGAACACATATAGGAGGAGCATCTAAAAAATTTGGAATAATGCCTGATTTAGGTTGTTTTGGTAAGTCTATGGCTAACGGGTATCCTATTTCGGCAATAGTAGGTAGAAAAAAAATAATGAGAAATATAGAAGAAATATTTGTTTCAGGAACATTCGCAGGAGAAACACTTTCAATGGCTGCTGCTTTGGCTACTATAAAAAAGCTAGAAATTTTAAATGTTCCTCAAAAATTAGAAGAGCTTGGTAGCAAATTAATAAAACAGACAAATGATATAATATTAAGATTGAATTTGCAAAAATATATTGAGATGGAAGGGAACAATTGGTGGCCAAGATTTACATTTAAAAATCAATCTAATATTACATTGCATTTATTTAGGCAAGAACTTATAAAAAGTGGTTTGTTCATAGGGTCAAGCTATAACTTATGTCTAAAGCATAACAACAAGCAAATATTCAATTCAACTATAAGCAGAATGAAAAAGAGTTTGGAAAAAGTAAAATATTTTTTAGAAACTAAAGAACCAGAAAAATTTTTAGAAGGAAAAAAACTAAAAGGTGTTTTCAATGTTAGAAAATAATAAATGCAAATTTTATTTAAATAGAAAAAAAACTATTTCAGTATTCTCACCATGTTATATTATAGCAGAAATTGGAATTAATCATGAGGGAGATGTAAATAAAGCAATTGTTCTTACAAAGGAAGCTTTTAAAGCAGGAGCCGATGCAGTTAAATTTCAAATTGTAGACCCAGATTTATCATACGAAGAAAAATCAATTTCATATAAACTTTTTAAAAAATCTTTATTAAAAGCTAATGAGTATGAAAATTTATTAAAGAAATTTATACATAAAGGAGATATATTTGCTACTCCAGGAGACCTTAAAAGTTTAGATTTATGTGAGAAATTAAATATAAATTTTTATAAAATTTCCTCGGGCTTATTAACTAATCTGCCTTTGATAAAAGAAATAAAGAAAACTGGAAAATCAATAATTCTATCAACTGGTATGGCAAGCATTGAAGAAATAAAAACTGTTGTTAAAAATATTCAAAACAAGAGAAAAAACAATTTAGCAATTTTACATTGTGTATCTGTATACCCTGCAGCAATAGGAGAAACTAATCTAAATTCAATTAGATATTTAAATAGAAAGTTTAATGTAATTACTGGATATTCTGATCATGTTTTAAATTATAAAGCCTCACTATTAGCAGTAGCGGCAGGAGCTAAAATTATAGAAAAACACTTTACTTTAGATAATAAAGCTAGAGGATTTGATCATAAAATTTCTTTAGACCCTAAAGAATTTAAGAATATGGTAACTGAAATTAGAAAAATAGAAAAAATTTTAGGGAAGAACAATAAGGAACCTACTAAAAAAGAATTAAATAAAAAGCTAAGTTTGCAGAGGTTTTGTGTAGCTTCAGAAAAAATAAAAAAAGGTACTAAATTTGATCTTAATAATATTGCTTTTAAAAGAATAATAAATAATAAGGATGCGATTAGAGCCTTTGATTATAAAAAAATCATAAATAAAAAATCAAATAAAACATTTAATCGAGGACAAATTATTAAGGTATAGACTTTTTTATCTGAATTACTTAGTGTGGTGCCGGATGAGAGATTTGAACTCCCGACCCACTGATTACAAATCAGTTGCTCTACCGACTGAGCTAATCCGGCTTTTTAAAAAAAAAATTATTTACTAATAAATACTATGTAAATTAGGTTCTTACAATAGTAATTTTTTTTTATATTTTGTTTTGATTAAAAAAATTGCCATTATAACTGAGATATTTAGAATATTTTTTAAATTAATTTATAGATATACTAATTGAAATGGCACTGTCTTTTTTTACAAGGCTACTAGTTTTTTTCCCAATATTCTCATAATAATCAAAATTTCCTATTATTAACTAAGCTTATGGTTTTATAAATCTATTTTGATAAAGATATATATTAAGTTTAAAAAAATTAAAGTTTAGACATCTTTTTTAAGGCTTTTAAATTTAAAAAAAATGAGCAATGATCAAGTAGTCAAATGTAAAATAAAATAATATTATAATTAGAAAATGATATCATTTTTTTTAAAGTTAATTTACTATTATTTTTTTAACACTACTACTTTGATATTACAATGTATAAGGTTCCTCTTTTTAAATTAAATTATGATGATAAAGAAAAAAAAGCTTTACAAAAAGTTATTAATTCTAAATGGCTTACTATGGGGCAACAAACCGCAACTCTAGAAAAAAAATTTTCTAATTTAATTAAAGGAAATGTATCTACTGTAGCAGTCTCTAGCTGTACAGCAGCTATTCATTTAAGTCTACTATCTTTAGACTTAAAAAAAAATGATGAGATTATAGTACCTTCTTTATCTTTTATTTCCCAAATAAATGTTATAAAAAATCTAGGAGCTAAACCTATTCTTATAGATTGTACTTCTTTGGACAATTGGAATATAGATATAGAAAAAGTAAAAAGTAGTATTACCAAAAATACTAAGGCTATTATAATTTTACATTATGCAGGTTTTCCATGCTTAATAGATAATGAACTTAAAGAGATATGTAAGAAAAAAAAAATTTTAATAGTAGAAGATGTAGCACATGCTCCAGGAGCAAAAATAAATAATATATTCTGTGGTGCAATGGGAGATGTGGGGTGTTTTTCTTTTTTTAGTAATAAAAATATTTCGGCTGGTGAAGGTGGAATTATAACCACCAAAAATAAAAAATTAGCTAATAAATTAAGATTTTTTAGATCTCATGGAATGACACAACTTTCTTTAGATAGAACATTAGGAAGAACCTCAAAATATGATGTAGTGGTTTCTGGGTTAAATTACAGGATAGATGAATTAAGGGCATCTTTAGCTAATGTTCAAATTAGTAAACTTAAAAAAGCTAATTTAAAAAGAAAAAAAATATTCAAACTATATCAAAATCTGTTGAATAAATTACCAATATTATTTCCTTTCCAAAATATAGGTTATAACTATGAAGCGGCCTATCATATCTTTCCTATTTTAATACCAAAAAGTATAAATAGGCAATTACTGATAGATAAATTAAAACAAGAAGGAATTCAAACAAGTGTTCATTATCCTGCTTTTTGGTCTTTTTCTATTTATAAAAAAATATTTAGTAAAACTAAATACCCTTTCTGCAAAGAAATATGTGATAGACAATTGACGCTTCCATTATTTCCTACTATGAAAGAAGAAGATGTAAGGTATGTCTTTAATAAATTAAAAAAACTTTTATGATGCAAGAAAAAATAGTTTTAAAATTATTAAATAGAAGTAAGAAGTTTTTTTCTTTTGATTTTAGTAAGAACCAATCCAGTATTAAAAAAAACATAAAAAATAGTAAAATAATTGTAATTGGTGGTGCAGGAAGCATAGGATTCAGTGTTATAAGACTATTAATAGATTATAGCCCTAAGTTAATACATATAGTTGATATTAATGAAAACAAACTGGTTGAAGTAATCAGATATGTAAGAAGTAGTATTGGCTATACTAATGTTAAAATTGAAACTTTTCCTTTGGATGTAGGAAGTAAAAACTTTGAGATATTAGTAAAAAAAAATAAAGGATATGATGTGTGGCTTAACTTTTCGGCTTTGAAGCATGTAAGAAGTGAAAGAGATCCTTTGATTTTAATGAGAATGATAGAAGTAAACTTTGAAAACACATGCAAAATGCTAGAGTTGGCAAAGAGAACAAAAGCAAAAAGGTTTTTTTCTGTTTCAACGGATAAAGCATGTGATCCTATAAATTTTTTAGGTGCTACTAAAAGACTTATGGAATTAGCATTGAGCGCATATTCAAAAGATATGATAACTAGTTCAGCTAGATTTGGAAACATTGCATTTTCAGATGGCTCATTATTACATGGTGCAATAGAAAGATTAAATCATGATCAACCTTTAGTTGCTCCAGTAGATATAAAAAGATACTTTTTAACTCATGAGGAAGCATCTAAGTTAAGTTTGTTATCTGCTTTTTGTAGTAAAACAGGTGAAATATTTATACCTAAAATAAAAAAATCTATAGCACAGAAAGACTTTCCATCAATTTTAAAAAACTTATTAAACTTTAAAGGCTATGATATGTTTGTGAGCGGAACTGAAAATGAAGCAAGAATGTTAGCAAGAAAGAAAAATAAAAAAAAATGGCCTTGTTTCTTATTTTCTACTGACACATCAGGAGAAAAAGAAGAAGAATTCTTTTTAGGAAAAATAGATTTATTAAAACGCAGCCAGTATTCAGAGATAGAAATAATTAATGCAAAAAATATCATAAAAAAAAGTATAATTAAAAAATTTTTAAAAGAACTTTTTGAGTTAAAAAATAAAACATGGAATGAGAAAAAAATAAAAAAACTAATAAAAAGCTATGTTGGAAATTTTAATCATAAAAATAAATCAAAATCACTAGAAGATAAAATGTAATAATGAAGAGAAACATTTAAAAGTCTTCTAATCAATTTTCATAAAAATTTTCTATATTAAATTGATTATTAATAAAGTTTTTAGAAGCTATAATAAAATTTTATATAGAAAGTAAATATAGGTGAAGGAAAGTTATTAGAAAATTAGAACTTGTTACTAGAGTGGATGCTTTAACAAATACAAAGCTTTAATATTTGTTTAAACTGTTGTAAATTATTTTTTAAAATTAGATATTAAAACAATATTATTAAAAATTTATTAAATTAAAAATATTACCTTGAACGAGAAATAGTATTGCTTGAATCATCATTTATAAGACTATTTATTTGATAAAAAGTTATTGCAGCGGCACACGAAACATTTAAACTATTTATATTATTAGAATTTATAGGTATTTTGATTAAAATATCACAATTTTTTTTAATAAAAGGACTAATTCCAGAACTCTCAGACCCCATAATAATTAAAATTTTATCAAAATTAAACTTATCTTTTTTAATAGTATTTAATGTATATTTAGTATTAAGTTCTAAACCCATTATGTACCATCCTTTTTTTTTCAACATTTTAAATGTTATTCCTGCATTACCAAAATTATATATATTGACTTTATCAAGGCCACCAGAAGCAACTTTAGCTATGGTCTGAGTATCTTGAGGAGATCTATTTTTTTTTAAAAAAATATTCTTAATATCAAATGCTACTGCTGATCTAATTATTGCACCTACATTATGAGGATCGTTTATATCAGATAATAATACTGAAATATTAGTTTTCTTATTACTTACTTGGTTATAGAAGCTATTTATATTAATAAGTTCTAAAGGTTCAACTAATATTCCTATGCCTTGATTGACACCATGATTAATTATTTTATTAAAGTGATTTGTAGGAAGTATTTCTACATTAATATTCTTTTTGCTAATAAAGAGTTTATCTTTTAAAGTTTTTGCATAAATTTTTTCTTTATTTTTACTAATAATTATTCTTAAAACTTTTCTATGAGGATTTAATATCGCTGATATGACAGGATGCTTGCCAAAAATCCAATAGCTTTTTTTATTTTTTCTAATATTCATAATCAAAAGTATAATTTAAATATTTTAACTTTAATCATAACTCGCAAAAGAAAAATTTTAAGGATTTTTTTATTTCTATATATCGATACAATAGTAATAATATAATGATATATTAATATCAAAAAAATTAAATTACTTAATATGAATAACTATATAAATGCAAATGTAAAGTTGCAGGAAATAATTGCAATAATACAAAAATCTTTTGAAATCATTAAAACTTCTAAAAAAAATATTAAATTCTTCAAAAATGATGGGTCAATCATTACACAAGCAGATATTGATGTTGACAATTATATTTGTAGCAAATTAAGAGATTTTGACAAAGACACCTTAGTTATAAGTGAAGAAAAAAAACTTGAAAAAAATTTTTTTTTAAATGACACGTATTGGTTAATTGACCCTATAGATGGCACAAGTAATTTTGCAAAACAAGGAAACGAGTTTACTGTAAATATAGCCTTAATAAAAAATGGTTTTCCAGAGTTTGGTGTAATAGGACATCCGCCATCTAAAAAAATATGGTATTCATTTAAAAAAAATTCTTATTTATTTGCAAATAATAAAATAATAAAGCTTGTAAGTATTAAAAAGAATATTAGAAGTCCTATAATACTTTGCTCTCAAGGATTAGACCCAACAACTAAAATATTTTTAGAAAAGAATAAACTATCTAATATTAAAAAACTATCCTCTTCTCTAAAGTTTTGCAGTGTTGCAGAGGGTAAAGCAGATATATATCCGAGATTAGACCCTATAAGCAAATGGGACATAGCAGCAGGTGATGCTATCGTAAGAAATACGGGGGGCATCACACTTGGTATCAATGGTAAACCAATTAACTATAAAACC
Organism: Rhodospirillaceae bacterium; assembly: GCA_002722055.1. Taxonomy (GTDB): domain Bacteria; phylum Pseudomonadota; class Alphaproteobacteria; order SHVP01; family SHVP01. The sequence goes on along the minus strand of PBKD01000008.1, from coordinate 14,350 downwards.
CCAAGTTCTAAGACAGGTAAGTTTATAGTTTTTTCTGCTGGTTATAACAAAAAATCAAATATAGATAAGCTCAATCTACAAAATGTTTAAATTTTAATATCTATTAAAATTTCTAGCTACTTTTTTAACTTGATGTTTAATATTTTGATATATTGTCTTATCTTTATATGTCGGAAGCGCTCTATAATATTCTAGATGGTCAATATTTGTAATAGAATTTACTTCCCCATATTTGTGCCTAATGTCCCATCCTGTATATCTATTACTTCCAGAGTAAAGCACACAAGTAGGTCTTTTTTCCGAAATAAGTTCGGCAAGATTTACTATTATGGCACTTTTCCCGGGCATTTTTTTTCTTATTTTTTTATTTTCATCGCTAATTATTAATGCAACGATTGGTCCATCATATGGATTAATCAAAAGTGCGGAATTAGATATACCAGCACCTTTGTCTAAATAATGAGCTGGATTTACTAAATTAAAAGTGCCCGTAGTTTTCATATTAGCAATAATTAGAGGTTCTGAATATTTTGACTGAGGTAGAACAGTTGATATTACAGCTTTTTTACCAACTAATAATGCATAACCTTTCTCAGTTTCAATTTTGCTAAAATAAGGCTTTTTAGTAAATAAAGATATTTGAGCATAACCAAACCCTGGCAACTGATAGCTTTCTTGGAAGTATCTGGGACTCATTTTTTTATCTTTAACTTCAACCTCGAATTTTTTTGTATTCTGCAGTTCGCCATTATAAAAAACATCAACTTCAACATCAATAATAGCATCTTCAAGCTCGATGTTTACAGGAACATGATTCATGATTATTGCTGCAAAATCTAACTTTATTATAGTCCTTCCTGCTTTTTCAGGCATTACAGGATAAATTAGTGGTGAACAATAGTGGAAAAACTTATTCATACTGTATTGGGAAAATGGTCCATACTAATTGTTCCATTTTCACTCTCCATAATTATGTGTTTTCTAGTAGGTACACTGCTTCTAACTGCAATTAATAGCACTCCATCTTCTGGAAAACAAGCTATTTTTTTATCTAGATCAACTATCACCGAACCATTAGGTGAAATTTTATTTGTATAGGTCTCTAGATAATCGTCCTCACTCAATTCTACAGTAAAGTCTCCTTGTTTATTTGAGGCATTTATTATAGATAATGAAGTATTGGTCTTACCTTCGACAGATTTTATGTACATATGTGATCTTCTGGGTAGCTTCCCTGGACCATAACTAGCATGTATGTGAGGTTGAACATGGGTAGTCAATGCCCAATTATTACCTTTTACTAAAATTTGTGGTCTTAATGTACCATAAAATCCTGGTTTTAATGGAAGTAAAGAAATTAAATACCATCCTCTTTTAGGACATTTTTCATATTCAATTAAATTAATAGTAAGAGTTTGCCCAACTTTAGATAGGCCTTTTATGTTGGTAGTAACTTGTCCATTTTCTGAAAAAAGCCTTATATGATATTTGTGATCTACAGATTCATCAGTATCTCTAAATAACGGATTATGATTAGCAAGAACTATACTAGTTGTCATTCCGTTATCATTAAAAAATATGCCTGAATCCAGCCTTTCATCAGGATGTCTTCCTTGATAAGCAATTTCAAATTTTTCATTGCTATCTTTAATTCTCTTATCTAATACACTGTCAATATCATGAGTATTGCTTAATAATAAGTCTATATCTGCTAAACATGCAGTACATTTACTTCCTATTTTAGTTGAAGAATACAGATATTCTATATTGGCATCATCTCTTTTGAGGTAATTAGTTACATAGCTCTTTTTAATGTCAAAGCAAGCACATAGTATATCTTGATTTTTAGATACCATCAAAGTAATACAACAAAATTTAAAAGAAAAATCAATAATTAAATTGAAGTGTATTTAGTAAACTATTAGATGATGAAAAAAAGATATAGAACAATTTCAATTTGAATAAAATTTAGCAGGTACTCCTCTAGCAATACAATTTCTTGGTACGTTTTTTGTAACAACAGCACCAGCTCCAATTACAGAGTTTTCTCCTATTTTAATATCTTGTAATATAGTACTATTAGCCCCTATGTATACGTTGTTTGAAACCTTTACTCTACCAAGTACTACTGCTCTTGGCGCAATCGTAACAAAATCTCCTATTTGAACATCATGCATAATAGTTGAGCCAACATTAATTCTAACGTTTTTACCAAATATACAATTTGTTGATATAAAACAGTTTTCCTGAATTATCAGACCTTCTTTAAAAGAACAACTATCGTTGGGTTTTTTTTCATACAGCGATATAATTTTGACATTTGCTTTTTCATAATAATTGAAAAGTTTTTGTCTCTTTATTGGGCTATCAACTCCTATTACTACATTTTTTATTGGGAGGTTAGAAATGTTTTCATCATTTTCTTCAAAAACTTTATATTTACTTGATTTTATATTTTTCTTAATATCAATTATTCCAGAAAAATTAATATTAGCTTTTCTTGATAATAATATTAACTCTTCACTGTGCCCTACTAAATATAAATTATTATTCAAAAAAAAACTCCAATGGATAACGTTAAAATATTATTTAATAATATAATTTAATATTAATTTTGAACTAATACAAATATAATAATACGTAGATAAATTCTTTCGTAAATTATATTATACATTACTTGCATATATAAAATTGATTGATATTATACAATTTTATATTAAATGATAGGAGGGGTGGCCGAGTGGTTAAAGGCAGCAGACTGTAAATCTGCCCTCATTTGAGTACGTAGGTTCGAATCCTACCCCCTCCACCATAGACTCCTAATGTTTAATAAGGTTATTAAGCCTTCAAGAAACAACAGTAACACAGCAAACACTCAAGGTACTTTTTAACTTTGACGTACAGATGACATACAGGAGGTATTTGTAAAAATATTAAACTTAAAAAATTTGAAGAACTTGGTTACGATACTAATATCTTAAAAGTGCTGTCAGGTAGAAGTAAGAACTTAGGTACTAAGACTAGTTTAGGTATCTTTACATCTGCTACTTTAAAATGGTGGTCAGCTTCTATGAACAGATAATTGATAGGATGATTTAATTAAGCTATATTTATTTTATGAGACTCTATATTTTAATATTTCTTATTTCTTTTAATTCTTATTCAATAGATTGGAATTTCAAGTACTCTGGTTTTAGCGAAATTAAAAAACTTAATTTTAATTCAAATGACGAAGCAATTAATTTTAATAATTATGGAACATGGGAAGATAGTTTAGGTAATTATGGAGAAGGAAAATGTCAAGGAATGTCTACTATAGAAGATAATCAGAACGATATGAAATTTTATTGTGAATATATAGACCAGGATAACGAAAAAATGATAGGTAAGGGAATTAGAAAATCAGATATAAATGCAGGTGTGGGAAAGATGATTATGATAGATGGTCAGGGAAAATGGAAAAAAATGATAGGAGCTGAATGTACTTATGCAATTAAATACAAAGGAAGAGTATTTTTTGCTGCACAAAAATGTAAAAAAAGTTTATAAAAAAATTACAATCATATAAAAAGAGTTAGTTATAGAAAAAACCTACCTATAAGTCTCAAAAATTTATTATTTAAAATATTCTTTTGTTTGTTATAATAAATAGATGTCCTGGAACGATTTAAAACTAGCTTTTAATAAAATTACACATTCTGCAAAAAATAAAAAATTTGTAGAAAGTGAGTGGGAAAAATTTGAATTGTTAGCAAAAAAAGTTAATCATAATTGTCCAGATTTTTTGGTTAATTTAGTCAGTAGTTTAAAAAAAGCTGGCAAAAATAAAAATAAAGATAAAATATTTATCTTAGATCATGGTTGCGGGTCCGCATTAAAGTCCTTTTATTTCATTGCTCTAGGTTATACAAATATATATGGAGTTAATAAAAATGATGAAGTTGATCATCTAAATCTTATACTTAAAAAAAAATTCTCAATTTCAGAGAAAAGGTTTTTCACCACTGAGGGGAAGCTACTACCTTTCATAGATAATAAATTTGATTTTATATTTAGTTTACAAGTCCTAGAACATGTTCAGGATAACTGTATAGAGTTATATTATTCAGAAGAAGCTAGAGTTTTGAAAAAAAATGGTTATGCATTTCATGAGGTTCCTCATCTCTTAGTTCCTTATGACTCTCATTCTAGACTTTGGTTTGCACATTGGTTTCCAAAATTTTTACAACCTATGATATATGGAGTATTCAAATCTTTACAGAATAAACAATTCTTATTACACGAAGGTGCTCAAATTGCTAAAAAATATAATGGAGAATTTTTAATGCTTAGAACTCCTAAATTTCATTATCAAAGAATTTTAAAATATATGGGATCATTTAATGAACTAACCTTAGAGAGGTTAGTAAGAAATACAAATTTTGATAACTATGACAAAGATAATCCTATATTACTAAGAAAAATTTTATATTATATTTTTAAGGTTCCAATTTTAGGTCTTTTATTAGCTAGATTACTTAAAAATTTTTTTATGTTACAGACATTATCAAAGAAAACTATTTAGTAATTGACTGAAGATGCTTTGAAAATAATTAATGGTCTATATAAAAAATATTACTTTTTTAAATTCAAAAAAAACCTGGCGTTATTATAAGAAATATAATACTAGTTTTTGGATTATAGGACACTTCCATAATTTTTCTGATTTAGAAATTTTAAAACTATTATGCTCAATAAATAAAAGAAATATTAAAAAAAAAATTAGTTTAATAGATGGTAACTTTTCAATATTTGTAAAAACTAAAAATTATAGTTTTGTCTGTGTTGACAGGATCAGCTCTTATCCTTTACTTTTTTCATTAAGGAATAATACAATACATATAGCTGATAATGGAAAGGTTATTACAGAGTATCTTAAAATTAAAAGCAGTGATGTTAATCCTGTTATATCAACATCATTTGCTATGTCTGGGTATACCATAGATAAATCAACTTTATATAAACCAATATCAGCCTTTTTACCAGGAGAATATTTATGGATTGAAGACCACAAATATTTTTTTAAAAAATACTATGAATGGAAACCATGGAAAATATATGATCACAAATTTAACTTTAAAAATAATTTATTAAAATTAAATGAGAAAATTATTAAGAAGCTAATTAAAAGTGTTAATAACAGACAGATAGTTGTTCCACTTTCGGGGGGCTGGGACTCAAGGTTTATTGTATCTGGACTTAAACATTTTGGGTATAAGAACGTAATTTGTGTCTCTTATGGAAAAAGAGATAATACTGATATGCTAATAGCTAAAAAAGTAGCAAGAAAATTAGGATATAAATGGATAAAAATACCATACAAAACAGATTCTATAAGAAAGCTTTATTATTCAAATAACTATAAACAATACGAAGATTATTGCGATAATCTAAACTCCATTCATTTTATAAGTGAATATTTTATGATATATGAATTAAAAAAAAGAAACCTTATTCATAAGGATGCAATATTTGTTAATGGGCAAAGTGGTGACTTTATTTCAGGTAACCATATCCCCAAATCCCTTACCCATGAAATTAGTAGTAAAAAAACTGTAATTAATGAATACATAGAAAAGCACAATAAATATTGGAGCACACTACTTAATAAAAAATATAAAGATATAGTAAAAAAATTATTAAAAAAACAGATAAATTCTATATTGGGAAAAAGGAGATTTAAAAAAATTAATTATTATGGTTTATATGAAACTATAGAGTTTTATAATAGACAAGTTAAATACGTAATTAATGGCTCAAGAAATTATGAATTCTTTGGATATGAATGGCGAATGCCACTGTGGGATTTTGAATATTTAAAATATTGGGAAAAAATTTCTATTGAAAATAAATTTAGTCAAAAATTATATAGAGATATTATTTATGAAAGTAATTGGGGTGATGTATGGAAGAATATAGCACTAAACCCAAAAAAAAATATTAATCCTTTATTGAATGTAATTAGATTTTTTTTCAAAGCCATTTTTATTTTTTTAGGTAAAGCTAAGTGGCATAAATTTGAAAGAAAGTATATTGAGTATTTTACTGAAGATTTGCTCGCTTATAAGCCTTGGCCTTTGAAAAAAATATATATTGATAATAGAGGGCATTACAGTCCTATAAGTTGGTATATTGAAGATTATTTAATAAGGAAAAAAATAAGATGGGATGGGAAAGTCAATAAAAAAACTACCTAGGGTTCTGATACCAGAGTTTAGGAATTTTATTAATTGTTTTTATTGCGTATTCAAAATCAACTCCTATCAAATCAAAATATTCATTTATACTTTCATATCTGGGTATATTATCTTTTTCTATCAATTTCAAACCTTGATCTCTTGAAATGACACCTTCTCTTATTTGATTACTTCTAAAGGTATCATGTTCAGTAAATCCTGCTACAGTATAATATATATAGTTGTAAAATGATGCTGTTCCATCACCTATTCTCCAACTAGTTTTAGTGTCCTCAGCTAAAATCCAGTCATACTTTTCTACCAGTACTTTCTCTATTTCTTCTTCATCCCATTTCCAATAGTCAAAAATATAATGATAAAAACTTTTACTTTTAATGCTTCTATAATACTCACCCAAGATAGTATCCCATAAAGAACTATTTAAGTAATAAGGGTTTTTAAACATTTGCTTAAACCGTAAATATTGATAATTCAATTGCTTTAAAACGCCTCTACTATATACACCTTTAGAAAAAAAGTCTGGTTTGATACCTAAATAGCCTGATTTGAAATGAGTAATTTCATAAGGACTACTGCCCCATATATTTAAATTAATGCCTGTTTCTTTTTTTATATCTTCCACAAACTGATAAAAATGTTTATCTCCAGCTGTAAATAAACTTATCATACCCAAGTGAGGATTTTTTAACCAAGCTTCTACATTCTTTTTAATATTTTCCCTTTTTTTTTTTATATCTGCTGCAACTATAATATTTTCTATACCTAACTTAGAACACATAAGACTGATATTTTTTCTTCCTATATCTGAAGTCATGCCCCAATCATAAGTATATGTTATTGGGTTCAGTTCTAACTCTTTTACAATTAAATGTAGCCCAAAAGAACTATCTCTCCCTCCAGAAAATGGAACAATGCAATCATTATTATTACCATTTTTAAATTTTTTTACTATTTTTTTTAATTCTAAAATATTTCTAGGTTTATTTTTCTTATCATAATTTAAACAATAATTACAAACACCATTGCTATCAAATTTTATAAATGGCATAGTGTGGGGTAATAGGCATTTTGTGCATCTTACTAGTATTGGCTTTGTGTAATTTAACAGGTTTTTTTCAAATTTTGAGTATTTTTTTTCTGGTAAAAGGTGTCTTCTTTTAATAGAGAAGTTATTTTCTTCTATTTTCTCTCTTTTACACTTTGGAATATCAATTATTTTAAAATTTTTAATTACTTTTTCAATGTTAATACATCCTATTTTTTTTAAATGATAAGCTTCAGATGAAAAGTATTTCAATCCTTTTTTTTCAGCATAATAAAGACTTCCATTATTAGTAAATAGAACCAATTTACCTAATTCAGTAAAACAGATTGCAGATGAGATCATACCTTCACATTTTGAAAGAATTGTTTTTATTGTATTTTCAATATTATTTTTATCCAAATACTTTTCAGCTAGTGCTGCTATTATTTCTGTATCAATATTATTATTTCTAAGTAATTTTTCTTTTAAAAATAATTCTTTATCATTTAGTACTATTCCATTATGAAAAACAATTATTTTATTTTTTTTATAAGGCTGATTATCATTATTACCATTTGTAATAAGTCTGCCAATTCCTAAAATCATATTTATGTTTTTAAAATGAATCTTCTTTATTAGTTTTCTTATATCGTAATCAGCAGTCAAAATAGCATAAGCATTATTATTTATTAAAATACCACTTGAGTCCTTTCCTCTTCTAGATGCAGATTTGGCTAAGGAAGTTATATCTTTTTTAAAGTTACTGTGATTTCCTATTATTCCAAAAATACCACACATAAACTAGTATCTCCTTATAAATCAAATAAAATATTTTTTTCTTCTTTTACCCTTTGTTCCCAGCTTTTCAAAAAATTATTCTTAGTTTCAGAAATTTTTATTTTCATTTTATTTATTTCACTTGGGTTAATTATAAGAAACTTCAAATTTTTTATCAGATCTTCAGTGCTTGTTATATCATAATAAATAACAGAGTTTTGCAAATAAAAAAATGTTTTTATGTCTATTTTTTCTAATTTACGGGGTTTAGGTATTACCATGCAGTCATTAGAACTAATAGCTTCAAGATTAGCATTACTTAGGTTGCCGTCATTATTGACTGACACATAAATATCAGAGATATGGTGAAGTTGCATAACTTTTTTATGTGGAATATTTCGTAAGAAGGTAAAAGAATTGGTGTAATTATTTTTCTTTATTCTATTTACTGAATTATTATATAAAGATCCATTTCCAACGATTACAAAATGTAGTTTTTTGTTAAATTTTTTTAATAATAAAATTGCCGCATCAATAAAATTGTTAATTCCTTTATATTCTTCCAGTCTACCTAAAAATAAAATTATAATTTTATTCTTATTTCTATTTTTTAAATTAATTAAACTTTTATCTACAAATTTCTTCTTAGTTGCTATGTTAACTCCATTTAATAAAACATGTCTTTTAACGTCATTTCTTAATACTTTATCTAGCCAATATTCGATACCACTTCCATCTTGAGTAGCAATTACAGTAGAAAATTTTGACTTAAAGGATAACCTATATATATTGTGTATTAATTTTTTGCTATTTACTATAGTTCTTAAAAAAGAGCAAACACCTAATATTCTCAAAACAATTGGAGTTTTAGGAAAAAGTATCCTTATAAATGCTGCTATAACTACATTGGAAGAATCAAAGTAAATTATATCAGGCTTTTCTAAATTAATATATTTTATAATCTTTATTAGATGTCTAAAATCTCTTAAAATCATTAGTAATTTTTTGGGAAGAAATTTTTTAAAGTAATTAATTCCTGCTAAAACATAAATATTTGCATTGAAATCTTTGATGTTTATTTTAATATCTTTTTTTTCTTTCCAATTAGAAAAATAAGTTGATCCAGAGTCTTTAGTAAGAAAATAAATATTGAGATAAGATTGACTCTGTATGCCTTCTAAAAGTCTATATACAGTTGGCACACCCTCTGGCATCCATTTTTTTTTCTTTAGGCTTGTTTCAAATCCCGTAAACAACCTAAATACCATAAAAATTTTCTTTTTCGTCATATTAATTTGCTTGCTTTATATTAAGCATAAAAATTTCAAATAATTATTCTGTCAAAAATTATTAAAAATAATTTATAAATTATAACTATTGATTACATTATTACAATTCATTACATTAGTAATTAAACTATTTTTTGGACTTTATAAAAATAAAATTTCATGAAAAACAATAACTATATTTTAGGAATACATGACGGACACAATTGTGGAGCTTCTCTCTGTATTGATGGCAAAATTATTTCTTCCGTCTTAGAGGAAAGAATAACTAGAAAAAAAAATGAAGTTGGTTATCCAAAAAACTCAATTGAAGCATGTTTAAGAATTGCTAATATTGATGCTACTAGTATAGCTAAAGTAGTAATAGCATCAAATTTTATGCATCATCCTTCTTATTTAACAGATGTATCATCATGGTATCTTGTGGGAAAAAATGAACAAAAATTAGATAAAAAAATCAGTAAAGATTATTTGAAAAGTGTTTTTGTTCAAAGGAGAGATGCGAGAATAAAAAATGTTGTAAAACATTTAGAAATCAATCCAGCTAATATTTCATTTATAGAACATCATTTGGCTCATTTAGCTGCCGCCTACTATACCTCTCCAAAATTAAAAAAGGATAAAAAGTTTTTAGGTATAACATGTGATGGAGCAGGCGATGGACTGTCAGCAACAGTGTCTATTTGCGATAATAACAACTTTAATAGAATAAGCTCAACAGATAGACATGCATCTTTAGGTAAAATATATTCAAGGATAACTATGTTATTAGGGATGAAGCCGTGGGAACATGAATATAAAATTATGGGGTTGGCGCCATATGCTGATCAAAAAATTGCATATAATGAAGCAAGAAAATTTCATTATTTATTAAAGTTAAATAAAAAAAAATTAAAGTTTGAACTTAATAATAATCTATCAACTGCTTATTCCTATTTTTATTTTAAAGAGCAGTTTGAAAGAATAAGGTTTGACAATATTGCTGGAGCAGTGCAGCTGTTTACAGAAGATATGTTAGTCAAATGGGTCAAGGCAGCGATAAAGAAAACAAAGATTTCAGATATAGTTTGTGGTGGAGGCGTATTTATGAATGTGAAGGCAAATATGCTTATACAAAATTTACCAGAAGTAAATTCAATGTATGTAATGCCGAGTGCCTCTGATGAATCTTTGTCTATTGGAGCAGCTCTTCATTACTATAATAATAATTTTAACAAAGATTTTCTTAAAAATAACGGTAGTATGACAGATCTATATCTTGGTGAACCTATCTATCATAAAGATCTTAAAGCAACTTTAAATAAAATTAAAAAAAATACTAACTATATAATTAAAGAAAATTATGATTTTGATAATACCATAAGTAATATATTACATAAGGGAGAGCCTATTTCTATTTGCAATGGAAGAACAGAATGGGGAGCTCGAGCTTTATGTAATAGATCAATTATTGCAAGAGCAGGTTCAAAAGATATTGTGGAAAGAATTAATAGTCAAATTAAAATGAGAGATTTTTGGATGCCTTTTGCTCCAACTATTTTAGATACTAAGTATAAAAGTTGTATTGAAGATAAGAAAAATATAAAGCCAATGTTTATGACTTTTGCACTACCAGCCCAAAAAAAAGCACAAAATAAATTAGCTGGAGCTATGCACCCTGTAGATAAAACTTGTAGGCCACAAGTCTTAAAAAAGTCCACCAATAAAAAAATTTATAATATGTTAAAAAATTATTGTAATAAGTATAAAGAATATGGAGTGCTTCAAACGTCCTTTAATATTCATGGTGAACCTATAGTAAACAGTGCAGGTGACGCACTATCTACTCTTCAAAGATCAGGTTTAAAACACTTAGTATTAGAAAATTATTTGATTTCAAAAAAAACTTAAATAAACTATGAGTGAAATGTGTGAAAAAAAGTAATAAAAATTCTTTAAAAAGCCTGTTGGTAAGTTTAGACATAATAAGAGAAAAAAATTTAGAAATCTTTTCTTATCAAACCAGAGATAATAAAAATTTAAGAGTATATAAGGATGTTAAATCTAATGTGATATTTATTGATAAATTTTATGTAGGAGAGCAAGAGTACAAAAAAGCATTATATAAAAAAAAAAAAGTACCTTTGCTTGATACTACAAAAAGAACATTAGAACAATACTTTGATGAAAAAAGAAGGTTTGAAAGATACATACCATTTATTGCAAATAAAAAAATATGTGATTTTGGGTGCGGTGCTGGAGGATTTTTAAAACAATCCCTTAAATATGCAGAACATGTTCAAGGTATAGAAATTGAAGAAGAGCTAAATGTAGCACTTAATAAAAGTGGAATAGAATGTTATAATGATATAAATCAAATAAAAGAGAATTTAGATACTTTTTTTTTGTTTCATAGTTTTGAGCATTTACCTAACCCTTTGGATATTTTAAAAAATATTTATAAAAAACTTAAAAAGAATAAAAAAGGAAAGATTATTATAGAGGTTCCTCATTCAAGAGACTTTCTGCTTGATTATATGGCGATCGAGTCTTTTAAAAACTTTACTTTGTGGTCGCAACATTTAATTCTTCACACCAGGAGTTCTTTAAAAATTTTTCTTAAAGAAGCCGGGTTTAAAAATATCATAATTGAAGGTGTACAGAGGTACAGTATAGATAACCACTTAAATTGGATGATCAATAATAAGCCAGCTGGGCATAAAGAATTATTAAGTATTTTAAAAGATAAAGATATAGAGCAAGCTTATTCAAATGCTTTATCTAGAATTGATGCTAATGATACATTGGTAGCGATTGCAACTACTTAAGTGTTGTACTAAAACCTTATCTAAAAGTTAATAGTGATTAATTAACTAATACTAAATTATAATTTAAAAATTTGATTAGTTATTAAATTAAATTAATAGTTATTATCTATTTTTTCTAAAAATAATTTTCAAAAATACTACCTAATAGCATTAGACCTACAAAAAAGTAAACTATCTTTAAAAAAAACATTTAATAATTTAACTCGCTTTAATATCTTTTTAACTCATTGACAGCAACAAGTTAAATACAATATCATTAAGGCTATATGCGGTCAGTTTCAAAATTTTAAAGGCACTCATGTTTAATAAGCTTAAAAAGTTAAACCTGATAAATAGAATCTTATTATTTTTTTATAGAATAAATTTACTAGAGCATAGATTGTCAGAATTAGAAAGTTTTATCAAAATAGATGAGAAAGACATTAAATTAAAAAAATTTATCTTACATGAAGGGAATAAAAAAAAATTAAAGGGAAGCTGGAAAAGAATAGAGAATTTTTCTGGTTATAAGCGTTCTAGAGGTTTTTTAAGCTATAAGGGCTATTTGTTTGTAGGTTTTAGTGGAGGTAAAAACTCAAATAATGGTGCTATTAAAAAATTTAAGGATAATAAATGGACAGATATACAATTACCAATAAAAACTGATGAAATTCCTCACATTATTGTCCATCAAAAAATGATATGGTTTAGCAGTTTTAGTATACTAAACGGTGCCTCTATTTGGTGTATAAAAAATAATAAACCTATTTTGGTAAAAAATTGGAAAAATTTCGAAGGAGCGTTACCAATTATTTCTTTTGAGAACAAGCTTTACACTTCTTTAGTGCCGTATGATAAAAATGACAACGGTTCGCCAGTATTAAGTTTTGATGGCAAAAATTGGAAAACTATAATCAAAGACCATCCTTATCAAAATTTTTATGAATTTCAAATATATGAAGGAAAACTTTTTGGTTGTACCATGTCTTCTTTTTGGGGTGGACATGTAGTTGAAATTAATACTAAGAATAATTCATGGAAAGTTGTGGGTGGGAATGGAAAAAATAATAGTTGGACAAAAATATCCGATATGTTGAGGTTTGCATTATTTGAGAATAAGCTTTTTGTTGTAGGAAATTTACCAGCACCAGAAAACTCTAATTCGTATCCTAATGTATGGGCTTATAATGGAAAAAAATGGTTTAGGTCAAAAAAAATAAAAAACATGAAAGCAGCCTCGAGTACTTACAGTTTTAATGCTTTAACATTTTTTGAAAATACTTTAATAATAGGTTGTGGTGGTAGACCAGCAGGCAACGCGAGAGTTTATGCATTGAATTATGACGAATGGTATCAAATTGGTGGTGATGGAATAAACAATTCGTGGTCAAAAAATATTTTTAAAACAGTTAATTATCCTATGACTAAAAAGGCAACTACAGAATACATATATAATTTTTGTATACATGATAATACAATTATTACTGGTTTTGGTGCAAGTCCTAATAGTGGACAAGTTTGGCAATTTGTATCTAATTAGTAATGAGGCCCATTATATTTATATTTCAACATCTTCAGTAATTATTAGTAAATACTTCAATTACAAAATAAAATGGTACGTGATTAAAAAATTACTTATAAAGTTATTTTATTATTAAAAAAACTCAGAATTATATTAACAGGCTCAAGTTTTTTATTTTTAATAAGATTAGAAGTGTAACTTTTAGGTTAACTAAATGTTCTAGAAAAAGAATATGTTTAGAAAATAATTACTTGTCAAATCTGTTAAACTTTAAAATTAAACTTTCTAAGTAATAATACTTTGATTAGAAAACATTATATTTGCTTGTTTTAAATGCATTTCAAGTTATAATTTGCATTACTTTTTTGTTTTATTTGTTTGTAATATAAAAGTTATATTAGGGCATGACTAAAATAAAAGCGGTGCTAGAAAAGAAGATACTAAAACCAATAATTAAGTTTTCTAGTATAAAGCGGGTGTAGCTTAGTGGTAAAGCTCCAGCCTTCCAAGCTGGCTACGAGGGTTCGATTCCCTTCACCCGCTCCATAACAAATATTATTGGGGTAAAAAAATGGCTAAAGCAAAATTTGAAAGAAACAAACCGCATTGTAATATCGGTACCGTTGGACATGTCGATCATGGTAAAACTACATTAACCGCTGCAATTACTAAAGTATTGGCAGAGGCTGGAGGAGCAGAATTTACTGATTATGCAAACA
>PBKD01000007.1 GCA_002722055.1 Rhodospirillaceae bacterium | reverse complement strand
TGTACATATAATCCCTCAAAAACATATGGTGGAGGGGGTTGGATTCGAACCAACGTAGGCATAAGCCAACGGGTTTACAGCCCGTCCCCTTTAGCCACTCGGGCACCCCTCCTAAAGCAATTTAAATAAAGTCTCCAAAAATCCATTCTTTTATAACATCCAGGGCAATACAATAGTATAATCCATAATTCTGAAGAATTAATATTCTAAAAAGTGGTGAATATAATCGTGAGTAGTAACTATGACAACCCGTCAAAATACTTTAATAAGCATAGATACATGAAAAAATCACAAGATTACTGGATTTATGGTCTAAACCCAGTATTTGCAGCTCTAAAAAACAAATCCAGAAGTTGTCATAAACTCCTGTGTACAAATGATGTATTAACAAAATATAGTACATTTTTTGAAAAATTAACCAAAGATAAAGGGATAACCCCACAAGAAGTAACAAAGAAATATATAAAATCACTTTTAGAAACAAACTCTCGTCATCAAGGAATCATCGCAAAAGTCAAAAATCTGCCAGACAAAAAAATTGAAAATTCATTAAAAAGCTTTTCTAAGAATTCAATTCTTTTAGCATTAGACCAAATAAGTGACCCCCAAAATGTAGGAGCTATAATTAGAAGTTCGGTAATTTTTGGTTGCGAGGGAATTATTATAACAAAAAACAACAGCCCTCAGGAGTCTGGCTTACTGGCAAAATCTGCTGCAGGCGCTTTAGAAATCGCAAATATTTTTAGAATCCCAAATCTAGCAAGAACGTTAACAGAACTAAAGAAAAATAATTTTTGGGTAATAGGCCTCGACTCAGATACAAAAAAAAATTTGAATACTATAAATACCTCTGGACCTATAGTTATTGTAATTGGTTCAGAAGGCAAAGGGCTAAGATCTTTAACTAAAAAAGTTTGCGACTCTTCCTTTACAATTGAAATGACCAAACAAGCAATAGAAAATGGGATAGATAGCCTGAACGTCTCTAATGCAACATCTATTGCTTTGTATGCTATAAATGAACAAAGAAAAAAATTAAAGATTTCTAATTCTTAACTATCAAAGGTGAAATAATAAAGTAATAACTTAGAACTAGTATTATCACGTTCACAATCACCAAAGTTATCTTTTTAGGCTCTGAACCAAAGAATTTTTCATAAACAGAAATAAATGCAGCACTAACAGCGGCAAGAATTATCACTGATACAAATAAAATTAATATAGAAAAAAAAATACTCATCTTTTAAATATTATGGATTAAGAATTATCCTACCAAAGAAATTTCTACTTTCCATTAATTCATGCGCTAAGCCAGCCTCACTCAAGTGAAACGTAGTATGAATAATTGGTTTAAAAAGACCTATAACCATCATGTTGAGCACTTTTTCAACATGAACTTTAGTTGAACGGCCACAGCCATGAATAGAGACATGTTTTCTGAATAATTCTATAAAATCTATTTCAATTTTTTCTCCTCCGTGCGCACCTATAGTTGCTAACCTTCCACCAAGTGATAAAGCATCTATTGATTGCAATAATATAGAACCACCCGTCATTTCAAGCGCGACATCTACTCCTTCTCCTTCTGTCAGATCTCTAACAGCATCACCTAAACTATTGGTTGTGTAGTTAATAACATTATCCGCACCTAGCTCAATAGCTTTATCTAATTTTTCATCTGCTCCTGCTGCGGCTATAACCCTTGCGCCAGCATGTTTAGCAACTTGGATAGCTGCAGAACCAACACCACCCCCAGCAGCTGTTATTAAGACAGTCTCACCTAAGCGAATTTTAGCAACATCAATAAGTGCTTCCCAAGCAGTTGCAAAAGGAATTTGACCAGCAACAGCATGATCAAAAGATAGTCCATCAGGTATCTTTATTAAATTATTTTCTTTAACTTTAATATACTCTGAATACCCACCCCATTCTGTAACACCAAGCACACCAGCATGGGGACAAATATTTTCTTTTCCATCAGAACAATACAGGCAGGAGCCACAACTTAAAATAAAATGGGGAGACACTCTATCTCCTATTTTAAATTGACAAACATCTGAACCAATTTCAATAACTTCACCTGCCGCATCTACACCCATAACATGTGGCATTTTACTATCAACACCAAATAACCCTTTTCTTAAGTCAGTATCACAATGATTCACCCCACTTGCATGAACCTTTATCAAAACTTCCTTTGAATTTATTTTGGGTATTTCAACACTATCATACTTTAAAGCACTATAGTCATCACTGTAATTGTTTATTATTGCTGCTTTCATTATGCCCTCATCAATATAATATATTTTAGCAAAAGAATTATTAATAATTATATTAAATTAAAATATTATTTGATACTATCAAGCGGATTTTTACCAAAACTATTTTGACCCTCCGTTCCTTTAAAACAAAACCAAATAAAAATTATGATGACTCCAATAATTGGAATCAAATAAATTAGCACCCAAAAACCCGACCTATTGAGATCATGAAATCTTCTAATTGCAAGCATTATTCCTGGTATAATATTTAAAATTACGAATAAATTAGTAAAAATAGATAAAGCTGAAAAGATTGGAAATATTAGTGAAAAAGCATAATCCAATATTGCCAGGAAAACTGATACGAGTAAGTAAAATAGAGTATACCACCAGTATTCTGACCTAGGAGATCTTGATTTATAAACAAAATAATTTGAATAAACTGATTTGACTGATTGATGCAAATTCATCTCAAATCCTAAAAAACCATTTTCTAAGTTCACACTATAAAGATAGTTTATTATAATTCCAAATGATGATTTAAAACTTGAAAAATTATAACAAAATTGTTTATATGGCTATGTTAATGCCGGGTTAGCTCAGTTGGTAGAGCAATTGATTTGTAATCAATGGGTCGCGGGTTCGAATCCTGCACCCGGCACCATCTCATATTTAAGGTCAAAAATTTACTTTTTTACATAATTAATTATTGCACACTTTGTAGAATAACTTCTCGACTCTCTCAGATGATAAACCATCAGTATAACCAAGAAATTCCTCTAGAAGACCTTTATTAGGAATGTTGAAATCTGGCTTTTCATCTAATATTTTTTGTCCTAACTGAATAAATTCTTCAGGTGATGATGCAGTTATAAAATCTCGACCAAAATACTCTTGATAATACACCTTATCTTTATGTATACCTGAGGCTTCTTCGAACACCGGAACTATAACTGGCCTTCCAAAAATTCTTGATTCCAACATAGTAGTGCTGTTTATTCCATAAATTAAAATAGATTTTTTAATTAAATCTACTGCATCAACCTCTGATGTTAGAATAAGATTTGGAATATCTTCCATTTTTTTTTGGCAATATTTTTTTATAGCCATATCTATTTTTTCATACCAAGAGCTTTTATATTTTAACTTGATCACAAATTTTATCTCAGAGTTTTGTATCGCAAGCTCTGCAAAAGCAGCATGACTTTTATTAAATAATTCCTCAAACCCTCCACCAGATTTTGAAAAACCACGGTTGTTCTCATCTTTAGTCCTCATCCCAGCAATCAAAGGTCTAAATGAAAAAAAAGTAACGTAGTTATTATGCCTTGGAAACTTACTATTATTAAAATAATCAAAACTGTCGTCTTGCCTGGGACACCCATTTACTACAACTTGCTCACCAGAAGCAATCCCACTATTTACAATACATTTTTTTTCATTTTCATTATAAACTGAAATATATTTTCCTTTGAAAGGGTAAGAGTACTTTTTATAAATTTCAGAAAACCTCTGAATTACTTTTTTATCTCTATTACATTCTTTATGTAGAGCAACAAAAGGAACATTTGCTAAATTAGCACCATACTGCCATGTTTGATCATGCAAGTAAGAAAAATTTGGACTTGTTATAGCATTAATAATCTTATTTTTCTTTAATTGGCCCAAAACTTTTGCAATTAGGTTTACTTGATTCCAAAAAGCTTCATCAACTATTTTAGATCCGCAAATATAATTTTTTAATGATTTCTCATCATCTATATATTTATGAAATTCAATAATAACGCTATTAGTTAAATAGATACTATTAATATACCTAAATAGATACATATCTAATGGATAAAAGGTTAAACTAGTTTTTTCATTAATAACCCTTACATCATCCTTAAATCTTCCATGATGAAGAAGCAACAGCTTGGGCCCGCCCCTAGACTTAGTGGCACCTAATGGCTTAATTCGAAACCGTATATAAATAGCTAGGATTTTATAACCAAACTCTATTCTAAAAAAAAACCTAAGCAATCTGAAAAAAATATATTCAAGTCTCATGAGATAATCACTTAGAAATTTTTTTTATATACTGCAATTATTCTGCTACCTAATTTATTTATATGTATGAACTTAGAGTCAATAAAACTAAATGGGTCCTTATCGGGGAGCTCACCACTATAAGGCTCTTTTCCATTTAAATATGATTTTATATTTCCTATTTCAGTAATTACCGTTTCATCAAAAACACAATTATAACCACAACTCTCTAATAAAAAGTTCAATGACTTAATATTAAAATATGAGATATGTTTCCAATTATAACATGTTGATTTTTCTCTAAGCAATTTTGCCACTAAAGAATCCGAATTAGGAACTAAAATAAAAATAAGACCATTATCTTTAAGAACATTCCCAAGGTCATTTATATATTTTTTTGGATCAGGGATATGTTCAAGAAAACTCCACATAGAAATTACATCAAATTTAGTATTAAAATCTAAAGACGCAATATCTAAAACATTACCCCTTACTAATTTAAATCCCGATGAACTTTTGGATATATCATCGTAGCTGTCGTTAATATCCACACCTATAGAAAGGTCCCAACCTTTCCTGAAAGCGACCTTACTGAATATGCCAGGGCCACAACCTATATCTAAAATTGAATTTCTATTTTTATTACTCACAAATGAATTTATAAGATCCACTCCATAAGAAAATTTAATTTCATCCATTTCTTGTTGATTATCAGATTTATATATTTTTGTAGTTGTTTCTTCATTACTATATAGTTCAGCCGCCACAGAATTAGATAAAATTGGATCCTGATATATGTGACTACATTCGGCGCATCTAAAATAGGCAAGCCCTAACCTATTTAATAAAAAACTTCTTTTCTTTGAATTACATACAACACAATTTTTTTGCTCTACCCAACCTATAGACTTTCTAACAAATCTATCTTTTTGGGAATCCTGAACAACTTTGAGTAATTCCTTGGTAGGAAGACCATTTGAAGGACCTTTGCCAGTTCTGTTAGTTGTTAAATTAAACGATTTAGCACCATAGACTAAATTACCATCAAAAGAGTTAATTATTTTTAAGCGGTCCTCAAAATTACTTAAATCTTTCATTACTTTATCGCTAAAAGAACTTCAAAACAAACATATTTTGAGACAGGCATCACATCAACAAAACCCGCTCGACTTAATAAACCAAGATTACCAGAGGTTGAAAAAGGCTCCATTACACCTTTTAAACTTTGACTTTTAGCAAATATTTCAGAAGGCGTAAACCCTTGAGACTCTTTAAAATCATTATAAATTTGGATCATCATATCTTGGAATCTCGCATCAGGAGCCCTTACTTTTTCAATCATTAAAAAACCACCACCCCATTCCAGAGATTTATAAATTTTATTAATGAGTTCTTGCCTATGATTAGTATGTACAAATTGAATTGTGTATGAGGAAATAACAAGAGATGTGCTTTCATATTCATGAGTAACAATGTCATCACATATAAATTCAATATTATTTATTTTTTTACTCTTTACTTTATTTGATGCCTTTGAAACCATTTCTTCTTCATGGTCGATACCTATAAATCTCGCATTTTTTGCTGCATGTCTTTGAGACATATTTGCAAGCAATGTTCCTGTTGAAGAACCTAGATCGTAAATAACCGAATCTTTTTTTACAAAAAAATCAGAAATACGACATACAAGATCTTGAGTTTCACTATAAAAAGGCACGGAACGCGAAACGTGCTCATCGAAGTTTTTTACAACTTCTCCTTTAAATTGCCAGTTCGCATTTTCTGATTTTATACCATCACCAGTGCTTTTCATTTCTACCTTCAGGTTGATTCAAACTTAAGCTTTTTTTATATAAATTTATCAAAATGGGCAAGCAAATTTTAATGCTACTTTGATAAAGGTCATCCTCATTTATTAGACTTTTGTAAAAACAACCTGCTAAAACTAGGGATTTACGAGATATATTCAACATCATAGTTAACAAGCAAATTTTAATGCTACTTTGATAAAGGTCATCCTCATTTATTAGACTTTTGTAAAAACAACCTGCTAAAACTAAGGATTTACGACATATATTCAACATCATAGTTAATTTGATAGGGAAACTATAGATTTAATATTGCATTGAAAACATGTTAAATTTAAAGTAACCTAATTGTTAAAGTTTATTAATTCTGAATTATGGTGCATAAAAGAATTATGAAAAAAGAATATCCATTCAAGCAAATTAGTGTTGAACAAACAAATATATGCAATTCTAAATGCTCAATGTGTCCTAGAGAGGAGTTTTATGAAAAACCTTTGCTTAGCATGGATATGTTTTTATTTCAAAAAATAGTTCAAGATTTACATGATAACAAATTGTGTAAAAGCATTAATTTTGGAGGAATGGGAGACTCAAGTTGTGACAAATTTCTTATTGAAAGATTGAAATATTGCAAAGAACATACACCTAATCTTAAAATAAACTTATTATCAAATATGTTTTCTTGGAAAGAGCGATTTTCTAATGAAATAATTGAAAATAACCTTGTAGAAGATATAAGGTTTTCAATTTTTGCTATTGGAGAGTCTACAAGTCTAAAAATATATAAAAACAAATTTCAGGGCCAAAAAGCTAAAAAAAATATAATGTATTTTTTAGATAAAAACAGGAAACACGGGAACCCAATCAAAACAAGCTTATACACCCTCTTAATGGAAGAAAATAAGTTTGAAATGGATCTTATAAAAGATACGTATTGGGATTTAGTTGACGAATTTGAGATTTGGAAACCCCATAATTGGGGGAATATATACAATTATAGAGAGGTGCAAAAAAATAAACGTAAATGTTTTAGGATAGAAAATTTTGAGGTTGGAATTAAATCTAACGGAGATGTATCTGCTTGCACCATGGACATTAATCATCACATTAAATATGGCAATCTTAAAGAGCAAACACTTGAAGAAATTTATAATTCTGAACAATACAAAAAGATTAGGGATCTGAATAGATCCGGAGAAATAGAAACAATCGACACTTGCAATAATTGCTCCTTCTTAAATTCTAGTGAGTCAGAACAGCTAATTGAATACAAAGAAACTGATAGACGGATAAAGTATAAAACTGTGGCTTAATGAAATCAATCTTACTTTTTGGTGGTTCAGGTTTTTTATCAAAACATATTCTAGAATTTGGTCTAAAGAAAAATTATGAATTTATTTCTATAACCAGAGGTTTAAAAAAAACCTTAACTCATAAAAATCTTACAAAAATAAGTATCGATAGAGATGATATTATTGATAAAAGTTTTATAAAAAATCATAAATTTGATTTGATTATTGATTGCAACTTCAAATCAGAAAAACATTCAAAACAAATTGTAAAACTTGCTGAAAAATCAAAAGGAATCATAGCAATAAGCTCTGATTATGTTTACAGTCCTTTTTTCAGAAAACTTAAACAAGATGAAGATAAGGCCACATATACTGACTTTGATAGTATGGGTTATAACAAAAGGAAAGCTGAGATATATCTAGAAAGTAATCAAGAAAAAGATCTTTATAGGTATATAATATTTCGACCACCACACATTTATGGACCTGGAAGTTTTCCAGGAACTATACCTAACCATGGCAGAGATAGAGACCTAATCGAAAAAATAAATAATAATATTCCTTTGAAATTAATTCATAATGGCTTGGGGCTAATTCAACCGATCTATGTTCTAGATCTTGTTAAAATTATTTTTTATTTTATAGAGAACAACCTCCTAGATAACCAAATCTTTAATTGCCCAGGACCTTCTCTGATGACACATAAAGATTATTATTTGGCTTTTGCAAAACTTTTAAATAAACAGCTAGTTATTGACGATACATTCATAACCGAAATAGACAATGTTAACCCTTTTCCTTATAATCATAGATATTATGATAATAAAAAAATTCAAAAGTTTTTGAAAAACTTCGAATACACAGAATTTTATGAAGGAATAGGTCAATGGCTCCAAGAACTAAAGGGTTAGTTTTCTTCTTTCAAATATATAAGTTTTAATAATATGAAGGCAATAATGTATCATTACATAAGAAGATATGATCCAAAATTTCCTTTCTTTCGTTATTTAAATTTTGAAAATTTTAAAAAACAATTAGATTTCTTTGAAGATAGATATGGCTTTGTTTCACTCCAAGATTGGAAAAATTATATTTTAATAAATAAAAACTCTGAACCTCCTAAGGGCGTAATTTTAACATTTGATGACTCAGTTTCTTGTCATTATGATTTTGTATTTAATGAACTTGTTAAAAGAGGCCTATGGGGTATTTTTTATGTTCCAACTCAACCATATAGTGATCAAAAGATGTTGGATGTCCACAGAATCCATTTGCTGATTGGATCTAATGACTCTAAGAAATTAATATCATTGTTAAATAACCTGGTATCTGAAGATATGATTCCTGATAAAAAAAGAGAGGAATTTGATGAAAATACGTATTTAAATCAAAAAAATTCTCAAAATATTTTATTGTTTAAAAAAACACTCAACTACTTCATATCTTACGAATATAGAGAAAAGGTTTTAGATGAGCTAGCTAAATTGCTTAATTTAGAATCTCTTGTTAAATCATTTTATATTTCTGAGAAAAATATTGTAAAAATGAATGATAGTGGAATGATTATTGGTTCTCATACTGTTAGCCACCCTGTAATGAGTAAATTAGATTTTGGAACTCAAAAACTTGAAATTAGCAAGTCATTTGATTTCTTAGAATCAATTTGTAATATCGATCATAGGACATATAGTCACCCCTACGGTCACGCACACACCTATAACGAAAATACAGTTAAAATTTTAAATAATTATAATGTTGCCTATTCATTTAGCGTAAAAAGTGAAGACTTAAGATACAAACTTGAACCAGAAGACATTCAGAAATTACCAAGATATGACTGCAATGAATTTAAATATGGAAAAACAAGTTAATTTAAAAGCTTACCAAAAAAATTTAATTTTTTATTTTTCGGATGGACCTACCATCTTCTCAGGTCTAACAACTTTCTCAAAAGTTTCATCATCAACAAAACCCATCTTTATGGCTTCATCTTTCAGCGTAGTTCCATTTTTGTGAGCTGCCTTCGCAACTTTTGTTGCATTGTCATATCCAATTACTGGAGCAAGAGCAGTAACTAACATTAAACTCTCTTTCATCAATTTTTCTATTCTCGTCTTTTCAGCTTTGAGACCTAATAAAAGATTATCAGTAAATGAATTGCAGGCATCTCCTAAAATTTGGATTGACTGAAGAATATTATATGAAATCATTGGCTTATAAACATTTAATTCAAAATGACCTTGGCTACCAGCAAAGCCTACAGCTGTATCATTTCCCATAACCTGTATGCATACCTGAGTAAGAGCTTCACACTGAGTTGGGTTTACTTTTCCAGGCATAATAGAACTACCAGGTTCATTCTCAGGAAGAATTAACTCACCTATACCACAACGAGGACCAGATCCGAGAAATCTGATATCATTAGCAATTTTGAAAAGACTTGAAGCCACAGTTTTTAAGCTCCCGGAAAACTCTACTAAAGCATCATGGGATGCCAAAGCCTCAAATTTGTTAGGGGCAGAAACAAAAGGCAATTTAGTAATTTCTGAAATTTCCTTAGCTACTAATTTATCCCAACCAATTTTGGTATTTAATCCAGTTCCAACTGCCGTTCCACCCTGAGCAAGCTCGTAAATATTATCAAGAGATTTTTTGACTCTTTCAATTCCCATTTTAATTTGAAAACTATAACCAGAAAATTCTTGTGATAATGTTATTGGAGTTGCATCTTGCGTATGAGTTCTTCCAATTTTGATTATACCATCAAATTCTTGTATTTTATCATCAAGATGAAGATTTAATTTTTCTAAAGCTGGTATCAAATGCTTTACTGTAGTTTCTGCAACAGCAATATGCATAGCTGTAGGAAATGTATCATTTGAAGACTGCCCCATATTACAATGATCATTTGGATGAACAGGTTTTTTTGATCCTATTTTTCCACCAAGAATTTCTATAGCCCTATTAGCAATTACTTCATTCGCATTCATATTTGATTGTGTACCCGATCCAGTCTGCCAAACAACTAATGGAAAGTTATCATCCAATTTTCCTTTAAGAACCTCTGTAGCAGCTTCCATTATTGCTGCCGCTAACTTTTCATCTAACTTATCTTGAGATTGATTAACTCTTGCACATGCTTTTTTTATTACTCCCAAAGCTCTAATTATTGATGTAGGTTGTTTTTCCCAACCAATTTTAAAATTTTGAATAGATCTCTGAGTTTGAGCACCCCAATATTTTTCTGTCGGAACATCTATGGGACCAAAACTATCAGATTCAGTTCGAAAGTTACTCATCAACACCCCCGCGGAATAAAAAAATTATATTACTAAAGGCATAATCAAAAAAAATCAAAATACTTTTTTATAAAGATTTTACCAATTCAAAATTTTCTGACCTAACAACCTTCCAAATGTCAGAGCAGGTAACAAAGACATTCCGCTCAAATAAGTTTTACCTGAAAGTCTTGATTTGCCGTAAATCTCACCAGCAGCATATAAATTAGCTATGGGACGATTTTTTTGATCTAGAACTCTTAAATCATCATCTACGTCAAGTCCTCCAGGACTTAATACAGTAAAGCCAACAGCTCTTATTGCCAAGTAAGGAGGTTTATTTATTGGCCTGGGAAGTGACTCCCTTTTAAAAGGATCTGCATGAACTTTTTCAACGGATAAATTATACCCGTCAATTGATTGTTTTAGCTTAATCTCATCCATACCACATTTTCTTGCAAGTTCCTCAATAGTGTCCGCCTTAAAATAAGAAGGATGACTTTCATATAAATGAATAGTATGTTCCCTTTGAATTTCATGATTTATATTTGGAGAGTTTTGTCTTATCCCCTCGTCAAAAACAATATACATTTCCATATTTGACTGATTAAGAAGAGCATGCTCTCGGTGATCAACGCTCGGATGATCCTCTCTAACAAATCTCTCGCCATTATTGTTTACAAATATCTCCCATGGTTGACGCATGTGAGGATTCAAAATTAAACCACTTCTTACTGATAGCGGATCGTTTGGATCTTGCATTATTCCTGCAAACGAGCATAAAAATTCATTACCACCGTCTACCTTTGCTCCAATTTTTTTTGCTGCAATTATACCCTCACCTTTAGAATAAGGGTTACACCATGAACGAAGAGGGTAATTTGGTGTCATTTGTTTCCACAAGTCCTCATTAGCAGCATAACCTCCTGTGGTAAGAACAATATTCTTTCCGTATATTTCTGCTTCTGTTCCATCACGTGCTTTTATTCTCACTCCGATAACTTCCTCAGAATCATAGATTAAGCTTGAAAGTTTTGTTTCTAAACTAAGAGTAACTGTTCCTTTTCCAATCTCAGTATTAAGAATTGGTTCCATAACCTCTAATACTGAAAGGCCACCATTTGGACCCCATGCGTATCTTCTTACTCTCTGAGGCTCATGACCGTGTCCAGCAACAGGCGTTTCAGGTGACACTTCAAAACCATTATCCATCAACCAATCAAAACTTACTGCGGCATTATCTATCGCTATTTTAGCTAAAGATGGGTGAAGATCTCCTCCTGAAATTCTCATACAATCCTCAAAATGCCAGTCTGGGTGATCTTCAATACCTAGTTTTTTTTGTAATTTAGTTCCAGCAGCAGTCATTTGACCTGTTGACCAGTGAAGAGTTCCGCCTATTCTTTCGTCAGCATCTATAAGTAAAACTTTTGCACCTCTTTGACCAGAAAATATTGCTGCAGGAATACCAGCCGTTCCAGCACCAACAACAATTACATCCCATTCCTCCTGCATTTAAAATACCTCCATTAATTAATTTCTATTCTTATGAGCAAAATCATTTTTCCTCCATATTCCCTCTTTAACTTTGCCATTTTTGAATATATATCTACCCAGACCATTGTATTTACCTTTTTCGAAATAACCCTCGTATTTGTCACCATTAACTAAAAAATACTCACCGTAACCATTAAATAAACCATTTTTAAACATACCTTTATATTTTGTATTATCAGAAAAAATTAGTTCTCCCTTTCCATTTTTTTTATCATCTTTAAATTCTCCCTGATATTTAGCCCCGTTGTTGAATATTAATATTCCTTTTCCATTTTTTTTTCCTAAACTAAAATCTCCTTCATATCTATATGATTTTGAACTTATATAAATTCCTTTACCATGGAATAAACCATCTTTAAAGTTCCCAATAAATTTGTCACCATTTGAAAAAATATACGAACCTTTTCCATGAATTTTTCCTGAAACAAAATTTCCTTCATATTTTGACCCATCGGACCAAATATAAACACCCTTACCGTTTTCTTTACCATTCTGGAAGTTTCCATTGTATGTTCCCAATAATTTATTATCTTTATAGTGCTTATACTCTCCCTGACCGCTAATTACTCCATTTAAAAATTTACCTATATAAATAGAACCATCTGCATACTTTAATTCACCTTCACCATGAGGCTTCCCATTTTTAAAATAACCTTTATAAACCGATTTATCCGGAAATTTATAAATACCATTTCCATTTTTTCTGTTGTCTATCCAAAATCCAGTATATTTTGATCCATCTTTGAATTCAAAAGAGCCAAGACAGTTATCAAATATAAGATTACTATCTTGGGGACATTTATCTACAGCATTTACTTTTGATGTAAAAAAAATGATTAAAACAAAAAGAATAATTGAATGAATGAAGACCCGCAAATTCTAATCCTCCAGTCCCTAATTCTATATTTTATAAATTAAATATACAAATAATTTTTTATGGAGGGCGATAAGGGATTCGAACCCTTGACAAACTGATTAAGAGTCAGTTGCTCTACCAACTGAGCTAATCGCCCTAATAGTCAGGGATGTATATAAATATATTGATAAAAATCAAAGAAAACAATAGTAATTAAAAATTTAAATTATTTATAAAATTAATTTTATTTATTTATAGAGAACGAGATTTGAAAAAAAATTTAAGATTTATTTACATATTATTTTTCAAGATAAAATCAGTCATAAACTTTTAGTAAATTACCAAATTTTCTTTGAAATTCTTCATTAGGCTTTATGCCACTTTCATCAGAGTACTCTTTCTTAAGCGATCTTAAATAAAACATTGATAAAGATCCTTTTTTTCCACTATCAATTTTCCCTCTTTCTTCAATGTCAAAAATTTCTTTTACTTGCTCATATGTTGACTCAGACAAATTTATTTTACCTGGTTCACTGTAGCTCTCCATTAATGAAGCCACATTGACTGAATCACCCCAGATATCATATGTAAATTTATCTTCACCTACAACGCCAGACATTACTGGGCCAGAGTTAATTCCAATTCTCATTAGCCAAGGTTTTAGCCTGAGTTTCTCTCTTTGCTCATTAGCTCTTTTTAAATATGACATCATCCCTAAGGCAGCTAGACAAACTTGAATAGCATGACCTCTATTTTCACTTGGCAAACCAGCTGCGCACATATATGAATCGCCGATAGTTTTCAATTTTTCAATTTTATTTGATTTAATTATTTTATCAAAAGCTGAAAAATATTGGTGAAGAAGATCAATTAGACCCTTTGGCTCCATATTTTCTGATAGTTTTGTAAAATCACAAAAATCACTAAATAAAATACTCACATTTCCATAAAATCTTGGTTCTACTTTTTCTGTATCTTTTAATTCATTAGCTACTTTTGATGGCAATATATTTAATAATAAATCATCTGCTCTCTTTTTTTCATTTGTTAACTCCTCATGCATTTTATCTCTATCTTTAATTGCCAAATCCATCTCAGTTACTACTCTTCTTAACTCTAATTGAGCAACAACTTGTCTTGATAATCTCCTAATCGACTCTTTCTGATTTCCAGTTAAATCTCTCTCTTCAAAATCTATACAACAAATTGTTCCAACAGCATGACCTGAAGGGGTAACAAGAGGCATGCCAGCATAAAATTTTAAATTTGGCTCACCTTTAACATTCGGCAACTCAGCAAATCTCTCATCTTTTGAGCAGTCAGGAACTAATAGCAAATCATTTTGACAGATAGTTGTTTGGCAAACAGAAACATCCCTTGGCGTTTCAACCATCTCATCAGGTAAACCATACTTAGACTTGAACCACTGCCTATCTTCATCCATAAATTGTATAAATGAAATTGGGCAACCTAGGATCTCTGCAGCTAACTCAGTAATTTCATCAAATACCATCTCTGGAGCGGTATCTAATATTTTATAATCTTTTAATTTTTCCAACCTTTCATTTTCATTTTCAGGTATTGGACTAGTCATAAAATTCTCCATTGAAAATTATTATATATATCTAAATGTTTAATTATAAATTATATATATAAAATTGGAAGTAATTATAAAATTATTTTATTTAATCCCTAAATTGATGCCTTCTAACTGTCGAACCTTTTTGATATGGCTCAACAGCTTGTTGCCAGAATTTTTTAGCTAATTTTTTTGCAGATTTTATTTCATTTTTGGTCATCAGATCTTCCAACATTTTTTTATTTGCTTTTGACCCATCTATTTTTTGTGAAGTAGTTAATATAGACCAGGCGTAGGAATTAATAAAACTTCTTTCAACGCCCCAACCTTTAAAATAAGCAATAGATAACTGCATTTGAGCATCAGTGTGCCCATGAAAAGCTGCTTTTTTCCACCAATAAAAAGCCTTTTTTTGATCATACTTAACGCCCCAACCTTCATTAAACATTGAACCCAATCTGTATTCAGCTTTTACATTTTTTTGCTTAGCTGACTTTACAAAATATGAAATAGCGTATTTATGATTTTGAGGAAGACCTTGCCCTTTTCTTAACATTTCCCCCATTTGGTATTGAGCTTCAGAATTACCTTTAACGGCCAATGGTTTTAAAATCTTTAATGCCTTCTTATAATCTCCTTTAACTCGGGCCTGAGTTCCCTCTTTAATCAATAGAGTTAGTTCATCATCCATTAATGATTGACTATTTACAGAGCTATAAAAAATAACCACAAACAAAAAAATAAAAACATATTTAAAAACCTTAATCATGATTCTCTAACACCTATCTCTTTGAAAAAATACATTTCTCCAATTGTATTTTTGATTCTTAGATTTTTAACTTTAGAATATTCAAGATCTTTATTGAAACATTTTAATTTAGCTAAAGAGGGAAATTCAATAATAGTCAACCTTTCCCAATTGTTGCCAGATAAAATTGTCTCAGGTTTACCAATTATAAGGACCTTACCTTCATATTTTTTCAATACATTTGAAGCAATGCAAGAATATTTATCTATCCATTGGGAATTTTTATTAGATCTTGAAGAAAAACCAACTAAATAAGCTTTCATAGCCTGGACTTGTCAGATGATTTACCTTCTTTATCGCTATAAATTAAAACGAATAAAAAAATTAAAACCATGAATATCATCAAGGGAATAGCACCAAAACCTACTCCATTCCAACCGTATAACTCTAACAAAACACCAGAACCAATAGAGGATATCGCGACAAAATAAAATACAACAAAGTCGTGAAAACCCTGAGATTTTGATGTTTCATTGACCGTATAGGTTGAGGTTAAAAGAGTTGAACCTCCTACAAACATAAAATTCCAACCTAAACCTAAAAAAAACATAGAAAGCCAAAAATAAATCAAGTCGGTTCCTATTATGGCCATTAAGATTGATATAAACATAAATACGATACCTAATCCAATTACCCTAAGATTACCAAAATAATTTATTAGACTACCAGTAAAAAAAGAAGGAGCAAACATAGCTACAATATGCCACTGAATAACAAATTTAGCATCACTAAGTTTATGACCACAGTGTTCAATCATTGCAATAGGAGTTGCTGTCATTAATAAAATCATCACTGAAAATCCTACAGTACTTGAAGAAACAGAAAGAATAAAAAGAGGCTGTTTAATTATATCAATTAATTTTCTAGATTTACCGCTTAGCTTTTTTAATTCAAGTATAGGAATATTAATTAATCTTATAAAAAATATTGAAATAATTAGTATAAATAAAACAGCAGTATAGCTTCCTAAATAAATATAATTCTCAAAATAATTCGATGTTCTTGATGCAATTTCAGGCCCAAAATAAGCAGCAAAGACACCCCCGGCCAGTACTAATGATATCGCTTTTGGTTTAAAATTTTGATTAGCAATATCTGCCGCAGCAAATCTATATTGATGAGCAAAAGCACTGAAACATCCAATTAAAAAGACACCTAAGGTAAAAAACCAAAATAATTTGAAATAAATACCTAATATGCAAATTGCACATCCAGTAATTGCAATTATATTGCCAATAGTAAAAGCTGTTTTCTTTCCTTTATAACTCATTAATTTTGCGACAGGAGCAGTTGATAAAGCTGTACCTATAACCATTGCTGAGATAGGGATAGTTGCGTATGCCTGATTAAACTCAACTAGTTGATAACCAACAAGACCTGCTGTTAGGGCAAGTACAGATGTTGTAGACGTAAAAAAAATCTGACAAAAAGATAATATCATTACATTTTTTTTCACATAGTTCATAAATTTTCCTAAAAACTAGCTAATCTGAATATACGAGTATAATGGTGCGCTCGGAGGGATTCGAACCCCCAACAACCTGATTCGAAGTCAGGTACTCTATCCAATTGAGCTACGAGCGCAAAAGAATAATAAAAAAATTCTTTTCTTATTAGTAAATTATACTACAAGTAACTAGCATATATAATTTAAAGATATTAAATAGAAGAATATTTTTCCAAATTTTTCTCAAATTCACTCAACCTTTTCCAGATACTTCTTAATTCAGTTATTGTAGTCCAATTATGCAAAAATAGTGCAAATCCTCCATGTACCCTCTGAAAAGCATTAGAGACCTGAACCACAACCCCTAATAAGACAGCTCCCGAAAACAAGCTAGGCCCAACAATTAAGTAAGGAACAATCACCATAAACTGATCATATGCGCCCATCCAAGTGTCAAAGTATCCGTAGTGCAAATATAACCTGTGATAATTAAACCTTATTCCTGTAAATAAACTTATTAAGTTCTCAGGCTGAGCATAATTTTCTTTATCATCTTCACCCAAAACTAAATCTTTTCTAAATGCCGCCTCAACTTTCTGATTATTATATTCAAGTCCAGGAAGCTTGATCCCAACAAACCAAGATATTATTAGCCCTCCAATTGAGACAACTAAAGCGACCCAAACTAAAGATCCAGGAATTTCTGAAAAAAATGGAATTGAAATCGTACTACTTAATCCCCATAAAACTGGGATAAAAGCTACTAGTGTCATTATAGCTCTAACAACTTGTAAACCTAGCGATTCAACAATCCTAGCAAATCTATTACAATCTTCTTGAATTCTTTGACTAGCACCTTCAATATCCTTGCTTACATTCCTCCACCTTGGTATGTAGTCAAAAGTTATGGCTTCTCTCCAACGAAGACCGTAAATCCTTGTAAACCAGCCAGTTAAAACAGCAAGAACAATATAAGGAAAGGCCAGAACAGAAAATGATGGAATACCTTCAAAACCATTATATAAATATTCCAAGCCAACTAACTTACTATAAAATAAATCCACTCCTTCCTGGACATTATCTTTATATTCCCCTGCTTTTTGAAGTAGATTGTAAAAATCACCGTACCACGTATTAATAGCTACTGTGAGTTGAACCTGTATCCAAAGTGATGCAACAAGCAATGCTCCTCCTCCATAAGCCCATCTAAACCACTTCTTAGTATAAAAAAACGCTCTAATCATTTATACACTCATATGAATTTATATTTTTATTGAAAACTAACTTCTTAAATTTTTTATCTGCATCTCTATGTTAAAAATTTGATCACGTATTATAAGTTTTCTTTTTTTTAAATCACTGATCTTATTTAATTCGTGAGGATTCTTTTTAGCCTCAATATCAAATTTTTGAGCAGTCAAATGCAGAATAGTTCTATCTAGTTCATAATGGTCTTTTTTTAAGACTGTTAGCTGCTTTTTTAATGACTTTAGATCAGACATTTATTTTAACTACTCTGAAAAAAAAGAAATTAAACTTTAAATCCATTATAATCAATCAAGAAAAAAATAAAAGGTACTCAAAGCAAACCAACAACTCTCATTTTAGAGAGTTGTTGGTAATTGCAAAACGCTTTCGAAACATTGTAAAAAGAACTAGTTGAGCAATTCTAACACTAAATAAAGCAATATCAAGTTATAATAGCACAACATATAGGCTAAATAGCAAATTCATACTTCAGAAAAAAAAACCACATTCAATCAATTACTTAAAGCTGTTTTGTATTTAATTCTTTTAGGCTGACTTAGCTTACCTCCTAAACGCCTTTTCAAATCTTCTTCATAATCTTGATAATTACCTTCAAACCACTCTACATTGCTATCACCTTCAAAGGCTAAAATATGAGTTGCAATTCGGTCCAAAAACCAACGATCATGGCTTATCATAATTATACAACCAGCAAATGACTCTAAAGCATCTTCTAATGCTCTGAGAGTATCAACATCTAAATCATTAGTGGGCTCATCTAGAAGTAATAAATTT
Source organism: Rhodospirillaceae bacterium (assembly GCA_002722055.1). GTDB lineage: Bacteria > Pseudomonadota > Alphaproteobacteria > SHVP01 > SHVP01. Next base: position 199,835 of record PBKD01000007.1, on the reverse strand, counting down.
GATCCTGATTTGAGCATTTTAGCTAAATGAACCCTATTCCTCTCTCCGCCAGACAAACTACCAACCTTTTTCTGTTGATCAGCACCTTTAAAATTAAAAGCACCCACATAAGCTCTGCTTTGAATTTTACGTTTTCCTAAGTCGATTTCACTCTCACCCTCACTAATTTCTTCCCATACTGTAGACTCATTATTCAATGAATCCCTTGATTGATCTATATACCCTAGTTTGACAGTGTCTCCAATTTTAATGTCTCCACTATCATATTCTTCCAAACCAGATATTAAATTAAACAAAGTTGTTTTTCCTGCACCATTAGATCCAATTATCCCAACAATTGCTCCTGGTGGAATATTAAAATTTAGATTCTCGAAAAGTATCTTATTACTGAAACTTTTCTTTAAGCTTTCTGCTTTAATTACTAAGTCACCTAGCCTTGGAGCTGGAGGAATAAGAATTTGAGCAGATGAAAGTGATCTATCTTGTTGTTTAGATAATAATTCCTCATATGCTTTAACTCTTGCTTTACCTTTTGATTGTCTGGCCTTTGGAGTTTGATTAACCCACTCTAGTTCATTTTTTAATGTACGTTGTCGCGACTCTTCTTGTTTGCCTTCCAGCTCTAGTCGTTTTTGTTTTTGATCTAACCACGATGAGTAATTACCTTTCCACGGAATTCCTTCACCTCTATCGAGCTCTAGAATCCACTGAGCAACATTGTCAAGAAAGTATCTATCGTGAGTTACTGCAACAACAGTACCAGGATAATCACTAAGAAATTTTTCTAACCAAGAAACAGACTCAGCATCCAAGTGATTCGTTGGCTCATCAAGTAATAACATATCAGGTCTTTCTAGTAGTAAACGACATAGTGCGACTCTGCGCCTTTCACCACCAGAGATATTTGATACTTGGGCATCTCCGGGAGGGCATCTCAAAGCATCCATAGCTATGGACGCAATTCTCTCTACTTCCCAACCATCTAGAGCTTCAATTTTAGACTGAAGATCTCCTTGTTTAGACAGTAATTCTTCCATCTCATCATCACCTAAAGGTTCAGAAAACTTTAAACTTATATCCTCAAACTGGTTTATCAAACTTACTATTTCCTTCACACCCATCATTACATTTTCTTGGACTGTTTTTGAATTATCCAAGTATGGCTCTTGCTCAAGATAACCAATCTTAATATTTTCAGCCGCCCAGGCTTCTCCTATAAATTCCTTATCTATGCCAGCCATTATTCTTAAAAGAGTTGATTTACCGGAACCGTTGAGACCTAACACTCCAATTTTTGCACCTGGTAAAAAAGAGAGTGATATATCTTTTAAAACTTGACGACCACCATCAAATTTTTTTGATAATTCATTCATTGTATAGACATATTTAACAGACATATTAAGACTCTCTAAAAAAAATCTGAAAATTATCACCTTTAATCTAGATCAAAGATGATAATTAATAATATGATTTCATTTAAATATAAATATACCATACAAATAAATTAAACTATACAAAATAATGTCCTACTTTAAATTTATAAGAAATAATTTAAGATTCCTATTGTTTGGTTTTTTGCTAATGTTTTTCTCCAGCTTCGGCCAAACTTTTTTTATTTCCTTATTTAATAATGAAATTAGAGAATTCTTTGAATTGACCCACGGCAATTACGGACTGATTTATTCAATAGCAACCTTCATAAGTGGAACTATAATTATCTGGGCGGGAAAGCTAATAGACACTATAGATTTAAGAAATTTTTTATTAATAGTTAGTTTAGGGCTTGTAGCTGGAATAATTATTCTTTGCTCAAGTGAGTCAATTATTTTTTTAGGTATAGCAATTTTTCTTTTAAGACTTTTTGGTCAAGGGTTAATGCCACATACCTCAATGACTAGTATGACAAGGTATTATAATAAAGACAGAGGAAAAGCTATTAGCATATCTTCTCTAGGACTTCCTTTCGGAGAAGTTATTTTACCAGTTATATGCATTTATTTAATTTCTTTAATTGGGTGGAAGCTTACTTGGATCTCTGCTCTTATAATAGTAATTTTCTCAATTATTCCCATTCGATTTTATTTATTGAAGAATCATTCAAGTCGTCACAGAAATTGGGAATTACAAAACAATTCTATTTCAGATATTCAGTCTAAAAAACAAAATAAAAATTTTACTCGTGCTGAAGTGCTTCTAGATAAAAAATTTTATTTTATTATTTTTTCGATTTTGTCACCTGCTTATATTATGACTGGTCTATTCTTTCATCAAATCCATTTATTTGAGATAAAAGGATGGTCACTTAACCTTCTTGCAGGAACTTTTGCTTTCTATGCTTTAATTACCGTTTCCTCATCCATAATAATTGGAAAACTTATAGACTCTTATGGTTCAAAAAAATTGGTTATCTTTCACCTTATTCCTCTTTCTATAGGTCTATTAATTCTCTCAAAATCTATAAACCCATATGCTGCTTTGCTATACCTTGGTTTGGCAGGGGTTACTGTAGGTATGGCAAACTCTTTACTTAGTTCTTTATGGGCTGAGATATATGGAACGAAATATATAGGTTCAATTAAATCTTTAGTCACGGCTTCAATGGTTTATGCATCAGCTTTATCACCTTTTATGTTTGGTTGGGCTATAGATTTTGGCATAAATATTGAATTAATTATTTTGTTTTGTATGGTTTATACTCTACTATCTTCTGTGACCTTATGGATAATTTTTGGGCTTAAAGTCAGTAAATTAAATGCTTAAACCTTTATATCAAAAAATAGCACAGACACTTATTGATGACATTCAATCTGGTAGATTACCGATTTCAGAAAAAATTCCCCCTGAAAATGTATTAACTAAAAAATTTGGCGTATCGCGTCATACTATAAGGGAAGCCTTAAGAATTCTCTCTGATATGAATTTAGTTGAAAGACAACCCGGCCATGGAACAGTTGTCAAATCTAATGACACTAAAGTAAATTATACACAGTCAATAAATAGTTTAACTGAAATCTTAAAATATCCTGAAGAAACGAGAATATCAATCATATATTCAAGGTTAGAATTTATTGGGCAATCAACAGCAAACTTGATAGATTCAAGGGTTGGAGAAAAATGGAAAAAATTAAGTGGAGTCAGATCCTTAATAAATGAAAAAAAACCAATTTGTTGGTCAGATGTGTATATCAAGGAACAGTACTCATCTATAGAAGATAAAATTGGAATCTCGCCTACCCCTGTTTATCAATTAATTGAGAAAGAATTCGATTTAGATATTCAAACTGTCAAAGTAAAAATATTTGCATCAACTGTCCCAGAAAATATAGCTCCATATTTGAATGTAGAAAGTGGCTCTGCTGCACTAACTGTTGTAAGAAATTATAAGACTATGTCAAATAAATCTTTTGAAGTATCTGTTAGTATTCATCCAAAAGACAGATTCACATATTCTATAGAATTACAAAAAGACTGGCAAATCCCGAAATAGAATCACTTTATTGTCTTTCTGGTAATTTGATTGAGAAGTGTTTTTTAAGAATATGAGCTATATTCTCGTAACAAACACCTACTCTAAACACTTCTAGGGTTTCAACATTTAGTAAAGTCGATGATTGTCCATATAAATTATACTTCATCAAACCGTAATCAATAATAACATCAGCAATTTCCAATATTTCTGGCTGCATATCCTCTATACAAAATTTTGTACCTGTCAGACTTATATTAGCTGAAGAACCAAAAAGCAGGTGGCCCTCTTTATAACTAAGATCTGTAATAGCTTTATGAAAGGGCCCAGCATTCATTAACATAAGTAATGTATCATTTAAGGTGCTAAGACTATAAACTTCTTCATTTATTTTATTTAAAAAAGGATGATCATTATTACATGGAGCTATTACCCCAAGAGGTAAATCATAATCATTGCATATTGCATCAATAATTTCACTTCCTCTTTGAGAAACATTGTGTAGCTCATTATGTAAATCTGCATTACCTAACATAGCATTCAGTTTACTTTTTGAACGTTTTTTTGTATTAAAAATATTTTTTAGTGACTTTATTGACCCCCCAATAAGCGAATAACCTACATCCATTGGCAATATCCCAATACCTCCATGCAAAAGAATATCAAATGCTTTTTTTGCATCCTGTTCTATCTTCAATAGCGACATATACTCCTCATAAAAATCAAAATGAAAATGAATCTTTAAACTAACCAAGTTCCTCTATAAATAAAGAATTTTTCTTATCTATTTAATTAAAAGTTAATCAAATTAGTTTTTTATTATAAATTCTCATAAATCAAGGTTTTTTTGAATTAAATTTTATCAGAAACAATAAAAAAACCGCAGTTTAGCTTGTTTTAAAAAAAAAAAAAATAAATAGAGTAAAAATACTATAAATATAATATCGTATTACTCAAATACATTTAATCGTTAGCATTAAGTTTAACACTAAAGAATTTATTTTTGGGGAGGATAAAATGAAATTTCTTTTAAAAAAATGCTTTATATTTGTAACCTGTTTTTCCACTTTTTTTGGGATATCAAATTTATATGCTGGAAACAATGACTTGATTGTTGGACATAGCTCCTTACCAGCAGGCTTAGCAAACCCTTTGTTAGACACTTCACATTCGGGAGGGTTTGTTTTTAGAACAGTATTTAATCTATATACTACAAGCACTAAGGACGGAGCTAAAGCAGAAATGCTTACATCATGGAAAGTTAACCAAGATGATAAAACAAAATGGATATTTAAAGTTCGTAAAGGTGTAAAGTTTCATAATGGTAATGCATTTGATGCTAAAGATGTTGCAGAAATGTTAAATTGGTTAGCATCAAAAGAAGGAAAAGCTAAGGCAGCTAATACAACAAGAAATCTTAGAAATCTTGCAGGAGCAAGAGTAATAGATAGTCATACAGTTGAAATATCTTCTAAAAAACCAGACCCATTACTTCCACAAACTTTGGGTGTAATTAAAGTTTTAGATTTTGACACAGTTCAAGATGTCGGATGGGAAGCTTTAGGAAAGAATCCTAATGGCACTGGACCATTTGAAGTGTCTAAATGGGATAATTCTGAAGTGAAAGTAAAAAAAGCTACAAATGTTTGGAGGACTGGAAAAGTAGATACAATAACTTTTAAATTTGTTCCAGAATTAGCAGCTAGAGTTCAAGCTTTTGAGGCAAATCAAGTTGATATAATTTTTCAGCTTGTAGCAGACTCCAAAGCAAAAATAGAGGCTGCCAATGGTAAGCTTCAACTCTCACCTGGTACAGCCGTTAGTACACTACATTTCTTTCAAAATAAAGAAAGCCCAGTTGCTGATGTAAGAGTTAGACAAGCCTTAAACTATGGCGTTGATATGAAAACTTATATTGAAACCATCAAAGGTGGGACTACAAAACATAGCGGTCAACCAGGGACTTCTTCCATTCAGGGGTGGCAACAAGATATCAAGCCTTACCCTTATAATCCTAATAAGGCTAAAAAATTACTTGCTGAAGCAGGCTACCCTAATGGTCTTAAATTAAGAGGTGAGTCAGTCACTGCTCAAGGTGACTGGGCAAACATTGTTCAATTTGTCTCAGATGATCTTAAAAAGATTGGTGTAGATCTAGAATTTACAGCTATTACACTTCCAGAGCTCATTGCTAGGGTTAGAGATCCTAAAAAGTTTGAGGATGCTGTAATATTTAGTTTTAATTATGGATCAGAACCTACTATGGATATTATGAGATCAATCAATGGACTTCACTCATGTAAATCATTCATGAAATGGACTTGTTTCAAAGAAATTGAACCTACCATTGAATTGGCTAATACAGAATTTGATCCAAATAAACGTGCACAACATTTAAGAAAAATAGCACAGTATTATCATGATAATGCAGCTTCATTATTCTTATTTGACTCAGTTGATTTAGATGGTGTTAAAAATTGGGTTAAAGGTTATAAACCAAACAACAGACTCATAAATTGGCATGAGGTTAGTCTACAAGGTAAAAAATAGTATTAATTTTTTTAAGGCCCACTCAAGTGGGCCTTTTTTTTGGTTTGTATTCAAATATTTCTACTTATTCAGTATTGAAAAATATTCGCATATTTGTTATTTTCAAAAAGATTAATTATCGGGATTAAGAATAATGGAATGGTCAGAAGAAGAACTTAAAACACCACTTAATGAAGAGGCAATTAAAACGTCTAATGAAGGTAATCTTTTTTTGTATGGTTTTTTGATCATAATAGCGATTGGCGTACTCTACTACATGATATAACTTAAATTCCTAGTTCAAGCCTATAACCCCAGGATTAAGCTGAGCATTTGGATCCAAATAATTCTTTATTGACTTAAGCAAAGACAATGTGTTTGGGTTTAACATTTCTGAATATAAATATGTTTTACCTATTTGATTTGAGGATGCCCCTAAGCTAGCAAAAAGCTCTACCATTTCTCTCCTAAGCTTTTCAACAAGCAATGCAGCATCAACATTTTCCTTTGGTTCCTTTATCTTTGTTATATAGCTTTTTTCTGGAATTCTTTTGTGTATTGGCAACCAACTATCATACCAATGAAAAACAGGTTCATAACTAAATGCATGTGTGCCAATTGCAATAAAAAGTCTGCTTACACTAACACCAATTCGTTCCATTTCATCTTTATATCTCTCTAATATTTTATCAGCTTCATCTATTATTTTTTGCGATTGAGAATGTGGAACTTTTGCATTAAGCGCAACCCATCTATCACCTTTACTTCCAATAACACCATTCAGAGGTTTAAATGGGTTTGATCTGACCGCTTTTGGTATAGAATTTGGAATTTCATTTCCTTTATTTTTTATACAAATATCTCTAATTAAATTTATATCATCTTTAACTGAATTAATTCTTCTACCAGCACATACAACGTGAAGAGAAAACATATCTTTATTAATAAATTTTTTTCCAGATAAGATTAGATTGGATGCATCAATAATGCCTTTTTTAATTGAAGATTGATTTGTAGTTACTTTTGCTAAAGTTTTTAAATCTTCTTTTATATTTAAAGTAGATAAATTCTTCTTTGTTGAAATAGGATCAAAAACATATGCCTCCTCTGCCGCCCCACTCTTTGCAACAAGAGATAAAGATGAACAAGCAGAGTTTACATCTGGAAAAACAAAAGTTAAATAATCAGTTTGTTTTGGAGCTGTAATTAATCTAAATGTGGCCTGGGTTTTAACACCTAAACTTCCACCATCATGAATAAATATTCCATTTAAATCTGGACCATAAGTTCTATAAAATGGTTTTGAGTTCTTAAATCCTGATTGACCTGTCTTAATTAATGTTCCATCAGGTAATAGTACTTCCATACTTAAGACAATGTCTGCTGCTTGGCCATATCTAGCTGTTCCCATAAATAACGCACCTTGTGATAAGCCTCCTCCTACTGTAGCTCTCACTCCTGAAAAAGTTCCAAAAAAAGGAAGTCTTAGTCCTGTTGGTTTTAATTTTTCATAAATTTCCTTCCAAGTAACACCTGCTTCAACTGTTATATACATATCAGCTTCATTTACTTCAATAATTTTATTAAGTAAGCTCAAATCAAAAATTATTGTATCTTCTTTGGTTGGAACATAACCCTTTGTATAGGACATTCCTCCACCACGAACTATAATTGAATAACCTGATTTACTTACTATTGGGATAGCTTTAATTAAAAACTCTTTATTTTTTGGCCTCACAACTGCAGAACAAACCTTATCCTTGGAGTAAACATCTGCTGAATAAAACTCTCTCTCACTTTTATCAATAACTACAGAACTCTCACCTAATATATCATTCAAATCAGAGATCAATTGATCATTTTTTTTATTGGATGAAGAATTCATATTTTTATCCTATTAAATAATGAAGATAATAAAAAGTTTATTGGTGGGCCCGGCAGGACTCGAACCTGCGACCAGACCGTTATGAGCGGCCGGCTCTAACCACCTGAGCTACAGGCCCAGAAATAAATTTCATTATTTACATATTATTACATCAAAGAAAACAAAGAACAATCTCAATAGTATTTAAATAGGTCGCCGAAGCCATTCATTTGATCATTTATACCCAGTGATCTTATTGAATACCAATATGTAGCAGTATTTATTGAAAGAACTGGCTTAGATAGTTCTTTTTCCGCAATTGGAGCATAGTACTGGAATGGAAGATTTGTACCAACTTGAACTATTGCTTCGACTTCTGGTGTATTAACTTGTTCTATACTATTTTTTATCTGGCTTTTAGTTACAGCAGCAATTTCTAAAGCTGTCTTACAAGATAGGTTAATATGGCTTACTACTTTAAAACCAGAGTCTTCAAAGAAATCCATTGCCTGCTTCCCACCAGATGGAAGGTATGGTGTAATTATTGAAACCTTTGACTTTTCACAGATACCAAGTTTATTTAAAGCCTCATTCATTGCTAATGAAGGAATGATGACTGGACATGAAGCTGCATGTTCACTAAGTTTTTTTTCAAATATTTTAGCACCTTCAACACCTCCTGCAAAAGAGTCTATTGAATGTCCTAGAATTATTAGGTTAGGTTCTAATGGCAACAACCTATCAATTACATCCTCAGTACCAACTGCCCCTTCTTTCATTGCCTCGGCATAAGCCTCATCACTGTGAGTTGGTCTCTTTCTATTTGGAATTCTTGCCGTATGATTTGTAACTCCACGCGGTTTAAGCAATTCAAATTCAGGTTGAACTATTGTATTTGTGAAAGGAACTAAAACACCAATTTTAGCTCTAAAACCAAGATAATCCTTACTCATTTTTAATCTTTATTATTTCAAAATACTTAAATCAATTATCTAAAAAACTTCTTAGCTTTCTTGAACGTGAAGGATGTTTTAATTTCCTCAATGCTTTCGCTTCTATCTGACGAATTCTCTCACGTGTAACACTAAACTGCTGTCCTACTTCCTCTAATGTATGGTCAGTATTCATACCAATACCAAATCTCATTCTTAAAACTCTCTCTTCTCTTGGAGTAAGACTTGCCAAAACTCGAGTAGTAGTTTCCCTTAAATTTGACTGAATTGCAGAGTCAACAGGTAAAATAGCATTTCTATCTTCAATAAAGTCACCTAATTGAGAGTCTTCCTCATCACCAATAGGTGTCTCAAGAGAAATAGGTTCTTTAGCAATTTTCAAAACTTTCCTTACCTTATCAAGAGACATTCCTAATTTCTCTGATAACTCTTCAGGAACAGGTTCTCTTCCAATTTCGTGGAGCATCTGCCTTGAAGTTCTTACAAGTTTATTTATAGTTTCGATCATATGAACAGGAATTCTAATAGTTCGAGCCTGATCAGCAATTGATCTTGTAATAGCTTGCCTTATCCACCATGTAGCATAAGTTGAAAATTTATAGCCTCTTTTATATTCAAACTTATCAACAGCTTTCATCAAGCCGATATTTCCCTCCTGAATTAGGTCAAGAAACTGTAAACCTCTATTAGTATATTTTTTTGCAATAGAGATGACTAACCTTAGGTTCGCTTCCACCATTTCTTTTTTTGCTTGAGCAGCAGATCTCTCACCTTTTTGTACTTTAAGAACAATTCTTCTAAATTCAGAAGGAGATAAATTTGTTATCTCAGAAACCTCAATGAAAACATTTCTTATTTCATCAGCATTTTCTTTCTCTTCACTAATAAAATCTGACCAACCAGTTTCTTTTAATTTTGAAATTTTACCAAACCAGTCAGAATTTAATTCTTCTCCTGTATGATTTTCAAGAAAGCTCTCTCTAGACACCCCATGTTTTTCAGCTAATTGCCACAACATTCTTTGATGATTCGATATTCTTTTAGATAATCCATACAATTGATCAATTAAAGCCTCAATTCTATTATTATGAAGATGGACAGACTGAATTAACCCCACTAACTCCTTTGTAAGTTTATTGTACTTATTTTCTTGATATTTAGTAAATTTAACTTCAGAAGACTCGGAGGAAAGTTTAACTTCCTGTAACTTACTTAATTTTTTATACGCCTTTGCAATTTCATCAAATTTTTCTATTACTTGAGGTAAAAGCTGCGACTCCATCATACTAAGTGGAACATTAGCTTCTTCTTCTTCATTATCTCCAGATGATTCATCTATGTTTTCTTCTCCACTATCATCATTAGTATCTTTAGTGGAATCTATTTCAACGTCATCAGCAGATTCTTGCTTATCAGACTTCTCATTTAGATTTTCAACTGAGTCTGAATTATTTGTTGGTTTAATACCATATGTAGACTCTAAATCAATAATCTCTCTTAAAAGAACATCCCCAGACTTTAAGTCTTCTCCCCATTCTACCATAGCTTGCATCGTAAGAGGGCTTTCACATATTCCAGATATCATTTCATTCTTGCCAGACTCAATACGCTTAGCAATTTCTATTTCCCCTTGTCGTGATAATAATTCAATAGAACCCATTTCCCTGAGGTACATGCGAACTGGATCATCAGTTCTGTCAAGTGAATCTTGACCAGAAGATGAATTAAGTACTTCTTTTGACCCTGTTGTAGCAGGTAATTTAGAAATAGAGTTTTCTTCTTCTAACTCGTCCTCATTTTCAACTATATTAACTCCCATCTCTGATAAGGTAGCCATTGTATCTTCAATTTGTTCAGATGAGATTTGATCCTCAGGCATGGCTTCATTTATCTCGTCATAAGTCACGTAACCTCTTTCTTTAGCTTTTTGAAGAAGCTTTTTAATATCTTTATTCGCTAGATCAATAAGAGGGCCATCACCCCCGTCATCAACTTCTTTATCAGAGTCATTAGATTTTGAAGCTTTTTTTACCATTGTAGATTAGTCTCCAAGAACAAGTTAAAAAAATATGCAAATTTTATTTTTAGTTGTTGATTAAATTACCACGCGTACTAACTCCAAATTTTATACCAAGCTCCTCCTGAAGGCTCAATAGTCTACTTTTAGCACTCTCACTAGAGTTCTCAGTATAGTCCTTCCAAGCAGAATCAATCTCCCTTTGTAACGCAGCTCTTTCATTGAAAGCAACAGCCTCCTGCCAAGCAACTAAAATTTCTTGCCTAAATTCTCCCACAAAAAAGCTTGAATGGCTTTTTTCTGCCGATTTTAGGAGTTTTATAGTTAATTCACCAAACCCTGCCTCATCAAGAATTTTAATTATTTCAGCTGATTTAATCAAACCTTCTGAGGTCGCATTAAGTATTATAGACCTACAGCCATCAAGATCCTTACTGTAAAAAATGACCTTACCAAATGACTCATCTCCTTTTTCTAATAATTGAGGGTATTTGATTACTGCAGCAACTATAAATTTTTCTCTAGAAAAATGCTCCCCATCATTAATTAAACTGCTTTTTAAAATATTATCTGAAGAACTTTTATAATTAAAATTTGTTATGCTTCTTTGAGTATTCTCTCCTCTAATATATCTATTGCTCTTTGAAAAAGCGAATTCATTCCTAAATCTTGTTTTGTATGCATTTTTAAACATAGATCTTACATTTTTATCATTAATACGATTACTTAGATCGTTTATTCTTTTAAAAAAACCTGATTGTCTCTCTGGCGTATTCAGGTTAGAACTCTTTTTTTCTTTAAGCCAAATTAACTCACTTAATGATATAGATTTATCAATAACTTTTTTAAACTCTTCCAAGCCTGAGTTAGCTATCATTGTATCCGGATCGTAACCAAAAGGAAGAATTGCAAATTGCAAAGTTAAACCAGGCTTTAATAATGGCAAAGCCTTTTCAGCTGCCAGGAAGGCTGCTCTTCTGCCTGCATTGTCGCCATCTAAACAGATAATAGGTTCATTAGATAATTTCCATAGCAGTTCCATTTGTGTCTCAGTTAATGCCGTTCCTAAAGTTGCAATAGTGCAACCAAAACCGGCATTTACTAAAGATAAAGCATCAAAATATCCCTCAACAACTATTAATTTTTTACTTTTGATAATCTGCGACTTTGACTCATAAAGGCCATACAAATTACTTCCTTTATTATAAAGTTCTGTTTCAGGAGAGTTAATATATTTTGCTTTAGCATCATCTAAAGCTCGACCACCAAAACCTATTACTTTGCCCGAATAAGATTTTATAGGAAAAATCAATCTATTCCTATATCTATCGTAAGATTTTTTTGAGTGATCCGTTGCTATTAAAACGCCTATATCAATCAGATCTTCCTCAGTATAACCTTTATTTAAAAAACTATTTTTTAAATTGCTCCAACCATTTGGAGCAAAACCTAATTCAAATCTATCAATTATATCCTCTGATATCCCTCTAGATCTAATATATTTTCTGGCGACTGAACCTAACTCTGAACTAAGCTGGTCACGAAACCACGAAGATACTTCTTGTATTAAATTAGTTAGACGTGTGTATTTGCTGTTTTGTTTAGAAAAATTTGAATGGTTTGTATTAATATTTATCCCAAGATCTTTAGCCAGTGTCAAAATGGTATCTTGAAAAGAAAGACCCTGTGTTTTCATTATATAATCAATAACATTGCCATGAGCTTGACAGCCAAAACAATGATAAAAACCTTTATCATCAGAAACTGTAAATGAGGGTGTCTTTTCTTTATGAAAAGGGCAAAGACCGAGAAACTCATTTCCCTTTTGGATTAATTTAACATTTTTAGATATAACACCTGATAATGATGTTTTATTTTTAATCTCTTCTATTAACGATTGAGAAAATTTCATTATTTTATTAATTACACCTAAATGTTATATTTCTTTTATGATAATCTTTCTTTAGCAAGTTGCCCTGCTTTTGAGAAATCCATTTGACCTGAATAATTCTCTCTTAATTTAGCCATTACAGAACCCATATCTTTTAGTGAGGTTGCATTAATACTACTGATAGCCTCAATTACAGCAGATTCAATATCTCCATCAGCTAGCTGCTCAGGCATGAATTCTTGTATAATAATTTTTTCTTCTTTTTCTTGAGAGGCTAATTCTGGCCTATTTCCTTTTTCATACAAAACAATAGCTTCATCTCTTTGCCTCACCATAGTTTCTAAAAGCTGAAGAATTTCATCATCGGAAACTACTGATTGATTTCCGTCCCCACGGGCCTTGATTTCTCTGTCTTTAATTGCTGCAAGAACTAATCTCAAGGTAGAAACCCTTCTACTCTCTTTAGCCTTTAAAGCTTCCTTTAATTTAGTATTAATTTCTTCTCTTAGCATAACATTTCCATTACAACTATAAAAAAATCCTTAGATAAAACTGGTTTAATCGAGTTAAATTCATCATGTTTATTCTTCATTAAACAAAGTATTACTTTTCCTTTAGCTTCAAATTATGTAATTTAAAGTATTTTTATTGATATTTATATATATACTAATTTCACAAAATTTTGCGAGTATTTAGCGTTGAAAACCCCAAACTCTTATAAAACAAACAAAAAAAACTATCCACAGGGGCTTCTTGTTCTCGAGGATGGTAACTTTTTTTTGGGTCAAGGTCTAGGTTTTGAAGGTTCATGTTTAGGTGAATTATGCTTCAACACTAGTATGACCGGATATCAGGAGATTATAACAGATCCATCGTACGCAGGACAAATAATAACTTTTACATTTCCCCACATAGGCAATGTCGGGACTAATTTAGATGATATTGAGTCAAAAAAACCAAGATTATCTGGGGTTATTCTAAGATCAAAACCTACCTCCCCATCAAATTTTAGATCTAAAATTGATTTAGACGAATGGTTAAAAATAAATAAAATAGTCGGTATTTGCGGGATAGACACTAGACTTGTAACTAAGATAATCAAAAAAGGTGGGCCCCAAAATGCAATTATTTTGAACGGGGTCAAAAATCATGAAGATATTGATAAATTAAGAAAAAAAGCCCAAGATCACATTAAGTTAAATAATCTTGATTTAGCTAGGACTGTAAGCTGTTTAAAGCCCTATAATTGGTCTCAAACTTTATGGACAAATAAAAATAAGTACGAGGAGTCATCAAACTTTAATTATAAAATAGTTGCCATCGATTATGGGTTAAAACAAAATATATTAAGATCACTTGTTTCTAGTAATTTTGAAGTTCAAGTAGTCCCAGCCTCAGTAAATTTCAATGAAATAATGAATTTAAAGCCTGATGGAATTTTTCTATCAAATGGACCTGGAGACCCAGCAGCAACTGGCAAATACGCAGTACCGTTAATCAAAAAAATTATCAAAATTAAGCTTCCCATTTTTGGCATTTGCCTTGGTTATCAACTTTTGTCATTAGCATTAGGAGCAAAAACAAAGAAAATGTTTCAAGGGCATCGAGGAGCAAACCACCCCGTAAAAGATTTAAATACAGGGACTGTTCTTGTTACAAGTCAAAATCATGGATTTGAAGTAGAATCAAATTCTATTCCGTCAAATGTTGAAATTACCCATATTTCATTATTTGATAAATGTATAGAAGGAATAAAATCAAAAAATGGACCTTTTTTTGGTGTCCAATTTCACCCAGAAGCATCACCGGGACCACAAGATTCACTTTTTCTCTTTGAAAATTTTGCAAAAATGATTGAGAACAATGCCAAAAAGAAATGATATAAAAAGTATCTTCATTCTTGGTGCTGGCCCAATAATAATCGGTCAGGCGTGCGAATTTGACTACTCAGGATCTCAAGCATGCAAGATACTTAAAAAAGAAGGTTACAGAATTATCTTAGTAAACTCAAACCCAGCAACTATAATGACTGATCCTGATCTTGCTCATTCAACTTATATAGAACCAATAACAGTTGAAGTGGCTGAAAAAATAATAAAAATTGAGAAACCTGACGCTCTTCTTCCTACGATGGGAGGACAGACAGCATTAAATACTGCTTTAGAGCTAGCATCAAAAGGTATTTTAAAAAAATATGATATTGAACTTATAGGAGCAAATTATGAGGCAATATTAAAAGCTGAAGATAGAAATAGTTTTAAGAATGCAATGAAAAAAATAGGGCTTGAAAGTCCGAAGAGCTCAATTGCACGTTCAGAAAGTCAAGCTATAAAAGCATTAGAGTCTATTGGCCTACCTTCAGTAATAAGACCATCATTAACACTCGGGGGTACTGGCGGAGGCATTGCATATAATACAGATGAATTTAAAGTAATAGCCGCAAAGGGCTTAGAAGCTTCTCCAATTTCGGAAATTTTAATTGAAGAGTCTGTAATTGGTTGGAAAGAATACGAAATGGAGGTAGTAAGAGATAGAAATGATAATGCAATAATTATTTGCTCAATTGAAAATATAGACCCAATGGGAATTCACACTGGTGATTCAGTTACAGTTGCCCCCGCCCTAACTTTAACTGATAAAGAGTTCCAAGTTATGCGTAATGCATCAATAAACTGTATGAGAGAAATAGGGGTTGAAACTGGAGGTTCTAATGTTCAATTTGCTGTAAATCCAGAAAATGGGAAAATGTTAATTATTGAAATGAACCCAAGAGTTTCTAGATCTTCTGCACTAGCATCTAAAGCCACTGGCTTTCCTATTGCAAAAATTGCTGCTCAATTAGCAGTAGGTTATACGCTTGATGAACTTATCAATGATATTACAGAAACTACACCAGCCTCTTTTGAACCTACAATTGATTATATTGTAACTAAGATACCAAGATTCACGTTTGATAAATTTTCTGGGAGTGAACCATTATTAACAACTTCAATGAAATCTGTTGGAGAGACAATGGCCTTAGGAAGAAACTTTAAAGAAAGCCTCCAAAAAGCTTTACAATCACTAGAAATTGGCCTTACCGGTTTAAATAATATAAAATGTGATGAATTTAATGGAACAAACCTTGATGTAATTTTAAATTGGTTAGCTGAGCCTTCACCTGAGAGAATTTTAAGAATTGCAGAAGCATTTAGACAAAAAGTTCCATTGGAAAAGATTGTAAAAGCTACCAAATTCGACCCATGGTTTCTTGAACAAATATCTGAAATTATATCCTTAGAAAATGAATTAATTAAATCAGGTATTCCATCAAACTATGAAGATTTTTTTAAATATAAGACTAATGGATTCACTGATGCCAGGATAGCTGAACTAACCAATAGCTCAGAGGAAACTATTAGGAAACACAGAAGTGATCTTTTTTTAAAACCATGTTTTAAAACTATTGATACATGTGCTGGAGAATTTGAAGCAAAAACCCCTTATCTATATTCAACTTATGAAACCACTTCTCTTAATTCAGATGGGCCTTCTAATTGCGAGGCGAACCCAACAAATAACAATAAAATAATTATTCTTGGAGGAGGTCCAAATAGAATAGGCCAAGGAATTGAGTTTGATTATTGTTGTGTACATGCATGTTATGCACTCGCTGAAATAGGTTTTGAAACAATAATGATAAATTGCAATCCAGAAACAGTCTCTACCGATTATGATACCTCACATAGACTCTATTTTGAGCCTCTTAACACAGAAAATGTAATTGAAATTGTCAAAAAGGAAAAACAAAACGGAAACCTCAAAGGCGTTATAGTTCAACTTGGCGGTCAAACACCATTAAAATTAGCAAAGGACCTTCAAGAATATGGTATTAATATTCTTGGCACATCTTCAGATGCAATTGATATTGCGGAGGATAGAGATAGGTTTCAGAAACTTCTCAAAGAATTGAAATTAAAACAACCAAAAAACGGAATTGCTTTCTCATCTGATGAGGCATGTTCAATTGCAAAAAAAATTAAATTTCCGGTTGTGATTAGACCTTCTTATGTTTTAGGAGGTCAGGCAATGAATATTGTTCATGATGAAGAAGAGTTATTAAATTTTTATAGTAAAGCAACTAAAGTATCCGGTAAAAATCCAGTTCTTATCGATAAATATATTGAAGATGCAATAGAAGTTGACGTCGATTCTATTAGTGATGGTGATGATGTTTTTGTTGCAGGTATTATGCAACATATAGAAGAAGCAGGCATACACTCTGGTGATTCTGCTTGCTCTCTTCCACCATTTTCACTTGATGCTACTACTACAAAAGAAATAAAAAGACAAACTAAAATTCTTGCAAGAAAATTAAATGTTATTGGGCTTATGAATATTCAGTTTGCCATCAAAGAAGATGAAATATTTATCTTAGAAGTAAACCCAAGAGCAAGCCGAACAGTTCCATTTGTAGCTAAATCTACAGGAGTTCCAATTGCAAAAATAGCATCCAAAGTTATTGCAGGTAAAAAACTTAAAGAGTTCAATTTAGCTCATATTCCGCTAAATTATACTTCTGTTAAAGAAGCAGTTTTCCCATTTAACAAATTTCCTGGTGTAGATACAATCCTAGGACCAGAAATGAAATCTACTGGTGAAGTAATGGGAATTGATAAGGATTTTGAGGGAGCCTTTGCAAAATCTCAAATTGCAGCAGGCATCAGCCTACCTATATCAGGAAGTGTTTTTATTTCTGTAAAAGATAGGGATAAAAAAAGTGTTATTGAACCAGCTAAAAAACTGGTTGATCTTGGTTTTCATATTATTGCCACAAAAGGAACATCAGAATTTCTACTTTCACACGGAATATCTCTTACTACGATAAATAAAGTAAAGGAAGGTAGGCCACATATCGTTGATTTAATTAAAGATGGCAAAATTCAGCTTATTTTTAATACTACTGAGGGGAAACAAGCAATATCAGATAGTTATGCCCTTAGGAGAGAAGCATTAAACCAAAGAATACCCTACTATACTACAATTTCTGGCGGAATTGCTGCAACAAAAGCAATAGAAAGGATAAAAACAGGAAATCTTGAGGTATATCCCATTCAAAAATACTTTAAGATTTGAAAAAAATTAATAGAATAATGACATAAGAATAGTTCAATAAAACAGGGATAAACTTATGGCACGTGAACCAATGACTGTAAGAGGCTATAATAAGTTAAAAGATGAACTAAAAATGCTTAAGTCAGAAGAAAGACCAAGTGTAATTAAAGCTATTGAAGAAGCTAGAGCTCACGGAGATCTATCAGAAAATGCTGAGTACCATGCAGCTAAAGAAAAACAAGGCCTTATTGAGGGAAGAATAGTTGAAATTGAAGATAAACTTAGCAGAGCAGAAGTTTTTAATCCTTCTGAATTAAAAAGTGAAAATATTACTTTTGGAGCAACTGTTACTCTAATTGATGAAGACACAGATGAAGAAGTTAAATACCAAATTGTTGGAACTGATGAGTCCGATATAAAAAATGGCATGCTATCTATAACTTCTCCAGTTGGGCGAGCACTCATTGGTAAATCTGAGGGAGATAATGTTGAAGTTAAAACCCCTAAAGGTACGAAAGATTACGAGATAATTAAAGTTGAGTTTATATAAAAAATTTTCTTTATTTCCAAAATCAAATTATTTTAAAAATTATTGTTTGTTAGTTTAAAAATTTTTGGAAGGTTTATTTGAAAAATACTTGGATAATTACTGATGGTAAAAAAGGCACTGAAAATCAATGTATAGGTTTAGCCGAGTCATTAGGGCAACAATATAAATTGATTCGAATAAAGCCTCTTTTTGGAATTAATCATCTACCCAGCATTCTCTGGACGTTACCAATAGGCAGATTACCTTTAATTTTTTTATATGGAAATAGAGAAATTTTGTCAATCAATCTGCCAAAAATTATAATTGCCTCTGGAAAAGCAAGCGTAGGCATTTCAATTATTTTAAAAAAAAATAAAAAAAATAAAATAATGGTGATTCAAATACAAGATCCTAGAGTGAGATCGAAGTATTTTGACATTGTTTCTAGCCCATTTCACGACAACACTGTGGGTGAAAATGTAGTCAAAACATTTGGGGCTCTTAATAGAATAAATACTGAAACTATTGCCAAGGCAAAATTAGAGTTTCAAGAGACATTCTCAAATATCAGAAAGCCAATAATTGCATTGCTGATTGGAGGAGAAAATAGACATTTTAGAATGAGAGAACAAGAAATTAGCAATCTTGTTCTAATGCTTAATAAACTCCAAAAAAATAAGAATATAACGATATTAATAACATTCTCACGTAGAACTAGTTTGAAAATTAAAGACTATTTTAAAAAAAACTTAGAAAATTATCTAAATATAACTTGTAATCAAAAAATTAAAAATTCGTATTTTGGATATTTAGCCTACGCTGACTACTTCATTGTAACAGAAGACTCTATATCTATGGTATCAGAGGTAGCTTCTACAGGTAAACCAGTTTATATATTTAGATTAAGTGGTAAAAGTAAAAAATTTGAAAAATTTTATGAACAACTTTACAATAGAAAAGCAATTAGAGATTTTAAGGGAATTATCGAAGAACCATGGAAATATGAAACTTTAAATGATACAAATAAAGTTGCGACATATTTAAAAAAGAATTACCCAAATTATTTTTAAAAACCTACTAAAGAAATTCTATAACAATTATAATTAGGAACTTAATTGAAATGCATGAATATAAATCAAAAGTTATCATTCTAGGTTCTGGACCAGCAGGCTTATCTGCGGCAATTTATTGTGCCAGAGCAAATCTCCAACCATTACTTATTCATGGAATACAACCTGGTGGACAAATGACGATTACTACTGATGTGGAAAATTACCCAGGGTTTGAGAATGTCATTCAGGGTCCTTGGTTAATGGAACAAATGCAAAGACAAGCTCAAAAAGTAGGAACAAAATTTATAAATGATAATATCTCATCAGTTGATTTTACAAAAAAACCATTTAAATGTTATGGAGATTCAGGTAATAAGTATGTAAGTGATATAATAATTATATCAACTGGAGCCCAAGCTTCTTGGTTGGGTTTAAATAGTGAAGAAAAGTATAAAGGTTTTGGCGTTTCTGCATGCGCTACTTGCGATGGATTTTTTTTTAAAGAAAAAAATGTAGCAGTTGTAGGTGGAGGAAATACTGCTGTTGAAGAGGCTTTATATTTAACTAGTCATGCAAAAAAAGTTACTCTTATTCATAGGAGAAATGAATTAAGGGCAGAAAAAATTCTTCAAGACAGACTTCATAAAAATGATAAAATTGATATAATTTGGGATACAGTTGTTGAAGAAGTAATTGGCTCTGAAAACCCACTAAGTGTTGAAAAAGTTAAATTAAAAAATCTCTCTACTAACGAATATTCCTCCCTAGACATATCAGGACTATTTATTGCGATAGGTCATATACCCAATACAGAATTATTTAGAGAGTATATCAAAATGGATGATGCTGGTTATATAGTTACAAAACCTGACTCAACAAAAACAAATATTAACGGAATTTTTGCTGCTGGCGATGTGCAGGATAGTATTTTTAGACAAGCTGTCACAGCTGCTGGATCCGGTTGTATGGCTGCTTTGGAAGCAGGTAAGCTTATTGCAGAAGAAAGATAATATTTAATTTTTTTAGATTAAGATTAAATTAA
The DNA here is from genome assembly GCA_002722055.1 of Rhodospirillaceae bacterium. GTDB lineage: Bacteria > Pseudomonadota > Alphaproteobacteria > SHVP01 > SHVP01. The sequence continues at coordinate 179,398 of PBKD01000007.1, read as the reverse complement.
TTCCAATTAAAGAAACGCCAGATAACATAGATCCAAAGATACGAAGTTTAAACCACCATGCCTCAATCATATTATTAAAGAAAAAAATTATATCAAAAATTAAAAGCGATATAAGCAATAAGCCAGCAAAAGCAAAATTATATTCTCCCTTATTCAGGCCTTCATTTAAAATTATTCCCCCTGAAAGCAAAATTGGAATTAAGGAGTTGAAAATAAAAATTAAATAATTTTTTAAAGTTACACTTTTACTTTTAGTTGCACCTGATAAAATAATCATCCAATTTGCACCACAAACAAAACATATAATCAGACCAGAGTAAATTATAATTGGAAATAGTAGAAAATTATAATTTTCTGAAAAAATTACAAAAAGTGAAACTGTAATAAATGGTAAGGCACCAGCACTGGTAATGATAGAAGCAATTACTTTAAACTTTTGTTCTATATTTTCAGAGCTTAAATACATTGTTACATAAATAATTGTTTATTTTTGGCCATTCTAGAATAAATTTTTGAGACGAACTCTTCATACCCATTATAAATTAAGGTCGGTACTCTTTTATCTGTTCCTAATACTCTCTCAGTTTCTTGACTCCATCTTGGATGAGGGAAATCAGGATTCACATTAGCCCAAAAACCATATTCTTTTGGTTGAAGTGACTCCCAAAATGTTTCAGACCTCTTATCGGAAAATGTTATTCTTGCAATAGATTTAATTGATTTAAAACCATATTTCCAGGGGACAGCTAATCTTAGTGGACCTCCATGTTGCGCAACAAGACTTTTGCCGTAAGCTCCAACAACCATAAAAGATAATTCATTTTTAGCTTCAGTGTATGTAAGACTTTCTGTATAAGGCCATGGGTACCAAAACTGTTTTTGTCCTGAAGCAATAGACGGATCTAAAAATGATTCAAATTGAATAAACTTAGGTTTACCAATAGGTTTAGCCAATTTAATTAAATGATTAATCTCAAAACCTACCCATGGCACTACCATAGACCATGCTTCTACACATCTATGACGATAAATTCTCTCTTCTAAAGGCATCAACTTAATCAAATTATCTACATCAATAGTAATTTTGTTTTCAACCATACCATCAATAATTATTTGCCAAGGTCTAAGTTTTAATTTACTCGCTTTTTTCCATATCTGTTTATGAGAACCAAATTCAAAAAAATTATTATATTTCCCGTTTATCTCTTCAGGTGTAATATCTCTCTCGACTTCATATTTACCATTATTTTTGAAAGACAATGAAAAGTTGTTTGCTCTTGCCAAAGTTGGAAAACCTTTAAGCGAAAAACCAGTTGAAGTAATGGCTATCATGGAGGACGAAAGAAATTTTCTTCTATTATAAAAACAAGCCTCAGGTGTAACCAGATTTTCTGAAATATTCCATTTATTCTTTTTTACTATTTTCATCTGATAAGTCATCCTCTATAAAAAAAATACATTTAAATTCTTCTATAACTACAGGCATCTCTGGTGTAGTTTTTTTATTTATTGCTTTTAATTCTCTTGACCAATATTCTTGATGCAATTTTTTCCAAATATTAATATCTCGCACAGGAGGTCCATCAAAGTTTGTATGATTTTGCGTAATATCTTTGAAACACAATAATTCTAATTTTATAATTTGAACTATAGCAAATGGTTTACCCTTGAAATCTACGTGTAATATATAATCACCAATATTTGATTTTGACCAGGGATACCTCTCATGCAACCAAGGAAGAGAGTATGTTCCAACCTTCTCATTATTAACTATATAAAATAAAATTTTTTTTGAAACTTCCTGATTCCATCCAATGCATCTTATTTTGAAATTTGCATCAACTTGAAAGTTCATTTTGTCTGAAAATTTAACCAAAAATTTTAAATGTTCATTCGTAAGATCAAATTTTCTATACATTTTTATAATCTCTCTTTTTTAAATAAAATTAGACTACAAAACACTACCGCTAATAAACTAGTAGATATCATTAAAATAGACATAGAATTCGGGCTACCACTATAAATAAGCCCATACAACAAACTAATAATAGCTCCAGCAAGCATAGAACCTGTTCCTATTGCTGCAGACACTGTGCCTGCTTTTGAAGGAAAAAGATTTATTGCTAAAGAAGTAGATAATGGTATTACTTGACCATTACCCCACCCTAGAAACAAACCAAAAAAAGTAAGTGTAAAAAAAGTTAAATTACCTGTTATGAACAAAATATAAATCATAATTGCAGAGAAAAAAGAAAATAAAGAACCTAGAAAGATAATAATAAGAGGGTTAAAAAATTTATTTACTCTAACACTAATATAAGCACTTATTACGAAGGAGACAACTAGAGGAACCATTATCAAACCAAAGTCTGTTGATTGTAGACCTAAATTTTCTACAACAACATAAACACCTCCAGCAAAAAAAGCATAAAATACTCCATTTATGGAGGATAAAATTATAAAAAATATACAAAAAACCCTAAGGGAGAATAATTCATAATAATCTAAAAATATAGCAAGCAAACTAAAATTGTTTTTTTCTTTACTTTTCAGACTTTCTGGATAAAAAATTAGTGAGACAATAAAAATAATTATTCCAATGATGACCAAAACAAGCATACCGGATCTCCAGCCATACGTATCATTTAGCAAACCACCAATGTAAGGGGCTAATAAAGCAGCTATTCCTGCAACAATACTTAACCAGCCTATAGCCCTTGTAGAACCAGATTCGCCATATACATCTCTTATTACAGCCGGGGGGAGAACCATGCCTCCTGCAGCACCAATTGATTGAATGAGTCTTGATATTATTAGAGTTTCAATGGATTGAGAAAAAAATCCTAATATAGAACCAATTATAAAAATAAAGATTGATAGTAATATTAAAGGCTTTCTTCCATATTTATCTGATAAAGGCCCGTACAATATTTGAGATACAGCAAAACCAAACATAAATACTGTTAATGTTAGTTGGACATTATAGTCTGATGTCGTGAAGTAATTTTTTAGATCAGGCATTGAAGGCACAAGAAGCTGCATTGCAAAAATTTCGATTGCATTCAGCATCAGCATGATCAACAAGATATCGCTCTTATTACTCTTACTTTTCAATTTTTTACTCTTATTTGATGGGCTTATACTAATTAAAATAATTATAATTTATTTAAGGCTGGAACAAAAACTATCAATTCTTTTACATGCTTCTATTAATAAATGATTTGATGTAGCATATGATATCCTAAAGTGTGGCTCCAAACCAAAAGCTGAACCTTGAACAACAGCAACACCCTCACTTTCAAGTAAAAATTTACAGAAATCTTCATCATTCTTTATTGTTTTACCATCATAAGTCGTTTTTCCAATTAACTCAGAACACGAAGGATAAACATAGAAGGCACCCTCAGGTTTTAAACAGTCAATTCCAGGAATCTTATTTAGAAGTTCAACAACAATATCTCTTCTCTCACAGAATTTTTTAGATCTTTCAGTCAGATAAATTTTATCTCCAGTTAATGCCTCAACAGCAGCTGCCTGACTTATAGAACTGGGATTTGTAGTGCTTTGAGATTGAAGTTTTTCCATTGCTTTAATTAAATCAGCACTACCGCCTGCAAAGCCAATTCTCCACCCTGTCATTGCGAAAGCTTTTGAGCAACCATTTACAGTAAGAGTTCTATCAAAAAGCTCTGGCACTACCTCTGCAAATGTATGGTATTTAAAATCGTCATATACTAAATGCTCATAAATATCATCTGATAGAATCCATATATTTGGATATTTTTTTAAAACATCACCAATTAACCTCAACTCTTCATAGGTATATGAAGCTCCAGTCGGATTGCTAGGAGAATTTAATATGATCCATTTAGTTTTTTCTGTAACTAATTTTCCTATCGACTCGGGTGAGACTTTAAAACCTGAATCAATAGATGTGTGAAGAATTACAGGCTTGCCTCCTGAAAAAAGAACCATATCAGGGTAGGACACCCAATAAGGAGCAGGTATTATAACTTCATCACCTTTATTTATTGTAGATACAAATGCATTAAAAATAATATGTTTACCGCCATTACTTACTGTAATTTGATCACTAGGGTTATATATTAAATTATTTTCATTTTTGAATTTATCAGAAATTGCTTTTTTTAAAATTGCCGTGCCTCCAACTGGAGTATATTTTGTTTGACCATCATCTATCGCTTTTTTGGCTGCTTCTTTTATATTATTTGGGGTATCAAAATCGGGCTCACCTGCACCTAAAGAAATTATACTCTTACCCTCAGCTTTAAGTTGGGCAGCCAAAGTTGTAACAGCCATGGTAGGTGAAACTTTGATACGATTTAAAGAATCGGCAATAAATGCCATAATTATGTCTCCTTTAGAAATTTAATAATTGCAAAAAAAAGGTAAACTTAACTTACAATATAAATAAAAACAATATATCTTACATTAAAGCAACAGAAGTTAATTTTTTTCAAGGTTAATATACAGAAATGAGTTCTTCAAGATCACTAAATGTTTCCGAATCTAAAATTTTAGATCATAAATTTAAAATTGAATCTGATTTTAAACCTGCTGGAGATCAGCCTAGGGCAATAGAAGATCTTGTAAATGGCCTAAAAAAAAATGAGGAGGAGCAAGTCTTATTAGGAGTAACTGGTTCGGGGAAAACATTTACAATGGCTCATATTATTGAAAAAATTCAAAGACCTGCATTGATAATGGCTCCAAATAAAACTTTAGCCGCACAACTATATGGGGAAATGAAAAATCTATTTCCTCAAAATGCCGTAGAGTACTTTGTATCATATTATGATTATTACCAACCAGAGGCATATGTTCCACGTACAGACTCATATATAGAGAAAGATGCGAGCATAAATGAACAAATAGATAGACTACGTCACTCAGCAACAAGATCTCTTTTTGAAAGAAAAGATGTAATAATTGTTGCTAGCGTATCATGTATATATGGGATGGGTAGCCCAGAAACTTATATAAAAATGACACTACCACTCTATAAAGGACAAATAATAGAAAGAGAAAAAATTTTAAAAACTCTTGTAGAACTTCAATATCAAAGAAATAATATAAATTTGGTTAGAGGAACATTTAGATCAAATGGAGATATAATTGAAATTTTCCCAGCTCATTTAGAGGATAGAGCATGGAAAATTTCACTATTTGGTGATGAGGTTGAGTCAATTTACGAATTTGATCCCCTAATTGGAGAGAAAACTCAGGCCCTTGAAAATATTCGTGTTTTCGCTAACTCACACTATGTCACTCCTAGGCCAACAATAAATCAAGCAATTAAAAAAATTAAAATTGATCTTCAAATACAATTAGAAAAATTTCATAAAGAAAAAAAATTGCTTGAAGCCCAAAGATTAGAGGAAAGAACAAAATTTGATATTGAAATGATCGAAACTACTGGTACTTGTGCGGGTATAGAAAATTATTCTAGATATCTTACGGGAAGAAAAGCAGGTAAAGCTCCGCCAACCTTATTTGAATATATTCCTGATAAAGCAGTGTTATTTATTGATGAAAGTCATGTAACCGTTCCTCAAATCGGTGGAATGTCAAAAGGTGATTTAAGCAGAAAATCGGTATTAGCTGAATATGGTTTCAGACTCCCTTCTTGTATAGATAATAGACCACTAAAGTTTGAAGAATGGAATAAAATGAGGCCTCAAACTATTTATGTGTCTGCTACACCTGGCCCCTGGGAAATTAACTCAACTAATGGTGTAGTAGTAGAACAATTAATCAGACCAACAGGACTAATTGACCCTGAAACTGATATACGACCAGTTGAAAATCAGGTAGACAATCTAATTGATGAGTGTAAAAAAACTATTGAAAAAGGTTATAGAGTTCTAGCGACTACGCTTACAAAGAAAATGGCTGAAGATCTTACAGAATACCTTCATGATTCTAATATTAAAGTGAGATACCTACATTCAGATATTGACACCCTTGAAAGAATCGAAATTATTAGGGATTTAAGACTTGGGTCCTTTGATGTTTTAATTGGTATAAATTTGTTAAGAGAAGGGCTAGACATACCTGAGTGTGGCTTAGTAGCTATACTCGACGCAGATAAGGAAGGTTTTCTTAGATCAAAAACATCTCTTGTTCAGATTATTGGCAGGGCCGCAAGAAATTTAGATAGCAAGGTCATACTTTACGCTGATACTGTTACAGACTCAATTCAATATGCAATTACTGAAACAAAGAGAAGAAGAACAAAACAAGAAAAATACAACCAATTAAATGGAATAGAGCCAAAAACAATTAAAAAAAATATAGGTGATATTTTGGAAAGTGTATACGAAAGTGATTATTTTTCTCCTGATTTAGAAAAAAATTATAAATTAAAAAAACACCAGTATGGAGATAACCTAAAGAAACATATTTCTTCTTTAAAAAAGGTTATGCTAGAACACGCATCTAATCTTGAATTTGAGGAAGCTGCAAAAATAAGAGATGATATTAAAAATCTTGAGAATAACGGCTTATTCATAGATAAAAAAACTGGTAAAGCTAGATCTACTGGCGGCATGCCGGGCACTCGAACCAAAAAGAAGAAAAAAATAATCAAACTATAACATTATTAATAATGTATAAATTTCATTTCTCGACTTTATTTATTGATAATTTTATAATAACTAAATGAATTATTTTTTTGTCGCTATCGGATTATCATTATTAATATTAGGCGGAGAATTTTTAGTAAGAGGAGCTGTCTCGCTTGCCCTTAGACTTAAAGTATCAACCTTATTGATAGCGCTTACAGTTGTTGCATTTGGGACATCTATGCCAGAATTACTAGTAAGCTTAGATGCTGCTATATCGGGTTCTCCAGAATTAACAATTGGCAATATAGTAGGAAGTAATATTGCAAATATTCTTCTTATATTAGGGCTTCCTGCATTAATAGCCCCAATTGTATTAGGCTATGAAAATATTAAAAATTACTTAATTCTTATAGTAGCATATATTCTATTCATTATTTTTTCCCTTAATTTTGAGATTAACAAATTTGAAGGAATAATTCTCTCTTTTTTGTTAGTCTTATTTTTATTTAATTCATATATTCAAGGGAAAAAAGATAGAAAAAAATTTCAGTCTATATCTAGTGAAGTAAATTCACTAGAATCATCAAATAAATTATTTATTATTATAATTTTACTTGTTGTTGGCTTATTAGGATTATTCTTTGGGTCAGACTTATTAATCAAGGGAGCTATAGGCATAGCATCAGATTTTAATGTTCCAAAAGAGATTATAGGACTATCCCTACTTGCTATAGGCACTTCACTTCCAGAACTTTCAACCTCAATTATTGCTGCATTAAAAAAACAAAGTGATTTTATTATTGGCAATGTCATTGGTAGCAATATATTCAATACCCTTGGGGTAGCAGGCATAACTAGCTTAGTAGTTAGTATACCTGTTAAAAAGGAAATAGTTCTATTTGACTTATCTATAATGTTTTTATCATTAATATTTCTTGTGCCTTTATTTTTATTAAAAATTAAAATTAGTAAGTATATTGGAATTTTATTTTTTATTTCTTATATAACATACATATATACAATTTTTATATATGATAAAAACCTTTAAAAGATAGGGAAAATTTAATGACCAAAACTGTTCTTATAACTGGAGGAGCAAAAAGAATTGGCAAAGCAATTGCAATAGATTTTGCTAAAAAAAAATGGAATATAGCAATTCATTATAATGAATCTAAAGATGAAGCTGAGAAATTAGCTAAAGAAATAAATGATAAAGGATTGAATGCTTTTTCATTTCAAGCAGATTTATCTATTGGCGAAGAATCAAAAAAACTTATATATGATGTAGTAAATAAAATAGGTAACATCAATTGTCTAATTAATAATGCTTCCATATTTGAAAGAGATGAAGTAAATAATATTTCTATTGAATCATGGGATAGCCATATTAACTCTAACTTAAGATCACCCGTTCTACTTACAAAATATTTTGAAAAACAGCTACCGCAAGCTCTTAATGGGAATATAATAAATATAGTTGATCAAAGGGTTTGGAACTTAACTCCACATTTTGTCTCTTATACACTAAGTAAAACTGGTTTATGGAACTTTACTCAAATTTCTGCATTAGCCCTAGCGCCTAGAATCAGAGTAAATGCTATAGGCCCAGGACCGATTTTGCCTAGCTCTAGACAAACTTTGGAGGAATTTAAAAAGCAAAGTATGTCTACACCTCTTGAGAAGGCATCAACAGTTGAAGAGATTTGTAAGGCAATTCAATTTATTATTTCGGTTGAAGGGATGACTGGTCAAATGATTGCTTTAGATGGGGGAGCACATTTGTCTTGGAAATATGAGGACTTTAAAGAATGATAAAGAAGTTAATTTCTCTTGATAAAAAAAGAAGTTTTACTCTAGAAACTAATAAATACTCAGTTCAAATCAATAACCTAATACTTGACGCAAGGATAGGTATCCATAGCTATGAAAAAATAACGAAACAACCAATAAAAATCAATATTAATGTTTTCATCACACCTCCAAATATTTTTAATGACGAATCAATCAAAAATATAGTTGATTATGAAAAAATTGTTAACGGAGTTAAAAATTTAGTATCAAAAGAGCACACAAACTTGGTAGAGGTCTTAGCCCAAAAAATTGCTAACCTATGCCTCATATATAAAATGGCTCAATCAGTAATTATAAAAATAGAGAAACTTGAAATAATAGATGAGACAGAAAGTGTGGGAATAGAGATTGAGTATAAAAAAAACCATTTATAATAATATGTTAAGGGTTTTTCCTATATAATTTAGTTAAAATAAGTGTTTTGTACACATGTTATAATCGATAACTTTCAACACTAAGAAAACTTGAACAAATGGTTGTTTTTATTCAAAATTTTACTCAATTATATAAATTTCCTATATTTTTCAATGGTTTAAAAAATTGCTTATTTTATAGGTATTTAGAGGGTGCTAAAGGTTTTTTGGCAGATTATATTTTCTACAGGCACTATACCCACAGAGTTATCCACAATTAAGTGAGTTTAATAAATTTATTCAGATATCTAGCGGAATAGTAATATAAATATTTATAAATTTTGGTTAATTAATAAGTCCAGAGAACATGAAACATCCTGAAAATAATGTTATTTTGCAAATTGTAAAGACAATACCTAACTCACCAGGCGTTTATAAAATGCTTGGCCAAGACAGAGGGTGCCTATATATAGGAAAAGCTAAAAACTTAAAAAAAAGGATTAATAGCTATACTAAAATCAAAAATTTAAACCCAAGAATAAAAAAAATGGTATCAATGGTTTTTTCCATAGATATAACAATCACAAAAACTGAAGTAGAAGCAATACTCCTTGAATCAAATTTAATAAAAAAAAATAAACCTCGTTTTAATATTTTATTGAGAGATGATAAATCATTTCCTTATATTGTATTACGAAAGAATCATAAATGGCCTCAAATATCTAAGCATAGAGGAAAGAGGCACTCTAATGAAGAATATTATGGCCCTTTCGCTTCAGCAGTTGCAGTAAATAAAGCAGTTTCAGTATTACAAAAAGCTTTTCCTTTAAGATCTTGCACAGATCAAATTTTAAATAATAGAAATCGACCATGCCTAGAGTATCAAATAAAAAGATGTACAGCACCTTGTGTAAACAAAATTGCCAAGAATAAATATGATCAAATAGTAAAAGATGCTAGAAATTTCTTAAAAGGAAGAACTAAATACATACAAGAAAAATTATCAGAAAAAATGATAAAAGCCTCTAGTGATGAAGACTTTGAGGCTGCAGCTTCATATCGTGATAGGCTTCAAGCATTAACTTTTATTCAAACAAATCAAAATATTAATCTAAATTCAAATACCGAAGCAGATGTTATTGGTTTGTACACTGAGGGTAACGATGCATGTATAAACTTAACTATTTTTCGATCCGGACAAAATTATGGAAGTAAAAATTATTTTTTTAGTAATATTAAAAATATGAATAACGAATTAATTGTTGAGGCTTTTATTTTGCAATTTTATCAAGATAATAACCCTCCAAAATTAATAATCATTAATACAGACCTCAACCAAAAAGAATTAATTGAGAAAACTCTCTCTAAAATAAAATTAAAAACAGTAAAAATAGAACAACCTATTCGTGGGTATAAAAAACAAATAATTTTAGATTCATTTAATAATTCAAAAAATGCATTAATAAGAAAAAAAAATGAAAAAATTTCTAATTTAAATTTATTGCGTAAATTACAGGAAATTCTAAAAATTAAAAAACAAATCAATAGGATAGAAGTATTTGATAATAGTCATATTAGTGGATCAAACCAAGTTGGAGCAATGATAGTCTTTGGAAAAAACGGCTTTGAAAAAAATCAATATAGAAAATTTAATATAAATAGTAAAATCAGTCCAGGAGATGACTATGGAATGATGCAAGAGGTTATTACTAGAAGAATTGAAAGATTAATAAAAGATAAAGCTAGCAAACCAAATCTAATTATCATTGATGGTGGAAAGGGGCAACTAAATGTACTCAAAAATATTTTATTAAAATATAATATTAATGATATAAATTATATATCAATCTCTAAAGGGAAAGACAGAAAGCCAGGAGAAGAAAAGATTTTAAACTTAAACGGTGAATATATATATATTGATAACAAAAGCTCCGTTTTTTTCTTTATTCAAAGACTAAGAGATGAATCGCATAGGTTTGCTATAAATTTTCACAGATCAAAAAGAATAAAAAATTTAATTTCAAACCCTTTAGATCAAATCCCTGGTATCGGGGTGAAAAGAAAAAAGGCTTTATTGTATCATTTTGGATCAGCAGAAGAAGCAAAACGTGCAGGATTAGTTGATTTAGAAAGAGTAGACGGAATAAGCAAAGTAATGGCAAATACTATTTATAACTTTTTTCATAATGAAAAATAGTATATTTTTAATATATGTTAATTAATATTCCAAATATATTGACACTTTCAAGAATAATAATGATTCCTATAATTATTATCCTCTCATTATATAATCACTCTGCTACAAACCTCTTAGTTTTTTTTATTTTTATCTATTGTGGTATTACAGATTATCTTGACGGCTACTTAGCAAGAAAAAAAAATCAGGTAACTTTGTTTGGTAAATTAATGGATCCAATTGCAGACAAAATCCTCACTGTCTCTATTTTATTGGTTCTTATATATGTGGGAGTAATTGATGGCCTCTCATTTGTTGCTGCATTTCTAATTATATTTAGAGAATTACTTATATCAGGGCTACGAGAGTTCCTGTCTGGCTACAATCAATCTTTACCAGTTAATAGATTAGGTAAAATAAAAACTGTAATACAATTTATATCTTTGGGAGTACTTCTATTAGCGTATGCGTCAAATATAAGTATTATTTATCAAATAGGCACCTTATTGCTTTGGCTTACTGCATTAATAACTATAATATCTGGAGTTTCGTATATAAGTCGGGGTTTAAGAATTTTAAAAAAATTTAAATAATTATTATTTTAATTATGGTTATCGGGGTTTAGGAAAATACATACAAATTTAAATATCTTTGAAACTATTGAACTTATAAAAAAACTTCCAATAGATAAACCTGCAACTGAAGAGGTATTTATAAATAATACACTTAACAGAATTTTAGCAGATGACATCTACTCCAATATTTACATACCTCAATATAACTGTTCAGCTGTTGATGGTTATGCTATTAAATTTGATGAACTAGTTAATTCCAATTTTGAACTCAAGCTTATTGGGAAAAATCCCCCAGGAAAAATTTTTAAAAGAGAAATTGAACCTCTATCTGCATTGAAAGTATATACTGGCTCACATGTTCCTGATTTTTTTGATACAGTTGTCATGCATGAAAATTGTGAAAATAATGGATCTAAAATTTCTTTCCCTTTTAATACAATTCTAGGCCAAAATATTAGAATGAAAGGTGAGGATGTCTCAAGAAATAAAAAAATATTGGAAAAGGGAAAAATTTTAAAACCCCAGGATATAGGTCAGATTGCGGCTATAGGGTTAAAAAAAATTAGAGTGTATAAACCATTAAAAATTGTTATCTTTTCTACAGGAAATGAACTTTTAACTCCAGGCAACAAAATTAATGAGGGCAAGAGATATGACTCAAATAGATTTATATTATCTTCACTTCTTAAAGAACTTAACTGTACGTTGATAGATCTAAAGATTATAAAAGATAATTTAGAATTAATCAAACAGGCTATAGTTAATAATTCATTTGATAGTGATATTATAATTACCTCGGGAAGCGCATCTAAGGGCGAGGAGGATTATATCAATAATATTATTCGACAAATTGGAAAAGTATATATAAATAGGATAAGAGTTAAACCAGGTAAACCGTTAGTAATTGGAAAGGTAAAGAAATCATTGGTTGTAGGATTACCTGGGAATACTTCAGCTATGTTTACAATATTCTTAAGGGTTATAAAACCTATAGTCTTAATCTTATCTGGGGCTTCGAATTATTTATCTAATTATTATTATGTTGAGTCTGGTTTCTCTTATAATAAAAAATCAAATAGAACAGAGTTTCTAAGAGTCAAACTAATTAGGAAAAATAATAAAATAATTGCATATAAACACATCAAACAAACATCTGGAGTTTTTCAATCATTTATCGAGTCAGATGGCTTGGTTGAATTGGAAGAAAATGTTAATTATATTGAAAAAGGCATGTCAATAAAATTTATCCCATTTAATGAAGGCTAGCTATGAAGATTATTTATTTTTCCTGGGTAAGAGAAAGAATAGGAATTAACCATGAAATAATTAACTTACCTAAAGATATAAACAATATAGAAAAATTATTGGACTTTTTATCACATAAAGGTTCAGGCTATAAAGATGCACTATCAAATAAGAAAGTATTAAAATTTTCAGTAAATTTTGAATTTGTTGATATTACTCATAAGATAAAAAATGATGATGAAATTGCTATTTTTCCTCCAGTTACTGGAGGCTGAATTGGTAGTAAAAGTTCAGAAAGAAGATTTTGATATTGCAGATGAATTAAAACTTTTAAATTTAAAGAAAAATAATTCTGGAGGTTGTGTAATATTTATAGGTAAAGTTAGAGAAAAAAATAATGATTTAATTATAAAAAGTCTTGAAATAGAACATTACCCAATTATGACCGAGAAACAGCTCGAGACTATAGAGCTTGAAGCTTTAAATAAATGGCCAATTAATTCATCTCTTATAATTCATAGATACGGAAAGTTATTTCCTGGTGATAATATTGTTTTAGTTATGACATCATCTGCTCATCGAAAAACTTCATTTAAGGCCACTGAATTTATTGTAGAAAAACTGAAGACTAAAGCTACATTTTGGAAATTAGAAGAAACTTTAAATAAAAAATATTGGCTTAAACCTGAAAAAAATTAAACACTTAAATCATTAGATAAACCTAAAACAGATTTAACAGTATATATTTTTCTAATTTTATTTTTATTTTGATTGATTTCTTTTTTGCCTTTTTTTCTCAAATTTTCAATAATTAAGAAAAAATAATAAGCGCTTTCCGGATTAAGAAAATTTAAGTCAGTCTTTAAAATAGGATTCACTCTTTTTGTAGAATTTTCTGAGACGGCAGATAGAATACCAATATTTTTTTCAAATTTTAAAACTTGATAAATAAAAGCCATCGGAAATTTTTCTGACGAGTATTTGGCAAACAAAATAATTCCTCCAATTTTTGTTAACCATAATATACTACAGAAAACTGAGAAAAATATAGTTAATTAACTTTGAAGTGATTGGAGTCACTATTATGTTTGCATTAAATTAAGGACGTAAATATCTGATTATTATCATGAATTAGTTATTTTTTGATAATCATCCATTAAAGATTTTGTTACTTCGCCGACGGTAAATTTTATTTCTTCAATCTGACCAACAGGAGTAACCTCAGCTGCTGTGCCAGTCAAAAAGACTTCATTGGCAGAACTGAGTTCTGTTAATTTTATAGTTCTTTCTATAACTTTAATTCCCCTTTCTTTAGCTAGATCAATAATTGTTCTCCTAGTAATTCCATTTAGAAAACAATCTGCTAAGGGAGTGTGCAATTCGTTATTAAATACAAAAAATACATTAGCACCAGTTGCCTCAGCTATATTACCTCGCCAATCTAGCATTAAAGCATCATCATAACCCTCTTCTTCGGCCTTGTGCTTACTCAAGGTACAAATCATGTATAATCCAGCAGCTTTGCTTTGAACGGGAGCTGTTTCTGGTGCCGGCCTCCTCCAATCTGATAATTTAAGCCTAATCCCCTTCATCCGCTGTTCAGGGTCAAAATAAGATGGCCAAGCCCAGCCTGCTATGGCCAAATGAATAGTTGTTTCCTGAGCAGAAACCCCCATCATCTCACTACCTCTCCAAGCTATTGGTCTAAGATATCCGTCAGAAATAGATAGTTTTTTTACAAGTTGATTTGAAGCTTCATTAATTATTTTTTGTTCAAAAGGAATTTCAAAACCAAGATATTCAGCTGATTCATATAGTCTAGCAGTATGCTCTTCAAGCTTGAAAATCTTACCTTTATATACTCTTTCTCCCTCAAAAACTGCACTTGCATAGTGTAAGGCATGAGAAAGAACATGAAGTTTGGCATCTCTCCACTGAATAAAATTGCCATCTAGCCATATATGGCCATCCCTGCTATCAAAAGGCAATAAGCTCATCATTAAATCCCTTATTTATCTCAATTAAATATAATAAAATTGATTCATAAATTAAAACCTGTCATAACACTAGAACTTTTTATATTTTAGCCTTGGCTTTAGACCTTAAAGTGATGTGAGTCAATATGGTTGATGTGAAATCAAGAGTGCCAAATCCACTTTTTCTAAGAGAAGAAGACCTTAGACAAACAATTGAATTACTTTTTTTTGCCTATAGGGACTTTACTGAAGGGCCAGATAAAATTTTAGCAGAAGTTGGATTTGGGAGAGCTCATCATAGGGTAATTCACTTTGTATATAGAAATGAAGGAATATCTGTAACCGAATTGCTAAAAATTCTTAAAATTACCAAGCAAAGTCTTAGTAGGGTTCTAACTCAATTAGTAAATGATAAATATATTGATCAAATACAAGGAACGAAAGATAGAAGGCAAAAGAGATTATACCTTACTGAAAAAGGGTTATTATTAGAAAAAAAACTTTCAGAACCGCAATTAAGAAAATTAGCTGAAGCTTTTAGGTCATCTGGTGCTGATGCAGTTGAAAATTATAGAGAATTACTAATCAAGATGATAAATGAGAAAGATAGAGTATCCGTTATTGAGTTAATTGAAAAACCTCAAAAAAAAAATGAGACAAACTTTGCTGACTAACCAAGCGCTAAATAACTACGATGATCATTTATTAATTGTTGATGATGATAATCGTATCAGAGAACTTATCAAAGACTACCTTCTTGAACAATCATTTTATATATCCACAGCCTCAAGCGCAGTCGAAGCAAGAATAAAACTAAAAAATTTTAGTTTTAGTTTGATAATCCTTGATATTATGATGCCTGGAGAAGATGGTTTAAGTCTCACTAAGTCGATAAGGAAAAATAATGAAGTACCTATTCTTCTACTTACAGCAAGGGGGGATCCTAAAGATAGAATTTTAGGTTTTGAATCAGGTGCTGATGATTACCTAGCGAAACCCTTTGAGCCAAGAGAACTATTATTAAGAGTAAAATCTATCTTAAAAAGAAATAGAATAAATCTGAATAAAAGTAAAAGTAGGATTTCGATGGGTAATGTCTCTTTTGATTTAAATAGAGGAGAGCTTTTTAAGGATAATAAGATTGTAAAAATCACTTCTACTGAATTGACATTGCTTAAAATTCTTGCTTCAAAAAAAGGGAAAACTGTTGCAAGACATAAGTTATCAAACGATACAGGAGTCAGTGAAAGATCAATTGATGTTCAAGTGACTAGGTTAAGAAAAAAAATAGAAATTGACCCGAAAAACCCAAGATTCCTTCAAACTGTTTGGGGTTCAGGGTACTCACTTATACCAGACTAAAATGTTAAAAAATTTTACGCCTCGCACTTTATTTGGAAGATCAATGTTAATAGTGGTAACACCAGTAATTATGCTTCAGATAATTATTGCAATAATCTTTTTCAATAATCATTGGGATAATATAACAAGGAGACTATCACTAGCAATTGGCGGTGATATTGCTACTATAATTAATTTACTTGAGAAAAAAGAAAATAGTAAAAATGAAATTCAAGAAATAGCCAAAAGGTTTATGGATCTAAGATTTACTTTTATACCAAATGAAGAAATTACAAAAACAGTAATAAGGAAAAAACCACTATTAAATATTCCTGATAAAATGCTCGAAAAAGCATTGGGAGAAAAAATATTTAGACCTTATTCTATTGATACGGTAAATTTTGGTAATCAAGTAAAGATTGAGGTGCAACTATCATACGGAGTTCTAAAATTTCTTTCTAATAGAAAGAGAGTAGATAGCACAAGTGCTATAATCTTTGTATTATGGATGGTAGGAACATCTCTTATACTAATTTTTATTGCTATTATTTTTCTTAAAAACCAACTAAGACCTATAAAAGAGTTATCATTAGTAGCAGATAAGCTTGGCAAGGGAATCCAAGTTAATAATATAAAACCTTCTGGAGCAATTGAAATAAGACAAGCTATGATTGCATTTATGGCTATGCGTGACAGAATAAAAAAAACTGTAGAAAAAAGAACAGAAATGTTAGCTGGTGTGTCACATGATCTAAGGACACCTCTGACAAGAATGAAATTAGATCTTGCCTTAATAGGAAAAAAGATTGATGTCAGTAACTTAGAAAGCGATGTAAGAAGTATGGAGGAAATGATTAATACTTATATAAATTTTGCTAAAGAACAAAATTTAGATAAAAGAATTAAAACTGATATAAATAAAATAGTAAAACAAATAATTAAAGAAATAAATATTTATGGATATAGCATAGAAAATGAAACAAAATTTTCTAAAAGTTATTTTGTTGAACCTAATTCCCTAAAAAGATGTATTTCAAACCTATTACTTAACGCAATAAAATATGCACCTAATAATCCAAATAAAAGAAAAATAATTATTAGAATTAGCTCTTTTGAAAGTGAAAAACAAATTCATATCATTGTCGATGATAATGGACCAGGTATACCTAAAGAGAAATATAATGATGCATTCGTGCCATTTAACAGATTAGAGAATACAATTAGCCCAGTTGATGCAGGTGTTGGATTAGGGTTAACTATTTCAAAAGATATTGCTAGAAATCACGGTGGAGACTTAAAACTTTCTAAATCAAATATAGGGGGACTTAAGGCAACAATAATTTTACCTATATAAGATTATCTACTAACTATTTTTAGATAATTCCTCTGATCTTTTTTTCGCAGATGAAACAGCACTTCTAACTATTTCTTCAAAAGCATCATTATTCTTCAAAGCTCTTATAGCTGCTTCTGTAGTGCCTCCTTTACTGGTGACATTATTTCTTAGGGTTTCCGGGCTTTTATTTGTAACTTTCAATAGCGCTGCGGAACCAATCATGGTCTGTACAGATAGTTTTTCGGATAAATCTCTATTAAGTCCCATTAAAGTACATATTTTGATCAAACATTCCGTTAAATAGAAAAAATATGCTGGTCCAGAACCGGATATAGCAGTAACAATATCAATATCCTTTTCAGATTCAACCCATATTGATTGTCCAACAGAACTCATGAGATTCTCAACAAAAAATGAGTCTTGTTTTAGAGAATTATTATTTTTGAAAATTGCAGTTACCCCCTCTAAAACCTCAGCTGGTATATTTGGCATTGCCCTATAGATATATCTAGCTTCTCCTAGGTACTTTGTTAGATAGTCAACTCTTACACCTGCAACAATAGAAAGATATAAAGTGTTTTTAAAATCAATTTTTTTCAAATTTATTAAAACCTCTTCCAAACTTTGAGGCTTTACAGCAAAAATAATAATTAAATTACTTTGTTTTTCTGCATAAACATCTAAACTTTCATAGCAGTTAATACCTTTATTTTTTAAAAGATTACGAATTGTACTATTTGTCTCAATTACTATAATTTTATTTTTTTTATAGTTTTTATTTAGCCAGCCATTTAGCAAAGCCATGCCCATTTTTCCACACCCGATAAGAAGGATTGAACGTTCCATCCCAAAAACTTTATGCCTGACCCTTAGTTTCAAGCATGGCAGCAATTAAAGCTTCTTTGGGGGTTTTGTTTCCCCAAAGCATAAAATGGATCGCTGGATAAAACTTTTCACACTCTCTAAGGGCAACTTCAACTAGGTCCTCTATTTGTTCTATGGTTGCAGACACGCCTCCACTACACAGCAAAGAGTATCTAAACATTAGCATTCCTTCCTCTGGCCAGATATCGAAATGACCTAACCATAATTTTTCATTAATAAAGGCCAATAGTTCATAAATTCTTGATAACTTATCTTTTGGCACCTTGAAGTCAAAAGCGCATGAAAACTGAAGTGCTTGATTCTCAATCTTCCAGGCAAACCACATCTGGTACCTGGTCCAAGCACCCTCGACTGATACATTTATTTCCTCACTATCATACCTATCAAAAGGCCAATTATTCTCCGATACTACTTTTTCTATCAGATCAAGAGGGTTTTCATTATCTTCAGAATTATTGATTGATAATAAGGTCATTTATTTTCTCAGGTTATAAAATTGGAAAATACACTATAGGTTGATGATTTAATAGTACCATATACTAAATCTGCCAACAGAATTTAGTTTCGTCAAGAAAACTATTATTAAAATCAATTTATTTGAGGAAATTATATAATATTAAAACTTTATACATTTTATATCAGATACTTAGAAAGATAAATGCATGTGGAAGCTTAACAATGATGTCAAACTTATTGCACCTATTAACTTTTAGCAGAATTCCCCTGGCTAAGATTTTTGATTTTTTCTTCTAAATCTTTCACTTTCTTTTCAAAAACTAAGTTTTGTTCCATGGATTTCTGAGCTAATTCTCTTACAATTTCGAATTCTTCTCTAGATACATAGTCCATATCATCAAGGAACTTTTGGATTATATCTTTAAACTTTGATTCAACTTCACCTTTAACATTTCCAATTGCACCAATGGCACCAGAAGCAACACGCGTTAAATCATCAATAAAATGCTTTTCTCTGGACATCTCTTCTCCAAAAAAATAAATAATATGTTAGATTAGAAAATAACACTCAAATATATATTCCTCAACCACCAATAACATTTTGAGAGAAGATATTATGAACTTTTTATCAATATCATTTCCAAACCTAAGCCCAGAAATTTTCTCTATTGGTGGGTTTTCAATTAAATGGTACGGATTGGCTTATGTCGTATCAATACTTATGGGCTGGAAATATGTATCAATAATTTCAAAAAACAGCCCGGCAATTATCTCCAAAAAAAATATTGATGACTTAGTTGTGTGGATTACTCTTGGTATAATAATTGGAGGAAGGCTTGGTTATGCATTATTTTATCAACCAATGGAATATTTACAAAACCCAATTAAAATTGTTGAAATTTGGAATGGGGGGATGTCTTTTCATGGTGGTTTAATAGGGGTTTTGATTAGTACTATTATTTTTTCAAAAATTAGGAAAATAAACATATTAAATATTTCTGATATGTTAGCTATAGTTACTCCAATTGGTTTGTTTTTTGGAAGAGTAGCTAATTTTATTAACCAGGAACTCTGGGGTAAAGTAACTTCGGTTCCCTGGGCAGTTGAATTTCCATTAGGTGGCTATTTACCAAGACACCCTAGTCAAATTTATGAAGCTCTTCTTGAGGGGATAGTTCTTTTTTTAATCTTAAACCTTTTATGGAATTTTACTACGCTAAGATATAAACCAGGAGTGATTACAGGTATTTTTGTCTCTGGTTATAGTATTTTTAGAATTTTTATAGAAATATTTCGTGAACCTGACAGTCATCTTGGCTATGTGTTCTATATTTTCTCGATGGGACAAATATTATCAATTCCTCTTCTAATATTCGGATTATTATTAGTTATTATAAACTTTCATAGGAAACATAAATCAAATTGAAAAATATATTTGAAGAATACTTAAAAAAAATAATCAAAATAAGTGGGCCAATTAGTGTTGCACAATTTATGTTAGAGCACGCAAATAATCCTAAATTCAATTATTATGCGCATGAAAGAGAGAAAATTGGTGCTAGAGGAGACTTTATTACTTCCCCAGAAATCTCACAAGTTTTTGGAGAGTTAATTGGAATTTGGTGCGCAAACATTTGGATTCTTATGGGATCTCCTAATAAATTTAATTTGGTAGAATTAGGACCAGGAAACGGAACATTGATGCAAGATGTTTTACGTACATTAAAAATAATACCAAATTTTATTAATTCAGTAGAGATTCATTTAATAGAAAACAGTGATTATCTACAGAGAATGCAAAAAAATAATTTAAAAAATGAACTTAAAATTTTTTGGCATAAAAATTTATCATCAATACCAAATAATCCAAGCATAATAATTTCTAATGAATTCTTAGATACATTTCCAATACACCAATATGAATTAACAGACCAAGGCTGGGCTGAGAGATATATTGGATTAGATGAAAGAGAAGATTTTTGCTTGATTAATAATAAAGTAAATAAAAATTTTTTATCCGATTTGAACAATTTATCTAAGGGATCTATTTTTGAATTCTCACCATCACTAAATTACTTTTTTGAAGAATTAACCTTAAAATTAAGGACAAGTGGTGGATTTGGTTTATTTATAGATTATGGATATGAAAAAAATCCCTATAAATCAACCATAAGATCTATATCTGGACATAGGTTTGTAAATATTTTTAGAGATATAGGAAATACAGATCTATCTGCATATGTTAATTTTGGGGCTTTAAGATCACTATCTGAGAGACTTGGAATATATAATTATGGAATAATTAACCAAGGTTTTTTTTTAAATAATATGGGAATTATCCCTAGAACAGAAATGCTAATAAATAGTAATCCTTTAATGAAATATAATTTAATAAATTCGAGAGATAAACTAACTGACAACAACGAAATGGGCGAAGTATTTAAAGTTTTTGCAATTTCACATAAATTATTCGAAAATATACCGGGGTTTTAATGCATAAAAAATTCTTTACCTCTCAAAATTTAACTGACATTCCTTGGTTGAAGCATGGTTTTTTTACTAGAAATGGTGGCTTTTCAAATGGTGTCTTTAAGTCTTTAAATTGCTCTCTCGGATCTTCTGATAACAAGCAAAATGTTTTAAAAAATAGAAATCAAATTTTGAAATCTTTAAATATTCAAAATTCTAAACTCTATATTCCTAACCAAGTTCATGGAAATAAAGTATGGATGATAGAGAATAAAAATTTTAATATAAAAATATATGCTGACGCACTAATTACTAATAAAAAAGGAATAGTATTAGGTATTTTAACTGCTGATTGCGCACCTTTACTCATAGTAGATAAAAATAAAAAAATAATTGCCAATGTTCATTGTGGATGGAAAGGGATATTGAATGGAATCGTTGAAAATACTATAGAAAAATTTATAGATATGGGCTCAGAGAAAAAAGATTTAATTGCTGCAATAGGACCATGTATTTCTCCGAAATCATATCAGGTGAAGAATGACTTCATAAACAAATTTAAAAATACTGAAGAAAATTTTCAGGATTATTTTATTTTTAAAAATAATAAAAGTGTTTTCTTTAACCTTCCTTTGTTTATAAAGGTAAAATTATTAAATAATGAACTAAAAAATATATATATCCTTGATATTGATACCTACTCAAACGAAAACAACTTTTTTAGCTACAGAAGAAGTTTCCATAAAAAAGAGTCAGATTGTGGTAGACAGCTAACTATTCTTTCAATAGTTGATTAATTTATATTAAAATCAATTTTATATTTTACAGCTTTAAAACAAATTGATAAATTTGTATTTTATCTATTTAACTACTTTTGGGTTATAATATAAATGAAACTTATAGCGGGAAATAGCAATAATAAACTATCAGAAGATATTGCTAAATATCTAAATATGTCTCTTGTGAAAGCAAGTATCAAAAGATTTGCTGATATGGAAGTATTCGTTGAGATAGATGAAAATATGAGGGGGGAAGATGTTTTTGCTATTCAGTCAACTTCCTATCCAGCTAATGATAACTTGATGGAGCTTCTAGTTATGATTGACGCAATAAAAAGAGCTTCTGCGAGGAGAATAACAGCCGTAATACCTTACTTTGGTTATGCTAGACAGG
Source organism: Rhodospirillaceae bacterium (assembly GCA_002722055.1). Lineage (GTDB taxonomy): Bacteria > Pseudomonadota > Alphaproteobacteria > SHVP01 > SHVP01. The sequence goes on along the minus strand of PBKD01000007.1, from coordinate 156,975 downwards.
ATAGAAAATCTGGCTCAAGAACACCTATTTCAGCAAAACTCGTTGCAAATTTAATTACAGAGGCTGGAGCAAATAGAATACTTACACTGGATCTTCATGCGGGGCAAATACAGGGGTTCTTTGATATTCCAACAGATAATTTATCTACAGCTCCAATTTTTGCTAATGATATTAGTAAAAATTATACAACAGAAAAACTCACCTTTGTTTCACCAGATGCAGGTGGTGTTGGCAGAGCACGTGCAGTTGCAAGTAGATTCAATGCTGAATTAGCTATTGTTGATAAAAGAAGGGAAAAAGCGGGAATATCCACCGTAATGAATATTATTGGGGATGTGAATGAACGGGATTGTATATTAATTGATGATATTGTGGACTCTGCTGGGACTTTATGTAATGCAGCGAATGTTCTGATGGAAAAAGGCGCTAGATCAGTAGTTGCATATATTACTCATGGGGTTCTTTCTGGAGGAGCTATTGCAAAGGTAAATGGGAGTTCACTTAATGCTTTAATTACCACTGATAGTATAATTGCAACTGAGGCGTTAAAAGTTTCTGAAAATATTAAACAATTAACAATAGCTCCCCTAATAGCAGAAGCTATAAGGAGAATTAGTGAAGAAACGTCCGTTTCAAGTCTTTTTGATTGATTTTTATCAAATTTTACTATTAATTCTCTAAAAAAAAGTATAAAAACATTATTTGTTTTAAAATTTTATACCCTAATATCTATCTAAAAATATATATGGAGAGTAATAATGGATGGGCATACAACAATTTCAGCCCAAAATAGAAAAAAGGCTGGTAAAGAGAATGTTAATGCTCACCGAAGTAATGGCCAGACACCTGGGGTTGTCTACGGTGGAACAAAAAAACCAGTTCATCTTAATATTGAAGGTAAAATTTTAAAATCCGAGCTACAAAAAGGGAACTTCTTTAGTAAGCTTTATACTGTTGATATAGAAGGAAATATTGAAACAGTTGTTCCGCGTGATATTCAATACCATCCTGTTACAGATCAACCACTACATATAGATTTTTTGCGAGTTACTGAAAATACAAGAATTGCAGTTAACGTTAATGTCCAATTTGAAAATGATACAGATTCCCCTGGTATTAAGAAAGGTGGAGTTTTAAATGTTGTCAGACGTTCTGTAGAATTAAGCTGTAAGGCTGCATCAATTCCTGAATATATTATTGCATCTTTGTCAGGACTGGAAATTGGTGATTCTATAAGAATCAGCAACATCGACTTACCAGACGGAACAAAACCTATAATTAAAAGAGATTTTATTATAGCAACTATTGCAGCGCCTACTGTTGTGCAAGAAGAAGAAACTGCTTCGGAGTCTGATAGTGACACAGCATCAGAGACTGAGACAGAGACAGAGGCAGATAAAACTTCCAGTGACACTGAAAAGAAAAAAGAAGACTAAACTAACCAGTAAAATTAATGTACTCAATAGTTGGACTTGGTAACCCCGGAAAAGAATATTCACAAAACAGACATAATGCTGGTTATATTGTTGTTGATGAATTAGTTTCCAATATTGGCTCAAGCTCTTGGAAAAAAAAATTTAAAGGTTCTATTTCAACAGGATTGATAAATAATAAATCTGTTATTTTTTTGAAGCCATCAACCTTCATGAATCTTTCTGGAGAATCTGTTTTACAAATAAAAAACTATCTTAAAATTCCAACTGAAAATATTATTGTCATTCATGATGACCTAGATCTATCTATCGGAAAAATAAAAGCAAAGTTTTCTGGGGGTAACGCTGGCCACAAAGGACTAAATAATATAAGTAAACTTATTGGAAACAACTATTTAAGAATAAGAATTGGAATAGGTCATCCAGGAAAAGATTATGTAAGCAAATATGTTTTAGAAAATTTCAAAGAAGATGAATTTAATCTCCTTGAAAAAAATATAACATATATTAGAGAAAATATTTATTTTTTAATGAATAATGAAATAAACCTCTTTAACGAAGAATCAAAATAACCTCAATTAAATAATTTATAAGTTAAAAGGAGTTTGAATGGGTTTTAAATGCGGAATAGTAGGATTACCAAATGTGGGGAAATCAACAATATTTAATGCTCTAACTTCTTCTTCTTCGGCAGAGGCCGCCAATTACCCTTTTTGTACAATAGAACCTAATCAGGGTAGAGTATTCGTGCCAGATGAGAGAATAGAGAAATTGTCAAAGATTAACAATTCTAAACAAAAACTCCCAACCACTTTAGATTTTTCTGACATCGCTGGCTTAGTCAAGGGAGCTAGCAAAGGTGAGGGGTTAGGCAACAAATTCCTATCTCATATTAGACAGGTGGATGCAGTTATCCATGTTTTAAGATGTTTTGATGATAAAAATATTACACATGTAAACAATCAAATTAACCCATTAGATGATTTAGAAATAGTTGAGACAGAACTAATGCTAGCAGATCTAGATATGTTAGAGAAAATAAAATTATCAAACAAAAAAAAATTAAATATTACTGATAAAGAAAATAAATCATTATTAGAAGTCATAGATAAAGCTATTGATTTATTAAAAAAAGGTGAGCCAGTGAATATTTCTAATTTTACAAATAAAGAGTTTAATGAAATTAACAAATTAAATTTAATAACCTCTAAGCCTATAATTTATGTTTGCAATGTAGATGAAAATAGCATTATCAATGGTAATGAATATTCTAATGAAATTTATTTATATGCTGAAAAATATAAGCGAGAATCAATTATAATTTCTGCAGAAATTGAATCACAAATTTCATTAATTAAAGAACTTGATGAAAAGAAACTATTTCTTGAAGAATTAAATATTTCAGAAAGTGGCCTGACAAGAATTATTAAATCAGGCTATAGTCTTTTAAATTTAATTACTTTCTTTACTTCAGGTCCAAAAGAAACAAAAGCTTGGAATATTACAAACGGTACAAATGCATCTAGGGCAGCAGGAAAAATTCATACTGATTTTGAAAGAGGCTTTATTCGAGCAGAAACTATAGCTTATAGTGATTACATTAATTGTAATGGTGAGTTAGAATCTAAGAATCAGGGTAAAATGCGTTCAGAAGGTAAAGATTATATCGTTCAAGACGGTGATGTAATAACATTTAGGTTTAATGTGTAGGGGTGTCATGAGATATTTTGAAGATATTCAAATTGGAGATGAACAGAGTTTTGGCAAATACTCTATTACAGAAGAAGAAATTATAGATTTCGGAAAAAAATTTGACCCCCAACCTTTTCATACTGATAAAGAAAAAGCAAAAACATCAGCTATTGGAACTCTAATTGCTAGCGGTTGGCATACATGTGCAATTTTTATGAGACTTTTTGTAGATGAGTACCTCGATGGAGGAAATGGAATGCCATCCCCTGGAGTAGATAATATAAGCTGGCTAAAACCTGTAAAACCTGGAGATACTCTATCTGTTAGGGTTACTGTATCATCTATCAGGCGTTCTAAATCAAAACCAAATAGAGGTATTATTAAAAATTTTTGTGAAGTAATTAACCAAAATCATGAGACAGTACTTACTATGTACACTAATGGCTTTGTTCCCGTTAAAAATCCAGTTAATATAACCAAATAAATATTTGAATATAAGGAAAATCAATGGGTGAAAAAATATCAATAACAGCATCTGACGGACATGAATTTAGTGCTTATCTCTCAACGCCAAGCGGACCTAGTAAAGCTGCTATAATAATTGTGCAAGAAATTTTTGGTGTAAATAAACATATTCAAAACTTAACAAATAATTTTGCAACAAGAGGTTACGCGACAATAGCTCCAGCTTTTTTTGATAGGATTGAAAAAGACATTGATTTAGATTACTCATCAAACTCAGTTGAAAAAGGAAAATCGTTAAAATCTAAATTCTCTTGGGATGATTCAATTGTCGACATAAGAGCTACAGCTAATTTTATTAGAGACTATGGTAGCGTAGGATTAGTTGGTTATTGTATGGGCGGTTCAATAGCATGGATAGCAGCAACAAGAGACTCTGGTATTAATGCTTCTGTAGGGTACTATGGAGGAAATATAATAAACTTTGTTAAAGAGAAACCAAATGTACCATGTATGCTCCATTTTGGTGAAAAAGATTCAACTATACCTCTATCAGATGTTACAAAAATTATGGATGAACACCCTGACGTAAAATGTCACTTATACGAGAACGCAGATCATGGCTTCAACTGTGATTTAAGAAAAAGTTATGACGCTAATAGCTCTAAGCTAGCACTAGAACGTACATTAGAATTTTTAGATAACAACTTATAAAAAATATTAATTTTCTTTTTTTAGCACTCTTCCAGCAACGGCTTCAAGTGCTTTTAAAGTATCTTGCCTAAAAGAACTTGGAGAGGTCATCACTGCATTATCTAAAGAATTATTGCAACCACGATCACATTTTGTTGCAAAATTAATATCTAAAGAAACAACTAAATCGTGGATGATTTTTTTTGCTATATGAATATTATTTTTCAAATTTTTTATTACTTCATTTACGTCTACATCATCATGATCAGGGTGCCAGCAATCATAATCCGTTACCATTGCAATAGTTGCATAGCAAATCTCTGCTTCTCTTGCTAACTTTGCTTCTGGCATGTTCGTCATTCCAATTACATCACACTGCCACGACCTATAGAGTCTTGACTCTGCCCTTGTTGAAAATTGTGGCCCCTCCATTACCAGGTAAGTCCCTCCTTTTGTTACATCTTGAGTAAATTTTTTAGCAGAAATTTCTATTTTTTCTGCTAAACATGCGCAAACTGGGTCAGCCATGGAAACATGGGCAGCAATGCAATCCGAAAAAAATGATTTTTCTCTTGCAAAAGTTCTATCAATAAATTGATCTACAATAACTACTGAACCAGGATTTAGTTTATCACTAAGTGACCCTACAGCTGATACTGAAACTATACTATTGACCCCAACTTTTTTGAGAACATCAATATTAGCCCTATAATTAATTTTTGATGGGGAAAGGGTATGTTCTCTCCCATGCCTTGGTAAGAAAACAATATCAGAACCATTTAACTTGCCCTTGAGAAGTCTATCGGAAGGTTTTCCAAAAGCAGATTCAACATCTAGCCATTCGATATGAGTCAAACCCTCAATATCATACAAACCTGACCCACCAATAATTCCTAACAATATGATCGACCTTATTTTTAATTATAAAAAAATTTTTTGCATAAATTAGTGGTCTATTTTTCTCCAGACCGCTCTCTTTACAAACCAAAAAAGTACAGTAAGAAGTGTTAAAAAAATTAAAACCTGAAATCCAAGAGAGTGCCTCTCTTCCAGTTCTGGATTAGCTGCCCAATGAAGGAAATGAGTAATATCTTCAGCCATTTGACTTATAGTAGCTTTTGTTCCATCGGGATAATCAACGATTTCATCCGATAAAGGCGACGCCATCGCTATCTGATGGCCTGGATACCATTCATTATAACTCATGCCAGGAGATAATTCATACCCATCTGGTGGATCGACATAACCAGTTAGAAGAGCAAATATATAATTAGGCCCATAATTTCTATTTTTTGTAATTAATGATAGATCTGGCGGCAAAGCACCACCATTAGCCGCTCTAGCTGCATTATCGTTTGGAAAAGGCCTGGGGAGAGGATCTGATAGACGGCCTGGCCTTTCAAAGGCTTCACCTTCGTCGTCAATACCACCTGGGACGGTTGCTTGAGAAGCAATAAATTTAGCTTCATCATTAGTAAAACCAATTTCAGTTAAGTTTCTAAAGTTAATATATTTTAGTGAATGACAACTTGCGCATACTTCCTGGTATACCTTGAAACCTCTTTGTAATTTATCCCTCTCAAAAGTCCCAAACATACCGTTAAAAGACCATTGACGCTTAGGAGGGACTGGAGCATCGCCTGCAGCAAAAGCGAAGTTAGTTACTAAAATAATAGAAATAGGAAAAATGATCTTTAGATAGTAATTTAGTTTCATTCTGCTGCCTCCGGAGATGTCTCAGCGGTGAATCCAGCGCGTTCTTTTGGAATAACTGGTTTACTTATTCCCTCAGGAATTGCGCGAGGTTTCTCAAACCAACCTACTAATGGCATAACCAATAGGAAGTGAGCAAAATAATAAACTGTACCTAGCCTAGCTAGTAAAAGTGCTATTCCACCAGCAGGCTGAGAGCCACACCAGCCTAGGAGAAGAACATCAGCTATAAAGATCCAATAAAATTGTTTGTAGATTGGCCTGAACCTTGCGGACCTAACTTTGGAAGTATCTAAAAACGGAACAAGAAAAAGAATAGCCACTGAAGCTATAAACATAATAACTCCACCTAGTTTGTCTGGTATAGCCCTTAAAATTGCATAGAAAGGCAAGAAATACCATTCAGGAACTATATGTGATGGAGTAGAAAGAGGATCTGCCGGCTTAAATGAGTCAGGATGATTTAAGTATAAAGGCTCATAAAATACAAAAAAGGCAAAAATTATCAAAGTTATACCAAAAACAGTTAAGTATTTTGTTGTATAATAAGGATGGTATGGAAGTGTATCGTGTTTACCTTTAGGACTTATTCCCAATGGGTTTGAAGGACCATGAACATGAAGGGCCCAAATATGTAAAACTGTAATCCCAGCAATAACAAAAGGCAACAAATAGTGAAGACTAAAAAACCTGTTCAAAGTTGGATTATCAACAGCAAAGCCTCCCCAAATCCAGGTGGTTAGTGTCTCACCAATTAGGGGTATTGCCGAGAAAAGGTTAGTGATAACTGTTGCACCCCAAAAACTCATTTGTCCCCAAGGTAAAACATAACCAATGAATGCTGTTGCCATCATTATAAAAAGAAGTAAAACACCAAGTATCCATAATAACTCTCTCGGTGCTTTGTAAGATCCATAATAAAGTCCCCTCATAATATGAATATAAACTGCAGCAAAAAAAAGTGATGCACCGTTAGCGTGCATATATCTTATCATCCAACCATTATTGACATCCCTCATTATTCTCTCGACAGAATCAAATGCACCTTCAGCTGTGGGCACGTAATGCATTGCTAAAAAAATTCCAGTCAAAATTTGAATTGCTAGAGCGACAGTTAATATCATACCCATCGACCACCAATAATTAAGATTTCTGGGTGTGGGCATATCTCTTCCTAGAGTTGCTTCCATAGTACTTACTATTGGGAGACGGTATTCAATCCATCGAATTATTGGGTTATTATATTGTCGTCTAGGGCCTCCAGCCATAAAAAAACTCCTTAACCTATTTGAATAGTTGTTTCATTTGTAAATTTGTAGGGAGGAACAGGAAGGTTGGTTGGTGCAGGGCCTTTCCTAATTCTTCCAGAGGTATCATAATGAGAACCATGACAAGGGCAGAACCAACCTTTATATTCCCCAAGTTGATCACCTGTTCGCTGGCCTTTAGGGATACAACCTAAATGCGTACAAATACCGACCATAACCAGCCATTCAGGTCTTTGAACTCGCTCACTATCTGATTGAGGATCTTTTAAAGTTGATAACTCAACATTTCTTGCTTGATCAATTTGATCTTTAGTTCTGTGGTCAATGAATACTGGTTTTTTCCTCCACATAACAGTTAGCCTCTGTCCCTCTTCTATTGGAGAAAGGTCCACCTCAGTTGAGGCAAGAGCTAAAGTATCCTTTGCAGGATTCATAGAATTAATAAAAGGCCAAACTGCCATTCCAGCGCCAACTAAAGAAGCAGCACCCGCCGTAATAAACAAGAAGTCTCTTCTAGAAGCCTCTTTATCATGGTCTTTACCTACTGTTGAAGACATCAGTAACCCCTATAATATTCGAGTAACAATAATTTAATATAGTCTTTATTTCATTATTTTCCACATATGTCTATAAAAGGAATTAAATAAATTGTGCTAATAAAAAAAAAAAAACTTTTTTATTTTCAAATAATACTTTTTTGAGTGTATAATTATACATACCTTTGATTCTTATGACTTTTTTATGATTAATATTGTTTCCTTCCAACCTGATATTCCTCAGAATTTAGGCGGATTAATTAGATTAACTTCTTGCTTAGGGGCAAAATTATCAATAATTGAGCCATGTGGATTTCCTCTTGGTGATAAAGGTTTACGTAGGGTAAGTATGGATTACTTAGAAGAGTCGAATATAACCATTTTCAAATCTTGGAAAAATTTTATTGAAAATCAAAATTATAATAGTAGAAGAGTATTATTAACAACTAAAAGTACTAATAATTATTCTAAATTTACCTTTAAATCAGATGATTATTTAATACTTGGAAGTGAATCTTCAGGTGTTCCTGAATTTGTTCTGTATGATGTTAATTTTACAGTAAAAATACCAATGAATAAAAATGCTAGATCACTAAATATAGTTTCTGCTGCCTCAATTGTATTAGCTGAAGCAATGCGCCAAAATGAATATTTTAATCATTAAAAATTTTGGATAAATAATGGAAATATATAAGAATAAAGCTTCCGAATGGTTTAAAAATCTTAGAAATAAAATTTGTAATTGTTTTGAGGAAATTGAAAAAAATTATTCTGGAAACATGACCACACTCCAACCTGGTAAATTTCAAAGAAAAATTTGGGAAAGACCAGGTGGTGGTGGTGGTGAAATTTCAATTATGAGAGGAAGGGTTTTTGAAAAGGTAGGAGTAAATTATTCCAAAGTTTATGGGAAACTTTCTCCTCAATTTCAAAATAAAATTCCAGGAGCTGCAAAAGATCCAACTTTTTGGGCATCGGGTATTTCTATAGTAGCCCATATGAATTCCCCTCATATACCGGCTGCGCATATGAATACTAGATTTATTTCAACAACTGAGAACTGGTTTGGAGGGGGAATTGATCTAACTCCTACTTTCCCAGAAGAAAAAGAAACTAGTTTTTTTCATAATGAATTAAAAAAAATATGTAACACATATAATGCTAAAAGTTATGAAAAATATAGCAAATGGTGCGATGATTATTTTTTTCTACCTCATCGAAAAGAGCCTCGAGGAGTAGGCGGAATTTTCTTTGATCAGTTAAATTGTGGAAACTGGGAAAAAGATTTCTCATTTGTTAAGGAAGTTGGAAAAGGTTTTAAAAATATTTTTCCTAAAATAATTAATAATAAACTTAATAATACCTGGACAGATGAAGAAAAAAGAAAACAACTAATAAAAAGAGGTCGTTATGTTGAATTTAATTTGATCCATGATAGGGGGACTAAATTCGGCCTTGAAACTGATGGCAATACTGAGGCTATTTTAATGTCTTTACCTCCTCATGCTAGCTGGCCTTAATATATTAATATAATTATTTAATATGTTTTTTTAAAAAACTAATACATTCTTTTTGATTTTTTTCAAAACCACTCTCAATCCAAAAATTTTCTAATTCTTTATATATACTGGATATACTTTCTTTCTTTTCTACTAATGAATGTAACTTTTTTCTAGGAATTGGAAATTTTGGAACTTCTAAGTTTGCAACTTTTTCAATAATATTTCTATAATCCTTACTTGGGCCATCCTTAACCCAATTAATTAGAAGAACATCAAAAAAAATTTTGTGGGAATTTAGCTTGTACAAATACTTCTTTATATCTACTATATCCATGTTTTCTGAAAAATTTGTATATTTCTCCAATAAAATACTTAATTTTTCAAGATCTTTTTTTGTAAAGATAAAAATATTTTTTAATTTGTTTATGATAATTTTTTTTCCTTTATCTGGAACATGAATTAACGAAGCAAGTCTTAATATCGGATCTGGTGAGATACCTGCAGAACTCTCTAAATTACATAAAAATTCTAGTCTATCTGGCCTTGAAGCTTGTGGAAAAAACTCCTGTAGAACACCTGCCTCAATCATTAGATCAATGGCATACATTGGATTTGCAATTTTCAATATCTTAAAAAACTCACTTGTTATTCTATTCTTTGAAAGATTTGATATTAGAAAAGACAATTCAGAACATGCGAGCAATGAATTCTTATCAGGTGCAGTTTTTGAGTATTCGCCTAAAAATCTAAAGTACCTAAATACCCTCAATGGGTCTTCATTTATCCTATCATTTGATTGACCTATAAATTTAACTTCCCCATTAAGTAAATCGTTCTTGCCATCAAAAGGATCAAATATTTCTCCTTCAAAATTTAAATATATTGCGTTAATTGTAAAATCTCTCCTATTTGCATCTGATAACCAATCTTTTGTGAAAACTACATTCGGTTTCCTCCCATAATAACTCAATTCTGAACGAAGTGTGGTAATATCAAAGTTATAATCATTTATGATAGCTGATACAGATCCGAATTCCATACCAATAGTTATTGGTTTTATATTATTTTTAGTTAATATTTCAACTACCTTTTTTGGAACCAGTGTCGTAGCTATATCTATATCATTTCTATTACATTCATTATATTTAATTAAATCTCTGACAATACCACCTACAAACATTGATTCTTCATTTTCTTCAGATAAAAGACTAATTAATAATTTTACTTCTTCAATTTCAAAAAATTTATTAGGCAAAATATATTTCATAATCTTATTCTTCAAATTTACCCTGAATTAGTTTTCCATTTTCATAATAAGGAGGTGTATATTTTGATTTAATACTATATCCATCAAATATTGCAAAAAAAGTTAGCAATGAAATAAAAAAAATCATTATCAACATAGAAGTTAATATAAGAGGAAAACTTTTTGATTTGGAATTAAATTTTTTTAAAAAACCTATATAATTAAATGCAAAAAATAATATAAAAAAAATAATTATAGGTGTTATTAAAAGTATTTTACCTAACATAGTTCACCTAAGTAAGTTATATAAATTTACAATTAAACCTGCTGTTGCGCCCCATATATAATAGTTTAAATATTTAATTGCATAAAATTCATAATGTTTTTTTTCAAAACAAAGCTTTTCAAGTATAAAATTATTTGGATTAAATAAATATCTAAGCGGTACTTCGAATATTTCATCAACTTCAAAGTTATTTTTTTTTAGCTTGGGAGGGTCAGAAATAAAAGCTAATACTGGCGTAATTAGAAACCCAGTTCTTGTCTCCCATGTACTCATTTTTCCAATTATTTCACTTTGTTTGATTATCAGCCCTATCTCTTCACAAGTTTCTCTTACAGCTGTTTGTTCAATTGAAATATCAGTAGAATCCTTTTTTCCACCAGGGAAACTTATCTGACCTGCATGATTTTTTAGTTTAGCATTCCTTTTCGTAAAAATCACACTTAATTTATTATTTCGCTCAATTATTGGAATTAATACAGCTGCTGGGATTAATTTTTCTGTTATACCTTTATTTATCAATTTACAGACTTCAAAATCACCTTTTAATAAAGATTTTTTCGAACCAATTTTTTTTGCAATAAAATCTTTTGCTTCTAAACCTTCTAATTCTGATAAGCTTATGTGTTTTATTGTCAATCTACCCTACCTAGTTTAAAAAAAGTATTATTACTCCATACACCATATAACTTTTGATCCTTAGGTTCATTCACAGCTAAATTTACTAGTTCATAATAAACAGATCTTATAATTAGAGCTTTTAAATTTTTTCTAACAATCACGTAAGGAAAGTAATCTTTTTTCTCTTGATTAAAACCCATATATATCGGATTTTTTTTATTCACATTAATTTTATCACCTAAATTTGTAAAAAAAATCAAGTTTTGAACACCATTTGTTATCTCAACATGCATATTGGTTGCAGTAAATGGAGCATCCTCAACATCTATAACCCCTTTCTCTACTGGCGTTTCAAGATAGTACACTCCATTATCAAACTTTAATACAGTAGAAAATAACCTTACAATTTCTATTCTTTTAATTGGAGAATTATGATACGTCCAAGAACCATCTCTTAAAATTTTTATTCCAAAATGGCCACACTTTAAATTTTTATATAATGGAAATTGAGTTTTTTTACCTTTATCTGTATATGCTTTACTTAATCCTCTTTTCATATAATTGTTTCCCTATTTATATACTATCTATTTACTTAGTAAATTTTTTTACAAAGCCAGAAAAGTTTAAACTTAAACCTCTAGGTATAGTTCTGTATAGTAATCGTGAGGGATCATACTTTCCTAAAAGCTTTAAGCCTAGGGGCTCAGCTTTTTCAAAACCAAATCTTTTATAATAATCATAATCACCTACAAGAATTATTAGTTTATACCCAAGTTTTTCTGCTTTAATTATTCCTTTTCTTACTAAAGCTACACCTATTGCTTTGCCATGACCTTTTGGATCTACAGCTAAAGGCCCGAGCAAAAGAGATTTATTCACCTTATTGATTACTACAGGCCAGAATCTAATGCTTCCTCTAAATTTGTTATCTACAAGAGCTACAAATGACAGGCCGTCAACAGCTTTCACACCTTCCCTTAATGAATAGGTAGTTAATTTAGTCCTTTCTATGCCAAAAACTTCATCGAGCAACTTTTCTCTTTCAGCAATATGAACTGATTTCTCTTCTATAATTCTAAACATAACTAAATAAGAATATTTTTAAAAAAATTTAGTAAATTACCACCTTTAAAAAGATGGCCTGCAATTCCAGCAGAATTAGCGGCTTTAATATCACTAGCTTTATCACCTATCATAAAACTTTTTGATTTTACGATTGGCCACTCCTTGAATGCATTAAGTATCATTCCAGGCTCAGGTTTTCTGCACCTACAGGTGAAACTATATTCTTTAATAATCCCTTGAGGGTGATGAGGACAGTAATAAAATTTGTCAATCTTTGCATCATTTTTTAAAAGTTCCTCATTGATCCAATTATGAAGCATCTCTATATCATTTTTATAAAAATAGCCCCGGGCTAATCCAGACTGATTAGAAATCACAAAAACAAAAAAGTTCATATTGTTTATGTATTTAATTGTTTCTATAGCGCCGTCAATCCAATGGAATTTCTTTGGCTCAAAGACATAGCCCAGATCTTCATTTAGCACTCCATCTCTATCCAAAAAAACAGCAGGTTTTTCAATTTTCATAACCATAGTTCACGAATAAACATAAGTTGGACTTTAAATAATTTGGCTGGGGCGGCAGGATTCGAACCTGCGATCACGGGATCAAAACCCGATGCCTTACCGCTTGGCTACGCCCCAATTGAGGTTAATTATAATTATTTCTACTTTAAATTGCACGTAATTATATATTTTACAAGCCCTAGGATAAAAGTTTATTTACGATTTCTAACAATTTTTCTGTACTTACTGGTTTTGATAAAACTCCACCTATTCCAATTTGTTCTAACTCAGATTTATCAATTCCTTCAGTATAACCTGAACAGATAATAATTTTTAAGTTCTTATTATTTTTTCTTATTTCTTTTGTAAGCTCTAGACCATTAATATTTGGCATATTTTGATCAGTAATTAATAAAGAATATTTTTCTGAATTTCTTTGTATTAGATTTAGGGTCTCAGTACTATCAGTCATTCCTTGCACATCATATCCAGCATTAGCAAGAATTTTAGAAGAAACTTTTACAATTAGCTCTTCATCATCCAAAAAAATTATAGTCTCTTTTAATCTACTTTTTCTTAATTCTATTTGATTCTTTACCCCCTCATTATTATTAATTTTTTTAGAAATTAATGGCAATGTTATCTCGAATGTAGTGCCATGTTTAAATTCACTTTTAAATGATATTTTACCATTATGATCCTTAATTATCCTTTGCACCATAGATAGACCCAAACCTGTTCCTTCACTTTTATCTTTGGTAGAGAAGAATGGATCAAAAATTCTATCCTGTATATCTGGCTTTATTCCAATACCATTATCAGATATAGTCAAACTGACAATTCTTTCTTTTTTTATAACTTTTAAGTTGATATTAATCTCACCTTTTGAGTTTTTGATAGCACTAACAGAATTAGTTAATAAATTAAGTAAACATCTGTGAATATCAGTCTCATCTCCATATATAAATATATCTTTACCTTGAATAGAAATATTTATATCAATTTTTTCAGGTGTAGTTTGTTTTATAAATTGAGCTACCTCATTTATAATATTCGTCAAATCTAGATATTCATTTTTACTATAACTTGGTTTACTATAATTGAGTATTTGCTTTATTAAATTTTTTGCTCTATGAGCAGCATTAGTTATATTATCTATATTTTCTTCGTAACCACTATCCTTATTTCTTAATAGAGAACTAGATCCGATTATTATAGATAATATATTATTAAAATCATGAGCAATTCCACTAGCTAAACTGCCTATAGCATCCATTTTTTGAGATTGTTGTAACTCAAATGCAAGTTTCTTTGATTCTGATATATCATTTAATGTTGCTATAAAATGGTCTCGTGATTCTTTTCTTCTGTCTACCAATGACCATTTAGAATCTAATTTATTTACAATAACCTGAATTGGAAAAATATTTCCACTTAATCTTTTTCCCTTTAATTCACGAATTATACCGTATTTATCACTATCTAATATATCTTCGATAGAAATACCTTGAAATAAAGATTCTAAATTTAAATCATTAAAATTAGTTCTTTTTTGTTTATCAGAAAATATTAGTTTAGCTGATTTATTTATATAATCAATTTCACCAATGTTATTGAATGATATTACCCCACTGAAAATTGTTTCCATAATTAATTCTAACTTACTAAGTTTTACTGAGGTAATTTCAAAAGTTCTTTTTAGATCAGTAATATCATTATGGTACATAATTCTGTTTTCATGTGAGCTGATCTTAAAGAAAACTTCAAATATTTTTCCTGATTTAAATTCAATAATAAATTTTTCTGATGGAGAATCAAATTCACTAAAAATTTTATTAATAAAATTTTTACTACTAATATTTTGATGGATAATTATTCTTTTTAAAATATTTTCTTCAATAATTTCTTTAAAGGAAATAGTTCTTATGTCTAATGTTTCTATAATATAATTATCATTAAAAATTTTATTGTAAAATAATATATCACCCTTTTTATTGAAATAGGCCACCGCATGGGGATAGTTATTTAATATATCAAGATAGTATTCTTCCACTTTTAAATTTTATTAAACCTGTCTTAAAAGCCAATTCCTAAAAAAATAATAGATTATCAAAAAGAAAAAATATACCAATATCACCAATATAAGCCATACAAATGTTAGGTTCGGCCAGAATATTGAAAAAATACTGGGTATAGCTACTATGGAAATATAAACTACAATTGAATGATGATTTTTTAAAATATTACTCAATATGTGATGAAAATGATTCCTATCAGATGATAGTGGAGACCTCCCACTCAATACTCTCTGCACCATAAGCCTAATCGTGTCAATAATAGGTATTATGAACATTAAAATGATTTTATCAGCAGTAAGGTTATTAAAATTTATGTTATATATATATATAGTCATTAGGCCTACCATCATACTGATACCATATGTCCCTGCATCTCCAAGAAAAATTTTTCCTGACAAATTAAAGATCAAAATTATTCCAAGACATAATGAAAAAGCAAAAAGCAAAGGTAACATGTGATCAGGCGCATAGGAAATTAGTAATAAAGACCATACCAAGCACATTCCTGTAACTATTCCATTATGGCCATCTGCCATATTCACAGCGTTTTGGAGACCAACTAGACAAATAATAGTAAATATATAGCCATTAAGACTCCCAAAAAAGTAAGGGCCTCCGATAAAAGACTGTAAGTCGCTACTAAAAAAAAGAAATATAACTGCTAAACCTGATACATACTTTAAAGCAAGGAAAGATACAATAATTGATATAAATAGGCGCATTAATGCCGGCAAATTTTTTCTATCATCAAAAAAACCCAAAACTGTAATTAACCCACTTGCTAGAGCTAGAGTTATATATAATTTGGTTAATGCTGTGAAAATTGAGAGATAGAATGCTATCAAAACTACTGGGATCATTATTGCTAATCCACCTATTTGAGGAACTGGATTTTCATGCAGTTTCCTTTTTCCATCAGGAATATCTATCACAGAGAGAAATTTACCTATTGGATAGGAATAAAAGCAAAAAATTAAAGATATAATACATAATAAAAAAACTTCAATTTTCAAAATACGTAGCCTTTAATTAAAAGTTTATTTGAATATTATTTTAACTTTATTTGACATTTTGCAATCTCTGGCATTATTGTATTAAAAAATTTATCTATTAATCGGGATTGATTAATTACAAAATTCTTGGCTCTAATACCAATCTCATCAGCATAACTTAAATTACTTAATAACATAAAAACCTCATTCTGTATATCTTCTATGCTGTTTACTTTAATAATTCCCTCAACATCTAAGAGATCATTAACTACTTCCGAAAAATTTTCTACATTGTTTCCACAAATCACTGCGCAACCAAATAAAGATGGTTCTATAGGGTTTTGACCACCTTTTCCAATTATTGATTTACCTAGAAACACTATCTTACAAATACTATACCACAATCCCATCTCACCGATACTATCAGCTAAATAGATATCAGTATTAGTATTTGGAACATTACCTTCACTTCTAGTTGTAAATTCAACTTTTTTACTTTTAAGCATTCTTTCTATTGACTTTTTTCTATTTGGGTGTCTTGGAGCAATAATTGTTAATAAATTCGGTATTTTTTTTGATAAGTTGACATGAATTTCAGCTACTACAGACTCTTCACCTTCGTGAGTGCTTGCCGCTAACCAAACATTCCTACCTTTAAATAAATTTGTTAGCAAGTTTAATTGATCTAGGTCAACATTTAACTTTGGTGAAAAATATTTAATATTAACCAGGTCAATGACGTTTTCAGTACCAAAGAATTTAAATTTGAGTGAATCTTCCCTTGACTGAGCTATACACAAATCAAACCCACTTAGTATTTTGTTAAGTGTACGAGGAAAGTATTTCCACTTTTGAAAGGACTTTTCTGACATTCTGGCATTAATAATCAGATGTTTTATATTTCTTTTTTGTAAAAGTAATAAAATATTAGGCCATAATTCTGATTCAAACCACAAAACTAAATCTGGCTCCCAATAGTTTAAGAATTTTTTATTATATTTATTTAAATCAATAGGAATATATTGATGATAAACCCCCTTGGGAATTTTGTTTTTGATTGCTTGATATGAAGAAATAGTTCCGGTAGTAATAAGAAAATTAGCATCAATTTTCTTATTTAATTTATTTATCAGAGGTAAAGCAGATTGAATTTCTCCAACACTGGCGCAATGAGCCCAAACTAATTTGCCAGAAGGCCTTTCAATTGAAGCTATACCTTTTCTTTCAATAAAACGATTAGCATCTTCTTTTCCTTTAAACTTTCTGATTACATAAAAATTTGAAATTAAAGGAAAAAATGAAAAGCAGAAAAATTTATAAATTAAAATTCCAATTGGGTAATTGGTCATACTAAACCTAAATTAATTTCTAAAGCATTACATAACATTTGTCCTATGGTTATATGCATTTCTTGAATTCTAGAAACGGTATTTGAAGGAATCATAATATTTATATCAGAAAATTTTGAGAGATCACCACCAGACATTCCAGTAAAACCAACAACAGTCATACCAATTGATTTAGCTGACTTGGCGCCTTCTATTACATTATTACTATTTCCAGAAGTTGAAATAGCTATAGCAGTATCATTTTGGTTTCCTATTGCTTCTATTTGACGAGAAAAAATTTTTTCAAAGCCAAAATCATTACCAATAGCCGTTAAGGTTGAAGTATCTGTTGTTAGAGCAATGGCCGCTATAGGATCTCTCACTTTAGAGAATTTTACTGTTAATTCTGTTGATAAGTGCTGAGAGTCAGCAGCACTACCACCATTACCAAAAAAAATTATTTTACCGCCATTTTCAATACTCAATTTACAACATTTAACTAAATTTATAAATTCTGTTTCCAGTTTTTCTCTAGTTAAATTTAATATTTTTTGGTGTTCATCAAGTTCACTAAAAAAAAATTCAGATAAGTTAATCATTTTTTATTTTTACCTAGGTATAAAAACCAGTCTTTAGTTGCTTCTTTTATAGATTCAGGCTCCCAAACTGGAGCTTTTTTCCAATAGTTTATATTCTTTAATAGAGTATCAATACCAAGTTCTATACGTATTTTAGGCCTCCAACCTAAATCATTACTTATTCTAGCAATATCTGCGAAGGTGGTATCGGGCTCACCAGGCCTCTTTGGTATATATACTTTATTACCTTCAAGTAATTCTACTACTCTATTTACTGAAACAGCTGATCCTGATCCAACATTATAGATTTTGGATTCGATATTAGATCCTGCTGCGCATACTATTGCTTCAACTACATCTGTTACAAAAGTAAAATCTCTTTTTTGGCTACCATCACCTACAATGGTGTATGGTTTATTTGCTAATTTTTGTGCAAGAAAAACTCCAAACATCGCACCATAGGTTCCTGAAGTTCTTGATCTTGGACCATAAACATTAAAGAAGCGGAGAGAAATGGAAGGAATGCCATATACCTTTGACCAATGCATGACAAGATTTTCACCAATATACTTTGTTAATGCATACGGAAACATAGGGTTAATTGCTTCACTCTCTGGAGTCGGATAGATTGAAGGAATACCATAACAAGATGATGATGCTGAATACACAAATTTATTTACATTAACACCCCTAATAGCTTCTAGCACATTGAATGTACCATTCACATTAGACTTGAAATATTTTCTTGGATTCTGAATTGAAGGCACAATATCTGCCAAAGCAGCTAAATGAAAGACATAATTTGCACCCTTAAAATGATCAATCCAAGAACCTCCTTCAGAAATATCCGCATTCTCAAAAGTTATTCTAGACTTAAATGTTTCTATGTTTTCCGCGTGACCTGTTGAAAGGTTATCTATGACAACGACGTCAAAACCATCAGAAATTAATCTTTCTACTAAGTGACTTCCAATAAAACCGGCCCCTCCGGTTACAACTGCTTTCATATTTAATCCATAAAATGTAATATTAGAAAGTTTTATAAATATAACCTTAAAAATTACTTTCTTGCAAACTATAAGTTTAAATGTTTTATTATATTACATTATTTTATTTTATAAATATTAATTAATATAAACTTGTAAATAGCAAGCAATGAAAACTGTAAAAAAAATATTGAATAGGTTATTTAATAACTTAAGTAAAGAAGAAAAAAGTATACTCCAGGCTCTTAAAAAAAGACCGCAAGCGCCATATGACTTCCTGACGAGATATGAAAATATTCTAAAGAATGCAATTAAATGGGATGACTTAGATTTTAATAATAAAACTGTTATGGAATTAGGTTGCGGGCCACACCTTGGTTTCGGCCCATTGGCAATATACCTTGGAGCAAAAAAATTTATAGCTGTAGATCCAACAGCAAATAGAAAGATATATGATTCCAAAATATTACTTGATAAATATTTCAGACTTGCATTTAAGGATTATAAGGGGATATTTAGAAAACAAATTTCCTTTGGTGTTTTTTTCCAAGAACTAAAAAATAAAACAATCTTTTATAATGATACAAAATCTATTCCAAAGGATTTATATTCTAGTATTGATATTCAACTTAGCAATTCATGCCTAGAACATATTCAAGACTTGGAAAACGTCCTTATTGATTTAAAAAAGTTAATGGCTCCTAATGGAAGGTATATACATGCCATTGATTTCGGCAACCACATGCAAACCAATAACCCTTTCATAGAAATTTATAACTCTACGCCCTCAAAGTTTAAAATTAAGCATGGAAGTAAAATTAATCTGATACCTCCATCGAAGATGTTGAATTTGTTCACTAAAACAGGTTTTAATAGTCCTAGTCTAGTTCCATATTACTATTTTGAAGAAAATTTTGAGTTAAATATTGATAAGTATTGGAGTAATTACTTAGAAGAATCAGACTATTTTCTTAAAGTTGGAATAATTGCAGAATAAGATTACTTAAGATTTCTGTCAATCCATGAAGAGGGGAGCCTTCCAGTAATATCTTTAATTTTATTTATATCATTTTTATAAAAAATTGATAAATCCTCTTCAATATTCTTGTCAATTTTAGGCTTACTAACTGTATTTAACATTTTTATATATTCTCTGAAATTAGCCCGATACTTCGTAGGTAAAATTTTTGCCGGTAATCTTACTATCGCCGGACCATTTAAAATATAATCATTAAAAAATTTCCATTTAGTAGATCCGCTTTTATTTAAACGCGAACTAGAAATAGAAATTTTTTCTACATCTAAAAAAGAAAACAGTGATTGAAAAAATATATCTGATTTTTTTTCAAAATCTTCCAGGAACACTACTCTAACTTTGCTTTTACCAAAAGTATCAATATAAATTTGTATTTTATCACTAATCAATTCAGTTTCCTTAAAAGATTTAGAAAATTCAGAAAACGTTTCTTTAATGTATTGGTCTCTCACTGCATGCCAGTATCTTGAATATAGCCTATCAACTGGATGCCTTAAAATAATAAGGATAAGACACTCAGGAATTTTTTCTTTTATTCTTGGAGCAACAACTTTTGCGAAAGTTAAATATGAATTAGAAACCTCACCTCTTAACTTGTAACCCCCTTTGTCATTAAATAATAATTTATACTGTTCTAAATTTTTAATAGGGTTATTTCTTGTCATTAAGTCATTAGAAAAAAAATTTGTTTCTTTTATAGATGACATAAAAATTTCAGGGTGCGACATTAAATAATGCCACAACGAAGTGGTTCCTGATTTTGCTGCACCAACTACTATAAAATTTGGGAGTAACATCACTTTATCGGTTTAAAAATTATTTATTTGTCTCACTATACTAATTTATGCCTCCAAAGATCAAGAATTCTAGCTGCTGCCAAGTGAGAACCTGAGCTAGGAAAAATTTTTTTTGCTGAATTCCTCAATTTATCAGCTTTTACAGAATCATCAAATAATTTTCCCAAGCAAGTTATTAATTTTGCTTCAGTAATATCCCTGTATTCGCCTAAATAGTCCAAAGCACCTATCTCATCCATACTTTTAAGAAGAGGAACCTGATGTTTTTCTAAAGCTATTCCTATAAGAGTATTTCCTGATGCAGCCAACTCATAAGCTGACATACCTCCTGCTGTAATTGCAAAATTAGACCAAATTGCATGATCAACTAAATTGGGAGGGCTATCAATAATATCTGCTTTTGGTAGATATTTTGATATATCTGATTTTACCGTTTGACTATCAGGATGCGCCGCACCTATTATCACCCTTACATCAAACTTCTCTAATGCTTTTGCACCATTTTTTATAATCCAGCTAGTTAAGTTTTCTGGATCTTCTCCTCCCATAGTTATCAATACCCTAGGAAGGCCTTGATTTTTTTCTATCTCATAAAAAAAATTAGAATTAATTAGATTATATTTTGGTCCTATTAAATCATAAGAGTTTCTTTTCTTAGCATCTAAGTTATAGTCTAGGATAATTGGCCAACTTAATTTATTAATACCATCATTTATTCCAATTAGATAAGAATAGCTAGACCAATAATTAATATCTTTTTGCCTTACAAATCTGCTATCTACAATTAATAAGCAGTCATCTTGCATATAGTTTTTAAAAAATTTAAAATCATCATCTGTTCCAATTTTGGTATAAGATTGAATAATATTGAAATAATTTCTATCTAAATACTTTGAGATTATTTTTTCAGACGAATTAATTACAAATGTTATTTTTTTATTAGTAATTTTAGAGAGTTCAACCCCCAATACACTGGATCTGATTAAATGGCCAAGACCTACTTCTGGACCTGCATCACACCTAAATAAAATCATTTTATAATGAATTCTCTATTTTACGAACAATACAAAATGCCTCTGCAGCTTTAAAATAAGACTGAGATCCTCTATACCTTGCCAATGCAGTTAACATCTCAGTAGATCTGGAATGAGGGTAATCTTTGACTTCTTTATCATAAAGTTTAAGGGCCTCTATTTTTAATTCAAGTACTTTTGTTATATCAACAAAATAGTTTGGCTTAAAAGGTCTTAATGTATTCCACTCTGAACTTGATAAAACCTCAAACGTTAAAAAGTCAGAAACATTTGATTTTTTGATAGGTCGGAGAGCTGCTAAACTTGACATAAAAGCTACTCTATGATCAATGTTAACATCATCACCAGAATGAGTGAAAACCATACTTGGCCTAAAATCTTCAAGATGACTTTCTATATCCTTTATTAATTCAATTTGAGGCAATGTGTCTAAACGACAACAATATCTATTGCTGGTAAAAATTTCTTTTTCAGAAACCCCAAGATAACCTAAAGCCTTATATGCATTTTTATTTCGATTCTCTATCTCTTTAATGATCTTATTATCTTTAAAATCTTCTTCATTATACCTTGCACTCACACCTTCTGCTAAGAAAATCACACGAACAGAGTAGCCCTTTTGTGAAGCCAGAGCTATTACACCTCCACAACCAAGTACTTCATCATCAGGATGGGAGGCTATAATTAAAATTCTTTTCATTTCTTTCTTTCTTATTAAAATAAAAAATTATATTTACTCGATTTCTTTAGCTATCAAATTAATTGATTGCTCAACATTTGGAAATTTGAAATTAAGCATATTAGTTATATTATCTATATTCATCCTCATATCATAAGGACGTGGCGTTAGACTATTGATTGATTTATAACTGATCTTTCTTATGAAAGCAGAGCTTAAATTAAGTTCTTTTGCAAGCTCAATTATAAAATCAGCCTTAGATATCCCTCCCACAGAACCAATATTAAATACCCCTGATAGATTTTCTTTCAGAGAATCAATTAAAACTTTTGCTAAAACAGATCCATGCAATGGGTTAAATTTTATATCTTCAAACCCATAAAACTCTTTCTCTTCATTTAAAGATTTTAATATCCATCTTGCAAACCCCTTATGATAACTGTTACCTAGACCAACAAAGTTAATCCTTAATATTAGGGATTCACGGCATGTGCTGACAATATCCTCACTCCATAATTTTGTCATTCCATAAAAATTTAGAGGGTTCACTTGAATTTCATTATGCGGCCCGTCTCCACTATAAACTTGATCAGATGAGAAATATATCAATTTTACTTTTTTTTCTTTTTGATTAACCCAATCAACTAAATTTCTAGTTACCTTTACATTTGATAAATATGCAGATTGCATGTCATTTTGACAAACATCTACATTTACTAATGCAGCAGTATGAATTATTAAAGATGGGTTAAGACTATTTAACAATTCAAATGTTTTTGTTTTATCTCTTAGATCAATTGAAATAAAGTCTGGACTTTTTTTATTTAAAAAACATAAATTTGATACTGAATAGTTCATATTATATAGCTCTTTGGATATATAATAACCTAACAAGCCTGAAGAACCCGTAAGCAGAGTGCTTAAAGTCAACTTTTTCTCCTACATATCATCTAACATAGATAAAAACATATCTTTATCTAACCATGATTCATTTGTATCACTAGAATAAGAAAAACCCTCTTCTACTGGAACCGCACCATCATCAATAAAACTCTTCCTGCCCCATAAAGAAACTGATGGTTCAATAACAAATCTATCACCCAAATCTAAGGTTGTCCTTGAGTCCTCTGAGGTAATCATCATTTCGTGCAACTTTTCGCCAGGCCTTATACCTGTAATTTTATGCTTCAAATCTGGGGCTAGGATTTTAGCAATTTCTGCTACATGCATACTAGGTATTTTAGGAATAAATATCTCACCACCTCTCATTATAGCTAAACAAGATAAGACAAACTTAACACCTTGATTTAAAGTTATCCAAAAACGAGTCATTCTATTATCAGTAATTGGAAGATATTCAGAACCTTCGTTAATCATTTTTTTAAAAAGTGGGATAACGCTTCCTCTTGAACCAATCACATTTCCATATCTAACAACCGAAAATTTTGTACCACCCTCTCCACCCAAATGATTTGCCGCAACAAAAACCTTATCAGCAGCTAACTTACTTGCCCCGTATAAGTTTACAGGACTAGCCGCTTTATCTGTTGAGAGCGCTATTACTTTAGAAACTTTATTAGCAAACGCGGCATGAACAATATTCTCAGCTCCTAATATGTTTGTATGAATGCACTCAATAGGATTGTATTCTGCTGTAATTACTTGTTTTAATGCGGCGGCATGAATTACTATATCTATCCCTTGCATTGCCATTTCAAGTCTATTTCTATCTCTTACATCACCTATAAAAAACCTAGTAATATTACTTGTTTCTTTATCTAAATTTAATTGCATCTCGGATTGTTTAAGCTCATCTCTTGAAAAAATCACTATTCTTCCCAATTTGAAATTTTTACTAAGATAGTATAAACAGTGTTGTCCAAAAGAACCTGTTGCGCCTGTTATAAGTATTGAAGCACCATTTAAATCTATATCTGAAATTTTGAATTCTTTATTTTTCATCATATAAATACTCAAGAAAAATTAATTTATAGCTTATTATACTGACAGAATACTGATTTAAAGTCTAATTTCTGCTTTTTTTACCTACAAGGACCTAAAAGTCCTTAATTTGAGGACTATAATATATAATAAACACTCCCAAATATTGATTTTAGAGTTTAAGATGTTAAGAGTATGACTAGTATGATCAAAATTGGCAAACATATTATTAGCGAAAATTCACCAACTTTTATAATTGCTGAAGCTGGAAGTAACCATAATGGCGATCTATCTTTAGCCAAAAAAATGGTTAAGAAAGCTTATGAATTAGGCTGTGATTGTATTAAATTCCAAACTTATACAGCAGAGGAATTTTGTGCTGATAAAACTAAGAAATTTACTTTTCAATCTCAAGGGAAAGAAGTTACAGTTAGTGAATTTGAAATGTTCAAAAACCTTGAATTCTCACGAAGTCAATGGATTGAGTTAATGGAATATTGCGATGAGACTGGTATACTTTTCTTAACTACTGTCCAAGACAAACCTAATTTAAATATGATGTTAGATTTAGGACTAAAAGGAATTAAAGTAGGTTCTGATGATTTTGATAATCTCCCAAATATAATTGAATATGCTAAAAGTGGTCTGCCTATAATTCTATCTAAAGGAATGGCAACTGTTAGTGAAGTTGATAGGATTATAAATACAGTAAGTAAATATACATCTAAATTAATTGTTCTTCATTGTGTTTCTCTTTATCCCACAGAACCTTCACTATTAAATATAAGCCAAATAATCACTCTAAAGAAACTATACCCTGAAATCATTTGGGGCTTTTCAGATCATTCTATTGGCCCATTAGCTTCAATAATATCAGTTTCATTAGGAGCAAAAGTAATTGAAAAACATTTTACACTCGATCATAACCTTCCTGGTCCAGACCATTGGTTCTCGCTTGATACTAGCGAAATGAAAGAGCTAGTTGATGGAATTAGATTTGCAGAAAAAGCCATAGGTAACGGTAAAATTAACCCGTCTGAAAAAGAATTAGAAGTTAAAAAAATAATGCGCAGAAGAATTGTTGCTGCTAGAGATATTAAGCCTGGGGAACTGCTATCTGAAGAAACTGTAAAATTTAAAAGATCTGATTCAGGAAGCTTTTTAGAAAACTGGGATTTAATGGTTGGCCAAAAGGTTAAACATAATATATCTGAAAATACTGGAATAGAATTATCTGATTTACTTTTTTCCTGATAAAAAAATGATTTTAAGTATTCATCAACCTGCATATTTTCCTTGGCTAGGATATTACGATCGTATAGCAAAAAGTGACATTTTCATAATCTTAGACACAGTACAATATCAAAAAAATAGTTTTCAAAATAGAAACAAAATTCGTACAAATATTGGCTGGTCCTGGATTACTGTTCCAGTTATTACAAAGAAAATACTTTACGAAAAAAATATTAATCAGATTGAAATAGACTACAGTCAAAACTGGAATATTAAGCATTTAAAATCAATTAAACAGGTCTACACAAAAGCTAAAAACTTTGAAAAAATATTCCCTTTAATAGAAAATATTCTTAAAAAAAAATGGTTAAATCTAGCTGATTTAAGTTATGAAACAACTATTTGCTTTTTTGACATCTTAGAAATAGATACTAAAATTATAAGAACTTCGGAACTAAAACCTTTCAAAGAAAATAAATCTGACCTTATATTAGAAATTTGCAAGCACTTTGATACTTCAAAATATTTATCTGGCCCTAATGGAAAAAATTACTTAAATGAAAAAAAATTTGAAAATGAATCTATCAATATTGAATATCATAATTTTATACATCCTTTTTACAGCCAGAATTATAAGGGATTTGAGGCTAATATGAGCGTAATAGACCTCCTAATGAACATAGATAGGCCCTCAAAATATTTTGATTAAACATCACAAATTCTTTTTTTTATTCTTTATATAATTTTTTAAGATACCTTGCATAGAAAATTTAAAATAGAAAAAATATTTTGTTAAAATTTTGTATATAATTAAGAAAACATATATTAATATATAACTTTATAATTATCGGGTTTGGTAGACTATGGTTAAAATAATAGCTGAAATTGGTTCAGTTCACGATGGATCATTCGGTAATGCTTGTAAATTGATTGAAGCTGCTGCAGAAGTAGGGGCTGATATTGTAAAATTTCAGACGCATATAGCTAATGAAGAAACTTTGAGAAATGCCCCATCACCATCTTATTTTTCCGATGAAGATAGATATTCATATTTTGAAAGAACATCTTTTTCGGTATATCAATGGGCAAAATTGAAAGAAATAGCAAACAAGAATAACTTATCATTTCTATCTTCCCCATTTTCAATTAAAGCAGTTGAGTTGCTTGAATCAATAAATATTGATGCTTATAAAATCGCATCTGGTGAAGTAACAAATTTTCCTTTAATTGAAAAAATAATGTCTACAAAAAAAGAAGTTTTTATTTCTACTGGCATGAGTAATTTTAATGAAATTGATCAAGCTTTAAGTATTCTTAAGTCCACGCAGCATCTTACTGTAATGCAATGTAGTTCAATTTATCCATGCCCACCAGAAAAGGTAGGTCTTAATGTAATTGAATCAATGAAGTCAAAATACTCACACATTGCAAAAATAGGTTTTTCAGATCATACACTTGGATTTGCTGCTGGAATATCTGCCGTTGTAAAAGGAGCAGAGGTAATTGAAAAACATTTAACTCTATCTAATATGATGTATGGAAGTGATGCACCCAATGCTATGGAAGTAGATAAATTCAAATCTTTTGTTGAAATGATTAGAGAGACATCAATTATAATTAATTCTAAAATTGATAAAGATGATATATCTGATTATAAAGAAATGAAAGAAATATTTGAAAAAAGTATTGTTGCCTCAAGAAATTTACCAATAGGAAAAATTCTTGAAATAAAAGATTTAAATTTTAAAAAACCTGGAACTGGAATTAATGCTAATAAATATAAAAGTGTAATTAATAAAAAAGTAAAGAAAGAAATTCAAGTAGACCAATTATTGACTTGGGATGATTTAGAATGAAAAAAATTTGTGTTGTTATTGGTTCTAGGGCAAATTACTCTAGCATAAGATCAGTATTAAAATCTATATCTCTAGATTCTAACCTTCAATTACAATTAATCGTTGGAGCATCTGCATTGTTAAGTCGTTATGGTTCGGTTATTGATTTAATTAGGAAAGATGGTTTTAATATAGATGGAAAAGTAAATATGCTCATAGAAGGAGAGTCCCCTACCACAATGGCTCAATCAACAGGAGTTGGTTTACTAAATATACCACCATTATTTGAAGATCTTGAACCAGATATAGTATTAACAGTTGGAGATAGATTTGAGACCATGGCCACAGCTATATCTGCAGCATACATGAATATTCCATTAGCTCATACAATGGGTGGGGAAGTAAGCGGAACTATTGATGAGTCAATTCGGCATGCAATTACAAAATTTGCCCATATACATTTTCCATCGTCTAAACAAGCCTATGATAGAATTGTGAGGATGGGTGAAGAAAAAGAAAATGTTCATTTAGTAGGATGCCCTAGAATTGATATAGTTAAAGATATTTTAACAGAAGCAGAACCATACACAAAAATATCAAATAGAATATTTGATCAGGGCGTAGGAGAAAAAATAGATATTGATAGTGAGTTTATACTTGTTTCTCAACATCCAGTTACAACAGAATATGGGCATGGAAAGGAGCAAATACTTAATACTCTTAATGCAGTAAAAAAAATAGGTTTTCCAGCAATAGTTTTATGGCCAAATGCTGACGCAGGATCTGAAGACTTAGCAAAAGGAATAAGAACATGGAGGGAGAGAGGAGACTCTGCAAAAATTCATTTTTTTAAAAACCTTCCAATGGAAATTTATATACAACTAATGAAAAGGACTTTGTGTTTAGTAGGGAATTCTTCTAGCGGTATACGTGAGGGAGCATTTATAGGAACTCCTGCTGTAAACATTGGAACAAGACAAGCAGGTAGAGAAAGAGGAGAAAATGTTTTAGATATAGATTACTCTGAAAATAATATTATAAAAGCTATAAAGTCTCAAATTGACCACGGGCCATTTCAATCAAAAAAAATTTACGGTGATGGATTTAGTGGAGAAAAAATAGCTAAAATTCTCTCTTCAAAAAAAGTATCTATCCAAAAAAGGATCACTTACTAAAAAAGTAGATTTTATATGCATAATATAGGAATAAATTTAGGCATAATAACAGCTAGAGGAGAATCAAAGAGACTCAAGAATAAAAATATTTATCCTTGCGCTGGTATGCCCCTTATTTATTGGACAGCAAAATCAGCATTGCTTAGTAAACTTGATATTGTAATGCTATCAACGGATAATGAAAAGATCGCAAAAACTGGTCAGCAACTTGGATTAGAAGTACCATTTTTAAGACCAAAAGAACTTGCAAAAGATGATACCAAAACGTTACCTGTCATTAAAAATGCTTTAGACTATTATCTTAAAAAGCAAATTAAAATAAATTCAATTACTTTATTACAACCTACATCACCATTAAGAAAAGAAAATCATATAGATGACTCTCTTAATCTATTCAACCAGAACAAAGATTGCACAGTTGTTAGTGTATCTAAGCTTCCTTCTAAATTTTATTCAAATAAATTATATAGAATTGATAGTAACGGAGAAGCAAAAAATTTTGAAGATAATAATTCACAACAAATAGTTGTTCGTAATGGTCCAGCAATTCTTATTAATTCAACTAAGACAATTTTGTCTGGCAAACTATATTCTAACAAAATATTTACTTATGAAATGGCATTCTGGGAATCTATTGATATTGATACTATAGAAGACCTTTTAACTGCCGAGGCACTAATGAAGCATTATGGTTATAATAAAAGATAAAAGATAAAAGATAAATGAAAGATAAATGAAAAAAAGAATTGTTTTTATATGTAGCAATTTAAGTGCAGGAGGTGCTCAAAACGTTGTAACTCTGACCAGTGAAAAACTAGTATCTATAGGCTATGACGTTACTATAATAACTTTTTCTAGTAAAAAATCTGATTTTTATAAATTGAATGAAAAAATAAAAAGAATACCGTTAGATAAATTATCTAACTCAAAAAATATTTTTAATGCAATAATTAATAATTATTCTAGAATAAAGACGTTAAGAAAAACCTTGAAAAATCAAAAATTCGAAACTTGTATATCTTTTGTTACAGAAACAAATATAATTACTATTATTGCTTCTTTATTCTTGAAAAATAAGATTATTATTAGTGAAAGAAATAATCCTTATAAACAAGATCAAAAGTTTATTTGGCATTTACTCAAGTTTCTTACTTACCCTCTAGCTGATATTCTGACTGCTAATTCAAAGCTTGCAATAAAATATTATAAAAAAAATATTTTTTTAAAAAAAATAATATACTCACCAAACCCTCTTCCTATTCCACAAAATCTTTCATACACTAACAAAAAAAACTTTCTTTCAGTTGGAAAATTAACTGAGCAAAAAGGTCACGATATATTAATCAAGGCTTTTGCTAATTTAATAAATAATAATAAGTCCTTCTCCTCTTACTCCTTAACTATAGCTGGTATTGGAAAAGAAAAACGAAATCTCCAAAAACTTGCATCTTCTCTTGGTATAGATAAAAATATTTTCTGGGTTTATAATGCGAATATATATGAATTACTAAAAAAACACTCTATTTTTATACTATCATCAAGGTATGAAGGAACTTCTAACGCATTATTAGAAGCAATATCTGCAGCCAAACCAATAATCGTCTCGAACCAAGCTTCTGATTCAATAAATTTTTTAAAAAATAACCATAATTGTATTATTTTTCCAATTAATGATATAGATTTACTCACTAGATCTATGGAAAAACTATCAAATGATTATAATTTTAAATCTAAATTATCTAAGAATTTAATGATAGATTATAGTATGCATTATTCTAAATCTGACTTTGATTCACACTGGATTGATTTAGTAGATTAAATTATTATGACTGATAACATAAAGCTTCATATACTTACACCTCAAATTAAAACACAAAATATTATAGGATTTTTATCGCCGATAATTACAAATAAGGATATATTAAATGATATTGGTATTAGCTTTAAACTATATAATAATTTAAATGAGACTATTACTAACTGTGATTATTTACTAATAAATGCGAAATTTTTTGGAAAGGATTGGACTCTTAGACCTAATTATGTGATTGAAACTCTAGATAAATTAAATAAAAAAAAAATAAAGATATTTTACTGCGATAACTATGATAGTACTTCTCCAATCAAAACACAGGTTCTGCCATATATTGACATTTACTTAAAAAATATGATTTTAAAAAATAAAGATTTATATAAGAATAAATTTTATGGAGGCAGAATACATACGGATTATTACTTTAATAATTTTAAAGTAACTGATACAGATGAATTTTATTCAACACCTATACTTAAAAATGAATATATTGATAAAATTAAAGTTTCTTGGAACTATGGTCTGGCAAATTATGGTTTTATAGGAAGGCGCATAGCAAATTTATATAAAAAAATTCCAATCAAACAACTTTTAAATTGGCCTCAATTATTTAAAAGCCCAAGCATAGAAAGAGATATTGACGTTTTCTGTAGAATATCTACAAATTACAGCAGAGAGACAATCGCATTTCATAGAAAACTATTAAAAAAAAAATTGGAAAGAAAATATCAATTGGATAGAGTTTCAATTTATAAGTATATAAAAGAGATAAAAAATAGTAAAATAGTTGTTTCACCATTTGGTTGGGGTGAATTTTCACTTAGAGATTTTGAGACTTTTATAGAAGGGGGAATATTGCTTAAACCTAATATGGAACATCTTGAAACTTACCCTAATTTTTATATTCAGAATGAGACTTATATACCATTTAATTGGGATTTTTCTGACTTGATTGAAAAATTGGAAGAAACAATTGACAATTATAGCGAAACAATAAGAATAGCTGAGGTAGCTCAAAGTAAATATCTATATTATTTAAAATCTGTTGAAGCTAAGCAAGAGTTTTGTATGAGATTTTATAATATTCTTAATTCTTAATTAATTTAGATATACACTTATCAAAAAGGGTAACATTTATGTGCGGTATAGTTGCTGTATTTCCAAAAAAAAATTTTAAAGTTAACAAAATAGTTTTAAAAAAAATAATTGACTCATTAAGCCATCGAGGACCAGATGGAGAAGGAATAGCAATAGAAGATTGGTATGGATTAGCACATAAAAGATTGTCAATTATTGACTTAAAAAAAAGCTCTCAACCATTTTATAGTTTAGATAATAGGTATTCTATTACTTTTAATGGAGAAATATATAATTATCTTGAGATAAGGTCAGACTT
This sequence comes from Rhodospirillaceae bacterium, assembly GCA_002722055.1. Classification (GTDB taxonomy): domain Bacteria; phylum Pseudomonadota; class Alphaproteobacteria; order SHVP01; family SHVP01. Next base: position 125,054 of record PBKD01000007.1, on the reverse strand, counting down.
AATAAAAATGGGCTATACTTTTAAGTCAAAGGGCGATACGGAAGTAATAATAAATGCTTTTGATAAATGGGGTATAGAAAGTTTTAATATTTTTGAAGGCATGTTCGCATTTGTTCTAGTAGACAATAAAAAATATACAGCTTACGCTGTAAGAGATCAATTAGGTATAAAACCACTTTTTTACCTAGAAACAAACGAAGGTATAGTTTTTTCAAGCGAAATAAAAGCTTTTCTTAATATAAAAAATCTTTCTATAAATGAGAAAAAAATCTATGAACAAATAATGTACAGATATATTTCTGGCGAAGAAACTATCTATAATGATGTAAAAAGAGTCAATGCTGGAAACTACATTCAAATTCAAAGAGAAGAAGAAAAAAGAAATTATGAGTACTATAATCACTTAGATACTCTATCTAAACCTACATCTTATATTGATTATGAAAAAATAGAATATGAATTAGATAATAGCATAATCAGACATACAAGAAGTGACGTCGGATATAATATACAACTAAGTGGCGGGCTAGATTCTAGCTATATTACAGCATTACTCTCAAAAAATGACTCAAATATTCGAACATATTCTGTGGCATTGGAAGATGCAAACAGCGAAAAAAAATATCAAGACTATATTAAAAATAAATATGGCACAAAACATTTTGAATTAGTTCTAAATGAAAATGACTTTATAGGCAGTCTTGAAAAAGCAACCTGGCATATGGATATGCCTGTAATTCATGGAGCATGCGTTTTCTTAATGCTTCTATGTATCTATGCTAAAGAGACATCTAAAGTAATTCTTACTGGAGAAGGAGCTGATGAGCTTTTCCTGGGTTACTCTAGGTACATAAGATCCACTCTGAGCAAAACCTCCGAAACTATAAAGGATTTGAAAGTACCTCCCTATTTGATTCCTAATATATGGAAATTTAAGACACTGAAAAATACATTGCGCTATGATGAGTTAAAAAATATTTCAATATTAGGTAATATTAGTCAACTAGAAAATATGTTAAATAAAGAAATAAAAAAAATAGGATCCTATAGTTATCGTAGAGTTAATAGTTTTTCATTCTTAAATCAACTTACCTATATTGATCAAACACGCTATTTACAATCATTGCTAGAGAGGCAAGATAGAATGTCTATGGCAGGATCTGTGGAAACAAGAGTACCATTTTGTAATGTAAAACTTTTTAAAATTCTTAACCAAATTATACCAGAAGAAAAAATTAAAAATAAAACACAAAAAAGAATTCTTAAGCAAATAGCATCAAAATACTTTCCTGATAATTTTATAAATAGAAAGAAAATGGGGTTCGTTCTACCCTATAACGTTTGGTTAAACAATTCGAAAGGACTAGGATCATATTTAGACTTATTGTCCGATAGTAAATTTATTAATCAAGGTTATTTTAATCATAAATATATTAATTTTCTTATTGATGAACACAGGAAAAAAATTTCTGATAATTCGAAGCTACTCTTAAGACTAATTTTTTTTGAAGTATGGAAAAGAAAGTTTATTAATTCAAATATTATAGACAATTCTAATGTAAATTTATTTTATAACAATTGAGAAAATGAATTGAAAATTAAAGTAGCAATTATTCTTAGGTCATTAGAAACTGGCGGGACAGAAAGACAGGTTATTGAAATTGCATCTGGCTTAAATCAGAAAAAATTTAAAGTAGTAATCATTTCTTTTTACAACAAAGGCGAACTAATTAAATTAGCAAAAGACAGGAATATAGAAATAATTTTTATTGGAAAGAAAAACAGATATGATGTAATTACTTTTTTATATAAATTTATTTCTAATATCAATAAAATAAAACCTGATATAATTCATTCCTTTCTTGACTCGCCAAATATCTTCTCTTCGATCTATAAGTTATTCTATCCAAAGTCTACCCTTATTTGGGGTATAAGATCATCAGATATGGATTTAACTAAATATAGTAAATTGAGAACTATTTCAAAATTAATGGAATATAAACTTAGCACATACCCAAATGAAATAGTGTATAATTCATTTAATGCAATAAAAAATAATGATATTTCAGGCTATAAAGGCATATATTCTGTAATTCAAAATGGGATCGATACCAAAATTTTTATTAATTCAGATGATTTTAGGAAACAATACCGAAATAAATGGGGATTTGATGAAGAATTATTTATAATTGGCATGGTTGCTAGATACGACCCTAAAAAAGACCATCAGACTTTTGTTAAAGCTTCTAAAATCATTTTAAAGAATAAAAAAAATATTAGATTTGTTCTAATAACTAATGATAAAAAAGAACTTAAAAATATAATTAATTATTATGGCATGAAAGACTACTTTATTATTGAAACTAATATTACTGAAACGAATAAAGTATACCCTGCTTTTGATATAAATACCCTTTCTTCTGCATTTGGTGAAGGTTTCCCAAATGCGATTGCAGAAGGAATGTCTTGTGGCACTCCATCTACTGCTACAGATACGGGAGACTCAAGAGAAATTATTGGGGATGATCAATTAATATCAAAACCTAGAGATCCCTATGAATTAGCTAATTGCTGGTTATACATATATGATAAAAATGTTGAAGAACGAATTGAAATTGGCCTTGATCAAAGAAATAGAATTATTAATAACTATTCAAAAGAAATTATGTTAAAAAAATCAGAAAAACTATATTTGAAATATCACCAATTGAATAATCATGAATAAGGTTTTACATATCATTACCGGACTTGGCGCTGGGGGTGCTCAATCTTGCTTACTAAGTATAATTAAAAATCAAGATAATAATATAAAACATTATGTAATTTCATTAGGCAGAGGAAGTATCTACGAAAAAAGAATCAGAACCTATGCAGATTCTTACTACAAATGTCCAATAGAGATAAACCTCAAATTATTTTTTCAAATTATTAAATTATATAAAATAATTAAAAATTTATCCCCTGATATTATTCAAACCTGGTTATACCATTCAGATTTAATTGTAACTTTAATTTATATTTTTTTAAGAAATAAACCAAAATTGTTATGGAATATTAGATGTTCTGATATGGCTGGGCGTTACGATAGAGGAAAAAATTTTATACTTTTAAGATTACTAAGCTTATTATCATTCGTCCCAAATAAAATTATTTATAATTCTAAAGCTGGAATTTTAAGTCACGAAATTAGAGGATATAAAAAAGACAAATCAATACTTATATATAACGGTATCAACACAAGAACTTTTAAAAAAATGGATAAGATAAAATACAAAAATTCATTGGGAATTAATAATAATACTACCCTCTTTGGTCTTATTGCTAGAGATGATCCAATCAAAGGGCATTTAGATTTCTTAGAGGCAATATCAATGGTTACAGATTGTCATGGCATTATAGTTGGATCTGGAGTTACTAAATCAAAGAAAATACTTAATAAAATAAAAAATCTCAATCTTAAAGACAAGATTTCACTCTTTGAACAAATGGAAAATATTGAGATAATTATTTCATCATTAGACACTTTGGTTTCCACTTCTTACAGCGAAGGATTCCCAACAGTTATTGCAGAAGCTATGTCTTGTGAAGTGCCAGTTATTGCAACAAATGTTGGAGACACCAAGATATTACTAGATGATTCTGATTTAATTACTATTCCTGGAGATTCTTTAGAAATATCAAAGAAAATGAAAATGATTCAAGAAATGTCTCAAATAAGAATCGAAGAGAAGGGAGAGAATTTAAGAAAAAAAATAATTAATAATTTTTCTTCAGAAGTTATGACAAAAAAATATCATAATTTATATATTTCATTATGCTCTGATAAATCTAATCAAATTTAAAAATTAAAACCTTCAAGGTTTTAAATATTGTTTTAAATATTTTCATGCTAGATGGTTGTAATTTATTTGAATAATTTATAATTATTGGAATTTCTGTAACATTTTTTGATGATTTAAATACTAACCTAAGTAGCTCTGTGCTCGCTAAAAAACCCTTTTCATTAAGGTGGGTATGGTTTCTAGATTCAAAGGTTTTCTCTAGAACAGAGATAGAATACGCTCTATACAAACATGTATAATCCCTTATTCCATGAAAATTCCATGCAATAGAGTAACAAATTCTTGCTGCTAAACTTAAAAACATTCTAAATTTTGGGATACCTTCTACCAATGCACCTTGCCTATACCTCGATGCCACTACAATATCTTTGCCTGACTCAATCTCTTTAACCATTAATGATATCAAGGACGGATCATGTGTATTATCTCCATCCATAGTTACTAATATATCAAAATTTAGATTGTCTAAACAATACTTTAGTCCTGAATTTAGTGCACCACCCAGTCCTTGATTTTGTTGATGGTAAATTATTTCAATATCTAAACTATTTTCCTTTAAAATAAATTTTTTTATCCAATCTAAACTATCATCAGTACTTTTATCATCGACAATTATAACTTTAACCTTATGATTTAAATATTTTTTTACATTTAACAATAAATCGTAAATACTTTTACCTTCATTAAATACAGGAAGTAGTAAAATAATATTTTTTGTATCAAGTTTTATGTTACTCATTCTAATAATTTCTTAAATTTAAAAATAGGATACTAATAAAAGTATTGATCTAAAATATTACAAATTTTTTCTGATGTATTTCCATCTCCATAAGGCCTATTTACCCATTTTCTCTTATCAATATTCAAGCTTGCAGCCCATTTTAAGCTCTCAAAAACTTTTTTATTATTGTAACCAGATATTTTGGCAATTCCTAATTCTAAAGCCTCCACCCTTTCAGTTTTTTTTCTACAGACAACTGTAGGGCAGCCTAATGTAGCAGCTTCTTCTTGAATACCACCTGAGTCAGTAAGAACAAGTTTAGAAAAATTTAAAAGATGTACTAATGAAATATAATCTAAAGGATTTATGATTGATATATTCTCACATTCACCAAAGATTTTGTTTATAGACAACCTGCCTAAATCGTTTGGATGAGTTGGAAAAAAAAACTTATAATCCTTATTTTTACCTATAAATTCTTTTAACCCAGTAAAGATTGATTCAAAACCTTCTCCAGCTGACTCTCTCCTATGTGCTGTAATTAGACATGGAATATTTTTTTTATCTATTGATTTAGTTATGATATTTCTAATTTCTATAGGGCATTTTTGTTTGAGAGCCCAAAAAAAACTATCTATCCCTGAGTTGCCCACAGTAAATATATTTTTTTTATCGACACCTTCACTAACTAAGTTATCAAATGATTTCTTTGTTGGAGTAAAATGAAGTGTAGCTAAATTTGTTATTATCTTTCTATTTGACTCTTCTGGAAATGGATTTAGATTATCGTTAGTTCTTAAGCCTGCCTCATTGTGAAAAACCTTAATACCATGTTGAAAAGCTGAAATAGCTGTAAAACAAGCGGTTGTTGTGTCGCCTTGAACGATTATGCAATCAGGCGCCTCTGATTTTTTTACTATATCATTAAACCCCTTTATAACTCTTAATGAAAGCTCTGATAAACTTTGCCCTGAAATCATTGAATTAAATGAAAAATCAAGATTAAGATTATAAATATCTAAAGCACTATTCAGCAGCTCCTGATGTTGACCAGTTCCAACTAACTTTACATTAAATTTATCTCTTTCTACAAGAGATTTATAAACTGGCGCTTGTTTGATACATTCGGGCCTTGTACCCACAATCACCCAGACTGATGGCTTAACCATAATTATTACTCTTTCTTCTAAAACAGTTATATATCAAAAAGAAATTAAATGCTAAAAAGAATATATGATAAACAAAAAAAATATAATATCTTTAATTATTGGTATAGTTTTGACATCTATTATCGTATCAATAATATTAAATATTATTGATTGGACCGAAACATGGGAAATAATTAAAACGGTATCCTTTAAATATTTAATTTTTGGATGCCTTTCTATCCTAGCTAGTATCTTTGTTCGTTCATTTAGATGGTGGAAGATATCTACTTATCCTAAAAAGGAAATCCATTTATTTATAAAAGCAGTCTTCATAGGTTATATGGGGAATTTTTTAATTCCATTTAGAGCAGGTGAACTAATTAGAATATGGGTAGTTTATAAATTAGGTAATAAAAATGCAATAAAAATAACTTTGCTGTCAATAACAGATAGAGCAACTGATTTCCTAATAATTTCTAGCATCATGGTTTTAATAATACCATTTGTTAATTTACCTGATCAACTTAAACCCATTCAATTTTTTTCTATAATAGTTTTTATAATTTTGATATCTATTTCCTTCATAGGTTTTTTATATAAATATTCTATAAAAAATTACTTGAATTCTTACTCAAAAAATGAGGGTAAATTTTTTAAACTATTTAAAAAATTAATATTAAATTCTATAGAAATTATAGAAACTCTATCAAAAGCACCTTTTTCATTTTTATTTATTTTTTTACTTGTAGCCCTTTTTGACATGTTATCTATTTGGTTTGTGATGCTATCCTTGGGCTGGAGCCTTCCTCTAATATCTGTTGCACTATATTTGGTGATAATGTCTTTTGCATCAATTTTACCCGCTACACCAGGTTACATTGGGTTATATCAGATTTCAGCAATTGTTACTTTTGGTTTGTATGACATTGGGATAAACCAAGCTTTTGCATATTCCATACTTTTACAAGGAATAACTGCTTTTTCCTATTTAACCTTTGGATCTTTTGCATTATTATTAATTACTCCAAGTATAATTAAATCATACAGGGGTTCATAAATTTTTAATAAAGAAATTTTTTTAGGAAATTATAATTAGATGAAAAACCAAAATACCAGCTCTGCATTCACTCACAATGATGTAGTGGATATTAGATTTATTTTTAAAGTATGGTTAAGGTGGATATGGATATTAATCCCTCTAATCTTAATTGGTCTTTTCTTTGGTTATAGAGATCTTAAAAATTTCAGACCACATTATGAAGCAAAAATTGTTATAGCTAATAATGAGGGAAAGACGCGGCAAACATCTGAAATCAGCCAAATTCTCTTTGCTTTTTCAAATAGTGAATCCGGGTTAAGTCCGAAATTAAGTAGGCTAAAATTAGTTTTGGAATCTCCATTCTTAGCTGAGCGTCTTCAAGAAAAATATAATCTTTTACCTCAAGTTTTCTCAGAAAGTTGGGACACTAAATCTGGTGAATGGATGATTCCTTCGGGAAAAGACTTTGAAAGATCTGAATCTAGAAGAGCTTTCTTTAAACAACCTAAATGGACCGAACCAGACATTGAGTCCTTGGCAGGTTTTATTTCAGGTTCGATTGAATTCGAAGATACTGATTTAGGTTTTATAGAAGTAATTTTTGCACATAAAGACAAGAATAAAGCAAAAGAATATCTAGAAATGATTTATTTTGAAGCTGATTCACTTATCAGAGAGAAAGACCAATTATATGTCAATGAAAGACTTAAATACCTATTAAAAAAACTAAATGTAGAAAAAAGAGTTGACCAAAGGCAAATATTAATCACGCTTCTAAAAGAAGAACAAAATAGAGTAATGCTTCTTGATAGCTCTGAGCCATACGCAGCAAAAATTATAGAACCAGTTTATGTTTCCAGAACTCCTACAGCTCCTAATATTAGATTTATGTTTGGTGTCCCTATAATTATTTCAATTTTTTTTGGTTTTATGATTTTAACCTTATATGCTTTATTTATAATTGAATCTCCAAATAGAAGATGAAAATATCTTGGCAATTAATATATATAATTCTCTATTTTTACCGAACTTCTATAACAGTTATAGCTGACATCTATTTATCTAGAATAACTACACTTGGTGATAATCAAACATATATTTTAGGAGGTGATTTTGCATCTGATCTATCTGGAGAATCTTCAGTACTTAGTTTAACAGTCTTAATAGATGCCCCCAGAAAGTTTGCTACTCAATTGACACTTGCCTTGGGTTATTATCTAAATAGCTATTTTGGCATGGCTTTAATTATTAATTTATTTTTTCAAACAATAGCGTTTATAGGTATTATAGCAGTACTTAAAGCACTTGAGCCACAACATAGAAAATGGGTTTTATTTCTTCTCGTTATGCCATCTTTTACAATATGGTCATCTATAGCTGGAAAAGAAGCAATTGTAGTCTTTGCTGTAGGAATAGTAACTGCATACTTAATAAAAATAACAAAAAAAAATAAGCTGCCAAATATAAAGGAATTACTTAGCGCTATTTTACTTTTAATTTTTAAGGCTCAGTATTTACCAGCTTTTCTTTTCATTTATTTTACAGTCATATTAGGAAACAAAATACACCAAAAAAGCTTCATAATTTTACTAGCAGGCCTAATGTCCTTGAGCTTTCTATATATTGAAAGAGATAGGCTTAATGATATAACACTAATATTTATACCGAAAAACTTTGTTAACCTTACTCATAAAACTCTCGTTTATAGTGGTGATGATGGATTAGCAGGAGGAAGAAGCACAAGAGAAGTATTTTGGAAAGAAAAAGGTGATTATATATGGAAAAGTCCGAAGGGTATGATTATGGCTCTTGTTGGCCCCACATATAAAGAAGCTCTTTTAAATAATAATAAACTTCATCTTCTCGGTTTTTTAGAAGGTATGTTAATATTAATTTTCCTAATGATATTTGTTCTATACCACTCAAAAAATGCTTCAGCGGTTCTATTTATTGCAGTAATCTTTACATTATTCTGGATACTATTTGCTTCATATCCATTTGGAGTAATGAATCCAGGAACAGCAATTAGATATAGAACTGGTATAATTCCTTTTATAGGTGTTTTAGCAGTATACTTTCTATCACAGAACATTCATGAAAAATGGTTAAAAAAAAATAGAATAAAGTAATTTGCTAAACATTTTCATATATTTTTATAGTTTCATCTATGATTATTTTAGAAGAGAATTCTTTAACTATTTTATTATGGGCACCCAAGATTAAATTTTTCCTTAGCTCAGAATCGGTAAGCAATTCTTTTATACACCGAGCTATTTCTTCTGGTGCTCCTCCTTTTGCAATCAGTCCAGATACACGGTCAGTTACAATCTCTCTACAACCAGGATTATCTGAGACAACTAGAGCCCTTCCCATAGCAGCAGATTCTAAAAGAATTTTTGGGACACCTTCACCATAATCTGTTGGAAGACATACTATTTTACATTCAGAAATTATTTGAGGCATATTTTCTTTTCTTCCCCACCACTCGATTAGATCATTTTTTACCCACTTTTTGATTATATTTTTAGGAACTGAGCGAGGATTTGATTCATGCGTATCTCCAACTAAAATAAATCTTACATTAATTTTATTATTCTTTAATATTCTAGCAGCATCTACAAATTGTTTAATTCCTTTCTCCCAAAGAAGTCTTGAGGCAAGAATAACTCTTGGTATATCAGTATTTTTTTCTTCTGTGAAAGGAAATTCATTTAAGTTAACTCCAGAACCTTTTATAAGAAAAAGCCTATTTCTATCAATTACATTTCTTTCGATAATTTCATTTAAATCATATGAATTTTGTACAATTAGATAAGACTTGTTAGATATAAAAATATATTTAAAGATTTTGAGAATTATGAACCTTCTCATATTAGCATAAACAGTTTTTTCAGTAAAAGCTTGACCTAGGCCTGTGATACTAAATACTTTTATAATTTTAGAAAAAAAAATTGATATAATGCCACCATAAATTATTGGCTTAATTGTCATAAGATGTAATATTGATGGTTTTACATGAATAATTATATTTAATATCTGGAAAAAACTTTTAATTTCAAAAAAAATATTTTGACCTCTTCTAGACAGATCATATTCATGAAGAATAAAACCACTCTTCAATAACTCATTATTTGAAAAATTTTTTGGAGCCCACACATGATCTTTAGGAACAGCAACATGAACTTTGTAACCACGATTTTTCATTTGTTGCGCTAATTCTTTTTTATGCGATAGGAAAAAATAACCCTCATTAATTATATAAAGAATTTTTTTATTCATTTGATTCTTAATTTCTTATTCTAAAATATACTTCCAGTCTCTTGCTATTTCATCTGGGAAAATAGCTACATGGTCATGTAATTTTTTAATATCCAACATTTGACCACCATCTTTAGTAAGAGGCCTAAAACCAAAAACTCCATGAAAAGTATTTTCTCTTGTTGAAAATAAATCTAAAGGTACATTTATAAAAAAGCCTTTATCAAAACTTCCTTCACCAAATGTTTTAAACGGAATATTTGTTATTGTGGCCCACACCCCTGAACTAATCCCACTTTTGAACCTCCTATAAAAGATTTGCGTTATTCCATCATCTCCAGCAAGATATCTACCTATATGCGTTACAGTATTTATATTATAAAAAGGTGAATTATAGTAAAAATTGAAATGACCTGTTTTTGTTGTAAAGTCCTGAAACCCCCATAATTGGTCAAAATTTCTTTTCCTTGCATAATTTATATCTACTCCATACGCATATCGTTTACCAAATGGACGATATAGAACCTCTGCGCCAAAACCTCCAAACATCATTTCAAAATATCCAGCTGTTAATCGTGTATATATATCTGTCAATGGACTAAACATATAGTTTACTCTTAATTTTCTGATAGTGGTCTTTCCTGTTTGAAGGTAATTTTTGATTTCTGATCTTACCTTTGGTAATCTTGAATCACTTGGTATTGTTATGCGATCAAAATTATCGAATAAATCAAGAGCAAAGGCTGCATCAATATCAAAGCCATCTGCAAAAGATATCTTTGCAGCAACATTTGCAAATAACTGATGCAATAAGAATTGGTCCCCTCCACCAATATGTTGCTGAATTCCGGGCTTAATACTCCACCTCATGTCTGGATATAAAGTATTATTAAAAATTTCTCCATCTTTTGACCAACTACCTTTAGGCCGTTCAATCGATGCTGTACTCCACACTTCTTGAGCACTACCTTGATTTAATATTGCTTTTTCAAACTGTTCTCTTCTTATAGAAAATCTTGCAACTTCACCTGCTGGTGACTCTAGAACTAAATTTATTGTCTCAATATCCTCATATACATTCTCTGATACTACCCTTAGAACTCTACCTAAATTTTTTGGAACTGTTCGATATCTGCCCCTAAAAATATGTACTGTTACTATATTTTCTTTAAATAATATTTTCTTAATTTTGATTTCATCTTCTTCGAGATCACTAATTATATTTTCAGCTATAATTGAATTATTCCACTTATAAGGGACACCATCACCAAATAATTTTCTTAGACTAGACCCTCCAGTAAACGCGTCCCTTAATTGAGTAAAAAAATTACTTGATTCATTTTCATTTTTTGAATTTCTCTTTAATTTTATTTCAAAATTATCATAATTTTTTTGTGTACGAGTTTTTTCTAAACTATCTTTTCTATTGTCAGTAATCACATTTGTTGTGATATCACGTGCTGTGTTTTCAAAAATAGTAGTAATTTTTATATTTTTTATTCCTGGTGGTAAAATTACAAATTTCTTGTCTATTGTTCTGACAGGAAAATTACCTAATAAGGGGATAACATAAACTATCATTACATCCTGATTGATTTTAACTTCAGTTACTTGCCAACCACTTTTATTTAATTGGTAAAATAAATTATCTATAGCAAGTGTATTTTTTAGATCATTGATATCAAATTCATGAGTAATATTTTTATTTTTAACAATTATACTTTTTATATATAAATCAGAATGAGTCGATATTATTTGAGCAATGCTCCTCTCATCAAATTCACTAAAAACTTCAATGAAGATTGACCCATCTCTAAAGTTTAATTTTATCACATCTATTCCATCTTCATTTAAAATTTTTCTGAGAGTAGAAATTCTTAGATTATCATTTGAAGGTCTATACCTATCGTAGAACCAGGGCTGCAATTTTTTATCATTTTTTTTAATATTAGAGGGGTCAACACCTATATCACTTTTTCGACTGGATAGAGTTTTTTTTCTAACCTTTAGTTTGTTCGGGGGCTCGTCCATTAATTTTGGGATTCCTTGATCATTCAAATTGGCTCTAAGGCCGAATCTTAACATCCATTCTTCACCCCTTTGCCTCGCAAAAGCAACATCAAGCCAATTGAAACCTCGATAATTAAAACCCCAATTAATATTTGAAGACTGATCTAAATCATTACCTACAGGTTCACTAGAATAATTATGTGGATCGCTCTCGATCTTAAAGGTTAAACCTTTAATGGGAGTAAAATATTCTATACCTGTAAAAAATGAAATTTCATCTCCTGAAAACCAGGCACCTGGTGCGAATGAACCTCCTTGTCTATTTCCAGAACTTCTGCTTTTAAAACTATCTGAAAAATTTATAAAAGGGTTATTCCTCCTTAGCCCAGCAGGCTGTTCTTTATCCCTAGTTCCTGAACCTGCTGTATAACCCCAACCAACCCCAAAAGAAAAATCTAAATCTCCAAATCTTTTTGATGCAACAAGATACTCACCAGAGAATAGACCTGTTCCTAAAAAGTCTTGAAAACCTAAAGCTACTTGAGGAAATAAAAAATCTTCTTCTAGAAGAAGAAATTTAAAATCGATAGCTCTATCTTTAAATGTCGTACCAACAATAAAGTTTCCTCCAAGAAAATTCCTATTTTCTATGGATGTGTATCTAAAAGTACCTTCTAGCCAAGGTAAAATTTGAATATTAACTAACCATCTCTCATATGGTGGGACATACGACCTAGAAAATTCAAATGTTGAGTCTTTAGCGAATCTTGCTGACCTTGTTTGGAATAAACCTATTCCTCCATAATCTGATGCAGATGGCTGAAATTCTTGAAAAAAATCTGCTTTTGATATATTTGGCTTTATGAGTACTAAGAGTGCAGTAACAATTGGAACGAAAATGAATAATTTAAATTTCATAAAATATTTAACCAAAGTTAATTTAGTTTCCTGCAATTACCTTTAATGCTGCAGCTGCAACTGCTAATTGACTAAATACTTGAGAAACTTCTCTTGTTAAGTTAAACGCGTCAAATGGTGTTGCATCTTTTGGAACGACTACAGTACTGCCTGGAGGAACTTGAGCTTCAGCGTATTGAAAGAAAAAATTACCTGCTGGTTGAGCAGAACCATTAGGAAGAACAACAAAAACTTTATTCTTATCGGCTGACCGCTGATACCCCCCTGCAGAGTTAATATATTCTCCTACAGATTTACCAGGAAAAAATTGCATTGCTCCAGGATTTAAAACATCTCCAGTTACTAAAACTGAACTTGGCCTTCGAGGAATAAATAATAAATCCCCTGGTTCAAGTATTACATCAAGCTCAGGTTTAGAAATTAGCACAGTAGGATCTGCCTCTATAACCATTCTGCCAGTGGCAGGAGCTGTATTAAGAGTTCTCGCTAATCCAGAAAGTGCTGCAATAGATTCTGCGTCAACTCTTCTATTAGTAGCAGCAGCAACAAGAGCTGCATTCAACTCTCTAGTTAACCTAATTAAAGCATCTTTCTCCGCTTTGGCTATACTCTCTCTTAAAAATACGGCACCGTATGGATAAGCTATATTAGTAAGCCCTCCTGCTCTCTGAATCAATTCTGATACTCTCTCACCACTCCTTATTTGATATGTGCCTGGTTGAGCTACAGCCCCACTGACCACTACAGGACCACTTCCTCTTAAACTAGGCTTTGAACTAAATCGGATTACATCTGCTGGTTTAACAAAAATATCATTTAATGAAATATTGGTTAGGTTTAAAAGCTGCCTGGCATCAGTTGGACCTTTAACAGCAAAATTTGACATTTCAGTTCTAGTCAAATCAGCATCTCTAGTCAAACCACCCGCAACTGAGACTAGAGATGCCATCGGCACTTCGGTTATTGGATAAATCCCAGGCTCCCTTACTTCACCTAATATTAAAACTGCATACTCTAAAACATATGCCAAAAGGCCAGGGTTTTCATCAAAAACTTTTGGACATGATAAATTACTTAATGATGTTTGTTTACTTGTTAAAGCAGTTGAAATAATTGCATTAGAAAACCTTTTTGCACCAAAATCTTTAACAAGATTTCTAAGTTCTATTAATGAATTACAGTTTAAAGTTTCTGTTTCTTGTTTCTGATTCACTTGAACTTGCTGGTTTTGATTATCAGGTATATTACCTAAAGACCCAGTTAAACCAGAAACCTTATTTGCTAAATCAGATAAAACTGCAACTGATGTTATAGAACTATTCTGATTAAATGTAGTTGACTGATTATTTGTATTTTGACTAGAATTATTTATTGTTATTGAATCTTTATTTTGAATCAATATCGACTGCACACGATCTGATGATAAAAAATCTATATCTTTTTTACTTAAAACAATCAGATTATCACCATCAATCAGCCTAAAATCTTCTTGTTTACTTAGAATTCTCTGTAAATCTAAACCAAAAAACCTCCTAGATTTTGTATTAGAATCAACCGTCTCAAGCACGGCAAATAGGAGATAAGGGTTTCTTTTGAGATTAGCAGCATTATCTCCTAATAATGAACTTACTTTATTATTAATATTTAAAACTCTTCGACCAGGAATCGAGACATGGCCAGTTAACCATACTCCACCAACCACAGACTCACGACCTCTTGATACAACGAGCAAATCACCATCCATAAAATTGTAACTACTTTCTATGCTTTTGACACTTTGACTGCCATTTTCATCAAAGGTAGATAGAGTGTATATATTTCCTCTAGGCCTTATCTCTCTTCCGCCAAATTTCAAAAGGCTCTCTAAATCAATAGATGAATCATCTGAGCTTAATTCAATAAGAGCAGGTCTTTTTATATCACCTACTATTCCTACTACAGGACCTATTGTAGGCACAATAATTTGATCTCCTTCTTTCATAGAAATCTTTGGTAAGTTTGATACGCCTTGAATTAAATTATACAGGTCTATATCAATTATTTTTTTATTTCTCTTTAATTTAATTCGTCTTAGCGAACCAGTTTTTTTCACACCACCTGCAACAGCTATTGTATCAAGGATCGAAGAAAGCGCAGTAACACGATGCTGACCAGGTGTTTTGACCTCACCAGTTACTATCACTGATATTTCTCTTATTCTACCGATACTGACATAAGATTCAGTAGCTCCGAAATAAAGATTTATCTGCTCCTGCAATAGTTTTTTGAACTCACCAAGTGTTTTTCCAGCAGCAGGAATAGGAGGGAGTTTCTCAAGAACCACAGATCCCTGTGTATTAACTACTACTGAAGCTGTATTTGATAAAGCACCAACGAATGTATAAACAAGAGTATCTCCAATACCAATAATATAATCATCATTAATTTCACCAGTTGTTAACCCTGACGATCTCAACCTACCATCAAAAATATCATAACCATATAAGGGGATAACACTACCTGACCTTTTACAAAAATCTTGTTCTACTATCGAAAATTTATCTTTCAAAAGCAACATTCTAGGGTCTTCTTTTTTTATTTCACCTTTACAGAAAGCAGAAGCAATAATAGATTCTGTACTATTAAGTCTAGTTTCTGCTCCGGTTAAAGTTCCTGATGATTTGCTATTATTCCTTACTGAATCCAAAACATTTGGAGCAGGGAGAATATTATTTCTAGTATCTCTTGAAATTTGATCTATTGATTGCAAAAGAGAACCTAAAGTTGAATCTACGCTTGATTGACTTTTTGCAATTTCAACAGGTGACAAAATCAATACAACAGCTAAAATAGAAATTTTAGATAATAATATTTGGTATATTTTTTTATGATTAAAAGTCAACTACATATCTCCAGAAGATGGTTTATTAGAGGATCACTAGCTTCAGTACTTTTGTCAAGCTGTGGTGAAAACAGGCTTACAAGAACAATTATAGATGCATACAAGCTCACCTTTCAAGACCGCCCTTCTCCACCATTTACAAGGGAATATATAACGAAATTACCGTATGCGTCTATATCAGCAAAGATAGGAAAGGGCCCAAAAAGCCTATTAGTCCTTTGGAGAGTGGAAAATAATGAACAATTTTGGTTGGCAGCTGATGGTGTAGTCCTTGGAATAAAGAAAGGTAGAATTCTTAAAACCGCAGGACTACCAGAAACAATTATTGATACAATACCCATTAACACTGATCCAATATATTTAGGTCTTCATAAAAAAGAAAACCATAAAGTTTATGAGAGGAATATTGACTTTAAAGGCAAAAACTCAATATATCCAAAAACAGTTAAAATACTATCAAACTTCTCATACGAAGGTTCACAAATAGTTAATATTTATGATATTGATTTTGAAACTATCCTAATTAGAGAAACTTGTACTGCAAAAAACCTAAACTGGAAATTTGATAACTTATTCTGGGTTGATCCGAATACTGGAATGGTTTGGAAGTCAGTTCAGCATGTATCAAGAGAGTTTTCACCAATAGTTATTGAGGTTTTAAAGCCAGCAGCATAAAAAAAAAGCGGGCGATAAAATCGCCCGCTCTATGAATTCCGTTAGGTTACTTGTCCTATGGTAACAATACAAACCTTGTTGCAAAATCGTTAAATCCAGATTCTGAACCAAGTATAAGAATTCCTGCACGACATTGGAAACAAGTAACTGTTGTAGATGTAGCGGTTGTAGTGGATGAGTCATCAACTACTGCGGCAACTGCAACTCCAATGGCGGCAGCAACAGCAACACCAGCTGCTACAGAACCGGCACCGAGTGTTCCAAGAGCTCCGGTTAACCCTGAACCAGCACCTCCAGCACCGCCAGCTGCAGCGCTTTGACCAGCAGCAACACCTTTACCGGTCTTGAAAATCTGCCCTTTGTTGACAACTGTGTCAGATGCACTGACAACGGCTGGGGCTCCACTTACTAAAAGTAGAAGAGCAATTGCACTTACGCTCGCAAGTATCTTTTTCGAAAACATTAAGCAAACCTCCAATTAACGAGCTAAACTGTAAAAATTATATTAAGTAGTTTTTAGTATACAAATACTGATTAGTCAACATAAGTATTTACTACGCTTTATAAACTAATATTGTGTGATTATTTTCACAATAGTATGAAGATAAAGTTAAGGAATTTTTTTAATTATGAAAATTATTGTTGCATAAATACAACATATATGTACAAGTTGTTATGTTTTTAGCAAAAAACCAAGATTTTTATGAATATATTTTTCCAATTTAGATGAAGATAAATACTTATCTTCATTGTTAGTATTAATTACTAAATCAGGGTTTATTGGAACATCATAGGGAGAGTCTATTCCTGTAAAATCTTTGATTTCACCGGTACGAGCTTTTCTATACAAACCCTTAGGGTCTCTCTGCTCACACACTTTAAGCGATGACTCAATATAGATCTCATGAAATTGTGTTTTTTTTGACAAATTACGCTTTAGCCTTGCTCTATCAGAAATATAGGGAGTAATAAATGCACTTAAAACTATGAAACCTGCATTAGCAAACAAAAGTGCAACTTCTCCTACTCTTCTGATATTTTCAGATCTATCTTCAGGTGAAAAACTTAAATTTGAGTTCAAACCTTCTCTGACATTATCACCATCAAGCAAGTATACCTGATAGCCTGCCTCAAAAAGTCTTCTCTCGACATCAAGTGCAATTGTAGATTTTCCTGAACCGGATAAACCTGTTAACCAAAAAACTCCTCCAATATGCTGATTTTTTTTCGCTCTTTCTTCAATACTTACTCTATGTTCAACACTAGTTAAATTCTTCGAAAAAGAAGTTTCTAAGGCTCTTTGATCAGCATAGCCATCCATACTAATTAAACCACCTGCAACAATTCTTTTTTGATCTATTAGGATGAACCTTCCTGTTGCTGAAATATTTATAAACTCATCAATAGCAATAATTTTTTCAGATCTAATTACTAATTCAGCAACCTGATTTTTTTTCACATTTGATGATTTACTATGACTTAAGTCATCCGTAGAAATGATTGAAATAATTTCTTGAATAAATACAGTAACTGAACAGGTTCCACATTCCATTAAATACGATTGACCGGCAATTAATGGACTTGTACCAAGATAAAAAACTCTAGCCTTAAAAATATCAGTCTCTGTTGGCATATCTTTCTTACTGATATGTGAGGCCACTTCACCTCTTTCTATGAATAGTTGGTCTTTAAGTGTAATCCCAACTGAAAAACCTCTAGAAACTGATGATATATTTTGTTTCTTTCCCCAAGTTTCAATTGAGTTTACTTCCGAAAATTTATTTGAAGGTGAGAAAATTAACTTATCTCCAACCTTTATTTTACCACTCTCTACTTTACCAACTAGAATTCTTCTATCATCAAATTTATATACATCTTGTATGGGCAACCTAAGAGGCTGTCTATCACTATCGAGACTCTCATCCAGTTCATCTAATGATTCTAATAAAGTAGGAAAACTCTTCCATGTATACTTTGCTGACTTTGTAGTGATACCATCGCCTTCACGAGCAGAAACAGGGATAACATCTATCACATCTAATTCTATTGAGTTAAGATATTTAATTACGTTATCCCCTAGATCATCAAAAAGTTTTTGATGATCATTTATTTTGTCCATTTTATTTATAACTACTATCACTCTTTTGATTCCTATTAGCTTAAGTAAGTAGGCATGTTTTTTCGATTGTTCTTTAATGCCCTCAAAGGCATCAATAACTAAAATACCCACATCAGCACTGGCTGCACCAGTGATCATATTTTTCAAAAACTCTTTATGCCCTGGACAATCAATAATTATATATTTTCTTTTTTTTGACTTAAAAAATACCTTTGTAGTATCAATTGTTATTCCCTGGTTTCTCTCAGATTGAAAAGCATCTAAGATAAAAGCCCACTCAAATGGCATGCCCCTCTTTTCTGAGGAGATTTTGATCTGATCTAATTTTCCATCGGGTAAAGAGCCAGTATCAGCAAGCAACCTACCTATAATAGTTGATTTACCATGATCAACATGACCTACAACAACAATTTTAAAGTTTGAATTTAAAAACATACTTATAAATATCCATCAGTTCTGAGTCTTTCAAATGCATCTTCAGCTTCATGATCCATAGCTCTACCTGATCTTTCTGATATACGTGTTTTTTCTAACTCTTTTATAATCTCATCAATATTTGAAGCATTACTATTTATTGGATTTGTTATATCTTTATCTCCAAGAGAACGATATCTTTTGCCATTTTTAGAAAAATACAATGGAACAACAGGTATATTTTCTCTTTTTATATAATTCCAAATATCAATCTCAGTCCATTCCAAAAGTGGATGAATTCTTACATGCGAACCTTCTTGAATAATAGAATTATAATGACCCCAAAATTCTGGAGGCTGATCATTTAAGTCCCAATTTCCGTTTTTATCTCTAGGACTAAAAAATCTTTCTTTAGCCCTGTTACCCTCTTCATCTCTTCTTATTCCTGCAATCAAACCTCTAAGTTTTAATTCATTTACCTTTTTCTTTAAACCCGCAGTCTTTCTAGCGGCAGATCTTGCCGCTGGAGGAAGAGATTGATCTATCTTCTCGATCGAAGGACAGAATCCTAGATCTAAGTTCAAATTCCAATCTTTTGAATATCTGCTTCTAAACTCATACATCTCAGGGAATTTTTTCTCTGTATCAATATGAATACAGGGAAATGGGATATGACCAAAGAAAGCTTTTTTAGCTAGCCAAATCATAACACCAGAATCTTTACCCAAAGACCATAACATAGCTAAGGGTTTAATTTTATTGTAAGCTTCACGAAGGATGAAAATACTCTCGTTTTCAAGAGAATCTAAGTGTCTATCTATATTATTCATTAGTCATACTCTAAAATTACTTCATCATTTTTATCAAGTTTTACTGTCCCAACTTTTTTTGCAGGTGTTCCAAGAATTATCGAATTATCAGGAAAACTTTTATTAACTAAAGATCCTGCACCTATAAGACACCTGGAACCTAGAGTAACTCCGAGTGTTATTACAGTTTTACTTCCAACATAAGTATTATTCCCAATAATAACAGAACCAATCTTTCTTTTCTTAATACCTCCGGAGAGAGCCCACATTACCGTATCATGAGTGTAAATATGAACTCCCGCAGAAATAGAACAGAACTGACCAATTGTTATACCACCCCCAGAACCATCTAGAATAGTATAAGGCCCTATCCAAGTATTTTTATCTACTTCTACATTCCCGTATACAAGACTTGAGTTATAAATACTGGCACCATCAGAAAAACCTAATCTTTTTGCCCTTTCCCATCTATCAAACATTCCGTCTTGAAAAGATAAGCTTCTATCAAAGTTTTGCATTAAAGAATTATCGATTTTTTTATATACGTTCTGAAGTTCCAGAATTAATTTTTCTTTGTTTTCTTTATTCATTTAAATCTTACCGCTCTTCCAAGAACCTTTAATAAATATATCGTGCCATGTCTCAAGTGATAGTAAAGACCAAATTAGTAATCTCCTATTATTTTTCCCGCTTAGATGATCTTCAAGCAAACTATGGACAGTTTGTTTATCAAAAAAATCGTAGATTTTAGCATTATTGTTTAAAAGTGTATCTCTTACATAGTCTATACTTTCGCCTCTGAACCAGCTTGCATCTGGCCCCGAAAAGCCTTGCTTCTGCCTATTTGATACTTCATTTGGCACATATTTTTTCATAACTTTTCTAAGTATAAGTTTTCCATCTTTAGTTTTCTGGAAATATTGTTCTACTTTTCCAGGCTCGTTCTCGTTCATTTTAACAACATTATTTAAATTATCCAATTTAACATTTACTGGAAGAGACATAGCAAAATTAACTAAATCATTATCTAAAAAAGGTACTCTTGTTTCAAGACTGTGTGCCATCGAAAGTTTGTCTTCGACAACTAAAAGGCCATGTAAAAAAGTTTTAGACTCTAAATATAAAGAATAGTTGATATAATCTTCTGGTCTTTCAATCTTGGTTGACTCTAAAGAGAATATGTCAAAAAAAATTTTTTTTATATCCATACTATCACTAATATCTTTTAGAGGCCTCAGCATCTTACTATAATGAGATGGGGGAATTAGTCTTTGCCAAAATTCAAAATAGTTTTCTAAATAGTCTGTGAAATTCGATGCTATGGCTCCTCTATAATATCTCCAAGGATAGCCTCCAAATAGTTCATCTCCTCCAGTGCCTGCTAGAACAACTTTTGAATGACTACTTGCTAACTCAGAAGCATAAAAGTTAGGGTAACATTGTCCAACTCTTGGTTCATCCAAATGCCAAATCAATTTTTTCATGGCATTTTCCATATCACCTGATTTTAATATAATCTCATTATGATTGGTCTGAAAAGTTTCAGACATATGCTTAGCATTTCCCCTCTCATCGTATGCTAGCTCAATACCAGATGCAGAATTTAAGTCAAACCCTACAGTAAATGTATTCATGTTTTTTAATTTTTTAGAGGCTATAGCAGTAATTGCACCTGAATCTATTCCACCACTTAAAAAAGCACCTACATTAACATCTGAAACTAGTTGTCTACTTACTGATCTTGAAAAAAGAAAATCAAGTTCTTCTTCTAAATCATTTATACTTGAAGATTTAAGAGACTCGTCAAACAAAAAGTCCCAGTAAGATGTAAAATCTAGAGATTTATTAAGATAATCAAAACACAAAATTTTTGCTGGAGGAATTAAATTTACATTTTTAAATAAAGTTCTTGAAGTAAAATAATTCTGGAAAGTAATATACTCCAATAAACCATTCTTACATACTTCTGGCTTGTATTCAGGATGAGCTAAAAAGGCTTTTGATTCTGAAGCAAAAATAAGACACGATTTGGAATAATAATAATATAATGGTTTTATCCCAAATCTATCCCGAACAAGATATAATTTTTTTTTATGCTTGTCCCATATAGCAAATGCAAACATACCATTAAATTTTTCTATTGCTGACATACCCCACGTCGCAAACGCATATAGAACAACTTCAGAATCAGTATTTGATTTAAAATCATGACCTAAAGACTCAAGCTCTTTTCTTAATTCTTTAAAATTATAAACTTCTCCATTGTAGCTAATTACAAACCTTTTATCCCTAGTTTCCATTGGCTGTTTTCCAGCTTTACTTAAATCAATAATAGATAACCTGGCATGACCTAGACCGACTGCACCTGAAATAAAGTAACCATTATCGTCAGGACCACGATGTGAAATCAAATCTATCATTTTTTTTAAAATGGATGGAGAAGCTGGTTCTCCATTTAAATTTATATAACCTGTAACACCGCACATAAAAATTAAATACTATGGATTATTTTTGAAATGTATTCAAAATCTTCTATATCCATTTTATTATGTAAAGGAAGAGCCAATGAACAATCCTCTAACATAGTAGCTACAGGAAAATCTGACTTTTTAGTCCTAAATTTGTCTCTATAGTAACCCAAATTTGTTACAGCATGCGTTCCTGGTCTAGTGCTAATTCCAGCTTCTAAAAGTTTCTCCATAATTTCATTTCTAGAAAATGGAGATTTTTCTTCATCAATTACAACAACAAAAGCTTGCCATGAATGATCGTAATTATGATTAAAATTAGGAAGGTTAATCCATGGAATATCAGAAATTTCACCCAAATACCATTCCGCCCATTTCTTTCTTTCGGATAAAAAATTATCAAGTTTACCCAACTGTGCCAAACCAACCGCACCTTGAAGATCAGTCATTCTGTAATTAAAACCTAATACATCAAAATCTGGTAGTAAGTAGGGTTTCGCGCCCTGGTGCCTTTTTTCCTCTGAGATGCTAGCACCATGATTTCTAAGTATCTCAGCCTTTTTAGCTAAATACTCATCATTAGTTGTTATCATTCCTCCCTCACCGGTAGTTATTATTTTTCTTGGATGAAAACTAAATGCGCCAAAATCTCCTAAGGAACCTGACATTCTATTCTTATAACTAGCCCCTACTGCACAAGCTGCATCTTCAATAACTTTTACTCCTTTTGGTAAGCAAGAATTTATTTCATCCATGTCAGCACATAAACCGAAGAGGTGAACTGGAATTATTGCTTTAGTTTTAGATGAAATATTGTCCTTTATCTTTTCAAAATCAATGTTGTAAGTATCTGCTCTAACATCAACAAATACTGGCTTAGCACCACAATAAACTACTACGTTAGCAGTAGATACCCAAGTAAAAGCAGGAACTATTACTTCATCTCCAGGCATTATATCAATTGAAGAAAGGGCAAGATGTAAGGATGTAGTGCAACTTGTTGTCGCAAAAGCAAATTTAGTAGAATGCATATTTGCAAAATGGTTTTCAAATTCTTTAACTTTTGGACCTTGAGTCAACCATCCTGTTTCTAATGGTACTGATAATGCATCTAATTCTTCTTTACCGGTCACAGGCTCAGAAATCTGAATAGTTCTACCTTTTACATAATTCATTAATCGACACCTGCAGCTTTTCTTCTTTGCTCTACCTCAGCTTTGTGAGAGTTTCTCCACAAGATCAAATCTTTAATACCTTGATCTAAAGGAACTTTTGCAAGAAAGCCTATATCATCCCTCGCATTTTTAATATCTGCTATCCTATTTTTTACAAAAGTCTTACCCTCAGGGAGGTACTCTATCCCTTTTGGATTGCATGTTAATTTATTAACTAATACTGCGAGCTCTTTAATCGAAGTTCTTTCTCCTGTGCCAACGTTATAAAATTTATCTTCAATATTTGACTCCATTGCACATATGTTAGCTTGAGCACAATCATGAACAGATATAAAATCGTATGCCTGACTTCCATCTCCAAAAACCTTTAATGCTTCGCCCCTATCAATAGAGTCTAACATTTTCATTATGACAGCAATATATGCTCCTTTATAATCTTGTCTAGGACCATAAACATTCATATATCTCAAACCAACATATGGAAGTTGATAGCGGTCATAAAAAGCGGTGCACATCGCTTCACATGCTATTTTAGTAGCCCCATAGAAAGTTTTATTATTAAATGGGTGACTTTCCTTCATAGGCTCTTCAATAGCATCTCCATACACTGAGGCTGAAGACGAAAAAACTAATTTTTTGACTTCATTATCTCTACAAGCCTCCAGAACATTATATGTTCCTGCTATATTCACATCAAAAGCTGCCCTAGGAAACTCATAACACTGCAGAAGCCATAGAGCTGCAAAATGAAAAACACAATCTGCCCCTTTTAATGCTGAATTTAAAATATCAATATTTCTTATATCGCCCCCTGCCTCAAATACTCTAACTCTTGGATCCTTAAAAGCTAATTCAAGATTTTGATTTGTTCCTCTGACAAAATTATCAAAAACAATTAATTCTTTGATATCATGCTTTAATAATTTATCTACAGTATGAGAACCAATTAGGCCAGCGCCTCCTATTACAACACATTTTTTTCCAATTAATTTCATGATTTTTTCACTTTATTATATTCATTTATCAGTCCAATTATACGCTCTTGGTCATCTGATGAAAGATAAGGATGCATAGGAAGACTCAAAACTGATTCAGATAAATACTCAGACACTTTTAGATCTTCCGGATACCTTGGAAAGCTACTATAAGCTGATTGCAAATGCAAAGGTTTGGGATAATAAACAACTGTCGGGATACCCTTTTGAAATAAATATTCAGATAATTCGTCTCTGTTTTTTGTTTTAATAGTATACTGCGCCCAAGCAGAGTAATTACCATCTTGAATAAGAGGTCTATCAATTTTATTATCTATTCCATCAGTATATTTGTGTGCAACTTGATTTCTTTTTTCAATTTCAATTCTTAAAATTTTAATTTTTTCAATCAAAACTGCTGCTTGTATGGTGTCTAATCTACTATTAACTCCAATTCTAACATTATCATATTTATTTTGCCCAGATCCGTGAGATCTTAAAGACCTCAAAATATTTGCTAGTGTCTCATCATTTGTTAATACTGCACCACCATCTCCATAGCAACCTAGTGGTTTTGAAGGAAAAAAACTTGTTGATGTTATTTTTGTTAAAGTCCCTACGGGTTTATCACTCTGCATTCCCCCAAAACTTTGCGCAGCATCTGAAATAACATCCAATGAAAATTGACTAGCTATTTGATTTATTTCTTCATAAGGAGCTGGTTGCCCAAATAAATCAACAGGTATAATTACCTTAGGGCTTAAACCAATTTTTTTTGAAAATATAATAGCTTCCTCTAGTTTTTGCGGATCGATATTAAATGTATTTATATCAACATCAACAAATACAGGTGTTGCGTTCAGCATAGAGACAACTTCTGCAGTTGCAACAAAAGTGAAAGAAGGAACAAATACTGCATCCCCTTTTCCAACACCTATAGCCATTAAAGGAAGCAGTAATGCATCTGTTCCACTTCCACATGTAATAACCTCATTCACATGTGAAAACTCAGACATAAGTTTTTCAAATTCACTTACTTCAGGCCCGTTTATAAATTTTTTATGTTTCAAAACATTTGAAACTGCGTCTTCAATCTTTTGACCTAAAAATTGTTTTTGTGCATCAAGGTCAATAAATGGAATATTCATTATTAAACTCACTTAGTTTCTTTTTCTATCAATATACCAGGTACTTTTTCTTCATATTCTCGACCAGTTGAAGGGCATATTAGCTCATTATCTAGTTTTTCACCAAAGTGCCCTACCCAACCAATCTGACGTGCAGGGTTTCCTACGACCAGACCAAATGAGGGAACATCCCTAGTGACCACCGAACCAGCACCAATAAGGCTATACTCCCCTATATTTACTCCACAAATTATTGTTGCGTTAGCCCCGATAGTTGCCCCCTTAGCAACTTTTGTAATTAAAAATTCATTTTTCTTTTCTATGAACGCTCTTGGGCTGACAACATTAGTAAACACACAACTTGGGCCACAAAAAACTTCGTCGGCTAGCTCCACACCTTTATAAATACTTACATTATTTTGAACTTTACAATTATTTCCAACCTCAACCTCTGGGCCTATCATTACATTTTGACCAACTACACAATTACTACCTATAATAGTTTTATTAAAAATATGGGAAAAATGCCAAATTTTTGTATCTTTACCAATATTGTCAGGAGCATCGATGATCGCAGTATTATGTGCAAAAAAAACTTCTCCCTTAATGTTATTATATTTCTTTAGCATAGCTCAATCGCCGTTTTTAAATTCATTGATTTTTCTGCAGCATCTAAAACACTTAGAACCATCTTTCCTTCAGTACCATCAGTGCGTGGCTTAGTTCTTTTTGCAACGGATTCTATAAAGTGCTCTACTTCTAATTTTAAAGGTTCTGATTCAGCAATTTCTATCATTTCAGCCTTAGCTGGCTTAGGAATTGGAAGATCATCACTCCAACAAACTTCATGAGCATAAAAAGATAATTTATTACTCCAATCTCTTCCATCATCAAAAACTGCCATCCCTTTATCTCCAATTACCACTAATTTTTGCTCTTTATATGGATGAAGCCAAGATACATATATGTGTGCATTTTTACCATTAGGAAATTTTAAGTGGGTTGTTGTAACATCAGCTATCTTATTCTGAAGATAAGTGCTTCCTATAGCTGTAACCTTCTCTGGTAAAGATTGAAATAGATTTAGTATCATTGAAACGTCATGTGGAGCAAAACTCCATAAAATATTTTCTTCTTTTCTAAATTTACCAAGATTTAATCTATTGGAATAAATATACTGAAGTTGACCTAATTTTCCAGAATCGACCATCTCTTTTAATTTTAAAAAACCTGGGTGATAATGAAGCAGATGACCAACCATTAAAATTTTATTTTTTTCTTTAGCAATTTTAACTAATTCTTCGGCATCATTAATATTTAAAGCAATCGGTTTCTCAACAAAAACATCTTTCCCTGACATAAGAGCGGCCTTTGCTAATTTATAGTGAGTTATAGCCGGTGTAGCTATAGCAACAGCATTAATACCCTTGTCATCAAGCAAATTTTCAAATAACTCATATTTAACATCATATTTTTTAGAAAGCTCATTTGCTAAGTTACTGTTAGAATCATATAACGCATGGAGACTACCAGTTTCCGAAAAAGTTCTTACAAGATTTTTACCCCAGTAACCGCAACCTACTACTGCAACCTTTATATCCAAAGAATTCTCTAAATTTCTAATTTTATTCAATTATTATTACTTTCAAAAAAGATTAAAAAAGATTACATTTTTATGCACTGTAAATAGTAAATAAACAAGTATCATTTGGCTTCAAATAAAAAAATTAAGCTTCTTCTATAATAAAGGAAAAGTTACCATTAATTATAAATATAATACTCATGTAATAAATATTTAAATGTAAATAGATAGAAATTGGAGGTATTTTTGAATTTTCTTCAAAATGACAATATTTTGAGCATTAGAGTATATTTATGCTCATTTATAATTATTTTATTAGGTTTAACTGCTCCATTAGCTAGTAACGGTATAGTTATTCTTCTCTCAATTTCTTCAATAATTATTCTAAATAAATATTATCTTAAAACCTCTACAAAAAATGACATAAAAATATTAATAATCTTATTTTTAATATTATTTGCCTGGTCATTTATTTCTAATATTTGGGGGCCTGAAAATCAATATTGGAAGTGCCTCAAAACTTTTGTAATTATTTTTTTAGGTATATCATTTTCAATAAATATTTATAATTTAAGTGATACTAATAAAAAACGCCTCCTCAATTCTGCAATACTTTCTTGTATAGTTATGATAATAATTTTTCTAATAGAGTCACTTTCAAGTGGGATTATCATTAAAAACATAATTGATATACATGAAAGCCAAATTCTGGAGAAAGTGGCAAGGGGAACTGTAATACTGTCTATCCTAGCAACACCCTTTGCAATATACATTTATATGTTAAATAAAAAATTAGGATTAATTTTTCTCATAATTAGTTTAATTTCAATTATTTCTCTCCCAATGACTGCAGCTCTAGTTGGAATGTTACTTGGTGTATCTTTTGCACTATTTATTTTTGTATTTGGAAATAAATTTTGTAATTTTATACTTATTTCTTTTTCAATATACGTTTTGTTTGCTCCTTTTATTTCAAGCAACATTCTAACAATTCAAAAATTAAGACAAAATGAAATATTTCTTAGCTCACCTCATGAACATAGAATTGGTATTTGGGAGTATTCCTCTAATGCTGCTATAAAGCACCTACCTTTCGGCTTAGGGTTTGACTCTTCCAGATATTTAGGGGCAAAAAATGACAAGATAGAACAAATGCGTAAAAACGAAAATTATGCTCCTGACGCACTACCCTTACATCCTCACAATGCAGTTATCCAAATCTGGCTAGAATTAGGAGGAGTAGGAGTTCTGTTATTATTAGGCTTATTATATTCTTCAATAAGAATAATTAATAAAATAAAAAATATATATCAAAAAGCTATAGGGATGTCTTTAGTGGGCTCCATAACCCCTCCTTTAATATTAAATTTTGGAGTCTGGCAAGCATGGTGGCTTGCAACTATAATGTTATGTATTTCCCTTTCACTTACAATTGATATGTGCTCAACCAAAATTAAAAAGAGATAATTCTAATGCCTTTAGAATTATCTTCTGCCCTCAATATACCCTTTAAATCAAAAATTAAGCCTTTCGGATTTAAAAAAGCACCTAAATCTTCTATTGAAAGTTTCCTATATTCTTCATGCTGAACAGCAATAATAATAGCTTCATATTTTTTTTCTTTTTTTATTGAAACTAAATCAATATCATGGACCTCTTTAACTTCATTTTTGTCAGCTTTTGGGTCACTAATCTCTACTTTGAATCCTGATTTGTTTAAAGTATTATATATATCTATTACTTTTGTATTTCTTATATCTGTAACGTTTTCTTTAAACGTAAAACCTAAAATAATTATATTATCCCCTACTGCTAGTTCTTGCATAATCTTCTTGGCTATAAACTTACCCATATTGTCGTTGATTCGTCTACCTGCTAAAATTATCTCTGGGTTTACCCCAATTTCCTGAGCTTTATAAGCAAGATAAAAAGGGTCTACACCAATACAATGGCCTCCTACTAAGCCAGGCCTAAAATCCAGAAAATTCCATTTTGTTTTTGCTGTTTCTAAAATGTCTAATGTGGATAAACCAAGATTGCTAAAAATCATTGAAATTTCATTTACAAAAGCGATATTTATATCTCTTTGAGTATTCTCAATGACTTTTGCTGCCTCAGCTACCTTAATACTGGTAGCCTTAAAAATTTTCCCTTTATTTATACTACCGTAAATACCTGATAAAATTTCGGTAATTTCTTCATTCTGACCCGAAACAACTTTAGTTATCTCAGATAAACTATGAACAGAATCACCAGGGTTAATTCTTTCAGGAGAATAACCTAACCAAAAATCCTTTCCACATACTAAGCCCGAAACCTGCTCGATTATTGGACCACATTCTTCTTCAGTAACTCCAGGGTACACAGTACTCTCGTACACAACAATCGAACCTGGTTTTATTTTTTCTCCTACTAGTTTGGACGATTCAATAACAGCTGTTAAATCTGGTTGCTTCTGTTCATTTATAGGGGTTGGAACTGTAATAATATAAACATTTCTATCTTTTATATTTTTGGGATCAGGTGTTAGTTTTAATTCAGTATTGTTTAAATCATCATAACTAATCTCACCAGTCCTATCATGAAATCTTTTAAGCTCACCTATACGTTTACTATTCGAGTCATAGCCAATTACATCATGATAAACTGAAAGAGAGTGAGCTAATGGTAAGCCGACGTAACCCAAGCCAATCACACAAATTTTATATCTCTTCATCAATCATATCCTAATAATAAAACTTAATTTAGCGCAAATTTCTCTTAATAAAGTATCTTATCTCAGAGAGAGATTCATCACTGTTTAGTACGTTATGAGGGTCTTCTCCAAATGAATTTTTTAGAATTATTGATTTTGAATTTAACCTATCAAACATGAATCTACCACAATTTCCTTCCTGAGATTTAGTATTATTTGATGCGTAATAAGGATCATTTTCTTTTACTATAGCAAGAATTGGTTCGTTTTTTGGAGCGCCTATACCTTCGACTAATGGAGCTCCCGTACATGTCCACTGAGCAATAATTCTTCCATTAAATACATTTCCTCTAAATAAGGACGCAGTTACAGCACCCTCACTTACCCCAAAAAGAAATAAATTGTCAAAATCAATCCACTTTATTTCAGAAATTTTTTCTAACGCAAATGTTAACTCGGCAGATCTAAAGTCATAAATAAATAAATTCTTTCCACCTTTCTTAGTTCTTGGGTTACATTGCATTGGACGGAAGCTTCGCGCAAAACTATCAGGAGCAATAACAACTAAACCCATAGATGATAGTTTTCTTAGAAAAGCACCATCACCGAGGCCTGTGCAACCATGAAGATATAGAAGCAGAGGCATCTTTTTTTGAAATTCTAAATCTGTTATTTTAATTTGCTCAACTCTTAAATCATTTTGAGTAGATTTCTTTTTATCTCCAGGAATAAATATCAATGCTTTTTCCCATGTTAGCTCTATGTCTGAGTAGCTATTAGTGCTTGAACAACCAAAAAATAAAATCAAAAAAATAAAAGTTATAATTTTCTTCATAATCACCCTAACATAGAAGTAGGCACCACCCACCAATCATATCTTTCTCTAAATATATTGTTTGCCTTATATAAATTTTTTTCACTATCAAATATTCCAAAACATGTTGGTCCACTTCCACTAAGTTTTGCCGAAATGCATCCATCTGATAATAATAATAAATCTATTATTTCCATGATTTGGGGTACACGGTTATTTGCAAATGGTAACAAATCATTTTTATAATTTTTATAATTTTTTAGAAAATCACATTTAAGAATTGACTTTTTATAACAATATGACAAATCAACCTCAGAAAAAATAACTTTAGAATCTAATTTTTTTTTTGGGTTTATAAGTAATATTGGATAAGAATACATTTGTTTTAATGGCATACATACATCCCCAATTCCTTTTACCAAAGCATTATTTCCATAAAAGCAAACTGGAAAGTCAGCTCCTAACGAAACAAACTCTTTCATTAATTCTTTTTTAGATACTTTGATATTCCATAAATCAATTAGGCAATTTAGTACCGTGGCAGCATCACTTGTTCCACCACCTAAACCTCCGGCAATAGGAATATTTTTTTCTACTTTAATTTTTGCCCCTAAAGATATTTTATATCTTTTCTTTAATAACATAACCGCTTTATATATAATATTTTCCTTTAAAGGGGGCAGCCCATGAGCCATTGGACCTTCAAAAATAAACTCTAAACTATCACTCTCCCAAACAGAAACTTTATCTCCAAATTCAGTAAAACTTACTAAACTTTCTAACTCATGAAAATTATCATTTCGTTTAGATAATATGTGCAAAAAAAGATTTATTTTAGCATGTGCTTTTTTTGTAATTATTTTTGGTTCATACATAATAATTGATTTTTCATTTGAAGAAATATTTTGAGAAACAAATATATATTGTTTACTTTATATTTTTGTCAAACCTTTTTCAATTCTGAGTTTAATTTTGGGAATAGCAGCTTTTTCTGGTCCAAACTCAAGAGCCCTTCTCCACTGAAAAATTGCTTCTCTAAATCTTCCTACCTTCCAATAAGCGTCACCAAGATGCTCATTTATTATAGAATCTTCTGGTTCGAGAGTTACTGCTCTCTCTAAGTTCTTAACAGCATCATCAAACTCACCCAAGCGAAAAAAGGCCCAGCCTAAACTATCTACAATATAACCATCCCTTGGTCTTAACATTACTGCTTTTTGTATCATTTTCAGGGCCTCATTTAAATTTTTACCTTGCTCAACCCATGAGTAACCTAAGTAATTCATTACAAGCGGTTGATCCGGATTGAGTTCAAGAGCTTTTTTGAAGTTCGGCTCTGCCTCTTGCCACTTTTTCGCTCTCTCATATGAAATACCAAGAGAATAGAAAATTCTCCAATCTTTTTGATTAATTAATCTCTTCTTGTTTATTGCTTTATTATAATTATCTACTGCCTTATTCCACATTTTTTGGGACCTAAATAGGTCACCTAAGGCTTCGTATACTTTGGCAGACTCTGGATTAATTTCAAGATAGTCATTTAAAACTTTGAGCGCATCCTTTTCCCTAGACAGTCTATTTAAGTTTCTAGCGATTTTAATTTTAGAATACTCACCTAAGGGAGTATTAGGTTTAATTTTTTTTAATGGTTCAATTGCTAAATCCCATTTACCTCGTTGTTCTAGAATTTCATTAAGCAACACATATGAGACACTAGATTCTGGACGTAAAATTATAGATAACCTTATGAAAATTGAACTAAGAGCAAAATCTTCAGCCTCAGATAAAGCCTTTGCTGTTGCATAAAATACTTCAGCAAATCCATAATTTATACTAATAATATTTCTTTGAGTATTATTATTAAAATAATTATAACGTGCATGTTCAATAATTGGATTATCTGAATTTTGTTTTAAATAACTATTTACTATTGAGAGGCTTTTATCTTTTTTTCCTACCCTTTTTAGATATAGTGCGTAGGACTGAATAGCCCTTATTGAACGAGTTTCTGGGCTTTCAATAAGAGTTTCATAGACATTTTCAGTATCTGGATGATTAATTAAATCATAAACCAATGCTTTATGGTAGTTATTAAACGAAGTAAATTTACTATTAACATTAATTTCATTAATTAATTTATTTATTTGTTTTTCATCACCTAAGCCAGCATAAATCCATAACTTTAAAATAGGTTTAAGAAACCTCCCTAAACCCTCGTTAGATACCAAATCTATTTTTTTTTTCGCAGAAGAATAGTTATTATTTTTTAAATCAATTGTTAAGCCAAATATTTTTATTATTTCTTCAGTTCTATCAATATCTTTTAATGAGTTATATAGATCTTTAGCTCCCTCTACTTTGCCAGCAATAAGTAATAATTTTATTGTTTTAATTTTTAATTCGTAATTTTTTGGATGAACCTCAAGAACATTTTTATAATATTTAGCCGCATAAACTGCATCACCTATCTGAGATGCATATGAACCAGCTAAGTAATCTCCATATTTATTTAAGGAAATAAATTTCGAATTTTTATTAAAGGAGCTTTCCGCAAATGCGTTATGATTAATTATAAAAAAAGAAATAGAAATTAAAATCGAATAATAGCAAAAATATAGCTTAAAAATTTTTTTTAAATGTTCTCTGATAAAAATTCTCATAAAAATAAACTCAAATTTGTATGATTACATATTGGGGTAATTGGGACCACCACCACCCTCAGGGACTGTCCAAGTTATATTTTGTTCAGGATCTTTCACATCACAGGTTTTACAATGAATACAATTTTGCCCATTAATAACAAATTTTGGACTCTTACCCTCTTCAGTTACAACCTCATAAACTCCAGCAGGGCAATATAATTGGGAAGGCTCGTTGTACTTTGGAAGGTTTTTCTTAATTGGAATTGAAGAGTCGATTAACTTTAAGTGAACAGGTTGATCTTCCTCATGATTGGTATTTGATATAAATACTGATGAAAGCCTATCAAAAGTTAATTTGCCATCAGGTTTTGGGTACACTATTGGATTATACTCAGATGCTGGTCTTAAAGTTTCATGATCGGCTTTAAGGTGTTTCAAAGTTCCTAAATTTATTCCAAATGTACTTAACCACATATCTAATACTCCAAGAAAACCACCAATAATAGTTCCAAATTTTGCAAGCAATGGTTTTGCATTTCTAACTAAAAATAAATCCTTATAGATCCATGATGATCTCCAGTTTTTTTCAAAACTTTCGATAGTTTTCTTCTGGTCATTAAAGCAATCAAAAATAGCTTCTGCTGATAATATTCCACTTTTCATAGCATTATGTGTACCCTTAATTCTTGGAACATTAACTTGGCCCGCTGCGCAACCAACAATTATTCCACCTGGAAACACCATTTTAGGTATTGATTGAAGCCCACCTTCAGTAATTACCCTTGCACCGTAAGATACACGCTTACCACCTTGAAGAATTGATGAAATTTTGGGATGTGTTTTAAATTTTTGAAACTCTTCAAATGGTGAAATATATGGGTTTTGGTAATTCAAATGCACCACGAAACCAATTGATATTTGGTTGTCTTCTAGGTTATACATAAAACCGCCTCCTCCGGTTCTATTATCTAGAGGCCAGCCTACAAAATGATCTACCTTGCCAAGATTATGCTTTGCCTCATCTACTTCCCATAATTCTTTTAAACCCAAGCCAAATTTTGGTTCATCACTCGATTTATCCAATTTAAATTTTTTGATTAGTTTTTTTGTTAATGAGCCTCGTGCACCTTCTGCTACAATTATATTTGGAGCTAAGAGTTCTACCCCAGGTTCAAAGCTGTCTTTTCTTGTATTACTTTTAGAAATACCCATATCCCCAGTAACAACACCTATTACTGAACCAGATTCATCATAAACCGCATCAGAGACTGAAAAACCAGGAAATATTTCTACACCTAAATCTTCAGCTTTTTCCGATAGCCATCTACATAAATTTCCTAAACTAATAATATAATTACCATTATTGTGCATTAGAGGTGGTAGCAAAAAATTTGGTAAAGAAAATGAACTTTTCTTTGTTAAAAAAACAAATCTGTCAGAAGAAACTTTAGTTTTTAAAGGTGTATTTTTAAGATCAAGATCAGGAAATAATTCAAAAAGAGCTTTTGGGTCAATAACAGCACCTGATAAAATATGCGCCCCTATTTCAGCTCCTTTTTCAACAACACAAACAGAAATATCCTTATTTTTTTCTTTACTAAGTTGCTTTAATCTAATGGCTGCTGAAAGTCCAGATGGCCCGCCCCCTACAATCACTACATCATAATGCATAGATTCTCTTTCAACAGCCTCATTAGTCACATTTGTCATAAAAATTATTCCTAAATACCTTAGCAAGAATTAAAACAATTAAATTCATTATAGTTATATAAATATACAAACTAGAAAATCAATAAAAGTCTATGGTATGATAAAAATCTTATGATAAAAGATCAAAATATATCTTTTTTAGAATGGCACTTAGATGCCGGCGCTGATGCGCTGTTAGAAGAAAAAGCCCAAAATAGCCTTAAAAACTCCTCAAATGCCCAAGTTAAGGTGAATCGTAACCAAGAAAATAATGATTTTGTTAAGGAAGAAATAAACTACCCAAATATTAAAGAATATAACAATTTGGAAGAATTAAAAATTGCTATTCAATCATTTGATAGATGTAATATAAAAAAAACAGCAAAAAACTTAGTATTTGGGAGTGGGAAAGTTGGAAGCAAATTGATGCTAATAGGAGAAGCACCAGGAGAGGAAGAGGATATATCTGGAGAACCGTTTGTGGGAGCTGCGGGTAAACTTTTAAATAAAATGCTAAACTCTATTGGAATAAATAGATCTGAAACTTACATCACAAATATTATACCATGGAGACCTCCAGGAAATAGGAAGCCAAGTATCGATGAGATTGAAGCATTTAAACCATTCGTATATAGACATATTGAATTGGTTTATCCCAAAATATTAGTATTAGTTGGAGGTTCAGCAGCATCTGCAATTCTTCAAAATGACTTAGGTATAACAAGATTAAGAGGCAAGTGGTTTAAATTTCAAGAAATAGACACGCTACCAATTTTTCATCCAGCATATTTACTCCGGCAACCAAGTCAAAAAAAACAAGCTTGGGAAGACCTCCTAAAAATTAAAGATAAAATAGAAAAATTATAGTAAATGGTTAAAAATGCAACTCAATAGATTCATAATAAATATCTATAACTTTTTAAAAAAATATAAGTTTATAATGATAGCTATTTTTTATTGTATGATATTACCAAACCCTTTGCTTTCTAAATCTATTAGAATACCCTTACATAAGCCTCCTATACCTGAATATAATGATCAAAAATTAAATAGAGAATATGGAGTTCTATCTATAAAAGATATAGATAGATATAAAAAGATTTTCTACTTTCAAAAAAAAGGTAAATGGGATATATCGAGAAAGTATATCCAAGAAATTGATAATGATATTCTAATGGGGCATGTATTATTTCAGAAATATATGCACCCAACATCCTATAGATCAACTTATAGTGAACTATCCAATTGGTTGAAAAAATATAGAGAACTTCCCGGTTCAAATAGAATTTATCGATTAGCTAAAAAAAGACAACCAAAAGGCTATAAAAACCCTCTAACACCTCTTAAAAGTAGTTTTAATAATAAAAAAAAATTTACTGAAACATTGCAATTGAAAAAACCTTCAAATAATTCTTATAAAAAAAGGGATAAAGTATCTAAAAGATCGAGACAACTTTACAACTCAATTAAATCTAATATTAAAAGAGATATTCTTACTAAATCAGAAAATAGAATTTATAAATTATCTAATAAAAGTTTAACAAAAAAACAAAGGGATGAGCTCTTATTTGCAATAGCTGAAAAATGGTATTTTAGAGGTGATAATGATCATAAAGCTTTTGAGTTAGCTTCTGCAGTAGCCAGCAGATCAAGAGATAAAATTATTTTTTCTGATTGGATTGCAGGACTTTCAGCCTGGAGATTAAAGAAATACAAAAAATCACAATACCATTTTGAAAAATTAGCACAATCAGATTTTATCTCGCCATGGAATGTTTCAGCAGCTTCATTTTGGGCATCTAGAGCAAGTTTAAGAAATAAAAACCCTGATAAATTTATTTACTGGCTTAAATTTGGCTCTAAACAAACAAGAACATTCTATGGGATGATCTGTAAAACTCTGCTAGGAGAAGAAATATATATCTCAAATGTTAAAACACAATTTTTATCTAAAGATTTTGATATTTTAAAAAAATATAACTCAATACAAAGAATAATTGCTTTAAAGGAAGTTGACGAGGTATTCCTTGCAGATAAGGAGGCATTCAATCTAATACCCTCAGCGAACTTTGAACAATCTGATGCATTGCTGAAATTAGCTAATAAACTTAAATTACCTAATTCAAGTATTAAATTAGCTGTAAAAAATTTAGACTATAAAAATAAACATTTTGATATTTCCGCATACCCAATACCAGATTGGAAGAATTATAGTAAGTTTATTTTGGACGAGGCTCTTGTATATGCTTTTATTAGACAAGAATCCCGATTTAATTCAAAAGCAAAAAGCCATGCAGGAGCAAGAGGCCTTATGCAATTAATGCCAAGGACAGCTAGTTTTGTGGCAAAAGATAGAAGCCTAAGGCATAATCATAAATATAAACTTTATGAACCAAATCTAAACTTAAAACTTGGTCAGAAATATGTACAAATACTTATGAAAAATGAAAAACTTAAAAATAATCTATTTCTTCTAACAGCTGCATATAATGCTGGGCCAAGTAATTTAAATAAATGGCTAGCAACCACTCCCTATAATAGTGATCCGTTATTATTT
This sequence comes from Rhodospirillaceae bacterium, assembly GCA_002722055.1. GTDB lineage: Bacteria > Pseudomonadota > Alphaproteobacteria > SHVP01 > SHVP01. The sequence continues at coordinate 87,497 of PBKD01000007.1, read as the reverse complement.
ATTGAGAGTATACCGGCAAGAGAAACAAGAATATTTATTGAGAGAGTTCTGGCCAACTTATGGATTTATCGAATGAGATTTAATCAAGACAAACCCTCACTATTAGATATTGTTGAGGGGAGGTGGCCAAAATATATCAGCCAGGATAATACTTTAAATAAAATTTCAAATTTAGGTAATTAAAAATAGGGAGATTGATTTGACAATCGATGAGAGTATAAAATTTATTCCATGTAAAATATGTATTTTAACTATTTCAGATTCAAGAGAAGAAAAAAATGATGAGTCAGGAGATTTATTGGTAAATAGACTTCAAAAAGCAGGCCACACCTTGTATTCAAGATCAATTGCAATTGATGAAATAGATGAGATTACTATAAAATTAAAGACATGGATTAACGATCCAGATGTAAATATTATTATTACAACGGGCGGAACTGGGATCACTAAAAGAGATGTTACACCTGAAGCGATAAGCTTAATCTCTGATAAAATAATCGATGGCTTTGGAGAACTATTCAGAATGATTAGCTATCAAAAAATAGGCACTTCAACTCTTCAATCCAGAGCTATTGCCTGTGTTTCAGGGAATACATACATTTTTTCAGTTCCTGGATCACCAAATGCATGTAAAGACGCTTGGGATGAGATACTTAAATTTCAACTCGATAACCGGCATAAACCATGTAACTTTATAGAACTAATACCTAGGTTAGATTAGATTAGATTATTTTTAAGTTAAATATTTACTCATCTTTAAATCTGCATAAGTATCAATATCATTTTTATAGTTTAATAAACATAATTTTCTATTTGTAATATTTTTTATAGTATCACTAAGCGCGTGCTCAGAGGACCACCTAACAGACTCAAAAAGATTGGTAATATTTTTTCTTCTCAAGATCATATTACCCCTAATACCAATCAACCAAAAGCCACCATCAAAAGAAGGGCCAAGAACTAGGTCATAAAACCTGAGTTTGTTAAAAGCGTTTGATATATTTACTTTAGCTAAATTAGGGATATCCCCTCCAACTAGTATAGTGTTCCCATCTGGAACAGTTTTAAAACATTTCTCCATCTTAGAACCTAAACTCCCATGACCTTGAAAAAAGAACTTACAACGCCAACTTTTATCTCTTCTAAACTTAGCCCTCATATCTGATAAAGCAAGCCAACAATTCCATCTTGTATCCCCACCTAAATTTCTTATGTTTTTTTTTAGTAAGCTATCATAGAACCTTAGGGCCTCTATGTTGCCAATCTCTTTTGCTAGCCTTTTTTTAACTATAGCATAACGCGGAATTTTAGAGAAAATAATAAGATGATTATTAACTTTCATAAATTAACTTTATTAGATTAATTGAAAAACCAAGTTTAAACATTATTAGACATAAAAAGTTTTTAATTATATTATACAAGTAACCTCTCTTTTTATATCTAGAAGATGAAGTAATCGCAAATACTGGAATATTATATAAATTTTTTTTATCCAAACGAGATATTAAGTCTACATCCTCCATTAAAGATATTGATTTAAAGCCTCCTACCATTGTGTAAAGGCTTTTATGAATTAATAGACATTGATCTCCATAAGGTAAAGAAAAAAATCTACAACGCAAACCTACAAAGGCTTCAATTAGCTTTGCAAATAAACCATTATCATCAAATTTAAATTTAAAATAGCCAGCTTTTTTTTTAGAATCCGATTTTTGAATAAACTTTATAACTTCATCATACCAACCTTCGCTTAAAAAGGTATCCGAATGGATAAACAAAATCCACCCATCATATATTAAATTTGCTCCCGTTGAAAGTTGAAGACCTCTACTTGGCTTCGTTACTGTAAACAAAGCATTCAAACTAGTTGCAATATCTTTGGTACTATCTGATGACCCTCCATCAATCACATAGACCTCTGCTTTATCTACTACTCGACTTATGGTATTAAAAAGAGTTTTTTCAGAATTTAATGTAGGAATAACTATATTTAATTTAATCATAAACTTAACAAAAAATTATTAATTTTTTTAATCTAATATTTAAACAGAAAACTAAATTAATGAAGAATAAACCTAACTTTGATATTGAGTCTACAATTAATGGAGACATAGTGGGAATTGATGAGGCAGGTCGAGGCCCTCTTGCTGGTCCAGTGTATGCCGCATCGGTTATACTTGATAAAGAGAATATCCCATCTGGAATTAATGATTCTAAATCGTTAAACCAAAAATCAAGAGAAAAATTGTATCAAAAAATTATTCAAACAAGTTCATATGGGGTTTCAATGGCAACTGCACAGGAAATTGATAGATTAAATATTTTGCAGGCTACACTTCTTGCAATGCGTCGATCATTTTTAAATCTTTCCTGGAAAATATCTAAACTTCCAGGTTCTGCACTGATAGATGGTAATAAGGCACCTCAATTACCTTGTAAAAAGATTACGATTGTTAAGGGAGATACAAAGTCACTTTCTATAGCTGCAGCCTCAATAATTGCTAAAGTTACAAGAGATCGTCATCTTAAAAAACTTCACTACTATTACCCAAATTATGATTGGGGAAATAATTTTGGATATTCTTCTATTAAGCACCGACTCGGCCTAACATTATTTGGACCATCACCACACCACAGACTGACTTTTAAACCGCTAAAGAAGAAATAACTTTATATTCAATTATTATCCTAAATAGACACAATATATTGTGTCTTGACGAAAACATAAACCTGCACAAGGATAAGTAAAAAAATTCGGGGGATTTATGGAAAAAATAGAGATAAATAACTTCTTGAATAGAATAATTCCTGGTAACTGCCTTGATATTCTTAAGGATATTCCTGACACTTCTATTGACCTAATCTTTGCTGACCCTCCATACAATCTTCAGATCAATAATAATCTAAGAAGACCAAATAATACTTTAGTTAAAGGTGTTAACGAAGATTGGGATAAATTTGAATCATTTGATGATTATGATAAATTTACTATTAGTTGGCTAAAACAAGCAAAAAGAATTCTAAAAGATAATGGGACTATTTGGGTTATTGGTTCTTACCATAATATATTCAGAATAGGCTCAAAACTTCAGGATTTAGGATTTTGGTTACTAAATGATATTATATGGATCAAATCAAATCCAATGCCAAATTTTAGAGGTCGAAGATTTACAAACGCCCATGAAACACTTATATGGTCATCAAAAAACAAGAATAATAAAAATTACAATTTTAATTATAATGCAATGAAATCTCTTAATGATGAGTTGCAAATGCGATCTGACTGGATACTTCCAACATGTAGAGGACGTGAAAGAATAAAAATTAACGGAAAAAAAGCTCACTCAACACAAAAACCTGAAGCTCTACTATCAAGAGTGATCCTATCATCAACAAAAGTTGGAGATATAATCTTAGATCCATTTTCAGGTTCAGGGACCACAGCCTCGGTTGCAAAGAGATTAAACAGAAAATTCATAGGCATTGAAAAAGATATAAATTATGTGATGGTAAGCAAGCAAAGATTAAAGAATATATCTTCTTTTGATAGTGAAACTTTGAGTTTAACAGAATCAAAAAAATCTAGGCCCAGAATTCCATTTGGCCAGATAATCGAAAGTGGACTTCTGAAACCAGGCACAATATTATTTGATAATAAAAAAAAATATTTCGCAAAAATTAGAGCTGATGGTAGCTTAACCACATTACTATTAGATAAATCTATATCAGGATCGATTCATAAAGTTGGAGCGTCTCTTCTTGGATCAACCTCATGTAATGGTTGGGATTTTTGGCATTATTACGATGATAAAAAAATTGTTCCGATAGATTATTTTAGAGAAAAGTTAAGAAATGAAATTAATGCCTAACTGAGGCTACGGTAACTCCTTTAAAACTTTATTGATAATTTTTTTGAAAATTGATGGAATAGCATAACTTCCAATATTATCCAAAGCAACCCATTCCCCATTTTCCTGAATACCCATCCTTGAAAATAATATTTTTATTTCAAGCTGAAAACCACTAATAGGAGCTTTTACAAAAATATTATTATCCTCCCACTCACATTTTATAGGGTAGTATTGATCTAAAGAATTTAAATTCCATTTGTGTTTGGATAAAGGCGTCATTGGAAGCTCCATCATACCTCTAAGAATTTTTGAATTTTTTCTTTTTCTAAAAAGAATTTGATTTTTATTGTTTATGACAAAAAAAACAACGCCATATCTTTTTTTTCTACTTTTAAGATATTTCTTACCAGGAACCTTACCTACAATCTTTTTTCTAAAGGAAAGACAAAATTTAGATAAAGGGCAAATCTCACATAATGGATTATTAGGCTTACAAATAATTGCACCAAAATCCATAAATGCTTGAGTCAAGTCGCCTGGTCTTTTTGACTCATAGAATAATTTAGCAACATTATTGACTTTAGATTTAAAATTTTTTTCGTTTTTAAATAACCCATTAATTCTTGCTAAAACTCTCTCTATATTTACATCTACTGGCAAGACAGGTATTGAGAAAGCAATAGATGCAACTGCACCTGCAGTGTAATCACCTATCCCAGGCAATTCCTTCAAAGAATCGATATTTTTTGGGAGTCTGCCATTATAATTTTTACTTATAATTAATGCTGATCTGAAAATATTATGAGCTCTAGTATAATATCCAAGCCCTTGCCACTCATGTAAAATTTCGTCTATTGATGCTAAAGATAGTTTTTTTATGTCTGGCCACCTCTTTATGAATGATTTAAATTTAGGTATTACTGCCTTAACAGTTGTTTGTTGGAGCATAATTTCACTTATCCATATATGATATGGTGAATTTTTTGATTTATTTCTCCAAGGAAGTATTCTGGCATTAACATCATACCATTTCATCAACACTTGTGACATTTTCTCTATATCAAGTTCAGTATTATTATTTATCACTAACATCTTCCAATATTTTTCGAACTTTAAACAAATATGCTTAACAAATTGTCATCCAATGTCTAAGATTATGATTATATATTTTATTAAATTGATATCATAAATAAATGAAAAAAATAAAAAAACTATCCCAACTAATTGAAATTGCATCCTCTAAAGCTTTTATACGCCGAGGAAAGCCATTTAAAGAAATTGCTATTAAGTGGAGATTAATTGTAGGGCAAACAATATGGATGAAAACTATACCACATAGGATAACATATAAAAAATTTCCTAATGAAAATTCCCCTGGAAATTTAATTATTAAAACTGACCCAGCATTTGCTTTAGAATTACAACATATTCAGGACAAATTAATTGAAAAAATTAATGTTTTCCTTGGCTATAACGCAATTGGCACCTTAACACTTCTTCAAGCTCCTATTCCAAAAAAACCACCTAAAAAAAATTATTATACAACTAAAAACCTTGATAAATATGATAAACTACTAATAAAAAAGACAGAAAATTTGAATTCTGATGAACTTTCCTCCGCACTTGCAAAGCTTGGACAAACAGCTCTAACTAGCAAAATAAATAAGTGATTTATTAAAAATCTTTGATAATAAGTAAAAAAATATAATATCATTATAAAGTCAAGGATTCTGGGACTTGTGTCAAAGAACATCCATTCGTATAATCTAGATGTTGTATAGGAGGTTTTAAATGACACAAAGAATGCTTATTTGCTTTACATTTATTTTAACATTATTTTTTACATTGCAGACTAGCTCTAACACTATAAGTGATGGGGTTGCTATTGGATCAAATGATTCTCCTGTAGAAGTTATAGAATATATGTCTTTAACTTGCTCTCATTGTGCAAAATTTCACAATGAAACCTTTCCTTTTATTAATGAAAAATATATTAAAACTTCTAAAGTTAAGTTTATTCTTAGGGATTTTCCCCTTGATGGGGTTGCATATCGAGCATCAATAATTAGTCACTGTATAGCTAATAATAACGAAGAAAAATATTTTGGTTTTGTTAAATTTCTTTTTGAGCAACAAAAAACATGGATAGCTTCCAAAGACCCGGTAGTAGGGTTGCAAAAAATTTCTTCTATAGCCGGGCTTAATAAAGAAAATTTTTATTCTTGCCTAGAAAATAAAAAAATTGCAAATGAGGTTTTATTGTCGAGAAAGAAAGGTGAAGAAAAATACAATATCAACAGCACACCAACTCTAATTATTAATGGGAAACAGTACCCTGGTGGGTTAGACCAAGAGACTTTTAAAAAAATAGTTGATGAAATAATTAATAGATAAGAAAATTTGAGTAAATAATTATGGATTTTTCAAGAATTAGAATTACTGGTTTCAAATCATTTGTTGACCCTACAGAGCTTAAAATTTCTCAAGGCACAACTGGCATTGTAGGCCCTAATGGTTGTGGCAAGTCAAATATTGTTGAATCTCTTAAATGGGTTATGGGAGAATCTTCTGCCAAAAGAATACGCGGTTCAGAAATGGACGATGTCATTTTTAATGGAACAGACAGAAGGCCTTCCAGAAACTTGGCAGAAGTGCAACTATTTTTGGCCGATAATGATGGAAATGATGAAGTTGTCGTTTCAAGAAGAATAGAGAGAGAATTAGGTTCTAGATATCTCATAAATGGAAAAGATGTAAGAGCAAGGGACTTACAACTTTTATTTGCTGACGAAAATATAGGCTCACAATCAACTGCTTTAGTAGGGCAAGGGAAGATTGGCTCAATCATTAACTCTAAACCTCAAGAGAGAAGATCAATCCTTGAAGAAGCTGCAGGTATTAAAGGGCTTCACTCTAGAAGACATGAAGCTGAATTGAGACTTAAAGCAGCCGAAACTAATCTTGATAGAGTAGAAGACGTTCTAGAAACACTTGAGTCGCAAATTAAAAGTTTGAAAAGACAATCTCGACAAGCAAATAGGTATAGAAATATTTCTGGACATATTAGAAAAGCTGAAGCCCTAATTCTTCATCTTAAATGGTTAGATGCCGCTGAAAGACTTAAAGATTCTGAATTAGCATTTTCTTCGTCTAATAATAAAGTCACCGCACTTACCTCTGAAGCTGAAAAAAAATCAACTGACTACGAAAAAATCACAACTACGATTTCAAAATCAAGAGAATTAGCTGCAGAATCCGCAGCTACCGTACAAAGGCTATATGTTGAAAGAGACAAACTCTTAGACAAAGAAGAGAGAAGTAAGATCGATTTAGATAGAAATAAACAAAGACTTTCAGAAATCAAGGATGATATTTACCGTGAAGAAAAAAACCTTCAAGAATTAAATACGTCAAGAGGTTTAATAATTAATGAAAGACTAAAAATAAATGAATTTAAAAATCAAGAAAATGAAAAAAAACAAGAAATAGCAAAAAAGATTTTTGAACTTAATTCTGAAAAAGAACAGGCAGAAGAAAAACTACAAGTGGTATCTCAAGAAATTACATCTGTTATAAACGAGGAACTATCTGAGAAAGTATCAGTAGCAAGGAGTGAAGCCATAAAAGCAAGTGAAAACAGAAGTAGGGCTTTTGCAAATAGGCAATTAGCAAGAGATAATCTAGCGAATGTTGAGTCAAAAGTAACAGCACTAGAGGCAGAGATTAATACACTATCTGAATTTTTAAATATTGGAGAAGATGACCTATGGCCTAAAATAATTGACTCCGTGTCAGTTAGGCCTGGGTATGAGAAAGCCCTTGGAGCTGCAATTGGTGATGATTTAAATGCAGCAACTGATGAAGGTGCGACCGCATATTGGCTAAGTCTCCCAGAGTACGAAAACCCTCCAGCTTTACCCAAGGAGGTTGACCCATTAAGTAATTATGTACAAGGTCCAGATGTACTGAATAGAAGATTATCTCAAATAGGTTTAATTGAGGGGATTGCTCCTGATAAAGTAATTGAAGAATTAAAACAAGGCCAAAGAATTGTAAATAAAGACGGTTTTGTTTGGAGGTGGGATGGCTTTGTATCCTCTGAGAAGTCAAATATTTCATCTGCTGATAGACTTAATCAATTAAACAAACTTAAAGAATTAAAGAGTAACCTAAAAAACGCTAATGAAATATTACAGGAAAAAAATAATTTATTTTCACAAGCAGAAGTATTAACTAATACAGCTCATCGTGAAGAAGAAATCGCACAAAATAATGTAGGATTAATTATTGACGAAATAGAGAAAAATAGAGAGATAATTAATTTATACCAATCAGAGCTTATAAAAGGAAAAACAGGACTAGATAATTTAGAGCAAATAATTAATTACAAACCAGAATCAGATAATTTTAAAAAAGATCAGCATAATGATAAATTGAAATCTATAACTAAAATGAGCAATGTTCAGGAAAAACTAAAAAATATTAATAAGTCATTAAGAGAAATTGAGAATCATCAAATTCAAATTGAACATGAGTCTAGGTCTAATTCAGTTAGACTAGAACAAATAGAAAATGAATTAATGACTATTAATAATAAAAAAGTTGAGATAGAAAAATACTTATCAAAATTAAAAGAAAAAAATTATTCAACTATAAATGATATTGAAGATTTACAGTCAAACCCAGAGATAATTTCAATAGCTCGTGATGAGTTAATGACTAAAATAGAACATGCTGAGGCAAAAAAACGTGAGACTAGTGATAATTTAAATGAAATTGAAAAAGAACTCCTTCAAGCAGAGAAGCAATCCAAAGAAGCACAAATAAAACTTTCTCAGTCGAGAGAAGAAAGAGTAAAAGAGCAATCTGTAGTTGAACTGGCAACTCAAAATTTACAATCTATTGTGCAATCTATCCGTGAAAAGCTAGACTGTGAACCTCAGGAGGCTCTTAGTAAATCTGAATTTGACAAAAATAAAGATATGCCTTTAGTAGAAGATATTGAGTTAAAAATTACTAGATTGAGGAATGAAAGAGAGAGGATGGGTCCAGTTAATTTGCGTGCAGATATTGAAACCGAAGAAACCTTGGAGCAACTTAATACTTTGAATTCTGAAAAAAGTGATTTATTAGGTGCAATTTCGAGATTAAGAAGAGGGATTAGTGATCTTAATAAAGAAGGAAGAGAAAGGATGACCAAATCTTTTGAATCTGTTAATAATTATTTTAAAGAATTTTTTGTAACATTATTCGATGGAGGAAAAGCTCACCTGAAGCTGGTCGAATCTGAGGATCCATTAGAAGCAGGCTTAGAGATAATGGTAAGTCCACCGGGAAAAAAACTTCAGTCTATGTCTTTATTGTCAGGGGGAGAGCAAGCACTAGCAGCAATTGCACTTCTTTTTGCGGTATTCAAAACTAACCCTGCTCCTATTTGTGTGCTTGATGAAGTTGATGCGCCACTAGATGATTCAAATGTTCATAAATTTTGTGACTTGATAGAAAGAATAATAGATAATTTAAAAACAAGATTTCTCATAATCACACATAACACAATAACAATGTCTAGAATGAACAGATTATACGGGGTAACTATGGAAGAGAAAGGCGTATCTCAACTAGTCTCAGTAGACCTTGAAAGAGCTTCTGATATGAAGGAAGCAGTTTAATAATATAATTATCTATTATAATCAATAAGTTATAAACTACATAGCATCTTGACTTAAGAAATGACTGATATTAATCTTCGAATACAAGATTTTAAAAATAAATCATAAATCTCCAAAACTTAGAAAGTTATGAAGATTTGAAAAAATATAAAGATGATAATTTAAAAAAATTAGGGGAAAGAATAAGTTCTGCCAAAAGTAAAACAAAAGATGCTAAAATAGAAGACAAACAACCTAACTCTAAACTTATTGGATTAGGAATGAGAGTTGCTCTTGAAATGGTTGCCTCTATTGGTGTGTGTGGTTTTATAGGCTGGTATGTTGATAAATTGTTTGATAGTACACCATGGTTTTTATTAGTTTTTTTGGTTTTGGGCATAACTGCTGGATTGAAATCAGTATTTAAGATTATTAAAGTCATAGAAAAAGATAATATTAACTAACATTATTAATTGAGAGGGATAAATTGAGTTTTTTTAGTATATTTATTAGTACAGCCAATGCAGCTGGAAGCCCCTTAAAACAATTTGAAATACATTCAATAGCGCCTATGCACTTTGGAAATGTTAACGTCTCATTTACTAATTCTTCTTTCTGGATGCTACTAGTTGTTTTAGTATCCACTCTTGTTCTATCTCTTGGAGTTAGAAGAAGCTCACTTGTACCTAACCGTCTTCAATCTATTTCTGAACTTTTATACGAGTTTATAGCAAATATGGTGAGAGACAATGCAAGCCAAGATGGAAAACCTTACTTCCCTTTTATTTTTACATTATTTATTTTTATATTATTTTCAAATGTTTTAGGTTTGATCCCATACAGTTTTACCGTAACTAGCCATATAATCGTTACTTTTGCACTAGCAATGGTTGTATTTATTGGCGTTACAATTATTGGCTTAGTGAAACACAAAATGAAATTTTTTACTTTATTTGTCCCCAAAGGTATACCAGTAGCACTAGCACCTCTTCTAATTATTATTGAATTAATATCCTATTTAGTTAGACCAATAACTCTTAGTGTAAGATTATTTGCTAATATGATGGCAGGACATACTTTGCTCAAAGTATTTGGTGGCTTTGTTGTGGCATTAGGATTTTTAGGGATTGGGCCACTAGTAGTAACTGTTGCTCTTTATGGCCTTGAACTGATAGTAGCATGTTTGCAGGCTTATGTTTTTGCAGTCTTAACATGCCTATATTTAAATGATGCTTTGCATTTACATCATTGATATTTAACTTAAACTAAAATACATTAACAAAATTAAAGGAGTATAAAATGGAATTAGAAGCAGCAAAACAAATAGGAGCCGGTTTAGCCACAATTGGTTTAGCTGGAGTAGGAATAGGAATAGGCATTATTTTTGGTAATTATGTATCTGCCGGGATAAGAAACCCATCTGCAGCACCAAAAATGTTTGGTAATGTCTTATTAGGTTTCGCATTAACTGAAGCTATCGCACTTTTTGCTCTAGTTATTGCATTTCTAATATTGTTTGGTTAGAAAATATAAATAATAAAATAAAATGCCTCAATTAGACTACGGTACCTTTATTCCTCAACTTGTATGGTTGTTTTTGACTTTTGTAGCTCTCTACTTAATTATGTCTCGAGTAATATTACCAAAAATCGCTGATGTGCTTGAGCAAAGACAAGATAGGATAGCCTCTGACTTAGAAGAAGCAGAAAAATTGAGAAATCAAGCTCAAGAAGTCTTAGAAACTTATGAGAGGGAAATTGAAAAAGCACATATATCAGCTAATCAGATTATTGAGGAAGGAAAAAACAAAATTTCCTCTGATATAAAATCTCTTAATAGTGAATTTGAATTGATGCTTGAAAAGTTAACTAAAGAAGCCGAATCATCTATTCACGATATCAAAACCAAAACTAATTTAGAGATCAAAGAGATTACGTCAGAGCTTGTGCATAAATTAACTAAAACAATTTTAAATAAAGATTTTGATCAGAAAAATATAAAAATTAAAATCGACGAACAACTAGGCAAACAGGCAAGCTAATGTATATATTTAAAGAAGCTGAAACTTGGGTTGCCGTCGCATTTATACTTTTTTTAGTTATCCTATTTCGATTTGGGTGGTCAAAGATTGTTCAAGCACTTGATAATAGAGCTGAATTAATCAAGAATGAACTTGATGAGGCTAGAAATTTAAGGGAACAAGCACAGTCACTATTAGCAGATTATCAGAAAAAGAAGCAAGACTCTGAAAATGAAATAGCTAAAATTGTTCAAAAAGCTAGGGACGATACAAATAGTACCCTAAATAGCTCAATTCAAAATCATAAAAAGTTACTTGAAAGAAGAAAAAAAACTGCTGAAGAAAAAATATCTCAAGCAAAAGAGAGAGTCATACAAGATATTAAAAACTCTATTATTGATATTTCGATAAATGCAAGTAAAGCTTTAATTGAAGAAAATATTACTGACAATAATAACAAGAAACTAGTTAAAGAAGCATCTAACAAAATAGACAAAGATTTTCTCAATATATAAATCATATTTTAATTTTTTTATAAAAATTGATATCGTCTATTTGCAAGTAAATATATTTTTATGTAATCTAATTTATTATGGTTGAAGTTTTAAGAAATTTTGTAAATATCGACGAAGGCCAAGTTCATTATCGCCACATTGGCGAATTAAATGGTTGCACTTTGCCATTAGTTTTAATTCATGCTTCGCCAACATCATCTATAAGTTTGACACAGTTAATGTTTGAGCTAAGTAAACATAATAATATCGCGACTTTGTATGCCCCGGATACATTAGGTAATGGAGACTCATGCAAACCTAATGTAGATAAACCAGATATTGAATATTATTCGAACGCTCTAAAAAGACAATTAATTAAACTTAATATAAATAAAGTTAATATTTACGGAACACATACAGGAGGTTCAATTGCAATGGATCTTGCTATAAATAATCCAAAATATGTAAATAACATTATTATAGATGGTATAGGTATGTATGATGAAGATGAAAAATTAGATATGTTAGAAAATTATACTCCTGAAGTAAAACCTGACTTAATGGGAAATCAAATAAACTGGGCATGGCACTTTATTAGAGATCAGAACTTCTTTTTCCCGTGGTATAAGAAAAATAAAAACAATCAACGTTTAAATGGCTTGCAATCAGCTGATAAACTTCATGACTCAACTGTAGAGGTCTTGAAATCGATTGAAACCTATCACTTAGCTTACAGGGCCGCATTTAAATACCCTAAAAGAGAACAGCTTCAAAAGATCACACAACCTCTCATGCTAATATACGACGAAAATGATCCCTTAAATAAATATAAGGATGAAGCCGTTAAATTCTCTCCTAATGCAGAAAACTGTTTAATATCTTCAGATAGTTCAATAAATATTAAAGCAGACAAAATTGCAAAATGGCTTAATAATCACTCTGAGTAAGTTAAAATTAAATCTCTTGCTGCAGCAGTTTCATTAAGCCTACCTAAAACAGCTTTAGTTGGAGAGGAGCTAAATAAATTTCTATTACCTTCTTTTGCCTTCTTAGCTAAATCAATTATTTTTTCACAAAAATTATCAAGATCCTTTTTTGATTCTGTTTCTGTAGGTTCAGTAAGCATTGCTCCACTTGCAATTAATGGGAAATATATAGTCATTGGATGAATTCCTTTATCTATCATTGCTTTAGCAAAATCTAAAGTTGAAACTTCAGTTCCTTTAAGAAATTGATCATCAAATAAAACCTCATGCATACAAAAGCCTGGATATTTGACTGTTAAATGTTCCTTTAATTTTGATTGAATATAATTAGCATTTAAAACAGCATCTTCAGCAACCTGCTTTAATCCATCTGAGCCATGACTTAATATATATGAATAAGCTCTAATAAACATACCTACTTGACCATGAAATGCTTTAAGCCTACCAAATGAGTTAGTATTTTTGTTTTCATTTTCAATTATTTCAAATTTATCATTTATTTTTTTAATCATTGGCACTGGCAAAAATGAAGAAAGCTGTTTTGAAACTACAACAGGGCCAGAACCAGGCCCTCCACCTCCATGAGGAGTAGAAAATGTCTTATGAAGGTTTAAATGCATTGCATCAATGCCCAAAGAACTTGGCTTTACTTTACCAACTATCGCATTAAAGTTTGCTCCATCACAATAAAGGTATGCGCCTCTTTTATGTACTTCTTCTGCAATCTTTAAAATATCATTCTCAAAAAGACCACAGGTATTAGGGTTAGTTAGCATTAAAGCAGCAACTTTATCGTTAAGTTTTTCTATTAAAATGTCTAGATTAATTCTCCCCGATGGGTTGCTTGGGACTGACTCAATTTCATAACCGCATAGTGCGGCAGTAGAGGGGTTGGTACCATGTGCTGAGTCAGGTACCAAAATTTTTGACCTATTCTCTCTTTTATTTTCAAGTGCTTGCTTAATAGCTAAAATACCACACAACTCTCCTTGTGCTCCAGCAGCTGGAGATAAGGCTACAGCTTCCATCCCAGTTATTTCTAGTAAATTCTTTGAGAGTTCAAACATAAGCTCAAGAACTCCTTGAATAGTATTTACTGGCTGAAGAGGATGTAAATTAGCAAAACCGTCTAACCTAGCTAATTTTTCATTTAATCTTGGATTATGTTTCATAGTGCAAGAACCAAGTGGATAAATACCCTCATCTATAGAATAGTTTTTTTTGGATAAGTTTACGAAATACCTTATAGCCTCTGGCTCCGACAAACCTGGTAAGCCTATTTTTTTATTTCGCAAAGATTCACCAATTAAGTTTGAACTAAATTCACAATTTTCAATATCTACTCCGCTTTTTTCTGTGCTTCCTAATTCGAAAATCAGACTTTGAGTATTTAATTCAGTTTCTTTGTTTGAGTTTACAGCAGATTTGAATGAGTGAGCCCTCGATCTTGAATTCATATTAACTCTCCTCTCAAGGCAGCAATAAAGTTATCCATCTGTTGATCATCAATCATTTCTGTTACTGCAATTATTAAATAGTTTTTCAAGTCTTCTCTATTTGGATAGAACCTTGTAAGAGGAACTCCTGCTAAAATATTTTTATCTATTAAACTATCTATTATACTTGTGGCAGATTTTGGAAGGGAAATAGTAAATTCATTAAAAAAATTCTTATTAACTAAAGAAACACCATCTATATCTTTGATTTTTTGTGAGAGATTTACAGCTTTAATATGATTTAACTTTGAAAGCCTTCTCAAACCCTCTTCACCAAGTAATGACATATGTATCGTAAATGCAAGAGAGCATAAACCTGAGTTTGTGCATATATTACTTGTAGCTTTATCTCTTCTTATGTGCTGCTCACGTGTTGAGAGTGTCAAAACAAAACCTCTATTACCATTAACATCACTAGTTTGACCAACTATTCTACCAGGCATTTGCCTAACAAACTTTTTTCTTGTAGAAAAAAAACCTAAATATGGCCCGCCAAAGTTTAAATTATTTCCAATTGATTGCGCTTCTCCTACAACTATATCAGCCCCTATAGACCCGGGAGAGTTCACAACTCCTAAAGATAAGATTTCCGTTACAACAACAATGAGTAAAACGCCAAATTTTTTACAATGCTCGGAAAGATCATTAAAATTTTTAATATTTCCTAGAAAATCAGGATTTTGAACAATAATACAACACACATCTTCATCTATATGATCAATAAAATCCTCAGATTTAGAATTAGTATTTAGTGGCAAAAATATATTTTTGACTCCGCTATACTTTGTATATGTCTTTGATGTCTCTATATAGTGAGGGTGTAAGTAACCTGAATAAATAACTTTTTTTCTTTTATTTACTCTTTGTGCCATAAGGACTGCCTCTGCACAAGCAGAAGCTCCATCATACATCGACGCGTTAGAGACCTCCATACCTGTTAAAAGAGATATTTGTGTTTGAAATTCAAATAAATACTGAAGAGTACCCTGACTTATCTCTGGTTGATAGGGGGTATAAGATGTTAAAAATTCACTTCGCTGAATTATATGATCTACTGCTGCGGGAACGTGGTGATAATATGCACCAGCTCCTATAAAATTTAAAGCAGATGAAACACTAATATTTTTTTTTGAAATATTTTTTAAAATATTTTCAACCTCTAGCTCACTTTTATGCTTCGGTATTCCTACTTCTTCACCTAACAAACTACCTTTAGGAATATCAACAAAAAGCTCGTCTATATTCTTAATACCAATTTCTTCAAACATTTCCTGTCTTATTTTATTTGTATGTGGAAGATAACGCATTACTAATTCTCACTCACAAAGCTAGAATACTCGCTTTTATCCATCAAGTTATCAAGCTGGCTAAAATCTGAAATTGCCATTTTCCAAATCCATCCATTTTCTTCAGCATCACTATTAATTATATCTGGACTATCATTAAGAATCTCATTAACTTCAATTATTCTACCAGAAACTGGGGCATAAATTTCACTCGCTGCTTTCACAGACTCTATTACAGCTACTTCTTCCCCAATTTTAAAATCTAAACCTATATCAGGTAATTGAATGAAAACAACATCACCGAGCTGCTTTTGAGCAAAATCTGTTATACCAACATAAACATGTTCATTATCAAGTTTTACCCATTCATGTTCTTTAGTAAATTTTATTTGTTTCATTTTACCTCCGATAACTATTTCAATTCATTTCTTATATTTGTGTGGAATAAATGGCATTTTAACAATTTTGCCATCAAACATTTTATTTCTAACCTCTACTAAAAAAATTTCCTGATCTAGAGCTTCTGAAGATGAGATAAAGCCCATACAGATAGATCTTGAAAGGTTAGGGGAGAAACAACCACTCGTTACAAAACCAACTTTTTTATTTTTAAGGTTAAATATATTTGATCCATTTCTTGGTATAACTTTATCATTTAGAGCAATACCTATCCTACGCATTTTCGGACCTGACTTAATCTGATTTTTCAAAACTGTTGACCCTATAAACGATAGATCATTAAGTTTTTTCTTACTTATAACCCATCCTAAACCAGCTTCAATTGGTGAAATATTTGTATTTATATCCTGACCATATAAACATAGACCAGCCTCTATTCTTAGAACATCTCTTGCACCAAAGCCTGCAAGATTCACCGTAGAATTATCTATTAATGACTCCATAAAATTTTCAACTTTATTATTTGGTATACTTATTTCAAACCCATCCTCACCTGTATATCCGGATCTAGAGATATAAACATTAACTCCATCTAGTTCTGATTCACATCCACGCATAAATTTAATTTTATTTATTTCTTTAAAATATTTTTCTAAAACTTCGTTTGATTTTGGACCTTGAATAGAAATTAGAGAATTATTATCTAGAACTTTACATATAACTTTTGAAGATAATTTCTCATTAAAAATATCTATAACTTGTGCTTTTTGTGCTGCATTAACCACTAATGACAATCCATTTATTTTTTTTGTAATTATCAAATCATCTATTATTCCACCATCTTGATTTAACAAAACACTATAACAGGACTTATTCAATTCAAGAGAATTTATATTAGACGGAACTAACTTGTCTAATTCCGAACTAGCGTTATCACCAGTTATAAGCATTTGCCCCATATGTGATACATCAAAAACTGAGGCACTTTGCCTAGAAACGATTGATTCTTTAATTGTACCTGTTCCATAAGCAAGAGGAACTAAATAGTCAGCAAATTCGATAAACCTTGCTCCATAAACAGCGTGGAAATCAAATAACTTAGTTTTGTTAGTAGGCTCTTCTTTCTTCATTTATTCTCACACGACATAATTATGCGATAAACGCAATATTCCCCCTCTGTCGTGGAACCTGAAGAGATTTAGCATAAATGCTCTGCACCTTCGGTGAGATTAACAATAAATTGCTAATCAACTTTCCAGAGTTTCATCCTTTTGCGGTCCTATTTGCCTGAGAGTTTTCGGGGTAATTGCTCCTTCGGCGTCAAATAAACTGATCTCTCCCGCAAAATTCATCTGATTTACCTACATTCTATATTTATTTTTAATTATCAGCAAGTGCTTTTATCTAAGGCAATCTTTTTTTGTATCCTGATTTTCTCTGTTGTTTATTATAAATTAGTTCTAGTGGTTCTAATTGGAAACCAACAAGAATAGTATAATCTAATCCTCTTAAACTAGGTTTAATAGGAATTATTTGCTCTATATTATCTAAAACCTGACTTTTACGGGAGTTTTTTGTATAAGGAATTTCTAAGGTGAAAATTTCCTTACCAACAATATTTTCTTCTTTATCCAATACAGCTACAAAGAAATTTAATTCTTTAATATTTTTTTTATAACGCGGACCTTTTGTAGACTCAAATTTAATCAAAGTTCTAACACTTACGGTAGAGCCCTTGTAAATACATCTTCTTACTACTTGATTAATAAATGTTTCTGTTTCTATATCAGTAATATCTCTTCCTTTCCCAGGCATAAATGTAGTAACTGAAGAAGCCTCAGATAAAACCATAGCTTTAGGACATGGAGGTTGCGGTTTTTGTGAACAGCTAGAAATAAAGAAAATACATATTATCAAAATTATAATTAATTTATAAGTATAATAGATTTTTTGCATCAGCTTTACCGTGGAGAATACTAAAAAGTATTTTATAGTATACAAATGTATTAAATAAAAGAAAATTATTCTTAAATTTTTTTATAACACATTATTTAAGGTGAAAATTAAATATACTAAATATTGAACTATATAAAGTAAGAGGAAATAAAATTTGAAAATTTCCAAAAAAATGCTAATATTTTTATTTAATAGTTTAAAATGATACAAATCTTAACCCTGATATTTCTAAAAATAAAGGTTTATCTGCCTAAAAAATGAATGGAAGCTAGAATGGCAGTATATACTAAAATAACGCATGATGATTTGATAAATTTTCTAGAATCTTATGATCTAGATGATCTCATAACATGGAACGGTATAACTGAAGGTGTAGAAAATACCAATTATTTTATTGAAACTAAAAGTAATAAATTTATTTTAACTATCTATGAAAAAAGAGTAACAGAAAAAGATCTTCCTTTTTTTTTAAATTTAATGACTCATTTAAATGAAAATAAATTTCCATGTCCAAAACCTATTTATAATAAAGAAGGATATGTATTAAGTTCAATTAAAGGTAAACCATCAGCAATATTCAGTTTTTTATCGGGAAAATCTATTGATAGCCCTTCAACTAAACACTGCAAGCAAGCAGGTTCTTACCTTAGTATTATTCATAAGGAGTCCTCAAGCTTCAGCATGAAAAGAAAAAATAAATTATCTATATTGGGCTGGAGGGAATTATTTAAAAAATTTAATGATGAAAAAAATTTTTCTGATAAAAATTTGATTAATATAATTTCTGAAGAAATAGAGTTTTTAACACACAATTGGCCAATTGATTTACCTAATGGAATTATTCATGCCGATCTTTTCCCTGATAACGTCTTTTTTGATAAGGATAATATAAGCGGGGTTATTGACTTTTATTTTGCATGTAACGATTTTTTTGCTTACGATATAGCTATAGCTATTAATGCCTGGTGTTTTAATGAAATAAACTTTTTAGATAAAAATAAATCTTCAGCTTTATTAAATGGTTATGAAAAACATAGAAAATTAAATGATGAGGAAAAAAAAATATTGCCAATTCTTTCAAGAGGAGCCTCTTTGAGATTTCTTTTGACCAGAATTTATGACTCTATTAATCTAGTTGACGGGGCATTAGTTAAACCAAAGGACCCTGAAGAATATTTAAAGAAATTAAAATATCACAGAAATGTAACCTCTTTTAATGAATATATAAATGGCTAAGTATAAAGTTTATACAGACGGAGCATGTTCTGGTAATCCTGGACCAGGAGGATGGGGCGCTGTAATAATTTGTGAAGATAGGGTTGATGAAATATCTGGATATGATAAAAATTCAACAAATAATAGAATGGAGTTACAAGCTGTAATTAAATCTCTACAGTATTTAGATACAGAAGAAGAATTAGAAATCTTCACTGATTCTACATACGTTATGAACGGAATAACAAAGTGGATAATGAATTGGAAAAAAAATAACTGGCTAAATTCTTCAAAAAAACCTGTAAAGAATGAAGACTTATGGAGAAGATTAGATACTTTATCTGCAGAAAAAAAAATTATTTGGAAATGGGTTAAAGGACATTCTGGAGATAAATGGAACGATAAAGCAGATTTTTTAGCAAGAAATGCAATTATGAGAAAATGAGTGGGTTAAAAACCCACTCATTTAATTTTTTTATCCAAGTTGTTCAAGTATTACCTCTGCTTTACTGACTTCAAATCCCCCACCTTCTTCAACATTTAGTTTTGATATTGAACCATTTTCAACAATCATAGAAAATCTTTGACTCCTCATACCTAAACCAAATCCTTTTGCATCTAATTCTAAGCCTAAAGCTTTTGCAAAGTCTCCATTACCATCAGCAACCATAAGGACTTTATCCCCTGCGCCTCTGTCTTTGCCCCAAGCATCCATAACAAAAGCATCGTTTACAGAGATACATATAATCGTATCAACACTCTTATCCTTTATTTGATCAGCATGATCAATAAACCCTGGTAAGTGCTGAGCGGAACATGTGGGTGTAAAAGCACCAGGTACACTAAATAAAACCACCTTTTTATTACTGAATATCTCCTCAGTTGAAATATCTCCTACACCTTTTTCTGTCATTACTTTGAGTTGAACATTAGGTATTTTGTCACCTTCTTTAATAGTCATTACTACTACCCTCTAATCTAATAAATATTGAAGTTATAATACTTTTCCAATTATAAACTATGACGTTAAATAATCTAGATATTTTTATTAAAAAACAACATGTATTGTAATTATATATATTTTAATATATTTTTATGTTTTATTATATTCTTTGTTATAATTAAAATGTTAAATAAAAATATTCTTAATTTAAAAGGTAACTTGCTTATGGCAATGCCTGATATAGGTGATCAAAGATTTACTGAGTCTGTTATTTTTATTTGTGAACATAATAAACACGGTGCTATGGGATTAGTAATTAATTCAACAAAGTCTGAATTAAAATTTGAAAATATATTAGATGAATTAAATATCCATAAGGAACCTCAAAAAAAAATTGATATTCAGTCAGGGGGGCCAGTCGAGTCTGCGAGAGGCTTTATTTTGCATTCTAATGATTACAAAATTGATTCTACTATTATCATAACAGAACATATCTACCTTACTGCTTCAGTTGATATAATTAAAGATATTGCTAATGATAAAGGACCGCAAAATATTAGATTTACTCTAGGTTATACTGGCTGGGAACCGGGGCAACTTGAGAGAGAGATACAAGAAAATACATGGCTACATACTTCTGCAGATCATACTCTGGTTTTCTCTTCGAATACAGATCAAATATGGAAAAATTCTGTAAAAACTATAGGTATAAATATATCACATTTTAACCACACACCTGGTCATGCATAAATACTTTTTTTCAATTTAACTTCAAATAATTATCACTTGATAGCAAGGCAAATAACTTATGATCTTTCCACTCTCCATTAATTTGTAAATATTTTCTTGCGTAACCTTCTTCTGTAAAACCAACCTTTTTTAACACTGTTCTACTCGCTATATTTTCTGGTATACAAGCAGCTTCTAACCTATGAAGCTTTAAGATATTAAAAACAAAACTTGCTGAAACAGAGACTGCCTCAGTCATAAAACCTCGATTTGCAAATTTTTCTCCTATCCAATAACCTAAAGAGCATGATTGTGTTATGCCTCTATTTATATTACTTAAAGAGACACCGCCAACTAGCAAATCTTCCTTAATAGTAAATATATAAAATGGTATATTACGCTCATACCTTATATCTTGTTCATGTCTAGTTATCCTTCGCCTATAATCACTTTTTGTAAGTGAGTTTTTTGACCATTTTGGTTCCCAGGGTTCTAAGAATTTTCTGGATTCATTTCTTAAATTTGACCATTCAACAAAATCTGAAAACTGTGGTGTTCTAAGATAAATATCTACTCCAGAAAAGTGAGATGAAATAATATTTTTTTGTAATATATTTGTTAATGTACGCATAATTATTTTAGATATTTAATTGTTTAATCTTTCAGTAATTTTTTCAAATTTTTCAACTTTGCTAACAGGTCCAATAGCTGAAAAAACAGGCAAACCATTATCTAATATGTGCTTTGCAAAATTTAAAACTTGTTGTCTATCAACAGATTCAATCTTTGAAATTATTTCTGAGTTTGTAACAGGCCTATCGTGAATAATTAATTGTCTTGCAATATTTTCACATCTAGACGAAGTATTTTCTTGAGACATAACTATTGAAGCTTTTAATTGCGCTTTTGCTCTGTCAATAGCTTCATCAGTAACGCAATTTGTCATATTATGAATTTCTTCAATGACAGAAGGAATTAAATCTTTAATTTGATTTGAGCTTGTACCTGCATAAACACCCACTAACCCAGAGTCAATGTACGAAGAAGCAAATGAATATACGGAATAACATAGGCCCTTATTTTCCCTAATTTCTTGGAAAAGCCTAGATGACATTCCTCCACCTAAAATTGATGAATAAATTTGGGATGAGAAATAATAATCATCATTGTATGATACCCCTTCCATTCCTAAAACAATATGAACTTGCTCAAGATCACGAATTTCTCTATATTCTCCTCCAAAATAATTTGCTTTATCAAAACTATCGCTCTTATAAACGGCATAATCACTCATCTGATTGGCAATCATACTAACTAATTCATCATGATTGATATTCCCTGAAGCAGAAAAAATTATTCTATTTGAAGTGTACTCAGACCTCAGATAGTCAATAAGAGTACCTCGTGTAAAATTTTTGATATTTTCACTTGTACCAAGTATAGAACGACCTATAGGTTGATTTGGAAAAGCAACTGACTGAAAATAATCAAAAATAATATCATCTGGAGTATCTTTAGATTGACCAATTTCTTGTTTTATCACGTCTTTTTCTTTTTCTAACTCTAATTCTTCAAAAACTGAATTAGTTAAAATATCTATCAGTATATTTACTGCTAGAATTAAATCTTTTTTTAAAATTTTTACATAATATGCTGTATTTTCTCTTGAAGTATATGCATTCAAATAACCTCCAACATTTTCAATTTCTTGAACAATTTCTTTTGAACTTCTATTCTTAGTACCTTTAAAAGCCATATGCTCTAAAAGATGTGAAATTCCATTAAGTTTTTTTGGTTCGTTCCTAGATCCCACATCAATCCATATACCTAAAGAAATAGTTTCAAAGTATTTTTCCTTTTCACTTATTATTCTTATGCCATTGGGTAGTTTAGTTAATTCTATATTAGACATTAGAATTCTTCTCTAGATAAATTATATATATTTTCATAAAAATACTCTTTAACATCTTTTTCTTCATTTCCTAAGATGGTATAAATTTCTTTCTTTTTAATTATATCTTTTACACTTATAGGAATCTCAGGAACTAACCCAATAGAACTTTTTACAGCTTCAGGAAACTTTGATGGATGCGCTGTAGCTAAATATACAATTTTTTCATTTATTGGTAATATATTTTTGCCAGCTCTTAATCCTACAGCAGTATGCGGATCGATTAATTTGTTATATTCCAACCAGAAGTCTTTAATAGTTCTTTTAGTTAATTCCTCATTCACACTTTTAGCAATGAACAAGTCTTTTATTTTACTAAGTGTATGATAGTCAATTTCAAACTTTTTTTCATTATTTAAATTAGACATTATATTTCTTATCATTTTATAATTTCTATCTGAACACTCAAAAAGTAGTCTCTCTAAATTGCTTGCGATTTGTATATCCATACTAGGACTTATAGTTGCCTTAACGCTCTCAACAACATATTCACCTTTTGTTAAAAACCTTTCTAGGGCATCATTTGAGTTTGTCGCAATACATAATTTTTCTATGGGTAAACCCATTTTGAAAGCAACAAAACCAGCGAATATATCACCAAAATTACCTGTTGGAACACTGAAATTAATTTTTTCTCCAGGGCTTCCTAGTTTTAATGCAGCATAAAAATAGTATATGACTTGAGCCATTACCCTAACCCAGTTTATTGAATTTACAGCTGATAAATTATATTTATTGCAGAATTCTTTATTGTTTAATAAGTTTTTCACAATCAACTGGCAATCATCAAAATTACCTTCAATTGCTAATGAATGAATATTTTCTGAACCAGAGGTAGATATTTGTCTTTGTTGAACTTCGGATATCCTGCCCTTGGGAAACAAAACCACAAGATCAATAAAGGCCTTATCTTTAATTGCTTCAACAGCTGCAGCCCCTGTATCTCCTGAGGTAGCACATATTATTGTAATTTTTTCTTTTCTTTTTTTTAAAAAAAACTCAAATAAACTCCCCAATAGTTGCATTGCACAATCTTTAAACGCCAAAGTAGGGCCATGAAATAACTCTAGAAGATACTCCTTATTTGTTAGTTGAATTAAGGGTGTGATTTCGCTATTTGAAAATGATGAATATGACTTATATATAATTTGTTCCAATTCATAAGGAGATAGCACATCCCCAACATAGGGAGTAATTAACTCATGAGCTAATTTATCATAAGACAAATACTTCAAGTTTGATATTTGTTCATAGGATAGTCTAGGCCAAGTTTCAGGCATGTATAGCCCCTTATCAGCCGCTAGACCTTTCATTAGCACTTGTTCAAAATTTAATGGCTCAGATTGCCCCCGAGTACTTATATATTTCAAAAAATTTCTCCAATATTACAAACAGTACACATTATTGAAATACCCCAAAAAAATCTGCTAAAATTGCATAAATAACTAATTATATGTATCTATTTAAGGATCTATGTAAACATTTATCAAAAAATTTGCTATTATTCTAGGCATATTTTTAAATATAAATTAGATTTTTTTTTAGTTTATTTTATACGATATATTACTCTCATTATGCACAGGAATCTCAAATATAATATGGAAAAAATTACAAAAGATAATCATCTCTTTAAAGATAAAAACCTAGAGGATAAAGATTTAAGTAATTCAGGCATATTCCCTACTGGTGTTCTCCCATCTCAAACGCTTAGAGATCTAATAAACGAAAAAGTTATTTTTTCACTTGATGACCAAATAGAAGAAAGTCAAATTCAACCTGCAAGTATTGACCTCCGACTTAGCCGGTACGCTTATAGAGTCAGAGCTAGTTTCCTTCCAGGTGAAAGTTTTACAGTAATGCAAAAAATCGATACATTAGGAATGCACAAAATTGATTTATTGGGCGGCAATGTGCTTGAAAGAGGAGCTGTATATATTGTGCCTCTTCAAGAAAGCGTTGTTCTACCAAGTAGAGTTTCTGGGATTGCTAACCCAAAGAGTTCTATTGGAAGAGTAGATGTTTTTACAAGATTGATTACTGACAAAGGTGTTGAGTTTGATAGAATTAATGAGGGTTATAAGGGTTTTTTATATGCAGAAATTAGCCCTAGAACATTTAGCGTAATTGTTTCAAAAGGCACTAAATTATTACAGATGCGTTTAAGAAGAGGCACACCAAGACCTAATGATACTGCAACAAGGAGACTTCATGAAAAGGTAAAACTTGTTGAAAGTAAATACACAGACAAAGAATTTGCTAAGAGAATTAAAAATGGAGTGCCAATTTCTGTTGATCTTTCAGGCGAAAATACCAATACAATAATAGGTTACAAAGCAAAAAAATACACTTCATTAATCGATCTAGATAAAGTTAATGAATACAACCTTGAAAATTTTTGGGAAAAAATTTATGTAAATAATAATAAAAATTTAATTCTTGACCCATATGCATTTTATATATTGGTTTCTAAAGAGGCAGTAACTGTCCCTCCTGATTACGCGGCTGAAATGGCGGCATTTAACCCTTTGCATGGAGAGTTTAGAGTACATTATGCTGGCTTTTTTGATCCTGGCTTTGGCCACCACTCACTTGGAGGAAAAGGATCAAAAGCTGTATTAGAAGTTCGATCCTATGAGCTACCTTTCACTTTAGAAGATGGACAAATAGTTTGTAGAATAATATATGAAAGACTTACCGAAAATCCTGACAAAAGTTATGGATCAGAAAAACTTAATTCAAATTATCAAGCTCAAAATTTAAAACTCTCAAAACACTTTAAGAATAGTATTTAGCTTATGACTTTAGTCTATTTTTGTTCCAAAAAAACCAAACGAATACTAATGTTAAACCTAATAAATACCATGTGACAGCATACTGCAAATGATCGTTGGGCATGTTTATCCTAGTTTGAGATCCAATAGGAAAGCCTCCCTTTCCATTCTCTTTTGCATCAATAACAAATTTTTGTAATTCCATTCCAACTGCACTACTCATTTCTGTATAATCAACATATAACCAAACATTTTTAGACAAGTCATTTTTTGGCGAAAAAAAGCCTTTTTTAAATCCAGGGGTAACTATTCCTATCAACTTAACAGAGCCTGTATACTTAGATTCTATCCTTGATATAGGATCTTTTTTTTCTCGTGGCACCCAACCTCTGTTAATAAGAACATTTCTTCCATTAGACAAACGAAAAGGAGTCAGAACATGGAAACCTACATTACCTCTCATAGAACGGGCAGCAAGATATAACTCCTTATCATGCATGTAAACTCCTTTTACCTCAACAGGTTTCCAAAATGTATCATTTAATTCTTTAATATCTCCGTTAAATAATATGGGATCATCATTTAAATGGCTTTGGCGTTCGAATATAAGATTATTCTTCCACTCTAATCTATCTAATTGCCAAGTCCCCAAAGCAAACAAAAAAATAAGACCAATAAATGCGAAAATTGTAGACCATAAAGTTGGCCGGAAATCAGTTAGGTATTTCATAATAATATTTATTTCAAAAATTGGTTTTAATTTGATATTGCAAAATGATGTAAATTCTCATAAAAAAATTTGAGTTATTTTTTTAAAAGAAGAAAATTCATTTAAGATAAAATTATACATAATTTATAAATCAATGTTTCAGTCAATAATTACTTAATGATGTGCTATAGGACCCACACCATACCAGTAAATTGAACAGAAAAGGAATATCCAGACCACATCAACAAAATGCCAATACCAAGCAGCAGCCTCCAACCCAAAATGGTGATCAGGTTTAAAATGTCCTGCATAAGCCCTAATTAAACAAACTAACAAGCATATAGTTCCAATTATAACATGTGCCCCATGGAAACCAGTAGCCATAAAAAAAGTTGATCCATACGCACCTTGACCAAAAGGAAATGGAGCTTCAACATACTCTAAAATTTGACAACCTGTAAAACTTATTCCCAGAAGTACCGTTACCCAAAGCCAGATTTTAAGACCGGCATAATTACCATTTCTTAATGCGTGATGTGCAATCGTAACTGTTGTAGATGAAAGAAGTAAAATTAAGGTATTAAGCAGAGGTAGGTCCCATGGATTAAAAGTCAATACACCCTCAGGCGGCCATGTCCCTCCCATAGTTTCAGTTGGAAAAAGGGCTGCATTATAGTATGCCCAGAACCAAGCAGCGAAAAACATTACTTCTGAAGCAATAAAAAGCACCATACCATACCTAAGGCCAAGCTGTACAACTGGAGTATGAAAACCTTGATGTTCCCCTTCCTTAATTATATCTCTAAACCAAACAAGAAAAACATATGCAGTAATAACAGCTCCGATAATGAAGACCCAAATTGTAACATCATGGAACCACAAAACCATTCCTAAAGTTAGTATAAAAGCAGCAAAAGCTCCAACTATAGGCCACGGGCTTGGGTCAACTAAATGATAACTATGATCTCTTGAGTGGCCTTCAGCCATTATAAGGCTCCTTTTTCATTGAAACGTAAGATTTTAATAGCATGTTATTAAATAAATCAACAGAAGAATCTTCTGTTAAATCTTGATTATCTTCGATTTGCTCAAAGAAGGTATATGAAAGTGTAATAATTTTTATATCATCCATATCAGGCTCTTCAATGATCTCTGGGTTGATAAAAAAAGTTACAGGCATCCTAACTTCTTCACCAGGCGCTAATGTTTGCTCTTGAAAACAAAAACAATCAATCTTACTAAAGTAATAACCTGCCTTTGGGGGAGTAACGTTAAAAACTGCTGAACCTTTGATATGTTTATTGGTTAGATTTTTAGCTGTATAAAAAGCTATACCCTCTTCACCTATCTTTATACTAACCTCTCGCTGAGCAGGAGAAAAATCCCATGAAAGCCCTTTGCCAACATTAGCATCAAATTGTACCCTAATAACCCTATCTGAGATATCTATAGGTAATGAGTTAGCTTTTTGCGTTGTACCAGCGAAACCGGTTACTTGACAAAACAATTTATACAAAGGTACAGCTGCATATGCTGCTCCAATCATAATAAAAACTACTAGAAAGGATGATAAGGCGGTTACCCTAATTCTATTCTCTTTTCTCATTACTACCCACCGCCAGATTTAACTACTGAACCTAAATAAATCAAAATAACAAAAGCTATTAAACATAAAGCAACTACTACATTTTTTTTTCTATTTTTCTTATGTCTTTCACTTAGTGGCATAAAAAACCTAAATTAAACTTGAGTCAAAATATACAGATAACAACAATATAAAGAGATAAAAAATAGAGTAATTGAATAGTTTCTTCGCTGCCTGTTCAAACGTATTTGCATCTTTGTTTATTTTTTTAAGAACTTGAACTGCTCTTAATAAAAAAATTAACCCAAGCAATATAGCAGTAGATAAATAAAGCGTTCCTAAATATCCAAAAAACCATGGCATAATACTTATTGGTAAAAGTAAAAATGCATAAATTAAAATATATGTAACTGTTTTTCTCAAACCTGCTACTACAGGCAACATTGGAATACCAGCTTTTTTATAATCTAAATGATTGTATAATGACAATGCCCAGAAATGAGGAGGAGTCCAAAAGAATATAATTGTGAATATTAATATAGGAAAGAAATCTATAGAACCTGTTACAGCTGACCACCCAATAACTGGGGGTAGTGAACCAGCCGCACCTCCGATAACTATATTTTGTGAAGTTCTTCTTTTCAGAAGCATTGTATATATGAATACATAAAAAGCGATTGTAAGGAGTAGTAAAATTGCAGAAACTATATTGACTAAAAGGCCCATTATTATTACTGCTGCACCAGCAACAATAATACCAAGTGACAGGGCTTCTTCTCTAACAACCCTCCCTGAGGGGATTGGCCTATTTTTAGTTCTTTGCATAAGAGCATCTATGTCTGATTCATACCACATGTTTATAGCGCCAGCTGCACCAGCACCAAGAGCTATAGAAATTATCGCAATAAAACCCGTAACAAAATGAATACTTCCTGGAGCGATAGCCATGCCTATCAGCCCACTAAAAACCAC
The DNA here is from genome assembly GCA_002722055.1 of Rhodospirillaceae bacterium. GTDB lineage: Bacteria > Pseudomonadota > Alphaproteobacteria > SHVP01 > SHVP01. Next base: position 58,486 of record PBKD01000007.1, on the reverse strand, counting down.
TAGAGACATCACCCTTGGCTTCAATAGCCTGAAGTAATCAAACCATTCTGATTTGACTGCTGAAGAATGGTCATTTAGTTTTGGAGTCTGACTTATAAGTGAATCAACCATTAACCCTCAAAATCATTTTATTCTTGGCAGTTGATCATAAGTATGCCATGGAGGAGGAGAAGTTAGAGTCCATTCAAGAGTTGTAGCACCCTCTCCCCAGTAGTTATCTTCAGCTTTACGTTTTCTAACGAACATTTCTAAAACAAGATAGAGAAAAACTAAAACTCCAAAGCCTGATATATATGAACCAATTGAAGAGACAAAGTTCCATGGAGCAAAAGCATCTGGATAATCAACATATCGTCTTGGCATTCCTGCTAAACCAGAAAAATGCATAGGAAAAAACGTCAGATTTACTGAGAAAAATGTTAACCAAAAATGAATCTTTCCCAGTGTCTCATTATATTTCCATCCCCACATTTTTGGGGCCCAATAATAAAATCCTGCAAAAATACCAAATAATGCACCTAGTGACATAGTATAATGAAAATGAGCAACTACATAGTAGGTATCGTGCATTGCCATATCTACACCAGCATTAGCTAATATTATTCCCGTCACACCACCAATAGTGAAAAGAAAGATTAACCCTATAGCAAAGAGCATAGGTGTTTTAAATTCTAGGGAACCACCCCACATAGTGGCTATCCATGAAAATATTTTTATACCAGTTGGCACAGCTATAACCATTGTGGCAGCCATAAAGTAAGCTCTTGTATCCACATCCATTCCGACTGTGTACATATGATGAGCCCAAACTACAAAACCTACCACGCCGATAGCTACCATTGCGTATACCATAGGCAGGTAACCGAATACCGGCTTTTTAGAAAAAGTTGAAATTATATGACTTATTATGCCAAAACCTGGGAGAATCAAAATATACACTTCTGGATGACCAAAAAACCAAAATAGATGTTGGTATAATATGGGGTCACCTTGGCCAGCTGCATCAAAAAAAGTTGTACCGAAATTCCTATCTGTAAGCAACATAGTTATTGCCCCAGCTAAAACAGGAAGAGAAAGAAGCAAAAGGAACACTGTAACTAAAATTGACCATACAAACAAAGGCATCTTGTGTAATGTCATTCCAGGAGCACGCATATTAAATATAGTAGTTATAAAATTGATTGCTCCTAAAATTGATGAAGCTCCTGCTAGATGAAGTGAGAAAATTGCTAAATCAACTGCCATACCAGGATGACCGGAGGTGGAAAGCGGGGCATAAACAGTCCAACCAGTTCCAGCGCCTCCATCAACAAAAGTTGAGGCTATGAGCAAAGCAGCAGCAGGTATTAAAAGCCAGAATGAAATATTATTTAATCTTGGAAAGGCCATATCTGGAGCTCCTATCATTAAAGGAACAAACCAGTTTCCAAAACCACCGATGAATGCTGGCATTATCATGAAGAAAACCATAACAAGACCATGACCTGTAACCAAAACATTATAAAATTGATAATTTTCTCCAAAAAATTGCATTCCAGGGGACTGTAATTCCATTCTCATAAGAATAGAAAAAATACCACCTACTACTCCTGCGCAAATTGCAAAAATTATGTATAAAGTGCCAATATCTTTATGATTAGTTGACATGAGCCACCTACGGGCAAAACTCGGTTTATGATCGTGAAGTGCTTCTGCGGTAGTATGAGTCATTTTGTTATAACCTTATTATTTATATTAGATGTTAATGATACAACTTCTGATGAAGGATCTAAATTTTTATCAGATGGGTAAGGGCTGTTTTTTGCGAATTCTATTTTTGCTTTTTCGACCCATTCAGAAAAATTTTCTTTGGTCACGGCTCGAATAGTAATAGGCATAAACGAATGCCTTACACCACAAAGCTCTGAACACATTCCATAATATATACCAGGCTTAGTTATGTTGACCCAAGTTTCATTTAATTGTCCAGGAACGGCATCCATTTTAATACCAAAACTAGGCAAAGCCCAATTGTGAATAACATCATCAGCAGTAACTAAAATTTTAATATTTGTATTTATGGGAAGAACCACTTCATTATCAGTATGAAGCAATCTCTCTTGGCCAGGTTTAAGATCAGACTCTTCAATCATTATTGCATCAAAAACAAAGTCACCATGATCCGGATATTCATATGACCAATACCATTGATGGCCAATTGCTTTAAGAGTCATTTCAGGTTCGTCAGTTTTATCCATGTAGTATAAAAGACGAAATGATGGAACAACCATAACTACTAAAATAATTATAGGAATAACCGTCCATAAGACTTCTATAAATGTATTATGAGTTCTCTTGCTAGGGTTGGGATTCTTACTCGCTCTAAACCTAATCATTACATAACCCAAAAGAATAGTAACAAACAGAGCTATTGCCACAGATATAATCATTAAGAAATTATGAAAATCAACAATCCTCTCCATAACGGGTGAAGCAGCTTCACGAAAGCCCATTTGCCAAGGCTTAGAAACACCTATAGCTTCTTCAGCTGATGCTGGCACAACTATAAGGGCACAAAATAAAGAACATAATACCGTTAGAACTTTCTTTATAAACATACTTTTTCCTGCCATATAAAATCTATAACTATAACTTTTACATAAGAAACAACAATAAAACCAGTCTAGTTAAGAAAAAAAATGATTAAATACTTATGCTATAGATTTAAATAATTTTTTTTATAACTCAACACCTAGATCAAAAAAAAAAAATATAATATAATTTCTATTTTTTAGTCACTTTTTGAGGCTATTTTAGCATAAATCTTCTTGTAATTTTATAAAAAATCCATAAATAATTGGTATTTAGAGTGTAAAATGAGCGATTATCATCCAGAAAAACTCTTTTTTTCAAACACAGATTTGGATGAAGGAAAATTAACAAATTACACAAATTTAGCGCTAAATCATTTAGATGATGGAGAATTGTACCTAGAATACAAACAATCTGACGCCCTTCTTTTAGACGATAATAGAATTAAATCAGCTAATTATGATATTGAAAAAGGTTTTGGACTAAGAGGTGTCGTAGGGGAATCAACAGCTTACGCTCACTCTTCTCAAATAAGTGACATCTCCATTAAAAGAGCTATTGAGACAATTAATAATGTTAAAGCTGGACACTCGGGTAATATAGAAATTTCTCCTGAAAAAACTAATAAAAAATTATACAGCAATATAAACCCTGTGAATGAAATTGAATTTAGTAAAAAAATTAAAGTTCTTGAAGATATTAATTCTTATGCCAGGTCAAATGATAATTTAGTTAAACAAGTTTCAGCTTCCTTAACTAGTTCCTGGCAAGCTATAAAAATTCTCAGAGCAGATGGTGAAATTTATGATGATATAAGGCCATTAGTCAGACTTAATGTTCAAATAGTTGTCGGTGATGGGACGAGACAAGAGGTTGGCTCATATGGAATAGGGGGTAGGTCTGAACTGGCTGAATGGATTAAACCCGATTTATGGAAAAAAAGTGTGAACGAGGCAATTCGGCAAGCAAAAGTTAATATGGACTCTATTGGTGCTCCAGCAGGAGAAATGACTGTTATTTTAGGCCCAGGTTGGCCTGGAATCCTTTTGCATGAAGCTATTGGTCATGGGCTCGAAGGTGATTTTAATAGAAAAAAAACATCTGCTTTTTCTGACTTAATGGGGAAAAGAATAGCTGCTAAAGGTGTAACAGTCGTAGATGATGGGACAATAAAAGATAGAAGAGGTTCTTTAACAATAGATGATGAAGGAACACCAACTCAGTGCACTACATTAATTGAAGATGGAATTTTAACTGGGTATATTCACGATAGACTAAATGCAAGACTCATGGGTATGCATCCCACTGGAAACGGAAGAAGAGAATCTTATGCTCACGTCCCAATGCCAAGAATGACAAATACTTATATGTTAAATGGAACACAAAAAAGAGATGAATTATTATCAAGTGTGAAAAATGGTCTCTATGCTGTAAATTTTGGAGGCGGACAGGTCGATATAACATCAGGAAAGTTTGTTTTTTCTTGTACTGAAGCTTATGAGATAAAAAATGGTAAGATTAAACGTCCTGTTAAAGGAGCAACATTGATTGGCAACGGTCCAGATATACTTACGAAAATATCAGGCATTGGCGATGATATGCAATTAGATCCGGGAGTAGGAACATGCGGTAAAAATGGGCAAGGAGTTCCAGTCGGTGTAGGACAACCTTCTCTAAAAATTGATGGACTAACCGTAGGCGGAACAAATACTAGTTAAGCCATATTTTCTTCAAATATCTTTCCAATAGACTCTGACCATTCACTATTAAATAATTCAATCAGTTTATCAGCAGGTGAATTACATTCTTTTTGTCTTTGAATAATTACTTCGAGAAATATACTTTCATCATTACCTGAAGAGTCAAAGATTTTTCTGTTTTTCAGCCCTTTTTTTGAGATTTTCAAAACTTTTTCAGCTAAATCATTCATTGTAAGTTTTGATTTTATTTTTGTTTTTAAACCATGGGTAGGCACATTCTCTCTCATACTTAAAATTTCATTAATTGAGAAATCTGAAATCAATTCATATGCTTCGTTGAGGCAATTCTCATCATACAACAATCCAACCCAAAACGCAGGATTAGCGCACAAACTTGACCAATTACCTGCATCTGCTCCACGCATTTCTAAAAATTTTTTTAACCTTACCTCTGGAAATAAAGTGCTTAAATGGTTCTCCCAATCACTAATTAATGGCATTTCATTTGGCAAACATTTAAGTGAACCCTTCATGAAATCCCGAAATGTTTGACCCTCAGCGTTTATAAAATTTCCATCTCTAATTACAAAATACATTGGAACATCTAGGGCATAATTAACATAGGACTCAAAGCCCATTCCCTCTTCAAAAACAAAAGGGAGCATACCACACCTATCTTGATCTGTATGCATCCAAACATAGGATCTTAAAGATTTATAACCAGACAGTCTACCTTCTAGAAAAGGGGAATTAGCAAATAAAGCAGTTGATAACGGTTGTAGAGCTAATGAGACTCTTAATTTTTTTACCATATCAATCTCTGATGAGTAATCTAAATTTGTTTGAACAGTACAAGTTCTAAACATCATATCTAATCCATGAAAGCCCTTTTTCGGCATATAATTTTTCATAATTTTATATCTACTCTTTGGCATTAAGGGCACTTCATCTAATTTGAGAACAGGGTGGAATCCAATACCAATGAAACCTACTCCAATTTTTTCAGATACTGACCTTAATTGAGACAAATGAGAGTTAACTTCTACACACGTTTCATGAATACTGCCTAAGGGAGCACCGGATAATTCTAATTGCCCCCCCGGCTCTAATGTTATTGATTGTTTGCCCAGAGATAGAGCAATAATATTATTATTCTCGTATTTAGGATTCCAACCTAAACCAACTAGTCCGTTTAAAATCTTTAATATACCCTGATCCCCATAGTAACTTATAGGCTTTTGGCTTTCTTTTATAAAACCAAATTTTTCATGCTCTGTTCCCACTTTCCACTCTGAAATTGGTTTACAACCTGCCTGGAAATAATCAGCTAATTGATAATAATCTTCTATAAGTATGTCAGCCATAATTAATATTATATTTTGAGTAATTATAATTTATTTATTAATTTCCATATTGATATCATTACTACAGCTGCAGTTTCTGATCGTAGTGTCAACTCACCTAACGAAAATGATTGAGATTTAGAAAAACTTTGAAACAATTTAATCTCCTCTTCCACAAAACCACCCTCAGGACCAATTATCAAACCACCAATATTTATAAATATTTTGGAATCTGTATAATTAGAATTTTTATCTCCCCAAATAAATGACCTCCCACTAGGCCACTTTTGAAAAAGGGAACCGAACGAATTATAATATTTTAATTGAGGTACAGTTATTCTACCACATTGTTCTGCTGATTCAATAGAAGTTAGTGTTGCTTTGGATAAATTAATTGATTTTACATTTGATCTAGCAGCTTTAATAGCAATAATTTTTGAGGCACCTAACTCTGTTGCTTTTTCGATTAAAATTTTTGACCTTGAGCTTTTGATTAAAGAAAATATTACCCAAATACTATCTTTTTTTTGAGAATTTTGAGATAAAAAAATTTTACGAGGAACAACAAAAGGCCTGCTTTGTATATCCATTAACTCGCATAACCACTCTCCGTCTCTGCCATTAAACAATCTAATGTAATCACCGTCTTTACATCGCATCACATTTTTTAGATAATTTATATTTCGGTCAACTAAATTGATATTTACATTTTGCAAAATATCCTGTTCAGTAAAAAGTCTGATATTTTTTGAAAAAGCCATAAATAAGATTATTACAATGAGTAATAAAAAAAAAGATTTGAATAGCAAAAAACTAGCTGATAGCTCATTTAATATAATTATTGACTACCTTCCTGATGGAATTATTCCTTATATCAAACTATCTCGATTTGACCGACCTATTGGTATTTGGCTTTTAATGTTACCAGCTTGGTGGAGCATAAGCATTTCACTATCATTAGAAAATGAGACTAAAGAGATTCTTTTATATTTATATTTTTTTCTTGGCTCCATAGCAATGAGAGGAGCTGGTTGTACTTTTAATGATTTAATTGATATGAAATTAGACTCAAAAGTCAAAAGAACATCCAATAGACCTCTACCATCTGGAGAAATAACAATATTTAAGGCCTCAATTTGGTTAGTTTTTCAAAGCCTCATTGGCTTCTCAATATTAATTCAATTTAATTTTCTTACTATTTTTATTGGATTATTTTCATTATTACTTGTTGCAATATACCCTTTCATGAAAAGAATAACATGGTGGCCTCAAATTTTTTTAGGTCTAGCTTTTAATTTTGGAGTAATTTTAGCTTGGGTGGAGATTAATAATCAAATTTCTCATATCTGTATTATTATCTACTTAGCAGGAATCTTTTGGACTTTAGGATATGACACAATTTATGCTTTGATGGACATAAATGACGATAAGCTGGTTGGAATTAAATCATCTGCGATATATATAGGAGAGAAAAATTTGAAAATATTTCTCTCTATTTTTTATTCATTCACATTTCTTTTACTTTCTTACTGTTCAATAACTGTTGGGGTAAAATGGTTTTTTTGGCCTATTTTTTTGCTATCCTCATCACATCTAGCTTGGCAAATAATCACACTAAAACCTAAACTTAGTAATGACTGTTTAAAAAAATTTAAATCAAACAGTACTTTTGGTTTTGCAATTTTCTTATGTTTTCTTATTGGTAACTAATTTTATAATATTTACTTAGGTAAGATTTGAGTAAAACTCTTAAGAGTAATTTTTTTTGACATTTTTTTTATACGATTTCTATACTCATCTAATTTTCTTCTATCATTTGCAATCGATATTAGCAGATCATCTAGCTCAAGAGGGTCATTTATAATTTGTTCAAATACAAATGATAGAAATTCTCTATGTTTCAATGTTAAGAAATTTCTTTTTTCTGCATAAACTTCATCAAATGCAATAAATTTTTTATCTTTTTCAAAACCAAAATCAAAAACATAAGCAAAAATACTTTCTCTAAAACCTAACCTATCAATAATTATAGGGATCTTTAATTCACCATACCTATATTCAGGGAGCTCTGTTTTATGAATAATCTTAAGTTGATTTTTAGTAAGTAGTATGACATGTGTATATAGCATAGTGCCATCTGAATTAGTTATTGTAGCGGGCACACAACCATATCGGGAAAACTGGCCTGAAAATATTACATCTAAATTTTTTATAGTAGCAGATAAAACAGCTATTGGCTCTTTAATAGGGCTTAACTTTCTTCTGATTTGTTCTGGTGAAGCATTCGAACCATATGCTAGTACCGGTATGAATTTTTTTAGATCTCCATCAAGAACTCTGCCTTTGAGTTCAACTATTCTATCATTTTCAAGCAAAAAAGAGCCTTTTGGCCTTTTATATGGGTAATTTTTAGCTCTTTCTAGAACTTCTGAGTTGCTTTTTTTATTCATTTTATTCTTTCTTAGAAGTTAAGATTAAATAAGTAACTATATAAACATACATCTAAATAAAAGGAATTAAAATATATGGCTTTTTCAGATCTAGAGGACTTTATCAAATATTTAGAAAATAAGGGAGAATTAATTCGTGTAAAAAAACCTGTTTCTACAGTTCTTGAAATGACTGAAATCCATACGCGCCTTTTATCTGAAAAAGGACCGGCTGTTTTATTTGAAAAACCAATAAATTCATTTGGTAAACAGATTGATATTCCTGTGTTAGTAAACCTATTTGGAACTGTTCAAAGAGTAGCAATGGGAATAAATAAAAAACCTGATGAGCTAAATGAGCTTGGAAAAACTCTGGCATTTTTGAGACAACCCGCCCCTCCTGAAGGATGGAAAGAAACTATAAACATGATACCTTTATTGAAAACAGTTTTAAATATGAAGCCTTCAAAAGTCAAAAATGCTAGGTGTCAGCAATTAGTTTTTGAAGGTGAAGATGTAGATCTGACCAAATTACCTATTCAAACTTGCTGGCCTAATGAACCTGCCCCTTTATTTACTTGGCCTTTGGTTATTACAAAAGATGCAAATGAAAAATATAATCTAGGGATATATCGAATGCAATTATTGAATAAAAATACAGTAATTATGCGCTGGTTAAAACATAGAGGAGGCGCACAAGACTTTCTAAATTGGACAAAACAAAATCCAAACAAGCCTATGCCAATTGCAGTTTCAATAGGCACAGATCCAGCAACATTGATTGCTGCTGTTACCCCAACACCTGAGAGTCTTAGTGAGTACCAGTTTGCAGGTTTTCTAAGAAATAAAAAGCTCGAGTTAGTTAAGGCTAAAAATATACCCTTATTTGTTCCAGCAAACTCTGAAATAGTTTTAGAAGGTCATATACTTCCAAATCATTTGGCAGATGAAGGACCATATGGAGATCATACAGGTTATTATAATAGCGTTGAAAAATTTCCTGTATTCAAAGTAAATACAATTACAATGAAACAAAAGCCTATTTATCTATCAACTTTTACTGGCAGGCCACCAGATGAACCCTCTATATTAGGTGAAGCACTTAATGAGGTGTTTATTCCTCTAATTCAACAACAATTTCCGGAAATAATTGACTTCTGGTTACCTCCTGAGGCGTGTAGCTATAGAATTGCAGTTGTTTCAATCAATAAAACTTACCCTGGTCAAGCAAAAAGAATTATGTTGGGTATTTGGTCTTACTTGAAACAATTTATGTACACTAAGTGGATTATAATTGTTGACCAAGATATAAATACACGAAAATGGAAAGATGTAGTTTGGGCAATATCTACTCGTATGGACCCCTCTAGAGATGTTACAATTTTAGAAAATACTCCAATTGACTATCTTGACTTTGCCTCAACAGAGGATGGTTTAGGCTCAAAAATAGGTTTAGACGCAACAAATAAAATACCCCCAGAAACTAAAAGGGAATGGGGATCAAAAATCAAAATGGATAAGAATATAATTGAATTGATAGATACAAAATGGGATATACTTGGACTACCTGGAAAAGGTAAATCAATATGGAAGTAAATTAATATAACATTATAAATATTTTTAGGAAAAAAATGCAAAAAAATATAAGTGAAAAAAATAAATCAGAAAATATACTTACAAAATTAATAGATAAAGCACGAACAGCAGGTGCAGATTCCGCTGATGCTATAAGTATAACCAGTGAATCTATATCAGTATCACAAAGGCTTGGCAAAAGGGAGGATTTAGAAAGGTCAGAATCCAACGGTTATGGGCTAAGAGTTTTCATTGGAAAAAAACAATCTATTGTATCCTCAACTAATAACTCAGACTATGACATAAATGAACTTATAGAAAGAGCAATAGAAATGGCTAAAGTAGCTCCTGACGACCCATACGCAGGAATAAGTGAAAAAAATATTAAAACTAAATCATTTCCTAAGCTTAATTTACTTGATAAACTTGAACCATCAATAGAGGACTTGTATGAAAATATTAGTATTGCAGAAGATGCTGCTCTTTCTGTTAAAGGGGTTACAAATTCAGAGGGAGCTGAGTCTTCCTGGAGTAAATCAACTGTTGCTCTAGCAAATACTAATGGGTTTTTTGAATCATATTCTGGTTCTACATTTTCTATATCTGCAGCTGTGATCGCTGGAGATGGTTCTGAGATGGAACGAGACTATGATTATTCAGTATCAAGACACAAGTCTGGATTAGAAAATCCAAAATTAATAGGAAATAGTGCTGGAGAAAGAGCTGTCAAAAGACTAAATCCAGTAAAGATTGATTCAAGCGAGTTACCAGTTATTTTTGATTGGAGGGTGGCCTCTAGTTTGCTTGGACACCTATCTAGTGCAATTAATGGTCAATCAATAGCAAAAAAAACTAGCTTCCTTCATGAGAAAATGGACAAACAAATATTTAATAATAAAATTAACATTATAGATGATCCCCATATTATCGACGGTTTAGGATCTAAGCCATTTGATGGAGAAGCATCCGAAACAAAGAAATTAGAAATTGTATCTGATGGGGTATTAAAAAATTGGATATTAGATCTATCTTCCTCACGACAATTAGGCCTTTCTACGACGGGTCATGCGTCAAGAGGCACTTCTAGCATTCCTTTTCCTAGTTCAACAAACTTATACCTTGAACCAGGCGATAGTTCCCTTGATGATATGTTAGGCAGCTTAAATAAAGGAATATATATAACCGAATTAATTGGAATGGGTGTTAACGGTGTTACTGGTGACTATAGTAGAGGTGCGGCTGGTTTTTTGATTGAAAATGGAAAAATTACTTACCCTATAAGCGAAATAACTATAGCTGGAAACCTAAACTCTATTTTTGCTAATTTAATTCCAGCAAATGATCTAAAATTTAAAAACAGAACGAATTCACCTTCAGTATTAATTAAACAAATGACAGTAGCTGGAAATTAAATTGGTTATATTTAACATTAAGGACGATAAAAACTTAGCACGAGAAGCGATTTTGGAAGCAGGAAAAATTGCAAAGAAATATTTCTCAAAAGAAATTAAACAGTGGGATAAAAGTCCAAACAACCCTGTTACCGAAGTTGATTACGCAGTGAATGATAGCCTTGCTCTAAGCCTTAGAAATAATAGAATTTCATATGGATGGCTATCAGAAGAATCAGAAGATGATTCACAAAGATTAAATAAAAATTATGTCTGGACTATAGATCCAATTGATGGAACAAAAGCTTTTATAGAGAAAAAACCTGAGTTTACTATATCTATCGCCCTAGTTCATGATTCTAAACCAATATTAGGATTAGTTTATAACCCAATTACTGAAGAACTTTTTGAGGCAGAAATTGGGAATGGATCCTATCTGAATGGGAAGAAAATTCAGGTTTCGAATAATACTTCCCTAAGTCGGGGCAATTTTTTAGGAGGGAAAAAATTTCTATCAAACAAAAAAAATATCTTTAGTCATGCAAAATTCTCATTTATTGGTTCAATCGCATACAGGATGGCTCTTGTAGCTAAAGGTGAGTATGATGGAACAATTACTCTTTCAAATAAATCAGACTGGGACATAGCTGCTGGAAATTTAATTGTTGAAGAAGCTGGCGGTAAAGTGACTATGAAAAATGGAGAAGGAATTCAATATAATAAAAAAAATATATTGCACCCTAATTTAATAGTCGCAAATTCAGTAATTCATAGAAAAATTATAGATTTAATTAAATAGGTTTTATCCAAACAGATGTATCATGAAAAGCTGCTCCTCCATTTGGAGGAACCGGATCTGCACTTGTTAATACATTAATTCCCTTGCCACTTATGAAATATTCATTGGGCCATAAACTCTCCACTACTAAAACATTTTCTTTAAGTCCATCAAAAAATTTAGAGTGGATGACAACTTCTCCTCTTTTATTTCCAATTTTAATGATTTGACCATCTATGATATTATATCTTTTAGCAGCTAGAGGGTGGATTAATACTCGAGGCTTTTCTTCTCTATTTCTTGAAGATTTTATTTCTGTAAATGTTGAATTTAAAAAACTTCTAGCAGGAGCTGTAACTAATTTGAATGGAAAATCTTTAGTAATTCTATCAATAATATCTAGGTGATCAGGGTAGTTGTTCATTAAATTACCAGTCGGACCAATATCTCTCCAGTTAGGTTGAAAATGAAACTTCTTATCCTTGGTAAAAAAACCAGAATCAAAATTAGAAATCTTCTTCTGCGGCTGACAATTTACCCATTTTAATTTTTTAAATTCACTTAAGGTTGGATAACCAGATATTAATAGAGTTTCTTCAATTAATTTTTCAAGTGACATTTGAAAACCTGGGTGACCAGGTGATAATAAATTTCCAAGCTCACATATTACTTCATGATTGCTCTTTGACTCTGCAATGGGCTCAATTATTTTGGGTCCAAATTGAAGATATGAATGTCCTCCACCTACATAAAAGTCATCATGCTCAAAAAATGTTGTTGCAGGTAAAACAATATTGGCTAATTTTGCAGTCTCAGTTAAAAACTGATCATGAACACACACAAATAAGTCTTTTCTTGAAAAACCCGACCTGACTAAATTATGTTCAGGCGCCACAACCATTGGGTTCGTATTTTGAATTAACATCGATTTGACCGGGGGACCATTTTTTAATTCCAAATTAAAATTATTTAGAATTCTTCCAATTTGAGACATATCTAGATTTCTAATTTTTTTATCACGCTCTTTTAAACCCTCAATTAAAGTTCTATCTAGATGATATATATCATAATTACTTAAAAGCGCTCCTCCCCCATTTTTAAGCCACTTACCAGTGATTGAAGGAAGACAAGAAACACTATGAACTGCTGCCGCTCCATTCCTATGCCTTGAAAAACCATACCCAAGCCTTATAAAGGCTCTTTCAGTTTCTGCATACTCTATAGCAAGTTTTTCAATTTCTCTAGCTGGAATACCTGTAATTTGCTCACCCCACGTTAAGTTCTTTTGAGAAATTATTTTTTCTACTTCATCATTATAATCTGTAAATTCGAGTAAAAAATTCCTATCTATTTTATTTTCCCTCAATAGTACATTCATAATTGTAAGTGCTAAGGCACCATCAGTGCCTGGATTAATACACAGATATTGATCTGCAACAATTGCACTTTGATTTTCATAGGGATCAATAACAATTAATCTTGCTCCTCTTTTTTTTCGAGCTTTTGAAATGTGATGCATGACATTTACTTGGGTAGAAACAGCATTTGTACCCCATAAAATGATTAGATCTGACTCTGACATTTCATATGGAGAAGTGCCAATGGAAGCCCCAACACCAGCTGTCCAACCAGACTGAACAATTGACGCACAAATTGTTTTATCCATTCCTGAATACTTCATTATATGACGTAATCTATTGATCCCATCTCTTTGAAAGTATCCCATAGTTCCACCGTAATAATACGGCCAGACTGACTCTGCGCCATATGATGATGCATCCTTTATGAACCTCTCGGCAATTTCTCCTAGAGCATTTTCCCATGAAATAGGAACAAAATTATCATCACCTTTCTCACCCATCTGAATTAGAGGAGTTTTTAGTCTCTCTTCATGATGTACTCTTTCAGAATATCTGGCAACTTTGGCACAAATCACACCTTGAGTGTATTTTTGAACTTTAGATCCACTAACCCTACCAATGAGTTGATTATTAATTCTTTCTACCTCGACAGCACATTGACTTGGACAGTCATGAGGACAAGTAGAAAATAGCTTTTCTTTAAGAATATTATTTCTCCAGATATCTAGTTAATATATTGTATTACTATTTAAGATTATATTGCAATAATTGTGGTAAGTTTTAAAAATATTAAGAGTTTATTTTTAAGCTAATATAGAGTTTAATATTAGATAACTGGATAAAAATTTTGGATAGTAATAATAAAATATCAAGCTGGCACCTAATAAGAAGATTATTTGATGGATATATATTAGAGCATAAGTGGAAACTTATAATCGCTATCTTCTCTATGATTATAATTGCTTTAACAACAGCTGCTTATGCTCGAGTAATGGAACCTTTAATTGACCAAGTTCTTGTTAAGAGAGATTCTGTAAGTATTATTTTAATACCATTAATTTTTTTAATTATTGCAATAGTAAAAGCATCAGCTACCTATATACAATCTTTCATTCTGGGTATTTTTGGCCAAAGAGTTATTGCAGAAATTCAAAATAATTTATTTTATAAACTTGTTAATTCTGACTTGAACTTTTTTGAAAAAAATGCAACAGGTGCTTTGATTTCAAAATTCTTGAATGATGCTAATTTATTGAGAGAAGCACTTACAAAGTCTCTAACTGGTATTTCAAAAGATTCACTTACTTTAATTTTTTTGATTGTTTTACTTTTTATAACAGACTGGCAATTAGCATTAATTGCTACAATTGGATTCCCATTAAGTTTTTTCCCAGTAAGAAAGATCGGAAAAAGAATGAGAAAGGCCTCCATATTAAATCAAGAAAAAACAAGCGACTTCAGTGCATTACTCAATGAAGCATTTATGAACTTAGTACAAATAAAATCATACACAAATGAAGAATTAGAGGTTAATAAAGTTAAAGCGTCCAATGAATTAAGACTTAAAGCAATTTTTAAGGTAATAAAAACTAGAGCAATAGCAACTCCATTAATTGAAATTCTCGCGGGTGTATTTACGGCATTAGTTATTCTTTATGCTGCTGGCTTTGAGGAAACATCTAATAGATTAAGCGCTGGTGAATTTGTAACTTTTATAACGGCCCTAGGATTATCCTATCAACCATTAAGATCCATAGCTAACTTAAATACTTCTTTACAAGAGGGACTTGCAGCTGCAAATAGAATTTTTAGTATTTTAGATCTAAAAAATAATATTGTGGACCAGGAGAATGCTTCTGAACTTATAGTTTCAAAAGGAGATATTTCTTTTCAAAACGTCTCATTCTCTTATCAAAAATTAGAAACAATTAAAGATATAAATTTTGAAGCTAAATTGGGTAAGAAAATAGCTATAGTAGGAAAATCTGGTGCGGGTAAATCAACAATATTAAATTTAATACCAAGATTTATTGAACCAATAAATGGAGGAATTTTTATTGATGGTCAGGATATTAAACAAGTAAGACTAAGTTCACTTAGAAAAAATATTTCCTTTGTGTCTCAAAATGCAAATTTATTTAATATGTCTATTTTTGATAATATTCTCTATGGAAAAACTGATGCATGCAAAGAAGAGGTGTTTGATGCTGCAGAAAAGGCTTACTGTAAAGATTTTATTAATAAACTACCAGAAAAATTTAATACAATTGTTGGTGAGTCAGGAACAAAACTATCAGGAGGACAAAAACAAAGAATAGCAATTGCTAGGGCTTTTTTAAAAAATGCACCTATTATACTTTTAGATGAAGCAACATCTTCTCTAGACACAGAGTCTGAAAATAAAATTCAATTAGCATTAGATAAACTAATTGTTGGTAAAACAACAATTATAGTTGCTCATAGATTATCTACTATAGTTGATGCTGATGAGATTATAACAATTCATGATGGCAAAATTATTGAAACCGGCAAACATCTAGAATTAGTAAATAAAGGGGGATTGTATTCAAAACTTTATAGCGAAAACCAAAAATATAATGGTAAGTCAAATGATTAAATCCTATATAAAAAAAATTTTAACATTAAGATTTTCTAGAGAATTTTTGTGTTTCTTAGCAGCTGGTTATATTAGGTTCGTATATCACTCAAGTAGCTGGGAATTTATCGGTTTTGATAAACCTTCAAATTATATATCTAATAGAAAACCATTTATAATTGCATTTTGGCATGGACGGCTCCTAATGCTCCCACTTGTATGGGAAAAGAATAAAATTCTACATCTATTAATTTCTAGACATAACGATGGGGAGCTAATATCTAAGACAGTAAAATATTTTGGTTTACGATCAGTAAGAGGTTCTACTAAAAAAAAAGGTGTTGAAGCTATTAGAAAAATGGTGAAATTCCTTAAAAATGGAGAATGGGTAGGAATTTCGCCTGATGGACCTCATGGACCTAGAATGAAAGCTAGCGTTGGGATAGCTCATGTCTCAAGGTTAGCAAATGTACCAGTTATTCCATTAGTTTATAGCTCAAATAAATCAAAGATTTTAAATACATGGGATAAATTCATAATACCTCTTCCTTTCTGTAAAGGTGTTTTTATCTGGGGAGAAGAAATCTCAGCACCTAAATCATCTTCAGAAAATGATATAGAAAACACCAGACAGCTTATTGAAGCAGAATTAAACAAAATATCTATGCTTGCCGATAAAAAATGTAGAAATTACTCAAAAATAAATTTAAATGAATAGAATATGCTAAACAAACCAAAATTTTGGGCTAAAACAAATTTTTTATCAAGGATCTTCACTCCTCTGTCTTATATTTATTTTTTATTATTTATTTGCAGAGGTTATTTTTTTAAAAAAAGAAAAGTTAATATACCTGTAATTTGTGTAGGCAACCTTACTATCGGCGGGGCGGGTAAAACACCTGTAGCAATTTCATTAGCAAAATTTCTTATTTCTAAAGGACTTAACCCACACTTTATAACTAGAGGTTATAAAGGAAGACTTAGAGGACCTGTGCTTGTCTCTAAGCAACATTCACCTCACGATGTTGGTGACGAGCCAATTCTTCTATCTGAAATAGCGCCAACATGGGTAAGCAGAAATAAAGTTAATGGCGCTTTGTTAGCAGAAGAAAATAACGCAGATCTTATATTAATGGATGATGGATTACAAAATGACTCTCTCTATAAAGATTTATCTATCTTAGTAATTGATGGAGGCTTTGGATTTGGGAACAACAAATTAATACCTGCTGGACCCTTAAGAGAAACACCTAAACAATCATCTAGAAAAATTGATTTTATTATATTGGTTAATGATCCAGAAAAAAATGTCAAATTGGATTTATCAATTTTTAAATGTCCTGTTTTAGAATCAGATATAGAAACGATTTTAGAGGATTTAGATTTAAATAAAAATTTTTCAGGATTTTGTGGAATTGGAAGACCAGAAAAGTTTTTTTCTTCATTAAAAAAATCAGGTATAAAATTAAAATTCTCTAAATCTTATCCCGATCATCATCAATATTCAGAAGATGAAGTTATGAAAATAATTGAAGATGCAAATATCGAAAAATCTGAAGTTTTAACAACAAAAAAAGATTGGGTCAGACTTCCAGAGAATGCGAAATTAATGATAAATTATTTGGATTGTAGAATTAAATTCCATGACATTACTAAACTTCAGGAAAATTTAAGCAATATACTAGAGATAAAAAAGTGATTAGACATATAAAATATAGATTAGAATTTTTTTGCCTTAAATTATTTTTTGGAGGATTAAAATTTTTTTCGATTGATGTTGCCTCGGAAATTGGAGGTATTTTAGGGAAAATTATTGGCCCTAGACTAAAATCAAATAAGACGGCCATCATCAATTTTTCTAGAGCATTTCCTGATCAAAATAAAAATGAAATTAATCAAAATATAATAAAAATGTGGGAAAATTTTGGTAGAACATTTGCTGAATATCCATTTCTGCATATTTTTAGAGACGAAAATAGCCGAATCACTATTGAAGGAAAAGAAAACTTAAATAAAATAGATAACAGCAGTTCCATCATTTTTTCTGGTCATTTTGCTAATTGGGAAGTGATGGCGACCGTTATAGCAAGTTTATCTGATTTAGCTCTTGTTTATCGAGCACCAAATAATCCTCTTGTTGATAATATTTTGAGAGGATATAGACGAGCAATTTCATTAAATCAAGTGCGTAAGGGTCCCCAAGGAGCAAAAGAATTAATTAATTTTATTAAAAAAGGAACTAATCTTGGAATGCTAGTTGATCAAAAACAGAATGATGGCCTCCCTATTCAATTTTTTGGAAGGGAAGCAATGACTCCATCCGCAATCGCCAAGCTATCTCTTAAATATAAACTTGGTTTGATTCCAGTAACAATTGAGAGAAAATCAAGGACCAATTTTCACATTAAAATACATAAAAAATTAGACGTAAACTTTGATGAAGATGATACAATAAGTATTTTGGGTAAAATTAATTCATTTCTTGAAATATCAATACAGAGAAACCCTTCTCAATGGCTATGGATGCATAAAAGATGGAATTAGGTTTTACATCTTCTCGTTAACAATTAATTGAGGGTCGATTCTCACCTTAAACCAATTCACTCTCCAATCTAAATGAGCACCTGTTGATCTACCTGTTGATCCAACATAGCCAATTACCTCACCTTTTTGAACTTCATCACCTACTAAAACATTCAGTTTATTCAGATGAAGGTATGCTGTTGAGAGACCATGACCATGATCAAGTATTATAGTCCCACCTGTATAATAATGATTTGTGTCTGACAAACTTACTCTTCCCCTAGCTGGGGCTAGTATTTTAGTCCCACGAGGAGCAGCTATATCAATACCATAATGAGGCTGTTTAGTTTGTCCATTAAGAATTCTTTTTGTACCATATGTTCCTGTAATTGTTCCTTTAACTGGCCAGATAAAATTATCCATAAACCAAATTTCGTTAGTATCTATATTTCTTGCTAATGAAATTGCAATGTTATTATTTCTTATTATTTCTAATGATTCTTTACTAGGTGTGACCATTTTTGATGGCAAATTATTTATCTTTTGAGTTTCCCATTCTCTTTTTTTAATATTAAGTACTTTTTCTTCAATTACACCATCTTTATATATTATTTTTAAAATAGACTCTTTGCTGTGATTTCTTCCAAAACCAAAGATAAATAGACCATCCCTAGAAACTTTAATAGGTTTTTCATCTAAAAATATCTTTGTGCCTTCTCCAACTTTTCCTCTTATGAGACCTCCTTGAGTTAGATCTCCAAAATAATTTAACTCCTGAGAATAAACATGAAAATTAATCAGCTGAAAAACAAAAAAAATAATAAAATATCTGTACATATATAAATCACTTTTTGGCATATCTTCCAAAACATATTTCTGCTGAAAAATAGGCCTCCTGAAGATCTGGGTCCCAATATCTTAAATTTTCAATTAATATTTTTTTTCTTGTAACTGCGCACTTTACATATAAACCAGGAATTATAATATCAAACCTTCCAGAATAAAAAATAAGTTTAGCCTCATCTTGATTGCTTAGGTCAACCATTAAAATAACTTTTCCTGAATAGTCTTCTCATTGGAGGTTAGTTTTGTATGTTTCTTTTCTTGATTTTTTTTTTAAATCATTTAATACTTTTGCATCAATACTTCCATCATAAAATTCAAGTTCTATCACTTCTTCCTTTACAGCACTTCTAGCTGACTTAATTGGTTTTTTATCTTTTATAGACTTTATTAGCACAAAACCTCTATTTAAAATATTTTTATAGGATAAAGTCTCTAAAATTTTTATAGAGTAGGTAAATTTCTCAAGATAATAACTTAATTTGGACAACAATAGTTGCTTATTTAATCTTGAGAATATTATATTTGTATTTTTTTCTAAAATACTTATTTTTGAATTTAATGATTGAACAAAATTTTTATCTGCAAAGTATAAAGCTTTAAATTTATATGATAAATTTAGTAAAATGTCCCTATTGTCGATTTTATATGATAACACATTATCTTCGTAGCTACCAATTTTCTGTTTCATAACTATCTTCAATCTCGATGAAGCAAAATCTATTCTTTGAATCAAATCATCCATACTTTTTTCTGGGCTTTTTAACCCTCTTTTTACGGAATTTAATTCTTTATTCGACTCCCTTAATATCCTTGTCAAACTAGAGACAAGTCGTGAAGAAAATGAGCTAACTTTATCAATTAATTCTAACCTTACAGGAACAGCAATTTCAGCAGCAGCAGTTGGTGTAGGAGCTCTGTAATCTGAAGCTAAATCTATTAGAGTTGTATCAGTTTCATGACCAATAGCTGAAATTATTGGTATATTACTATTAGAAACAGTTATTATTAACTCTTCATCATTAAAACACCAAAGATCTTCGATACTCCCTCCTCCTCTAGCAACAATAATTACATCAGGTTTATCTATCCCCTCTAATCCTGAAATTTTATTAAAACCCTTTATTGCATTTATTATTTCTAATGAAGCATCTTCTCCTTGAACCAATGTTGGCCATATAAGAACCTTTCTTGGGAATCTATCCTTAAATCTATGAAGGATATCTCTAATGACTGCTCCTTTGAGAGAGGTTACAACGCCAACAACTTCTGGCAGAAAAGGAATTTGCTTTTTTCTTTTCTTATCAAAATACCCGGATTTCAAAAGCTTTTGTTTTCTAGCCTCCAACATTGCCATAAGCGCACCTAGCCCTGCTGGATGAATATCTGTTATTATTAATTGGTATGACGATTTTTTTGAGAAAGTTGACATTCTCCCCTTACACTGAACCTCTAGGCCCTGTTCAGGAGTTATTTTAATTTTTTCAAATACATTCTTAAAACATATTGTCTCTAAAACCGAAAATTCGTCTTTAATTGTAATATAAGCATGACCAGATTGAGCAATAAAAACCCTACTAACTTCACCTTTAACAATTATTTTATCAAATGAGGTCTCTACAACATTTTTTAGAGCATTAGAGAGCTCAGTAACAGTATATTCAGGAATATTTGTAGTCATATCTATTTATCTTGAAGGATTTAATATATTATTTATTATAGTATAAAAAAATATTTTTAGGAAAAAAAATGAATATTTTGGTAGTAGGATCAGGAGGAAGAGAGCATAGTATATGTTGGTTAATAAAAAAATCTCCATTGTTAAAAAAACTTTACTGCATACCCGGAAATGCAGGAATTAATGAAATAGCAATTTGCTTAACAGAAGAAAATAATACCAATGAATCAATTATTAAAATATGCAAAAAACTTTCTATAGATCTTGTTGTAATAGGGCCAGAAGTATATTTAGCTAGCGGGTTAGCTGATGACTTATTAAGAGAAAAAATCAGGGTATTTGGCCCAAATAAATCTGCATCAATATTAGAAAGCTCAAAAAGTTTTACCAAAAACCTTTGTCATAAATATAATATTCCTACTGCAAAATATGAAACTTTTTCTATAAAATCTGATGCTGAGAAGTATCTTAAGAATCAAAAATTTCCAATTGTAATTAAAGCAGACGGTCTTGCTTCAGGTAAAGGTGTGATTATAGCTAAATCAATTAATGAAGCTTTAATAGCTGTAGATGAAATTTTTAATGGTAAATTTGGCAAGTCTGGTAATACAATTGTTATAGAAGAATATTTAGAAGGTATTGAAGCAAGTTTTTTTGCAATTTCAGATGGAAATATAATTATCCCCTTTACAACTGCACAAGATTATAAAAGAGCCTATGACAATAATGAAGGCCCAAATACTGGAGGCATGGGAGCGCTATCCCCAGCAAGAAATATTGATAAAAATCTTGAAGAAAAAATTATGGAACTAATCATCAACCCCACTTTTAATGCTTTAAAAGAAGAAGGAATAATTTATAAAGGAATTTTGTATGCGGGTTTAATGATAAAAGATAACTTCCCAAAATTAATTGAATATAATGTTAGATTTGGAGATCCAGAGTGTCAAGTCATGCTCCCAAGACTAAAATCTGACATTGTTTCTATAATGCTTGCTGTTAGCGATGGCAAACTAGAAAAAAAACAAATTGATTGGTTAGATCTTTCATGTTTAATTGTAATAATGGCAACCAAAGGTTATCCTGATAAATATCCATTAAATACAACTATAAATGGTTTAAAAAACATATACTCTAAAGACTCAATTATTTTTCATTCGGGCACTAAATTGGAAAACAACCAAATAAAATCAGCTGGTGGAAGAGTTTTAGGAATAACGTCAATAGCTTCAAAATTAGAAATAGCTCGTGAAAAATCTTATGAATCAATTAAAAAAATAAATTGGCCTGAAGGCTTTTATAGAGAAGACATTGGCACAAATTAATCATTAAATTAATTTTCATATGAATAAAAATAAAGTTGATATAACAGAGAAAAGGCCTTTGATTAAAAAATGGCTAAACAGTAATATGGCAAATTTTGAAGGCCCTTTTAAAATAATTCCCATCCAGGGGGGGCAATCTAACCCAACATACATGATTGAAACCCTACATAAGAAATATATATTAAGGGCCAAACCACTTGGTAAATTACTTCCATCTGCACATGCTATTGAAAGAGAGTTTATTATTTTAAAAGCTTTATTAGGGACTGGTATACCTGTGCCTAAAGTTTATGTTTTATGTGAAGATAAAAGCATATGGGGTTCACCTTTTTATATCATGGAATTTTTAGAAGGAAGAGTATTCTATGACCCTACATTACCTGAATTAAATATAGAAGAAAGAAAAGCAATTTATAATTCTATGGTTAAAATTTTGGCTGATCTACATTTATTAGATTATAAAAAATTAGGTCTAGATAGTTTTGGAAAAGAAGGTTCTTACGTTGAAAGACAAGTAAAGCGTTGGACAACTCAGTATAGGAAAAGTGAAACAAAAAAAATTGACTCTATGGAAAGGCTTATAGACTGGGTCACGAAAAATACACCTAAAGATGAAAAAACAACACTAGTTCATGGGGATTATAGAATAGATAACCTTATATTTCACCCAAATAAACCTGAAGTTTTGGGAGTTATTGACTGGGAAATATCAACTCTAGGCAACCCATTTGCAGATTTTGCATACCACGCAATGATTTGGCGCTTAACAAAAAATCAATTTAGAGGCTTAAAAGAAACTGATTTAGATAAATTAGGCATACCTATAGAGAATGATTATTATAAAAAATATTTAGAATTTATGAATTTAAATTCCATACCATTTTGGAACTTCTATATTATATATAACATGTTTAGACTTTCAGCTATCCTTCAAGGAATTGCTGGAAGAGCACGTGACGGCACAGCTTCTTCACCAGAGGCTATTAAGATGGCAAGTTTGGTAGAGCCTATTGCAAATTCAGCTTGGGAACAGGTTGAGTCATCCTTTAGTTTGTAATTTTTCTAAAATTAATTTTCAAACTTTTTTAACTCTAATTTTGCTATTGTCTCAGAATGAACAGCATCAGGGCCATCTGCCATTCTTAAACCCCTAGAATTAGCCCAAGAAGCAGCAAGGAAAAAATCATCTGTAAAGCCTGCCGCACCATGCGCTTGAATAGACCTATCAATTACATTGCAAGCCATTTTAGGAACAGATACTTTTATCATTGCAATTTGATCTCTTGATTTTTTTGCCCCAAATTTATCTATCGACCATGCTGTTTTTAAAACTAATAATCTGGCCTGTTCTATATCTATCCTACTTTGAGCAATTTGCTCTCTAATAGACCCCTGTTCTGAAAGTTTTTTTCCGAAAGCAACTCTATTGTTAGATCTAATACACATTGCCTCAAGAGCTCTTTCTGCTGCACCTATTAAGCGCATACAATGATGAATTCTGCCAGGACCTAATCTACCTTGAGCAATTTCAAAACCTTTACCCTCTCCAAGAATTAAGTTTCCTTTAGGAACCCTTACATCATTAAAAGATAGTTCACAATGACCATGAGGCGACTCATCATAACCATAAAGAGTTAATCTTCTGATTACTTTAACTCCTTTTGTTTTCATTGGGACTAAGATTTGTGATTGCTGGTTATATTTTGGAGCATTTGGGTTAGTTTTTCCCATAACTATTAGTAATTCACAGTTTGGATGTGCTGCATTTGTAGTCCACCACTTTGAACCATTAATAATATAATGGTCACCATCAGAAGTAATACTTGTTGTAATATTTGTAGCGTCAGATGAAGCTACTGCAGGCTCAGTCATACAAAATGCAGACCTGATTTTACCGTCTAAAAGCTTGTACAACCATTCATTTTTTTGCTCTTCACTTGCATAATTTAACAATAATTCCATATTACCAGTATCAGGTGCATTACAATTAAATATTTCTGGAGCAATTAATGATCTACCCATAACCTCACATAATGTTGCATACTCTATATTGCTAAGTCCAGAACCTAGTTTTTCATCAGGTAGAAACAAGTTCCATAAATTTTCCTCCTTGGCTTTTAGTTTTAAATCTTCAATAACCTGAGGAACTTTGGATCTATTTTCTTTAAGTTCTTGTTTAAAAACCTTTTCAGCAGGGTAAATATATTTTACCATGAAGATATTTAATTTATTTAGTAATTCAGTCACACGATTTGAATAATTAAAATCCATAGTATCTCTCTTAAATTAAATTAAAATCAAAACTCAAAAAACTACCTTAGTTCACGAAAAAAATCTTTTAGTAATTTAGAACAATTCTCTTCATTTATACCAGAGATTATTTCGGGCTCATAAAAATTTTTTTTATAAAAACTACAATCATTTAAATCATAACTTTTTTCATACGCACCAAAATAAAGCCTTCTTATCCTAACTAAACCTATTGCATGGGAACACATAGGGCAAGGCTGCAATGTTACATATAAGTCACAAAAATCTAGCCTATTAACTTTAAGTTTCTTTAATGCTTTTCTTATTACTATAATTTCAGCGTGTGCAGTTGGATCATGATTTGAAATAGTTGCATTAGCTGCAGATTCTATTATTTCACCATCATTATTTACTATAACTGCACCAACAGGAACCTCACCTTTTTCATATGCCTCTCTTGCTTTATGAAGAGCTAAGTCCATATATCTGTTTTTAAAAGGTGAATTGAACATCATTTAAGAATGCTATAATATACATTAAATGGTCAAGCTATTTATAATACTTAATTATGGTAAGAAATAATATGAAAAAACCGATTATAGGAATTACCGCAGACTATGACCAAGACCCAATAAATCCTGATTATACTAGAAGTATAATTTTAAGAAAAAATTATTGTTCAGTGGTTGAATCTGCTGGCGGACTTCCGTTTATATTACCTTATACAAAAAATTTAGCTCAGGAATATTCAAAAAAAATTGATGCACTCATTATTTCTGGGGGAAACTTTGATATTGATCCGTCACACTTCGGTGAAGCAACTAATAGTTCTTATGTAAAAACTAAACCTGAAAGAACAGATTTTGAAATTAGTCTTACTAAAGAAATATTAAATCAAGACAAGCCTTTACTCGGCATTTGCGGAGGACAACAATTATTACACGTGATACTTGGTGGTAAATTAATACAACATATTCCAGATGAGGTTGAATCTGATATTAATCATGAACAACCAAACCCTAGGAATGAACCAGGTCATCAGGTGAATGTAAAAAAAGAAACTTTACTTTATGATATAGTTAAAAAAGATAAACTAAATGTAAATAGTGCTCACCACCAATCAGTCAAAGATGAACCTAAAGGAATTAAAATAAATGCATTTGCCCCAGATGGAATTTATGAAGGGATTGAATGTAGCGCATATAAATTTTGTCTTGGAGTTCAATGGCATCCTGAGTATTTAATTGATGAATCCGATATAAGAATTTTTATGGCTTTAGTTGATGCATCAAAAAAATAAAGTAATAAAAAAAAATGAAAAAATAACTAAGAAACTTTCAAGAGTTGGTATTGGTTCAAGAAGGCAAATAGAAAAATGGATCATAGAAGGCAGAGTAAATATTAATGACAAGGTTTTATTAGATCCTACAATCAGAGTCGATGAAAAAACTAAAATTTTCTTTGATGGCAAAGAAATACCAAAAAAAGAACAAACGAGACTATGGAAATTTCACAAACCAAAGGCTTCATTAACCTCAAACTATGACTCAAAAGGAAGAAATTTAATTTTTGATTTTTTGCCAAAAAAAATCCCACGAGTTATTTCAATTGGAAGATTAGATTATAACACTGAAGGCCTGATACTCTTAACGAATGATGGAGAGTTAGCTCGTAAACTTGAAATGCCTTCTTCTGGTTTTATAAGAAAATACAGAGTTAGAGTGTATGGAAAAATTGAAAAGAAAAAGCTGGAACAACTTGCCAATGGGATAATAATAAATAAAATTAAATATAAACCAATCAATGTTGTTTTTGAAAGACAAAATAGTTCTAATGCTTGGATACATATGTCATTAAAAGAGGGGAAAAATAGAGAGATTCGTAATATTATTAAATTCTTTGGCTGGGAAGTAACTAGACTAATTAGAATCGAGTTTGGTCCATTTAAGCTGGGATCTATGAAAGAAAAAGATTTAAGGGAAATAAAATATTCTGACTTTTCTAAACTATTATAACGGTTAAAAAAATGCAATTAAGGATAACTGGTGGCGACTTAAAAGGAAAAAAGATAGTTCACAAAAAAAGTACTTTAGTAAGACCAACATCTTCTAAAGTTCGCCAATCAATATTTAACAGAATAATTAATAATCATCTTTTAAATAATACACTCTCAGGAAATAACACAAATTTTACAGATATTTTTTCAGGTTCTGGAATTATTGGATTTGAAGCTTTATCTAGAAATTTTAAGATTGTAAATTTTTTTGAAAACAATGAAATTTTAATTAATTCAATCCATAAAAATGCCTCAAATTTGAAACTTGAAAATAGAATTAATCTTTTTTCTTTAAACGCTTTGTCACCACCAAAAGCGAAAGAAGTGAGTGACATAATTTACCTTGACCCACCTTATGATACTGAAATATCTATACCTACAATTATTGCTTTTGATAAAAAAGGTTGGGTCAATAAAGAAACAACTATCTTTATTGAAACTAGTGTAAAAGAAAATTTAATAATACCGAAATCATATATTTGCACTGATTCGAGAAATTATGGGACCACAAAAGTAACTACAATAAAAAAAATATAAAATTACCTTCTCCCAAAAATACTTTCTATATCACTTAATTCAAGCTTTACATAAGTTGGCCTTCCATGATTACACTGACCAGAATTCGGTGTAGCTTCCATTTTTCGAAGCAGAGCATTCATTTCTTTTATATTCAATACCCTTCCAGATCTCACACTTCCATGACAGGCCATAGAACTGCAAACCTCATCTAATAAACCTTTTAGAGATTTCGAAATATTTTCATTCATAAGATTTTCAGATAAGTCTTTTAACAATTTTGAAATATTAACTTCACCTAAAAGATCAGGGGTACCACTCACAACAATTGAATTACTATCATTTATATCAAAAAGTAATCCTAATTTTTTAAATTCTTCAGTATGTTCTGAAAGAACACCTATCGAAAGTTCATCAAGCTCCACAATTTCCGGCATTAATACTACTTGGCTTTTTAGAGGTTTACCAAATATTGCACTTTTAAGCTCTTCATAAACTATCCTCTCATGTGCAGCATGCTGATCTACAAGTATGATACCATCTAAAGTTTGGGAAACTATATAATTTTTATGTATCTGAGCTACAGCTGAACCAAGAGGGTAATCTTTATCAACCTGGACTAAGTCATGATTCTTACCTGATGGTAAAAATTCTTTATTAAAAATATCTACTTCATTAAATTTTGACTGTTTAGAAGAAAATATATCATTATTTTTGTCTATGAATTGTCCACTATAAAATTTATCAATATTTGGATTTGTTTGAAAATTATTTTTGATTGCTTTAATTATTCTATGAGAATTTAGATTAGATGTTTTCAATCCTGAATTAACTAAAGCTTTTTTTATACTTCCAACTATCAACGATCTAATATTTTGTTCGTCTTCAAACCTTACCTCAGCTTTATTTGGGTGAACATTAACATCCAATCTTTCTGGATCTACATCAATAAATATACTTAAAATTGGAAACCTATTTCGAGGGAGATAATCACTATAAGCTCCTCTTATAGCTCCAGTGATTAATCTATCTGACACAGATCTACCATTAACGTATATATATTGAGATCTAGCAGAACCTTTGCTATAAGTAGGTATGCTAATAAGACCCCGGATAGAAGCTCCTTCCCTAGAGGATTCTATTGCAATTGAATTATCATAAAAATCACTTCCTATAACATCACAAATTCTTTTTTCAATTGAGTTAGTAGAATGAGAAAGAAAGTTTAAGTGCTCTACTCCATCAATAAAAAGCTGAAATGTGATATTTGAATTTACAATAGACTGTTTTTTAAAAGTATCTATCATTATTCCTGTCTCTGTTCTATCAGTTTTTAAAAATTTTAATCTTGCAGGGGTTTGTTTAAATAAATCATTTACTTCTATTGATGTTCCCTGTCTCAATCGAGACGGTCTCACACTTCCTAGTTTGCCAAAAAAAGATCTTAATTCCCAACCACTTTGATTACCTTTTTTGATAGATCCTATTAAAAAATCACTTATAGATGCTATTGAAGGAAGAGCCTCTCCTCTAAAACCAAGAAAATTAATTTTAGCTAAATCGCTAGAATCTAATTTAGATGTAGCATGCCTTTCAAGTGCCAAAACTAATTCTTTTTCATTAATTCCGATACCATCATCTATAACCTTAATACTATCTCTACCTGATCCAGTAATATATACCTTTATATCTGAAGATCTTGCATCCACAGAGTTTTCGATGAGCTCCTTCATAACGCTTGAGGGTCGCTCAATCACTTCACCTGCAGCGATTTGATTAATTACATTTTCTGATAATTTAATTATTTCTTTTTTCAATCTAAAGCCTTTACCTATAAATAATTTTTTGTAAGTTTTTTAGCTTTCTCAATCGCAGGCTGATTAAAAGGATTTAACCCTAGTAAATTAGACGTCAAAATTGTTTCCAACATGGAAAAAGCAAATAACTCGCCAAGAGTATATTCATCAAAATTATCTATAGATATAATCCTGAATGGCCTTCCCGACTCAAGCAACGATTGAGTTGTAGTTTGAATAAATGCATTTATAACATCACTTATTGTTTTTTTATCAAGAAATTTAGCTACCTCAATACCAGAGCAATCTAAATCGATATTACTTCCATTATTTTCATTTATTAAAATATTTATAATTTTATCTTTAGGACCATCAATCCAGGCTTGAAGTTGGCTATGTTGATCTAAAGGCATTAGAGAACATTGCGTTACCATCCCAATATTATTCTTTCCAAGACTCTCTGAAAATAGTTGTTTATGCCAATTACAAAATGTAAGTAATCGCGGCTCATAAGTTGATAAAACATTAACATGAATCTGACTTTGGGACAAAGTTGACATCAATGCTGCACCAATAATTTGCTGAGAGTCATTTTTGTTAAGTGTGCTCATAATATTATTAGAACCGCGAACTATTTCTCCAAAGTCTATCCCAGCTATAACTGCTGGGATCCACCCAACAAGAGATAATACTGAAAATCTCCCAGATATATCATTATCGAGCTCTATAACTCTAATATTCTTCTCTCTAGAAATTGTTGAAATAATATTATTAGTATTCGTAGTTAGGGACAAAAAATGTGAACTTAATTTTTTTTTACCTAGTTTATTCTCAAACAATTTAATAAAAATCAAAGACTGACTGACTACTTCAATTGTATTTCCTGATTTTGAAATAATCAAAAAGCCACATTTTTCTAAATCTAAATTACTAATATGATAAGAAATAATATCGGAATTTAAGTTATCAAGGTAAAAAAATTTTATATTATTTTTTGTTTTAAATTTTGATGATATAATTGATTTGGAACCTAAATTTGAACCTCCTGTAGCAATTATGACTACTGTCTCAAAACTATTTGCCCATTCTTCTAATATTTTTTTAATTTCATCATATTTTCTATCATAAAAGTCTGATGATAAACATTTATATTTACTGTTATACTTTTCAATAGAAATTTCTTCACAAAATTTATTTGCTCTATTTATTTCATTATTAAATAATTTTGTATCAGGAGTATTAAATAATTCAATATTTTTTATCATAATTAATTACAATTCATTACTATTTGAATAAACAACGTATTATTAAATTTAGTCACATACTTATCACTTTAGCCTTCTTATAATTACTGGTTTTTGAGACTTAATAAAGTTTTCACCAGTAGCAATTTTCTCCTGACTTCTTCTCAATTCTTTTTCTGGATCTAAAATATTTTCATTACTACTATCACCTACTAATTTTTCAATCAATAATTCAACTCGTCCCTTGTTTTGCAGGGCTAGAGCGTTTTCAGTATTCAAAATTTCTCTAATACTATAATTTCGCTCTGAAAAACCGGTGTTTTTTAATAGAATAGTATCGCCTTTTGTTAAATTTTCATAAGAATTGATTCTCTCTTTTTTACTAATCAAGTCGGACAATAAATCTTTTGCTTTTTCAGAAGGATCTAGTGAATTTGTTTTTTTCGATTTTCCAGGAGGTCTTAAATTAAAATTTGGAGGAATCTCCAATGGATCTTTCCTGAGAACTGAGAATTCATCTGGTGGGATCTCTGATAGCTTTATCAAATTATCTGTATTTGAACATGCGCTTAAGAAAAATATAATTAAGATAATTTTGAAAAAATTAGAATAAAATTTAATTACAAGCCCCTTATAAAAATATTTTATTATATTAAATAGCATCCTTTTTTTTGCTTCCTTGAATAAAAATACTGTCAACTATAACAATAAAAACTCCTACGGATATAGACATGTCAGCTACATTGAATGCAGGAAAATGATAATCATATAAATGAAAATCAAGAAAATCAAAGACCGCACCATGCACAAGTCTATCAATAATATTTCCTAAAGCACCCCCGATAATCAAACCTAAACCTGTAGCATGAGTCCTATTTTCAGACTTATAAAGCCAGAATATTAATAATAGTACAATTAATGACCCAACTAAAGAAAAAACTAAAGGAGCCCAAGAAGTGTTATTACTTAATAAACTAAAACTAATCCCGGTATTAAAAACATGAACCAAATTAAAAAAACTTGTTATTGTAACAAAACCACCAAGAAGATAGTCCATAACGAAGTATTTAGTAATTTGATCTAATATAATAATAAGAAAGGCAATAATTAAGCCTATTCTGGTCATTCCAATAGCCTTACTTACTAACAACCTCAATACACCTTGAGCATATAGATTCTGACTCCGATACATCTTTAAGTATTTTCCAGCACCTCTCACATTTATTACCTTCAGACAACTTAATTTCAACATTAACACCATTAACTTCATCTAGGTGAAATGAGTCATTAGGAGCTGAATCTTGAGTCAATGTAATGCTAGATGTTATACAAATATCGTGCATATCCATACCTTCGCATGCTAAATATTTCTCTTTATTGAGGTATACTATTGGTGAGACTTCGAGACTTGAACCTATCTTTTTGGCTTTTCTCTCTACTTCAATAGCACCAGTAACAACTTTCCTTACATCTTTAATTACTTCCCACCTGAAAATTTCTTCATATCCACCCCATTCTTTATCAATATCTGGGAAATCTTCTAAGTGAATACTACTTGCCTTTTCTCCATACCTACTTTGCCAAACTTCTTCCATTGTAAAACATAATATTGGAGCTAGCCAAACACTTATAAACTTAAAAATATGATTTAAAGTTGATCTCGTGGACCGCCTCCTCTTTGATTCAACAGAGTCACAGTATAAAATATCCTTTCTGACATCAAAGTAGAAAGCTGAAAGATCATTAATACAAAAGTTTCTTATTTGTTTGTATACATTGTGGAAATCATACTTTCCATATGATTCTCTCACTGTTAGATCTATTTTATATAATTTATTGAGTACCCATTTTTCAAGACTTGGCAAATCAGAGTAATAAATATACTCACTCTCAGTATAACCATGAAGGTTTCCTAACAAAAACCTTAGAGTATTTCTTATCTTCCTGTAAGTATCTATCTCCCCTTTTAAAATATCATCACTAATTCTTACATCATCAGTATAATCTGAACCTACAACCCATAATCTGAGAATATCAGCACCGTATCTGTCTATAACTTTTTGAGGACTTATAACATTACCTAAGGATTTGGACATCTTTCTCCCATTTCCATCCATTACAAAACCATGTGTAAGAACAGATTCGAAGGGTGCTGAACCTCTGGTGCCACAAGACTCTAAAAGGGAAGAATGAAACCAACCTCTGTGCTGATCTGTTCCTTCCAAATATAATGATGCAGGCCATTTCAACTCTTCATTGCCCTCAAGAACAAAAGAATGGGAACTTCCAGATTCAAACCATACATCAACAATATCAATTACCTTTTCCCAATCTGATTTATTATAATTTTTACCAAGAAACCTCTCACCACCTTGATCAGAAAACCATGAGTCTGACCCTTCTTTTTCAAATGCTTTTATTATCTTTTCATTAACCGATTCATCCTTTAGTAGTTCTCCTGTTTTGCGATTAACAAAAATCGGGATAGGAACTCCCCAGGCTCTTTGCCTTGAAATCACCCATTCGGGTCTATTTTCAATCATAGAATAAATCCTACTTCTTCCTTGAGAGGGAAACCACTCAACATTATCTATGGCATCTAATGCTTTCTTTCTAAGATCATTCTTATTCATTGAAATAAACCATTGCGGGGTACTAAGAAATATAACTGGTGCCTTTGATCGCCAAGAATGAGGGTAAGAATGAACATACTTTGATGAGGAAAAAAGACCACCTTCCTCTTCTATATGCTTTATAACTAATTGATTCGCATTTCCTGGTTTTCCATTTGGCTTTAATACACACTCCCCAGAAAAAATAGGAACAGAGTCTAAATATCTACTGTCATAATCTAGAATTGGGAAAGATTCAATTTCATATTTTTGGCCAAGATCATAGTCATCTGAACCGTGTTGTGGCGCAATATGAACAAAGCCAGTTCCCTGTTCAGTATTTACAAATTCAGCAGGCAAGAGAGGGACCTGATGATCATAACCTTTGTCTTTTAACGGATGAGAGCATATTACATGTCTTAACTCTTCGCCCATAAATCTATCAATAATACTTAAATCGATCACCTTAGCTTCTTCTTTAAGTCTTTCAAATGAATCAGAAGCAATAATTACTTTTTCGCCAATAATTGCTCTACTATCATCTTCTTTTTTATCAACTTTAACGATAGAGTATTCAATCTTTTCATTAAATGCTATAGCTCTATTTCCAGGGAGAGTCCAAGGCGTTGTTGTCCAAATTAAGATGCTGATGTCGTCAAATTTTTTAGAGGCTTTTAAAACAGGAAATCTAGCAATTAAGGTCTCTGTTTTCTGTTCATGATATTCTACCTCAGCTTCAGCTAAGGCAGTTTTTTCAACAACCGACCACATAACAGGCTTGGATCCTCTATAAAGACCTCCATTCATAAGAAATTTAAATATTTCACCTGCAATCTTTGCCTCTGAAGAATTGTCCATAGTAACATATCTATTCTCCCAGTCACCAGTAACTCCTAAACGCTGAAATTCAGTTTTTTGAATAGAGATCCACCTTTCGGCAAAATCTCTACACTCTTTTCTAAAATCATTAATAGGAGTCGCATCTTTATCTTTACCTGATTTTCTATATTGCTGCTCAACTTGCCACTCTATTGGAAGACCATGACAATCCCAACCAGGAACATAATGTGAATTTTTCCCCATCATTTGCTGAGAACGACTAACTATATCTTTTAGTATTTTGTTCAAAGCAGTCCCAATATGAATGTTCCCATTAGCATAGGGAGGCCCATCATGAAGTATAAACTTTTCTCTTTTTTTAGATTTTAGCCTAATTTTTTCATATAAATTTTGCTGATCCCACCACTCAAGAACTTTTGGTTCGTAATTAGGAAGACCAGCCCTCATTGAGAAATTTGTCTTAGGCAATAGAATTGTTGATTTATAATCTTTGTCCATAATTATTTATTTTAATATAATTCAAATTTAGAAATTGGTAATATGTAAGATAATCATTATTTGTCAAAATACTCCATAGAAAAATCTATTTTGCTCAGAAGTTCGTTACTTTTTTTGCAGTCAATAGCCATCTGTTTTTTTAAGCTTTCTATATCTAAGAATTTCTCCTCTGGTCTTAAGTACTTCACAAATGCAACTTCTAGTTCTTTCCCATACAGATCACCATTAAAATCTAATAAATATACCTCTAAAAGCACACCCACCCCATCAAAAGTTGGCCTTACGCCCAAACTAGCAGCACCCTTATACCAAGAATCTAGACCGTTAATATTCACCCAAACCGCATATATACCCAGAGAAGGCTGAATATATTCCCCTAACTTTATATTTGCTGTTGGGTAACCTAATACTCTACCTCTTTGATCACCTTTAATGACATCACCTTTAATTGACCACCACCTACCCAAAAATTTTGCAGCTTCTTCGGGCCTTCCACTTTGAATTAACTCTCTAATAGATCTTGAAGAGTATAAGCTACCTGATTTAGAAAGCTGAGGTTTAACAACAAATAACTCAAAATTATTTTCCTTACTCGCATGCTTTAGCATGCTAATATCACCTTTTCGGTTTTTACCAAACGCAAAATCATGGCCAACGACCACACCTCCAATTGAAAGTTGCTTCAGCAGGTATTTACTAATAAAATAAGAAGCTTCAGTTTCTGATAGTTTTTTATCAAATGGAATATTCATTACAAAATCTACATTCCACTTTTCTAATATCGATAATTTTATTTTCCTTGGGGTCAATCTAAATGAGGGGTCATCAGACCTAAAATATTCTCTTGGATGTGGATCAAAAGTTAATACTCCTAATGATACATTATTATCTATAGAGATTTTTCTTGCTTTCTCAATTACAGATCTATGACCAAGATGAAGCCCATCAAAATTTCCGATAGCATAAATTGAACCCTTTAGGTTTTGAGGTAACAAAGAAAAATCTCGAAAAATTTGCATATAAACTCAATTAGATGATATATAAATTTAGTTCATCAAGAAAATAAGAACTATTTTTTAATAGCTAATTAATTAGATAATATCAAGGCCATTATGAGTAGGTTTTTTTGAAAAAACTTCTTTAACTACTGGAGAAAAGAACTCTAAAGACTTTGATTTAAAATTTGGGTCAAAAGCAGGCATATCCCAATATTCGCAGAAATTATGCGCAGCATCAAACCATTCATTACCTTTATGTCTATCTCTAACATTAGGATCTGCTCCAATTTTATCGAAAAAGAAATAACCCTGGAACTCTGGATGAAATTTAACAATATTATAATTTGCTTCATTTACAAATGGTTTTAATATTTCAGCTGCAAATGCGCCGTGATTGTCGGGCGCAAGACTGTCACCAATATCATGAAGTAAAGCACATACAATCTCTTCATCACTTGCATTATCATTATATGCTCTTGTTGCTGTTTGAAGGGAGTGCTCCAATCTATCTACTTTCAAGCCTAATTTAGGACCCTTTAAATTAGATAAAAAAGCAATTACCCTTTTAGGGAGATCTTCATGCTGTTCTACTAGATAGGGGTAAAGAATATCAAAATCAGATTTTTTTGCTTTATCTAGTCTTGTAAATTCAACTTCTTTATTAATGCTCATAATTTTTAATTCTCTCCATGAAATTCTAAACAACAAGAATTAAGATACTGTATGTAATAAAAAATATTCCTGCAATACTATCTTATATTAATAAATCAATTATAATAAATTTATATATAATATAAATAAATTAATTAATTAATTTTATAGAGGTAATTTAGTATGGATGAAAACTCAATTTTCCTTGAAAAAGATGGAAATATTGGTTGGATTATTTTGAATCAACCTAATAAAAGGAATGCTATTTCAAAATCTATGTGGGAATTACTGCCTCAGCTATTAAAAACTGCACAAGATGATAGTGATATTAAAGTGGTTGTTCTAAGAGGAGCAGGTGAAAAAGTATTTGCAGCAGGAGCAGATATTAGTGAATTTCAAAAGATTCATGCAGAAAAGGATACTTCTATTGAATACAATCAAATAATACTAGAAGCTGAAAAAATTCTGACGGATTTCCCAAAACCTTCAATAGCAATGATTCATGGGGCATGTGTAGGAGGAGGTTGTGGCCTAGCATTAGCTTGCGATCTAAGATTTGGAGACAAAAATGCAAAATTTTCAATACCCCCTGCAAATCTTGGCTTAGTATATAGCTTACATGGCACTAAATTATTAATAGAAAAAGTCGGACCTAGTATGGCTAAAGATATGTTATATTCCGCAAGATTTGTAAATTACGAGGAGGGACTAAACACAAAACTTCTTGATAAAGTTTTCGAGACAAAAGAACTTAAAATTAAAACAATTGAATATTGCAACATTATATCAAAAAAATCTAGTTACACAATTAAATCCTCAAAAAAAATTATACAAATGATTTTAAATGGACAAAGCGAAGATAATAAAACAACTATAGATTTATTTAATGCTGCTTTTGAGGGGGATGATTATACAGAAGGAACAAGAGCTTTTTTAGAAAAAAGAAAACCAAGTTTTAATTAAATTACAAAAAATTTCTTATTTTCATATTTTGATTTAAATTTCTTTCTAATTCCTCTGATATTTTTAATATTTTGAAATCTTCATATTTTCTTCCTATAAATTGCATTCCTATTGGAAGTCTATCTTTTGAATAACCCACAGGTACTGATACTGAAGGTGACTCAATCAAATTTGAAATGCAGGTTAGGTCAGCTTGTGTATCATCCCTTTGACCAAATACAAAAGGTTTTTGAGGAGTTGTAGGCAATAAAATGACATCGCATTTATCGAAAAAATGATTAAACTTAACCTTTATCTCATTTATGTAACTTTTCGATTGAGTTAATTTAGTAGCGGATAGATTCTTACCGTACTCAAGAAACTTTTTTAAACTCTTTGATAAAAGTTCAGGATTAATTTCAAGATCTAACTGATGTTCATGATATGCTTCAGATTCAATTATATTAAAACCACTTCTTCTTGCCTTTGCAAAATCAATATTATTAGATGAAAAAGATCTAGTATAAAAACCTAAATCGTGAAAGAGCTTAATACACATATTATATTTTTCAATTATTTCAGTTTCTATATTTAATATGCTTAAATCCTCAAAATAACCAATCACAAATTCCTTTTTTGAAAATACATAGTCTCTCTTGATATCAAGATTTACAGACTCAGAACAATCTGGATCAAATCGTATTAATAAATCTAAAACTAATGACAAATCTTTAACGTTTCTTGCTAGGGGTCCAAGGGTATCAAAACTTGAAGATAAAGGAACAATACCATTAAGAGAGACCAGTCCTTTTGATGGCTTGATACCTGAAACACCACAATAAGCAGCAGGTATTCTTATTGAACCAAGAGTATCAGTTCCAAGTGAAAATAAACTAAAGCCACAAGCAACTGCTGCAGCAGATCCACCTGAAGATCCACCTGGTGTGAAACCTTCTTTATGAGGGTTGAAGGTTTTTCCATGCAATGGATTATCATTAGTTGATCCAAGTGCGGCTTCATGCATATTAAGATGCCCTAAGTTAATTGCACCAGCTTCATTTAATAAATCAATTACTTTTGAATTAATACTAGAAATTGTATCTTTTCGAGATAACATTCCAGCCGCTGCAACTTTATTTTTAACCTCAATATTTTCTTTTGAAGCAAAAGGAATCCCATCAATAATGCTAAGGGGCTTACCTTTTTTTCTTCTTTCATCTGATAGAATTGAATTGTTAAGAGCATCATCATTAAAAACTTTTGTAAATGACTTTATCTTATTATCATGCTTTTGGATTCTACCTAAACAAGCCTCAACTAATTGAAGAGAGGTAACTTTACCACTATTTAGGAGTTCGACCCATTCAAATAAAAAATGATCTAAAATATTTACTTTCTGCAATGAAACAACCTATTTAAAATCTTTCATCAATTAGCCTTATTGCTTTTTGCCTTGTATCTACTTGCGTGAGATGAGCAGTAGATCCTTTGTCGACTAATTCAACACCTAAAGATATCCCAAGTTTGCTTTTCAATAGTGAGCTAATTTCATTTTTTACTTTCATTCTCTCTGAGTCACCACAATTAACTTCTATTAAAATCACCATCTCATCTCTTCCATCTGAATCTCTATAGGCTTTACATATATATTCCCCAGTTGCAGCATAATGTTCATTAGCAATAGCTCCTATTGCAATTGGATATAAATTAATACCCCTTAATTTGACCATATTATCGCTTCTGCCCAAAAAGCCAGTTATTCTTTTTACATTATAACCTAACTCAGATCTTGCTGTTTCAAACGAAGTAACATCATTAGTATCGAATCTAATAACAGGATATATATCATCCTTAAATAGAACTGTTATCACCATATTTCCCTCCTTTCCATCTTCAACAGTTTTATTTGTTTCTGAATTAACTAACTCAAGAAAATAAGCATCCTCATGTACGTACATACCCTGCCGATCCTTGCCTTCAAAAGCTACAATTCCTGTATCGCCAACACCATATAGATCGTAAATTTCTGCTCCCCCCCAGAGTTCTGATATTGAATCACGGTTTTCCCTGCCCATGTGCCCAATAATCATTCTGACTGGAATATCCTTTCCAGGTTCTAAACCTTCTTCTCTAGCAACCTGAGCTAACTTAACAATGTAGTCTGCAAAACCAACTATTACAGTTACTCCAAACCTTGCCATATTGTGCACCTGTTGTACTGACCGTGTTTCATTACCTGTACCAGCTGACAAGAAAAGTGCTGGGCTATAGTGAATAAAAGTCTCTCTTACGTAATGACCTCCATTTATCATTCCATGCCCATAAACAGAGTGAACTATATCGTCAGGTCCAATACCCTGAATATGATAAGCACGAGCGAGCATTACATTCTGTAATTCACGAGATAAAGGGCCAAAAAATAAATTCTGCGGAGTTCCAGTAGTTCCTGAGGTTGTATGAAAAACCACGGGAGGACGTTCTAATTTAGAATAGGAATGCATACCATGAAAATCACCAAACGGAGGGTGATCTTCTATAGACTTCATTAAATCAGTTTTTGAATAACTAGGAATCTTTATAGAGTCATCAATTGATCTAATATCTCCTTTCTCCAAACCAGATTTTTTCCATAATCTTTGATAGAATGGAATTTCCCAACCTCTTTCTATTAACTTAAGAAACCTTTTCTCTTGAATATTTCTAATTTCATCAGCACTGGTTGATAATAAAAAATTTTCGTAATTATCACCTATTGGATAATCAGTAATCATTTTTTCGTAATTTAGCTGCTTAAAATAAGTAGGATTTTTCATTTAATTTTTTATAATGTCAGATCAATTAGACCTGAAATATCATCTATAGACTCCAGGTTTTCTATGAGTGATATTACCTTCTTAGCTTTTGATGGGTCAAGTGTCTTTGCAGCAGATTTCCAAGCATTTAAAAATTTATTTTTATTCTCGGCATCGCTTAGTGGATTATCTGGGTGACCATAGATTGAGGGTATAGTAACTTTTAAAACCTCTTTATTTTTAAGATAAATCTCTAAAAATTGAGGAGACATTACATTTGGATTTTTTTCATCACTTTCAATAGATTGAATTCTTTGAGCTAACTTATGAACTTCATCTTTCAAGAGCCATTGACTCTCAAAGTGACTAACATCTACTGTTCCAGCAATAATAGCTGTTGCCGTCACAAAAGGAATGCATAATTTAGCATAATTAGGCTCAGGGTTTTCCATATCAGGTCTACCTGTCAGCCTATGTGCTAAAGGTGGAACTATACATCTAATACTATCTATAATATCTGGATCTAGTTTATGATTTTTCATAAGTCGCTGAACACCATCTACCATACCATGTGTTAACCTTCCTGAGGGAAAGGGCTTATGAGACAATCTAGAAACCTGCCATACAGATCCCAAATTATTAAAAGGGTTTATATAATCATATTCACCTTCAAATAATGATAAATATCCATATTTTCCAGAAAAAACATCCTTAGGGCCATTCAACCCCTCTTTAGCAAGATCGCATGCTGAAATTGCGGCTCTTGCGCAAAATCCAATCTGCATACCTAAGACAGGAGATCCCTCTAAATGTGGCTGGAGTGTTCCTGAAATTTGGCCATAAGTAGCACCAAATGCATTAGTTATTTCATCTAAGTTAAACCCTCTTAATTTAGCAATAGCAGCAGTAGCTCCAAATGCTCCAGCAGTAGATGGTCTAAAAAAACGCATTGGAGATCTAGAAGAAAGCCCCAATACACTTGATGAATCAACTCCAACAGCTACAGCAGTAATTAAATCCTTTCCTGAATAGACTTTTCCACTATCAATCTCTGACAGAATAGCACCCATGATTGTTGCCATTGGATGAAGTACAGCATCTTCATTAACACAGTCATATTCTAAACAATGTATTTGATATGCATTAACTATAGCAGCAGAGGCTTTTGGTAACTTTGTCCCATGCACAAGAACTCTCGCATCATCTCCTGCACCCCATCCTTGAACTATCTTAATAAGGTTTTCTACCCAAGGGCCATTTGAACCTGCGATACCTACACCAATTGTATCAAGTATAAAAGTTTTTGAGGCTTTAATTGCTTCAAGAGGTATGTCCTCATATTTAGTTTCTGATATAAATTTGGCTAAGACATATACAGGATTATTATCATCTAAATTTATTTGCGTATTCATTTTTGTACCAGCAACCTTTCTAGTTTTCCTAATTCACCACCATTAGATAAACCTAAAACACAGTTTATAATATCATCAATTCTTAAAGACTTGATATTTGCAGCATTCATCAGAGTAATAAATTTTTTTATAACATCTCTCTCAGTAATTGGATTACCTGGATCACCAAGAGCATCTTTTTGAAACACCTTGAGTTTATCGCCACTATAAAGATCAATTTCTAGCTCTGCTCCATAGTGTTCAGGGTAAGATTCTTCAATTTTTTGACTAACCACTAAATTTATTTTTTTTCTTAATGAGTCAATATCACCTCTTTTATAGTTTTTCTCATCAAATGAAGATATACTTGGAGGTCCATCAATTAATGTAGTAGCAAAAACATGTTGCAGACTAAATTTTGCATCAATAACATTTTTAGGAGAAACTCTATCACAAAATTTAATTGCATCTTTGTACGTTTTAATTTTAACATTATTAATATCAGCTGGACTAATCTTTTTTTTAAGGTTTAATGTTGCGTCTATAACCGGATGGGCGTGTCTACATGCAGCCCAAGGTTTAAAACTTGTGTCAAAGATTTTCCAATTTGGATAGTTATCTGATATAATTTTTTGTGGGTCGCCATCCTTTCCTATAGCTGCATACACGCCTTGGGGGCCCTCGAGAATAAACTTTGGGCCTGTAAGCCCATTTTTTGCTAAAATTGCTGTAGTAAAACCAGTTCTTGCTGCATTAGCATTATGAAATTGTTTGGTCATTACGTCTTCATTCCTCATTTGCCACAAGCCACCAATAACACTTCCACAATTACCTAAAACATTAATTAACTGTTCATCATTAAGGTTTAACACCTTACCTACAGCAATACCGGAACCAAAAGATCCACAGGTTGCTGTGTTATGAAAAAATTTATAATGTTCCTTACCAATAGATTCACCTAGTCGGATCATTGCCTCATATCCACATATAATAGAATTTAGAAAAGTTTCACTATTTGATGAATACTCTTGAGCTGCGGCAAGAGCTGCAGGGATAATTACAGGCCCAGGGTGAAGTATAGATGTCCTATGTATATCATCCATTTCAAATATATTACCAAGGGATCCATTTACAAATGATGCTACTTCAGGAGGGCACAATTCTCCATTTAATATAGCTGCG
Organism: Rhodospirillaceae bacterium; assembly: GCA_002722055.1. Lineage (GTDB taxonomy): Bacteria > Pseudomonadota > Alphaproteobacteria > SHVP01 > SHVP01. The sequence continues at coordinate 16,605 of PBKD01000007.1, read as the reverse complement.
TTACCTTTCATAGAACTTATTGAGAAATCATAAAATACTTTCCCTGTACCTGAAACAGATCCTATAAAAGCACAACCTATCCAATCTAAGAAATGAAGCGATGCTCTATATCTATCTTGAGAGGTTATTTCTTTGTTTAATCCCTCAACCAAATTTGCTGTTAAAGATTTTTTTTCCATTAATATATTTATTCAATCGATCTTAAAGAAATTAATGCTATCATACGAAGAAATAATTAACACAAAAAAGGTTAAAAAATGCCAAAAGAAATTAACCCTAATGATATTCCTAACATGATTTCAAAGAATATGAAAATTTACATGCCTAACTGTGGGGGTGAATCTTTACTTGTAGCAGAAGTGATGAAGCAAAATCCAGAATGCCTAGATAATGTTCATCTAATCGGAGTGTGGATTCCAGGTGTTAATAATCTCGATTATGCTGACTTGAATGAAACAGCTAAAGCAACCACATTTTTCGTAACGCCTGCATTAAAAAAAACTTTTCTTAGCGGAAGGACATCATATATTCCATTACATTATTCAGATGTAACATCATATCTTAGGACTTTTGATTATGATTTAACATTTCTTCACCTTAGCCCACCTAACTCAGAAGGGTTATGTAGTTTTGGCATTGCCGCTGATTTCCCTCCTTCTGTTTTTGATAAATCAAAAAAAATTATTGCCCATATAAATCCGAACATGCCATCTCCACCAAATTCTCCATTAATTAAATTCAGTGACCTGGATTATTTTTTTGAGAAAGATTTCAACGTCCTTGAGTATGATATTGGAATTGCAAATGATCCTTTAGTTAAACTTGGCCAGAATGTAGCTTCTTTGATAAATGATGGAGATACAGTTGAAATTGGAATTGGTAAGATTCAATCTACTGTTCTTGAGCCACTTAAAACAAGAAAAAATTTGTCTATCCATGGTGGTATGATTTGTGATCCAATCATTGATTTATATAATTCTGGAGCAATAAGTAAGTTATCTGAAACTCATCAGCCAATTACTACTGGAGTAGCCGTTGGAACAAGAAAACTATATGACTTTGTAGCTGATTGCCCAGATATATATTTTAAGCCTGTAACTTTCACACATAATATAAATGTTCTTGAAAAAATTGATAATTTGATAGCTATTAATTCTGCAATAGAGGTTGACCTTCTTGGGCAAGCAAATGCAGAAATGATTAATGGCACTCAAGTTTCAGGTGGAGGAGGACTAGTTGATTTTCTGAGAGGAGGTAGACGGTCTAAAAATGGTAAAGCAATCATCGCCCTTGTATCAACAACCTCTGATGGAAAAAGATCAAGGATAGTATGTGATTTTCTTCCAAATACAATCTCAACTGTACCAAGGGCAGATATTGATTTTGTTATTACTGAAAATGGGATAGCAGACCTAAGAAACAAATCTACTACAGAAAGAACTAACGAATTGATATATAAAGCAGCTGCACCTCAATTCATTGATCAATTAGAGGAATGTAGAAAAAAAATTCCAGGAATTTAATCAGATTACACCTTTTGACTTTAGATCTTCTATATCATTCTCTTGATATTTTAAAGATTTTAAAATTTCTTTCGAATGTTCACCGTGTTTAGGTAATGCAAAGTTTATTCTACCAGGCTCATTCATAAACTTTATAGGAATACCAATATGGTCATTACCATCAGGATCTTTAACTCTCATTTGACGCTCCCATACCTGAGGAGAGTCCCAAGCCTCTTTTAAATCACAAACATGCATCCAACAAATATCTTTTCCATTAAACCATTTTTCCCAACCTAGTTTATCTTTCTTTAGAAACTCATCTCTCAAAAACTTGATTGCAGGCCAATGACCTTCACCTGCTGGACCAGTTACAGCATCAATAAACTCAGGACGACCTAACCCTTCAAAAAGCTCTTTTACAAATTTATGCTCTCCTCCACCAAGGGCAATAAAATTATCTCCTTTAACTTTGTATATATTAAGCATTGCATTGCCACCATGAGTTCTTTCACTTAATCTTTTTGGAACTGCATTTCCTCCAAACACTGGGCCTACAATATTTGGAGAAGCATTCAAAACACTTTCAAACATACTTATATCAACATAGTCACCCACTCCAGAGGTTTTAGCTCTATAAAGAGCCATCATGATTCCTCCAAACGCCAAGTGTGATGAGAGCATATCTGAAATAGCAACACCGATAATAGCTGGGCTGCCATTTTCTTCTGGAGACTTAGTTAGACTAAGTATACCAGCTGCTGCAACAGCTGCAGTATCATGGGCTGGTTTATCTCTCCATGGCCCATCTTGTCCGAAAGCAGACATCGAACAATAAACAAGTTTTTTATTTATTTTTGATAAAGTATCATAATCGATTCCAAGCCTTGACATTACTCCAGGCCTAAAAGACTCCACGAATACATCTGCCTCTTCAACAAGTTTATATAAAATTTTTTTTCCTTCTTCTTCTTTTAAATTTAATGTAAGGCTTTTCTTTCCTCTTTGAGTAGTCCTAAAAACTACGGTTGATTCTCCTTGGACCCATGGAAAAAATTGAGATGAACGTGTGGGTTCGGGAATATTGGGATTTTCAATTTTTATTACCTCTGCGCCATGATCTGCCATCATTAGAGTAACAGCCGGTCCAGGCAAAAATAAGGATAAATCGATTACTTTGAGACCTTCTAACTTCATAACACCCTCCCAAAATCTAAATAATTTTATTTTTTTTCATTAATTCTATTTCTTGTGTTGAATAACCCAGGTCTTCAAGAATTTCATCGCTGTTCTCACCTAATTTAGGGGCACGTTGAACAGGTAACCTCTCCCCATTAACCAAAATTGGATTTGACAAAGTCCTAAGTTTTTCCTTATCAGGATGTGAAAAACTTTGAATCATTCCTCTTTCCTTTACAAAAGGATTATCTAAAGCTTGATCCAAATCATACACGGGTCCAATAGGTATCTTCCCAGCAAAAATTTCCATCCAGTCTGATACAGTCTTTTTTATAAATACTCTATCTAAAACCTCAGTTAATTCATCACGGTTTTCAAGCCTAGACTTAAAATCCGTAAATCTAGGGTCTTCTGAAATTTTTTGACTCTCTGTTTCATCAATAATAATCTTCCAGAATTTTTCAGTCATTGCCATTACATATAGCCATCCATCTTTTGCCTTGAATAACTGCGAAGGGACTAAAACTGGATGAGCAGATCTTGGTGTTCTCTCGGTTTTATGTGATTCATTAAGGTACCATATAGAGGTATAAGATGTTTGAAATAATGCTGTATCAAAAAGGCTAACATCAATATCTCTTCCTATTCCAGTTCCTTTTGCACTTAAAATAGATGAGACAAGGCCAAGCATATTAGTAAGACCAGTTGTCCAGTCTACAATAGAAAGACCCATCCTAGATGGAGGGCCATCTGGTTCTCCTGTTAAATACATAAAACCAGTCTCTCCTTGCATGAGGTAATCATAACCTGGCCAGTTTACCCTGGGTCCAGATCTACCGTAGGCTGAAATATGAGCACAAACTATTTTCTTATTAAATTGTGAGAGGTCTTTATATGTTAATTTTAATTTTTCAGGTTGGTCACCTCTAAGATTACTTGTAACTCCGTCTGCAGTAGCTACAAGTTTTTCAAAAATTTTTCTACCCTCGGAGGATTTTAAGTCTAATGCCATACTCCTTTTATTTCTATTCATTGATTGAAAAAATTGACTATCATTATCTCCTAATAAATACGGGGCAACATGACGAGCACTATCACCTCCTACAGCTTTGTTTTCGATTTTAATTACATCTGCACCTAAATCAGCAAGATGCATGGAACCGAATGGTCCAGCGCCATAATGTTCTACTGCTAATATACGCACACCTTCTAATGGAAGACTCATAAGAAACCCCTATAAATTAAAATGCTAATCTTACTAGACAAAGATTATAAAAATTTCCCAAAAATAATAGTTAAATTAATTCATTATAGATTAAAAAAATTTTAGATTGGATTCCTAGCAATTAATTGCTTAGCAATGATCATCCTTTGTATTTCATTTGTGCCTTCTCCAATACACATTAGTGGAGCATCTCTAAAGTATCTTTCTATATCAAATTCTTTTGAATAGCCATAACCGCCATGAATTCTCATAGCCTCTAAAGCACATTCTACGGCTATCTCTGAAGCAAAATACTTTGCCATACCTGCTTCCATATCACAACGCTCCTCACGGTCGTAAGCCTCAGCAGCTTGCATAACTAATAAACGTGCAGCTTCTACTTTAGTGGCCATATCACCTAACTTAAGCTGAATTGCTTGGTGCTTATAAATTGGTTTGCCAAATGTTTGGCGCTCTTGTGAATATCTTACAGAATCTTTAAGAGCAGCGGACGCTATAGCCACACCCCTAGCAGCAACATTAATTCGTCCAATCTCAAGGCCACCTGCAGCCTGGTAAAATCCTTGTCCTTCTTCTCCACATACAAGATTTTTTGCTGGAACCTTAAAATTCTCAAATACTAATTCTGCTGAATCAATACTTTTATAACCAAGTTTTTCCATTTTCTTTGATACTGTAAAACCTTCGGCCTTCTCTACTATGAAAAAAGACATACCCTTATGAGCTGGAGAAATATCTGGATTAGTTTTTGTTAAAAGAGCAAAGCAAGTACCTTGTATACCATTACTAATCCAAGTTTTGCTTCCATTAATTATATAATGATCACCATTTTTTATTGCTTTTGTTCTTATACTTTGTAAATCAGTTCCAGCATTAGGCTCTGTTAATCCTAATCCGCCACGTAATTCTCCTGAGGCAAAACGGGGCAGAAAATATTGTTTTTGTTCTTCAGTTCCAAATCTTTGAACAAGAGTGGCCATAATCAGATGGGAATTAAAAATTCCGGTAATTGCCATCCAAACTTCGCTAATTCTCATTACAACTTTAGCATATGTTGCAGCAGACATGCCAAGTCCACCATACTTCTGATCAATAATAGCCCCAAATAATCCCAACTCCTTCATCTGTTCCACTATTTCATGGGGATATTTATCGGCATGATCATATTTTTTAACAATTGGACGGACATCTCTTTCAAGCCATTTATCAATTGCCTCAAAAATCTGGACTTCTTCATCTTTTGTTAAGCCTTCATAATTAATTTGTTCTGCAACACTCATTATTAAATTTCTCCTATAATTTATTTTATTCTAGTAATTTTTTACCTTGTCGTAAACTGCATATCCCTTTTTTGGAATAAGCATTTTTCTCTCAAAACTCATAATGGTTGTATCTTTCTGGTTTTTTCCTATTGTTTTTATAGTAACAATACCCTGGCCTTCTCTAGATTTTGACTCTCTTTTGCCTAAAACCTCAGATTCTGCGTATAAAGTATCACCTACAAAAAGTGGGGAAGGGATAGAAATTTCACTCCAACCCAGATTTGCAATGGCCTTACCACTTGTATCTTGGACGCTCATACCCACAAGGATACCAAGGGTTAAAGGGCTACAAACAAGAACTTTGCCAAATTCACTAGCTTCAGCAAATTCTTTATCAAAATGCATTGGATGTTGATTCATTGTTAGTAAGGTGAACCACGTGTTATCAGTTTCAGTTATGGTCCTTCCCGGTCTATGCTCATATATATCACCTATATTAAACTCTTCATAATACCGACCTTGGGATTCTCTATATCTTTGTTTATCAATTTCTTTTGCTATTACAACCATGATATCACCCTAAATAAACCTATAATTTTATTTTTCAATAGTTAAAGTATCCGAACCATTATGAGAAACCCATAATAAAGAAGCAATCTTAGCGAATGGCTTGATTAACTCAAGGTCTAAATTTCTATATGTATTTCTAGCTTGAGATCCACAAATTAACTGCCCTAGCATTTGCCCTTTCCAAAAAAATGGATAATAAATAGATGATCCCATTCTAGATGTGTCTAAAATTTGTTTAAAATCTTGGTGTTCGTCTGTATTTGAAAGAAGGAGGGGTTGCTCATTTTTTACTACAATTCCCGGATGACCATGGTCTAAAGGGATTTTAAGCCTATATTGATGGTCTGGAAAATTTTGTTGAGCAAAAAATATATTAAGTTTCTTTTCCTTAGATATCATCACGGCAGCAGAGACCGAATATTGTGTCTCACCATCTCTTAAACCACCAGGCTTTAAATGAGCAGATTTATCTCCAAGAATCTCTATTATAGCTTTAGTAACAACACTTAATGCAGATTCGACACTATCTTCGTCAAGACATTTTTGAAGAAGTATATTCCAAAAGTCATAAGATCTATCAATATTATATTTACTGTACTCAACCATCTTGATTTATTATGAATTTTGCTCAGCAAATAGCTTGGCAATTTCATACCTAGTTCCAATCCAAACATCTTTTTTTGCTCTTATATACTTTAAAAAATCCTCAAAAGCTCCTATTCTGCCTGGCCTTCCTATTATTCTTAGGTGTAAACCAAGAGACATATATTTTTGAATACCTCGAGAACCCTCAGAATATAAACAGTCAAATGTATCCTTAGCATACTTCAACCATTGATCTGGAGTAAGAGCAGGATCTGTCCAAAACTTCATATCATTTGTATCTATTGCATAAGGCAATATAACTATCTTTTTATCATTACTCCAAAAAGGTATATCATCAGAATAATCATCCATATGATATTTATACCCCTCCTCAATCAAAAGCTTTCTTGTGTTTTCAGTAAGTAGATACCTTGATAACCACCCAAAAGGTCTTGTTCCAGTTGTTTTTTTGATAGATTCAGTTGCATTCTTAATAAATTCTCTTTCTTCATCCTCATTAAACCTAAACTGATGGACCCATCTGTAACCATGAGAACATGCTTCATGTTTTCTCTCATGTATATATTTAGCTATGTGAGGAGCTCTCTCAAGAGAAAGAGCGCATGTAGTCCATGTACATCTAATATCGTATTTATCAAGTAAATATGCTATTCTAGGAAATCCGGCCTTTATTCCATATTCATAGTTAGACTCATTTGAGTAATTTCTGATTGGTTTCTTTACAAATACCCCTAATTCATCAACTGGCTCCATGCCCTTATCATTAGGCTCCCTGACTGACATCTCTGACCCTTCCTCAACATTAACAACAATCGACACCCCTACCTTAGCTTTATTAGGCCATTCAATCTTCGCAGTATTGTTCATTCTTTCTCCTTAAATTTTTTTCATATATGTGCAACATTATCTAATGCATCTCCTCACCCCCAGAAACATCTAAGTTCTGGCCAGTAATATAAGAAGATCTATTTGAACATAAAAACACACACATATTTGCTATATCATCAGTTTTTCCAACTCTGCCTAGGGGTATTCTCTCTTTCATTGCCTTTAAATAATCCTGCTCCGTATATCCTCTTGTTGCACTAAAATGTTTATTTTGCCAATCACCAAGGCCTGTTGTTATATGATTTGGGCATATTGAATTTACTCGAATGTTTTCACTTGCAAATTCTAATGCAGCAGTTCTAGTAAGGCCAACCAAAGCATGCTTTGAAGAAACATATGCCGCAGCTCCAGGAAAACCTCTTTTTGCTGCCTGTGATGCTATATTTATAATAGCTCCACCATGTCCTTGCGAGGTCATTTGTATAGCGGCATGTTTTATTCCAAAAAAGGCTCCTCTAAGATTAACATTTAAAACCGTATCCCAATCACTTTGACTAAGTTTATCAATTTTTTCCATTAGGTAACCAATACCAGCATTATTAATCATTATGTCTAATTTACCAAATTTCTTAACACTAAATTCAATAGCATTTTTTACCTCATCCTCATTTAATACATTACAAGCAACACCGGCTGCATCCCCCCCACTTTTCAAAATATCCTCAATTATGTCTTCCATCTCGGAATTAAGACCAATATGCTCTTTTGTAAATTTTGAACCTTGTTCTGATCCTATATCTGACAAAACAACTGAACCTCCTTCTTTTGCAATTGCCCTAGCCATTGCTTGACCTAGGCCTTTATGACGCCCAGCACCTGTTATTAATGCCACCTTACCCTCTAAAGAACCCATGAATTTCTCCTAATTGTTATAGGTTTACCCAGCAAACTTCTCAGTAACTAAAAAAATGGGTGAGTCTGCAAAGGATTGAAATTTATTTGCTACATCATTCATTTTTGGTTCTGAGGCTATATCGCTTGGCAAAGAGTCAAAATCACTTATATCAAGAACTTCTATATACTTATATGGAGGCAACGCATCAGATCCAAATATACCCTCGGTTCTATATAATTTAAAATCTCTTACTGATTTAAGTGATCCTGCTATAGGAATATCAACTTCCTTCGCCCACTTTTCATAATCTCTCTCACTAACTCCGTCTTTAAGATTAAACAAAACAATCAAAGTTCTTTCTTTCATTTTTTCTCCATAAAAGATTAATTTAAAATTAGGTCAGATACCTTTTCACCAATCATGATTGACGGAGCATTTGTATTCCCCCCAACAAGCGTTGGCATAATTGAAGCATCAGCTACTCTCAAGTTTTCAGTGCCTAGGACTTTTAATTCAGGACTTACTACAGAACGATCATCCAACCCCATTTTACATGTTCCAACAGGATGATAGATAGTTTCTGCCGTTTCTTTTATCCATTTATTTAATTCATCGTCTGACCTAATATCTGGACCAGGTGTTTGTTCTTCTCCTCTTAAGTCATCGAATGCTGGTTGGGAAAATATATTTCTTAATATTTTAACACCTGATCTGATGCAATTTATGTCTGTCTCCTCTGAGAGAAAATTTGTAAAGATTGATGGCGTAACTTTAGCATTAGAAGTTGAAATTTTTACAGAACCTCTAGAATCAGGCCTTAAACAACATATATTTGAAAAAAAACCGTGCTTGCTCATACCGCCCATATTAGGCCCTAGGCCAGGAAGAAAATGAAATTGTATATCAGGCATCTCTAAATCTTTATTTGTTTTAACAAATGCTCCACCCTCAAGGGGAAAAGCTGCTGCAGGTCCTGATTTAAATAAAATAGCTCTAAGTAATGCAAATGGAGCAACATGAGGCTTAAACATACTTCTAATTGTTATAGGTTTTTTACATAAATGCTGAACATATACTGCAACATGATCTTGTAAATTTTGACCAACCCCTGGCAAATTCTGAATTATATCAATACCTAAATTTCTTAAGTGAGAACTATCTCCTATCCCGGAATGCTGCAGTATTACAGGAGAATTTATTGCTCCAGCAGAAATAATTATTTCTCTATTAGCGTTAGCAATAATTGACTCGCCTACTCTTTCGTACTCAATACCGCAAGCTTTATTACCTTTAAAAACTATTCTTTTTACATGAGCATTTGTTATGATCTCGAGATTATTTCTTTTCTTAATTGGGTTTAGGTATGCTACAGCTGTACTTTGCCGCCTACCATTGAAAATAGAGAAATCATATCTTCCAAATCCCTCTTGTTGTGATCCATTAAAATCATCGGTTAAAGGGTAACCAGCTGAATTTCCAGCTTTTAAAAAGGCATCAAATAATTCGTTTTTAGTATGAGATCGAGTTACTTTTAAGGGCCCACTTTTCCCATGAAACCTATCATCACGTTCAATATGATTCTCAAGCTTTTTGAAATATGGCAATACGTCATCATATGACCAGCCAGTGCAGCCTAACTGTCTCCATATATCGTAATCTCTTTTATGACCACGTATGTATACCATTCCATTAATTGAGGACGACCCTCCTAAAGTCTTACCCCTAGGGATAAATATTTTTCTATTTTCAAGATTAGGGTCAGGTTCGCTATGGAAATACCAATTGTTAATATTTAGAGGAAACAATGCACCACACATAATAGGAAGGTGTATCATAGGGTTTAGATCTTTACTTCCGGCTTCTAATAGCAAAACTCTATTAGACGGGTTTTCTGAAAGTCTATTAGCAATAACAGCGCCAGCTGATCCTGCACCAACAATTATAAAATCATACATATAAAATACAAAAAAATTGCCTCTTAATTATAAAGCCCCCTCTGAAACTCTCCAACAACCAACAAACCTGCCATCTTCCATTTTAGTTAACTTTTGTTTCATATCCCTACACTGATCTAGTTGATGAGAACATCTGCCATAAAGATAACAACCTTTTGGTAAATTTTCTGTTACAGGACTTGGGATCTCACCCTCTAATGACTCTCTTACATCTCGATCAACTCTTCTATCAGAAGTATCTGGAAATAAATGTGCAGCTAGAAGAGCTCTTGAATATGGGTGTTTTGGATCATTGAAGACCTGCTCCTTCGTGCCAACTTCAACTATTTGACCCAGATAAAGCACCACCACTCTGTGACATATATATTTAATAGTGGTTAAGTCATGAGAAATAAATAAATAGGAAATACCAAGACTAGTTGATAAATCCATTAATAATCTAATTATTTCTGCCGTAGTTTCTGGGGTTAAAGCTGAGGTAGGTTCATCCAAAACAATAAAATCAGGATTTGAAGCTATTGCTCTAGCTATTGATGTTCTCTGCTGCCTACCAGCACTCATTTCTCTTGGCAAAGCCTGTCTCATTGAAGCCTCTAGACCAACTAAATTAAGTAATTCAGAAATTCGAGACATTTTTTCTTGCTCTGTCATCTTGGTGTGTAAATCAAGTGGTTCTTTAAGTACTTGTTCAACTGTCCAACGTGGGTTCAGAGAATCTAAAGGGTCTTGGAAAACTATTTGAAGATTAGATCTCTTTTCTTGAAAATCTTTGATAGAGAGAGTATCTAATCTTTCGTCTCTAAAAATTATTTCTCCTGATGTAGGCTGCTCTAGCCTTAAAACACACCTGCCAATTGTGGTCTTACCCGAACCAGACTCACCCACCAGACCTAGACACTCTCCTGATCTCAATTCAAAAGTTGCATTATCAACTGCGTGAACTCGTGATTTAGAACCCCTAATAGGGAATTCTTTAATTAATGAATTTACCTTCATTAGTGGATCAGATTTTTGATCAATATTAGTTGCTACTGCATCACCTGCTTCCTGAGCCTCTCTCTGCAGCTGTAGAATTCTTTTACTGTAGTCGTGTTTTGGTGATTTAAAAAATGTAAACACATCTGAATCTTCAACTATCTGACCTTCATACATGATCAATACTCTATCACAATAATTTGCAACTATACCTAGGTCTTGTGTTACTAATAAAACTGCTGATTTAGTCTGGCGACATGCATCCCACATCTGATCTAAAAATTGAGCTTGAATTGTAACATCTAGACCTGAAGTTGGTTCATCTGCTAGTAATAGTTTTGGTGAAGAGGAAAGCGCCATCGCAATTAGAACTCTTTGAGCCATTCCTGAAGACAACTCATGAGCATATGCTTTTACTCTCCTTTCAGGATCATTTATCCCAACTAATTTCAACATATCAACTGCGTGAGACCAAGCTTCTTTCGAGCTAACCTTATTATGAGCCCTAAAAACGTTAGAAATTTGATCTCCCACTCTGAGCATTGGGTGAAGAGAGTATCGGGGGTTTTGAGTTATCATTCCGATATCTTTGCCTCTTATACTTCTAACTTCTTCATCTTCCATTTGAAGCAAGTCTTTACCCATATACTTAACTGATCCTGATTCAAAAATTCCAGGAGGCCTAACCAAGCCTAATAATGACATAGCCGCGGTAGATTTTCCGCAACCTGGCTCACCCATCAAACCAACAAACTCACCTGGTTTAACTGAAATATTAAAATTTTTTACTGCATATACATCTGGTGTATCAATAAGAGGAAACCTAACAGTTACATCTTCTGCTTCAATAATTGGCGATTCTAGGTCTTGTTTGTTATTTATATTATCTACCATTTGCACTTTACCTCTATCGATAATCCTCTTCTAGCCCATGCCCTACTGCAGCATAACCAAATATCGTCAATGAGATAGCAATTCCAGGGAAAATAGACTGCCACCACTCACCCAAAATTATCTGAGGCGCACCAAGAGAAATCATGAGACCCCATTCTGGTGTTGGAGGGCGAACACCAGCACCTACAAAACTTAAACCCGACGTCAAAAGAACAGCAAAACCAACTGTTGTAGAAAGTTGGATAAGTGATGGAACTATTGAATTTGGCAAAACATGTTTAAATGCTACTTTCCATTGAGGGTTTCCAACAGCTCTTGCCGCCTCTACATAACCTCTAGAAATTTGCCCTAAAACCTCTGCTCTTGTAAGTCGTATAAAAATAGGCGTATAGACTAAACATAAAGCCAAAATAATATTAAATTCATTTCTTCCTGAAAGAGCGACAAGTATCATTGCAGTTATAAAAACTGGAAATGCTTGTAAAAGATCAGAGATCCTCATAAGCAGTTCAGTAGCAAAGTTTTTATAAAAACCTGCTATAAGACCAAGCACTGTTCCTAAAACCATTGAAGCTAATGCCGAAAGTAATGCTATAACCATATCGGTTCTAGGAGCGGATATGGTTCTAGAGAAAACATCTAAACCAGAATTATCAGTTCCAAACCAATGAGGGGGGTCAGCACCTTGAAAAACGGTTTGAAAGAAAAGAGCAGGCCAATCCCATAATGGTGGGGGTGCTACAGAAACATTTCCAGTTGCCGCGTTCGGATCATATGGAGAAATCCATGGACCAAATACAGCTAAAAATAAAGAAAGAAATAAGATGACACATCCAAAAGCAAAAAGCTTTTCCTCTTTGAATTTTTTCCAGAGACGAATCTGTCTTCTTTTAGGAACCGGAACGTAATCTGACGAGCTAGTATTTTGTTTTGAGTCTAATTTTTCCATGTCAACCAGCCGAAAGTTTAAAAAGTTATTCTTGGATCAAGCATTGCATGCACAATATCAAGGGCTAAATAAATAATTAATGAAACCATAGCTATTACTAAAACTGTTCCCTGAATTGCAGGGTAATCAAAACTAATGATTGATCTTATTGAATACTCACCAATACCTCCTATAGAATATATTAGTTCTACTGGAACTGCTCCACCTAACAAAAATCCATAAATAATAGCTGTTAATGTCATAGCTGGCGCCATTGCTGCTCTTAAAGCATACAAAGCAATTTTTCTTGGAGGTAAACCAGCACTCCTTGCATAAAGTATATAATCCGACCTTATAACTCTAATCATATTTTGCCTTATCATCTTCACAATAGGGCCCGATACTACAAAAACTAATGTCAAGACTGGTAACATCAGATGATGGGCAGCATTGATGAAAATATCTAGTCTGCCTCTTAACAAGGAATCAATAAGGATAAATCCAGTTATTGAGTTTGGCACATCTAATAATGGATCGATTCTACCAAGTGGAGCCGGCGCATGCGGAAGACCAGCTTGTTGCAGTGCAAAGAAAAAAATGAAAACAAATAATATACCCCACCAAAACTCTGGCTGTGATCCGGCGAACAGACCCCAAACGAATGTAAACTTATCCGCAGCACCTCCAGGTCTTGTTGCACTACTCATACCCAAAGGCAGAGCAATTATAAATGCAAGTATTAGTGCATATGTTATCATTTCCAATGTTATTGGAAGAAACCTGGTTACCTCATGTAGTATTGGTTCACTTGTAACCCAAGATTTTCCTAGATAACCATTTATAATACCTGGCTCTCCAGTTACTGAGAACACTCCCACGTAATTTAATAATTGTTGACCACTTGAATAATGAAGGCCCAAACTTTCTGTAGCCTGTTGAACAGCTTCTTCACTTGCATTAAAACCTACCAGCCTAGCAACTGGATCAGCAGGTAAAAGACGTATCATGAAGAAAACAACTATACTTATACCTATCAATTGAAGTAGCGCTATTAAAAGTCGCTTAATTATAAACCTTCTTACCATGATCCCTCCCACCTATGCTGTCCGCACATTTAAACAGAACTTGAAAAAAATTAAAGCATTTCTTTAAAAATAAATTAATTTTTCACTAATTTATGCAGATTATAACAATATGTTGTAGCTTAAATGGGAACATGGGAGCCAATTCCTAAATCTCTTGTTTCTAAATGAGCTTCCCTTGATAACAAAAAAACACCTTTATCTCTCGATATTATCTTGTCATTATATCTTCCCACTCCAAAAATATTAGACTTTCCATTCAAATCTGTATGAACGGCTATGAATGAACTTTTAATAATAATCTCTTCATTTCCTCTTAAAGTTTGGCCAATAGTAACGTGCCGTGTGAATTTTCCCAATCTTGTCAAATGTTCTGGGACCATTCCTAATAAGTTTTTTAGACCTTCATAATCTTCATCCATCCAAATCATTTCTTTATTTAACTCTGGACTGAATGCTGTGATTTTATATTGAAAGTCTTTACTACATAAACTTAGAAAGCCATCAAAATCCTCTTCATCAAGCATCCAACAACTTTTTTGAATAAAATTCACAATTTCTTCATATTCCAACATTTAGATAATATCTATTTAAAACTCAAAAAGTTTTACCTCATGGTTTATTTATATTTACATTAGTTAATTTTGACCATTCTTTATACCAAGCTCTTAACATACCGTCATCTTGACCGGTTCCATTCTCTTCCCTTGCAATTATTTGGTATCTAGATGCTGAATTGATAAAACCCTCACCACAGGCCTCTGCTGCGAATGCATCCTCTGGAACATTTCGACCAAATGGCCCCCAATATTGGTTATGATGTTTCCACCTCAAACGTCTATCTTTAGGATCTTCATCCTTAATGCCTAAACCTCGCCATTCGACAAGAGAAGTATTTTCATCAATTGGGGTTACAACATCAATTCTAATAGCAGTACCTCTTGCTAAAATTGCAAAATTAGGAAACAAATCAACAAAAAAGAAATCCTCAGATGATAGCCCTGGCAAAGCTTTAGTTGTCTTTCTGTCATTTATACCTTTATAAGATCCATACTTTGCTTTCAAACCACCCACTACTGCATGGCCATTTGGCATTATTTGAACTTTACGATCCTTCATACTGCCTGCATTAATTTGGGTTCTCCTTAATAAAACATGCATCCACTCATGATAGAGATCTAAATTAGTCTCTTGCCATGCTTTCCAATTTGATTTTATGGTTGATTTACTATAATGAAAAACTTCTAATTTTCCTGAACATAAAGTATTTTTAAAAGAAGAAAGCGAGTCTCCTATAAAATCGTTTAAAGGCATTATTTTTTCATTAAAACTGATAAAAACCATACCCATAAAAACATCTGTTTTTAACTCAGTTAATCCACATAAATTTTTTTTTAAATTTGAATTATCGTAACCATTCTCTCTGGGTATGCTAATGCAATCACCCCTATCATTATATGACCAAAGATGGTAAAAACATGTTAATTTTTTTGAGTTTCCACTAGGTGCGTGGATTATCTTTGCTCCTCTATGAGAACAAACATTTAAAAAACTTCTAATTTTATTGTCACCACCTCTAATAATAATTAGTGGCTGTCCTAAAAATGATATAGTCCTAAAATCATATTTCCTTAAAACTTCGCTTTCATGACATATAAAATGCCAAGTATGAAAAAAAATTTTTTCCTTCTCCTTTTGAAAGATAGCTTTATTAGTATAAACACTTCCATTTACAAAATGAGTGTCAGGAAGAGATGACTTTCTTTTGGATGCAATAGTGTTTTCGTAATTCATTTAAAACCTAAAACATTAATTTTTTGTAACTATTTACAAAAATAAATATAATATCTGAACAAGATCATCTTTACTATTGAAGATTAGATAAAATATAAAATTATTTTAAAACAGTAGTTTATAATACATTTAAATTTAAAAATTTTTTGTAATAATATAAAATTGTAAAGGACAAGTGTATATCAGGAGAGAAAAATGAAATCATCAATATTCCTCATACTTGCAGTATTAGGGGGTGCCCTAATCCCTTTTCAAGCAGCAATAAATTCTATATTAGCAAAAAATTATGGAAATCCATTTTTAGCAGCCCTCACATCCACTTTCATTTCTTTTTCTTCTCTATTGGTTATAATTATAATTACAAGACAACAAGTAGGTTTATCTATAAATACAAATTGGTGGATACTAATTAGTGGAGGATTAATTGGAGCATTTGTAGTTTACGTAAGTCTAACCTCAGCCCCAATCTTAGGTGTTTCAACATTATTTGCAGCATTATTCTTAGGTCAACTTATTGCGTCATTGTTCATAGACCACTTTGGTATTTTAGGTTTACAAACTAGATCGATAGATATAAGCAAAATATTAGGAATATTTTTTTTAGTTTTCGGTTTCTATCTAGTAAGAAAAAGCTCAAACTAAAATAAGAAGGGCGACACTAAGGTCGCCCTAATATATAAATATTAGTAATCATTTTCCCTGCCTTGACCAAATCTGTCATAAACTACGTAAGTAGAAAGGGGGAATAAGCTTTGATTACTTCGGCCTTCAGCTACCTTCGCTTTTTTGCAGCCTTTCTTTTTGGGGCCTTGCGCTTTGCTGCTTTTTTCTTTGCAGCCTTACGCTTAGGTGCTTTTTTCTTTGCAGCCTTACGCTTAGGTGCTTTTTTCTTTGCAGCCTTACGCTTAGG
>PBKD01000006.1 GCA_002722055.1 Rhodospirillaceae bacterium | reverse complement strand
CAATTTTTTTACGAAGAAGAATAACAAGAATAATCCCTATTACAATTCCTACCCAAGCAGGCCCAGCAATAATATGTGAAGACAGAAGAACAATACTGCTTAGTATTGACCCTTTAGATAACGCTGGTAGAATTGTTTTAAATCCTGACTTATCTTTATTAAACGCTGCAGCTAATGCTACAATTGTAACAATTGCTAATAAAGGGTTAGCTGATACAATTGCACTGACTCCCATAGCACCAATCAATTGACTAAAGGATTCCCTATCTTTTTTCTTCCATAAAAATAAAAAACCAATAGCTGGCACAACTGCCGCAAGCAACTCGACACCGGTATACGTCACAAAATCACGTACATAAGATTCTGATAATCCTAAGGTCTCCAATTTAGATACAATCTCGGCATATCCTTCTTTCGTAAATGTAGCCATTGGCAAACCTGATACAGAAGACATGTCACTCGCAAGTGCTTTGAATGCCTCCCAAGCAATTTCTGCATCACTTGCATCTGGTAAAACAGCTCTTGCTGCTTCTAGTGACTCTGGTATTGTGTGACCTTCAAATAAACGATGAAGCGATGGGGAGATATATTGATCTCCTCCTCTTAATCCTAGAGCAAAATCTCCATCCATTGCTTTTGTTACGTCGTTACTAAGGGTGTTAAATTGTGATCCTGCCCAGCGAGACATTTTTAAAGCAACATCTGGAGCTGATAAAGCAGTCGACAAATATAAGGCAACGTCTTTAACTGTTTTTCCTGAAAGCCAAGCTGACTTTTCTTTACTTTCCGCTTCACTAAAAAACAAATTAAATGTCTCTGGTTTTTTCATACGCCTAATCCAACTCCATTCTTAATCGTCGTTCAGATAATGTCTCACCTTCAAAAACCCAATAATGGGGGCCCCTTAATGTAGACCAATTATATCCCATTCTATTAACAATTTTTAAAGCTGCATTACTTAATGAGGTTACTTCACCCTCAAATTCAATCTCCTTGTTATTTATAACTTTAGCAGAAGTATTTTCATCTTTTAAAAATGTAAGGATACTGCCCGGCTCTAAACCTACCATAGAAAAGTTAAATCTAGATCGTTTTGCTCTTTCTCTATCTAAAGTTTCTTGGTCCTCTTTATCTTCAACAAAATCTTGACTAGGAGTTACATCTTTTAACTCTAGTAACTTTAAAATTGCTAATATACGTTCTGGGTTAATACGAAAAAACTCTCTCTTAGAATTAACACGATGATCTCCGAATGCATCATGGAGTTTTTTTTCAACATCATCTGCATTCTCTACTTCGCAAGCATAAAAACATTCAAAAGGGACAGGGATTCCACTATGTCTCGATAATGATCTAATACGTTCAGCTAGATTACCAGTTTTTCCAATTTTTACTAAATCAGGAATAGATGGATTAGTCAGTAGGTAAATGATGTCGTTCATCTCGCTGCCCTCTATCAATCAATAAGTTTCAAATTTAGGCCATTTTTTTCCAAATGACTCTAATTTTTGTTCTGAGCAAACAACTGTTAATTTGCTTACTTCTTCTTCATCTTTCTTTAGTCTGGTAAGGGCGGTGTAAATATTTCTAAAATCTATTGGGCTTGAGGCATGTTCGATTATAACAATTGCTGCCTTAATCTCTCTTCCTTGGATACTTTGGAAAGTTGTTAATTTTATTCTTTCACTACCTTTCATAAAATAATACTTTTTCTTTCTTTCTTTATATCCATTATCATCAAATGTATTTGATGTTTTAATATTTTTCTCTTCTAGTTTATTGCTTAATTCTATTCCTATTCGTCTGTACTGGCATAAGGCATATATATCAGTCATAGATACAGCTTTAGATTCATATTTTTTATGTAAATTAAATAATTCATCAAAAGCATATTGAATAATAGCTTCTTTATTCACTTGAACCCATTTCAAATCAGAACGGTATGGAATTTCTGTTTGCTGACTGATAGTAAGCATGGGATCTTCAAATAAAAAATCTTTGGTAAATACCTGACACAAATCAGCAATCTCAGGCGCTAACCTGTATGATTTTTTTAACTCAAACCAACGACCTCTAAAACCTTTCCACCCTCTAGAGATGATTGACTGTGAATTAATCTTTTTCTCATAATTATTCCATAAGATATTCTTTTCATAAATATCCTGTGTATGATCTCCTGCCAAAAACATCTCTCCATCATGTTTTAATAAACCTTCTAATGCTTGACACCATAAAGGGTCAAAATTTTGTCCTTCGTCAATTAATATTGCATCATAAAGTTTTGGCAAATAATCTGAATTATTAATAAGTAATTTGGCAATCTCATTTAGAGGAGTGTCTAGAGTAGTGTCTGTATATTCTTGGTCAACCTTATGTTTTGCCCAAGTTTCGTCATACTTATCACCTAAATTATTTTCTAGAAGAATGTCCTTGAACTTTTGAAATAATGGATAAAATTCTATTTTGTTCTTTATTTTTCTATCAATAACAGTGGACAGATCTCTTAAATAACTATTTAGCGCATTATTAAAATGAACGATAAGAACATTTTTTCCTTTTGATGCTAATCTACATGCCCGCGCTACCAAAACCAACGATTTTCCTGAACCAGCAGAACCCCTTACACGCCGTCTTAAATTTTGGGCTTCTATAAGTTCTTTTTGATGACGGTCGAATTTTATTGTAGTTCTTTGCTCTATTGAATGTTCAGGTTCAACTAACCATGACCGCAAATAATCAGCATCTTCAATTGCCATTAATTTACTTGATTTATATTGATGTGTCTTTAATTTATCTAAATTATTGGAATCTAAATCGTCTTTACTAAAAATATATGCACGTGGTTCTTCAGCAATTTTTGAATATATATTTTTTAAATCATCTTCAATAATTTTGGGATAAAATAAAACTGTTTCAATTGCTGCAAATGCATTAAGGCCTTTTTGTGCTAACGTAGGGCAATACATATCAAATATATTTTCTTTTAAATTTCTTAAATAATTAACCGGCACATTATGTTTGTTATGTGATTGTTGATCTTTTAACGTGTTAAGTTCCCAGTCCTTAACTTCGACAATAATTATCCCTACATTAGGATTTAACAAAATAAAATCAGGTCTTTTACCATTAAAGAAAGGTTGAGTATATATCTCCCAATTTTTGTCTAGATTATTATTAAATAAATGGAATACCTTTTCTTCACCTTCATTTAATGGAGGAGTAATCTTTGAAAAATCTTCTATTGAAGGAGAAATTATTCTGCCTGTCATAAAATCACCATTAATTCAAATCAGTAATTTGCATTAAAAAAGCATAACAAAATTCACCCTTTTCTGTCGAATCAAATACCTATTAGAGTTTTTGTGCTAGAGTTTCTGCCCTTGGATGAGTATACCGAAAAAGCATACGCACATCTTTATGACCAGTAATACTAGCAACTTCCATCACGTTTAAGCCCTTTTCAAACAATCGACTGGTAGCTTCATGGCGTAAATCATGAAACCGTAAATCCTTAAAACCACAACGTTTCATTAATCGTTGCCATGTTTTTTTAAATGCATTACGCGTGACGGTAAACACCGCTAATGAATCTGTATGCCCCTTATGATACTCACGCAACATCGTTATAGCTTTGTGTGATAAAGGCACGCGTCGCATGGTTCCATTTTTTGTTAAAGGAAGAGTCACAACATGCGTGTTCCAATCCACATGACTCAATTGCATTGATAAAATTTCTCCTTGGCGCATAGCAGTTTCTAAAGCAAGGACAAGAATGGGATACATGTATTCTACAGAACAAGTTTGCACTTTTTGAAAGAGTATTGTTTCTTCTTGTTTAGTTAACCGTCTATCCCTTGTATTACAAATTGTGGGACGGCGAACATTCTGTAAAGGATTATCAGTAAGAGGAAGATTCCATTCTGTCATTGCAATTGTAAACACATGACTGAGTAATCCTAACTCCCGACTAATTGTAGCAGGCTTAACCGATCGCAACCGTTCATCGCGATACTGGGCAAAAGTGGAAGACCGTAAGGAATGCACCGAACATCTAACCCATGCCTACCGTAAACACGCCCGTAAAATATACTGTTCAATGGTGCAACTGCGTTTATGCACAACGACTTCTTTTAAGTAGCGTTCAATTAAGTCCTGCAAAGTCAACGAGGGTTGCAATACAGGGATTGCAGTATCGTGTTGGGAGTGTTCTTTGATTGCTTTGATCCAAGACGTTGCTTCTTTCTTGGTAGCAAATGTTTTACTGAAGGGTAAGGCGTGTTTCCTTCGGATTTGCACCTGATAGTTATTGTGACGTTTTCGTATGCTCGCCATGCTATTCGTCCTTTTGTTGTGACAACATTGTGACAAACACAGACATACATTAAAGTGTTATGGAATAAACCCTAAGGTTTCTATGGTGGGCACGGCTGGGATTGAACCAGCGACCCCTACGATGTCAACGTAGTGCTCTCCCGCTGAGCTACGCGCCCTTCTATTAATAAAATATATTAACAAAATAAATTTGACAAATGAATATATAAATCACACATTATATAAATAAAGGAATAAACAAATCTATGAATAGAAGAAATATACAAAATTCAAAATTAATTTCTGTTTTGGAACCTGAACTACTAAAATCTGCATGTGTTTTTTCATTACCTCATAGTGGAAGAGATTATTGCCCAGACTTTGTTAAGTCTAGTAAACTTGATTATAGAACCTTAAGAAGCTCAGAGGATTTCTTTCTAGATAATTTTTTTAATCTAGCCATAAAAAATGGTTCGAGTGTAATAAAAGCAAATTTTCCTAGATCATACCTTGATTTAAATAGAGAGCCGTATGAATTAGACCCAGGGATGTTTAATGAAACGCTTCCGGAGTTCATTAACTCATCCTCTAAAAAGGTTGCTTTAGGTTTAGGAACTATCCCCAGAGTTGTTTCAAATGGGGCAGAAATATATACTAACAAATTATCTTGGTTTGAAGCTGAAAAAAGAATAGAAAAGTTTTATTTTCCTTTTCATATGAACCTTAAACAATTGCTTATAAAAAATAAATTTAAATTTGGTTTTTCAATTTTAATTGATTGTCATTCTATGCCGAGCATTTCTCAAGGTGCGTATAACTCCAGAAATCAAATATTACCAGATTTTGTTTTAGGAGACAATTGTGGCAAAAGTGCCGACCCCAATCTTATTTATTTTATTGAAAAATTTCTTGACCAAAAGGGTTATAGTGTCCTTAGAAATAAACCATATTCAGGAGGTTTTATAACTCAGAACTATGGTAGACCAATTAACAAGATCCACGCAGTCCAAATAGAAATTAATAGAAGTTTATATATGAATGAAATTACAATGGAACTAAACGAAAGCTTCATAATATTAAAGCAAACATTACATGAATTAGTTAGAGCTTTATGTGAAATTAACACTTTAGATTTTTTTAAAAATCAAAATTCACAACTAGCAGCCGAATAGATTAAAAAAGGGCCCACTTTTTAATAATGGGCCCAAGTTTAGGGAGGAATTACCCAGAAAGGGTATGTAACACCAAGTGTGTGTTTGATGTTACAGCTCTATATATAGTAGCAAAAAAAACTAAGACAACAAATAATTCTTTTTTTGATGCTTTATTGCTACATATGTTGTAATATTACAACATACATCTTCTAGTTTTTTGGCATAAATTTTGCTCCGGTATTTGTATATATACCAAATAACGGAGAAAACCGATGTTTGCTTTAGAACGTTTCAGATTAATTTTATTTATCATCTTTATATTATCATTGTTTCTTTCTAACTATACAAATGCTCAACAGCAAAAGAAAAATCTATATATTTCAGATATTTGTGATAATTATTTTAAAGAACACGAAACTTCTATGGGTATACCTCCTCATTTACTTAAAGCTATTTCGCTAAAAGAAACTGGTAGATGGGATAATTCAAAAAAGGAAAGTTTTACCTGGCCATGGACGGTAACTGCAGGGAAGTGGTCACATTATTTTCAAACAAAAGAAAATGCAATAAGAGCTGTTAAAAGACTTCAGTTAAGGAATATAAGTAATATAGATGTAGGATGCATGCAGATAAATTTGAAATACCACCCTAACGCATTTAAAACATTAGAAGAAGCATTTGATCCAAGATCAAATATACTTTATGCAACAAAATTTTTGAAAAAATTGTATAAAAATGAGAAATCTTGGCATCGTTCAATTGAAAAGTATCACTCATCTAATCCGAAATATAGTTTTAAGTACAGGTCTAAAGTAGATAAAATCTGGAAAAAAGTTAGGTCAATTGAAGCTCACAAAAAAAGGGCTGCTGTTAAAAAAGCGTATATCGAGAGAAAAGCTAAATATAATATTAATAATAGTGGCAAAAGCTGATAATTAGCTAAATTTATTTATAAATAATTAGATCTTTATAATTTTATATATAAATATAATAATTACTAAAAAAATCATTATAAACAGTGTTTTAAAGTGTTTTATTAATTTACAATAGGAAAAAACAGTGCTATCTATCAACTTTTGGTAAATATTGTTGGATTTAAATCTTCCTCTAGTAATTTTTGAGCTATAATTATGAATATTTTTTTTAAAACCTCTAAAAAAGTAATAGATTTTTTGGTTTTACAAGCACAATTTTTTTACGATAAAAAATCTAAAAATTGGTTCCTTTTTTCTTCTACTCTAATTACTGAAAAAAAAAGAAGCTCAAATTTTGCATTAGGAGCAATTGGTGGCGCTTTAATAGCAACTATTGTTATCATTATAGCTGAACCATTTAGTCTGAATGCTCGATCAAGAGCAACAAGCCTGATTTTTGAAAATTCCAAAAACAATCTTTCTGATCTATTAGTTACAATGAAACCAGAAACACTGGGAAAATTATCATTCAAAAATGAGATTTCTTATAGAACAGATCTTAAGGAGACAATTTTAAAGATAAAAAAAGGGGGTAATATTTCTCAAACATTGGTTAGTTCTGGTATAAATAGATATGATACACAATTAGCAGTAAATGCAATTAGTAAATTAATTAATCCTAAAAATATTTTAGCAGGACAAAAGATTCAAATTTCTCATAGAGATAATGACTTATTTCAAATTATTATACCTATCACTAAAGTAAAAAGTATTTATGCAACTAAATTAGATGAAAAACAGTTCTTTCATTATGAAGATATTAAAGAATTAAATAAAATAAATAAAAGTTCTTTTGGTATAATTGAATCTAATCTTTTCTTAGCTTCAAAGAATTCAGGTGTTCCAACAAATATTACAATGGAAATGATAAGAATTTTTAGCTGGGACGTAGATTTCCAAAGAGACATTAAACCTAATGATAAATTTGAGGTAATATATGAATGTTTTTATGATACAGAAGGAAACTTTATCAAAGACGGTAAAATATTATATGCAGCGTTAAAAACTAATAAAAAGTGGAATAAACTATATTTTTTTCCAACCAAGAGTAAATATCCAGAATATTTTAATTCAAAAGGTGAAAGTGCAAAAAAAGCTCTTTTAAAAACGCCAGTTGATGGAGCAAGACTTTCTTCAAGATTTGGAAAAAGGAAACACCCAATACTAGGATATACACGAATGCACAGAGGTATTGATTTTGCTGCACCATATGGAACTCCAGTTATGGCTGCGGGTAATGGTACTATTGAAAAAGCAAGCCGTAACGGTGGATATGGGAAATATATAAGAATAAGACACAAAAATAACTTTAAGACTGCTTACGCACATCTTAAATCATATGCAAGAAATATAAGACCTGGAAAAAATGTTAAGCAAGGGCAGATAATAGGGTATATTGGTTCAACAGGTGTTTCGACTGGACCTCATTTACACTATGAGGTTTTACGAAAAGGGAGACAAGTAAATCCTTTATCACTAAAACTCCCAACAGGTAGAAAACTTACTGGAACTGAATACAAAAAATTTACAAAAAAAATAGAAGAAATAAATAGCTTCGAATTTGTTAAAAAAATGTGAGTTACATAGAAAATTCATACAAATTTTAATTTATATTTAAAATATTATTTTCTAAAAATAATTTTATGCAACTTCCTCTAGGGTATTTTTCTTCTAGTATCTTAGTTGCAACCCTATCTTTAATTTTTGTTTGTATTAATCTTTTGATTGGTCGAGCGCCATAAAGCTCATCGTAACCTTCTCTTGAGAGATTATCTATCACTCTATCATCGAAAACTAAATCAATTCCTTTATCTGCAAGTAGAGATTTAAAACTATTTAGTTCTATAAGAACTATCTTATTAATACTTTCTATATCTAATTGGTTAAAAACAATAATATCATCAAGTCTGTTAACAAATTCAGGATTAAAATTATTTTTTACCTCATTAGAAATTAATTTATTTAACTCTATTGTGCTGGATAGATTTTTTTTAGAATAGTATTTTGCTCCAAGGTTTGAAGTCATTATAATTATTGTATTTGAAAAATTGATAGTTCTTCCTTGACCATCTGTTAACCTACCATCATCAAGAATTTGCAGAAAAATATTGAATACATCCTTATGAGCTTTCTCTATTTCATCAAATAATATAACCTGGTAAGGTCTTCTTCTTATTGATTCTGTCAAGACCCCACCTTCATCATATCCTACATAACCAGGAGGCGATCCTATAAGTCGTGCTACTGAATGTTTCTCCATATACTCTGCCATATCAATTCTAGCAAGTGCCCTCTCATCGTCAAATAAGAAATCAGCTAGTGCTTTTGTTAATTGTGTTTTTCCTACACCTGTTGGACCAACAAAAATAAAAGATCCTATAGGTTTAGAGGGATCATTCAAACCTGCCCTAGATCTTTTGACAGTATCAGAAATTTTTTTAATTGCTTCATATTGACCAATAACCTTATTATTTAAATAACTTTCAATAGATAAAATTTTGTTTTGCTCTTCATCAAGCATTTTACTCACTGGTATCCCAGTCCACTTTGAAACAATTGAGGCTATATCCTCATCATCTACAGCCTCAAAAAGGTCCTTATTATTCTCAGAATTTTCAGTTTTCTGTAAAGCCACCTCTAGTTCTGGGATAATACTGTAAGTTAATTGACCTGCACGTGTTAAGTCACCTTTTCTTTTTACAATCGAAAGCTCATTCTTATATGCATCTATCTTTTCTTTAAGATCGTTATTATCTGATAACCTTTTCTTTTCATCTTTCCATTTTTTTTCATATACTGATTTTTTTTCTGAAAGATTTTTTATTTCACTTTCAAGTATATCTATCCTTTTTTTTGAATGGTCATCATTTTCTTTATTTATAGCTTCTAGTTCTATTTTATATTGCGTAAGTCTTCTTTCAGTTTCATCCAAATCTATTGGCTTTGAATCAATTTCCATTCTCAATTTACTTGAAGCTTCATCTATAAGGTCTATCGCCTTATCTGGAAGAAACCTGTCAGAGATATATCTATCAGATAGTTCGCAAGCAGCAATAATTGCTTTATCAGAAATAGGAAGTCCATGATGAATTTCATATTTTTCTTTTAAACCTCTCAGAATTGATATTGAATCCTCTATAGATGGTTCATTGATGTAAATTGTTTGGAATCGCCTGGCAAGTGCAGCGTCTTTTTCAATATATTTAGAATGTTCTTTTAACGTAGTCGCACCAATACAATGTAAATCACCTCTTGCTAGTTGAGGCTTTAAAAGATTCGAAGCATCCATTGCTCCTTCCGATGCACCCGTACCAACTATTGTATGTATCTCATCAATAAATAATATTATTGAGTCTTTTGAATTAGATACTTCAGCAAGTACAGATTTTAATCTTTCTTCAAATTCGCCTCTAAACTTTGCACCAGCTATAAGTTGACCTATATCCAAGGACATTATTTTTTTATTTTTTAATATTTCAGGCACATCTGAGTTTACTATTCTTAATGCCAAACCCTCCACGATTGCTGTTTTTCCTACTCCAGGCTCTCCAATTAAAATAGGATTATTTTTAGTTCTTCTTGAAAGCACTTGAATTGATCTTCTTATTTCATCATCTCTGCCAATTACAGGATCTAATTTCCCTTCTGAGGCTTCCTTAGTTAAATCTCTAGCAAACTTATCTAACGTTTTTTTATTTACATTTGGCTCGGTGTATAAAAACTTATTACTATTAGCTTCTTTTTTTAACTTTGTTAAGTCAATGCCAGACTTCTTAATTAACATGCATACATTTAACTCAGGGATAGATATTATTGCTAAAAGTATAGTTACGGGATCTATTTCATATTTTTTCTGATTTGATTTATCCTGGCTTTCCAAAAAATTAATTAATATTTTAGTTTCCTTATCGAGATAAATAGTATTTTTCTTATCTTCAATTACTTTTGGAAAGTTTTTTAAGTATTCATTTAATACTTGTTTAAGATTAAGTATATTTCCACCAGATGATTTGATTATTTTTTCAATTATTTCTTCAGACAACATACAAATTAAAATATGCTCTGGTATTAGCCTTTGATGGCTAAGGTTTGAAGCTAATATCTGAGCATCATGAAATATTTGTTTTGAATTATTATTAAAGTTTTCCATTTAACTATATTATCAAATTTTATTAATAAAAAATTAATACAAAAATAAAGTATAAGTATTTAAATGGGATTAAATTAATTTAATTCAATGAAATTAATTAAAAATTAACTTATTGTATCACCCTCAGAGGCTTGATTATTTTTTATATTCGCAGAACTTCTTTTCTTCCTCTGTCTGGGCTTAGAGCTTTCTTCTTTTTCATGAATTTCTGGGGAAGCCTCTTTTTTTTCATCGCCATTTATTAAATTTGGCTCATTAGAAGAGTTATGATCACCTTCATCTGAATTTTTTTGTGGACTAGTAATATCTTCACTAAGCTTTTCACCCTCTTTAGGTTTTTTTTCTTGTGGAATTAAGTTTTGGATCCTGAAATAATGCTCTGCATGTTGAAAAAAGTTTTCAGCAGAAATTCTATCACCACTTGAGGAAGCATCTCTTGCTAAGGCAATATACTTTTCAAATACTTGTGAAGCTGTCCCTCTCAATTTTGCTCCAGCACCATTGCTCTCAAAACTTCGGTTTTGACCGTTGTTATAAGACCTTTTGCCATTAGTTCGGTTTGATTTTGGTCTTCTTGGGTTACTATGTCTCATTAATCTTTAAATGAATCTATTCTTGACCCATCAGAAATACCTCAGGGTCTATATATTAAAATTTTAATTTTGTTTATATTTTGAGTTATTCTCAATTTACTGAATCTCAGTGAATTAATAAAATTCTCAATATTGACCCTAGTATGAGTTTTACTATATGCCAACAACTATTTTCTATTTTCCTACAAGAGAGACAACTATGCAACGGTCAATTCCCGATAAGTCCCTAAAAATTTCAATTATTCTTAAGTGATTTGACAAAATTTTTTTCTCAACCATTGATAATTGATTATAACCTATCTCAATTACTGCAAAACCTCCAATACTTAAGATTTTTGGGATTGATTTTAGAATTGTCTCTATATGTTTGACCCCATCTTTCCCTCCATTAAGAGCAATTTGTGGGTCATATAACCTGACCTCTGGAGAAAGAGTCTGAATATTTGAAGTCGGGATATAGGGTGGATTTGAGATTACTATATCAAATTTGGTGTTAACTCCACTGCACCAATCCATTACAGCAAAATTTGCCCTATTATTAAGACCTAAATTTCTGGAATTTTGCTTAGCAACTTTAATGGCCTTAAATGATCTATCTATACCTAATCCTATTGATTGAGGAAATTCAGCCAATAATGATAATAATAAAGCTCCACTTCCAGTACCTATATCAAGGATACTTACATCTTTATCTAAAAAATTATTATATTTTAAAACTGACTCAATTATAATCTCACTATCAGGTCGTGGATCTAAGACACAGGAATTAACAAAGAATTTCTCTTTCCAGAAGAACTTTTCACCAATTATTTTTGATACAGGCTCTCTTTCACATCTCCTACTAATATATTTAAAAAAAAGTTCTTCTGAATACTTTTCGATAACTCTATCAGGATTAGAAATGATTAACTCTGACTCTATTCCTAAAACCTTGGATAATAGTATCCTTGCATCTCTTCTTGCACCAAAAATACCACAAGATTTCAATTTTTTCGTACCTACATTAAGAATTTTCGAGATAGGATAATTAGTCATGAAAGATTTTTCAAACGTTCTTCCTGATCAACTAAAATTAATTCATTAATTACTTCATTTAAAAGCTCACCTGTAAGAATTCTGTCTAGTTTATGTATAGTTAAATTAACCCTGTGATCTGTTAATCTATTTTGTGGGAAATTATATGTTCGTATTCTCTCAGATCTATCTCCAGTTCCAACTTGTGACCTTCTAGCTTCCGCTCTCTCAGAGTTGATTTTAGATCTTTCTACCTCAAACAGCCTAGCTCTTAAAATTTTTAGAGCTTTTGATTTATTTTTGTGCTGAGATTTTTCATCTTGTTGTGTTACAACTATACCGGATGGTAAATGTGTTATTCTTACTGCACTATCAGTTGTATTTACTGACTGACCACCAGGCCCTGAAGCCCTAAAAACATCTATTCTAATATCTTTATCCTCAATATTAACATCTACGTCCTCCGCTTCGGGTAAGACGGCTACTGTTGCAGCAGATGTATGTATTCTTCCGCTTGATTCTGTAATTGGAACTCGCTGTACCCTATGAACACCTGACTCAAATTTTAATTTTGAAAATACATTTTTTCCTGAAATATTTGCTGATGCTTCTTTTAAACCACCAATACTATTTTCTGATAAATTCATTATTTCAAATTTCCAGGAATTTATATCTGAATATCTCTGATACATCCTAAAAAGATCTGCACCAAACATAGCAGCCTCATCTCCTCCGGTACCTGCTCTTACTTCTAAAATAACATTCCTGGAATCTGCTTCATCCTTAGGAAGTAATAGAATTGATAATTTAGTCTGATTTTCTAAAATATTATCTTTAATTTGATGTTTTTCATTTTCTGCAAGTTTTTTAAATTCTTCCTCACTTTGATCATCCTCTAAAATTTCATCTAAGCTCTCTATTTCTAAATATAAATCATTTAAAACTTTAGCTGCTTTGGCAATTGGGGAGAAGTCTGAAAATTGTTTTGAAAGTAAAACATATTTTTCACTATCTTTTTCTTCATTTAAGTTATTTTGCATTAAGTCAAATTTTTTTAATATTTCATCAATTTTATTTTGATCTATCATTTTCAAGACCTTTCAGAAAATTACAAATCTCACCTAATTTAATATTATTTTGTTTGCTACTATCAAGATCTTTGACAGGAAATAAGCCGCTCTTTAACTCTTCTTCCCCAACTATAACCACATACTTGGAATTAATTTTATTAGATTTGTTTATACTTTTCGATATATTACCTCCCCTTATCACACTAACAATGAAACCACTATTGCGTAATTCATACGCCAATTTACTAATTAAATTATCAGAACTATTATTAATTGATAGCAGACAAACTGGTCTTTTTAAATCATCAACCTCAGGGATAAGTAGACCTAATCGTTCAAGACCTCCAGCCCAACCTATGCCAGGAGTATCATCACCTCCCATGCTACTGATTAAACCATCATAGCGACCGCCAGCAATAATCGCATTTTGTGCACCAAGTTCATTCGTAACAAACTCAAAAGCAGTATGACAATAATAATCAAAACCTCTGACTAGATTTGTTTCTATGGTAAAAGGTATATCTAAGTTTTCTAAACCTTTGCAGGTTTTATCAAAAAAAAATTTTGAATTATCATTTAAATAATTTAGGAAATTTGGGGCATTTTCTAATATTTTTATATCATTTTTATTTTTTGAGTCTAATATTCGTAAAGGGTTTTTATCTAGTCTAATTAAACTCTCGTCAGACAATTCGTTTTTATAATTATTTAAATAACTTATAAGTTCTTTTTTATATTTCTCTCTACTTTCCAAATCGCCTAAGCTGTTAATTAAAAGTGAAATTTTATCATTTAAGCCTAAATCTTTTAATATATGATATCCTAATGCAATGACTTCTACATCAGCCTGATAATCTGAAATACCTAAAAGTTCTATCCCTATTTGATTAAATTGCCTAAACCTTCCTTTCTGGGGACGTTCATATCTAAACATAGGGCCATAATATAAAAATCTAATTGGTAATTGATTTTTCATTTTACCAGAGATGAAAGCCCTTGCTATTCCTGCTGTTCCTTCTGGTCTTAAAGTTAAATTATTACCACTTCTGTCTTGAAATTTATACATTTCCTTTGAAACAACATCACTTGATTCTCCAAGGGTTTTCTCAAAAACTTCTGAATATTCAATTATGGGTGTAGAAATTTCTTTATAACCATATCTTTCGGAAACATTTTTGAAAAGGGTTATAATTTTACGAAAATGATCATTTTCTTTCTCATAAATATCCCTAGTACCTCTGACTAATTTAAGTGACATCAAATCTTCCTAATATTACAATAAATTATTGCACTGAAGCTATAAAGCTTGAATTTTTATTTTCTATTTCATTAATTTTAGTTTCAATTAACTCAACTAAATGCTCAAAAAGTTTATCGTCAGACACCTTGTGATCTGCCAAACCATTAATATAGACCATATGATTAGATTTTCCACCTGTTATAGCAATGTCTGTTTTTTTTGCCTCTCCAGGTCCATTTACTACACAACCGATTATTGAAAGAGTCAAAGGTGTAGTCAGGTATGAAAATTTTTTTTCAAGCTTTGCGACCGTATCAATTACCGGAAAACCCTGGCGCGCACAAGATGGACAAGAAATAATTGTAAGCCCTCTATTTCTTATACCTAATGATTTTAATATCTCAAAACCAACCTTAATTTCATCTATTGGATTAGAAGATAGCGAAACTCTCAAAGTATCACCAATACCATCCATTAGTAATGATGCAATACCTATTGATGATTTTATAGTACCAGGTGTATATGAACCTGCTTCAGTAACTCCTAGATGCAAAGGAGCATCAGTTACTAGAGACAATTTTCTATATGATTCAATAGCTAAAAAAATATTTGATGCTTTTACACTAATTTTAAATTGATTAAAATCTAGATCCTCAAGAAAATTTGCAGTCGCAGTTGCGCTTTCAACCATTGCTTGTGGACATGGCTCGCCATATTTTTCTAGCAAATTTTTCTCTAAAGATCCTGCGTTTACACCTACTCTCATTGAAACACCATAATCTTTAGCGACTTTTACAAGCTCTTTTAATTTTTCTCTGGAACCAATATTTCCTGGATTTATTCTTAGGCAGGAGGCACCAGAAATTATCGATTCTATCCCTCTTTGATAATGAAAATGAACATCAGCCACAATAGGAACATCAACTTCTTGAGTTATTTCTTTAATTGCTTTACTTGATTCTTTATCCGGACAAGAAACTCTTACTATATCAGCTCCAAACTCAGCTAACTGATTAATTTGTTTTACAGTTGCACCAATATTTGTAGTAGTAGTATTAGTCATTGACTGAACTGAAATTTGACTCTCACCTCCAACACTTACATCACCCACTTTAATTTTTCTTGTTTTTTTTCTTTTGATCTTTTGAAAAAAATTTTCTGACATTATTCTCTCTCTAACCCAATTTAATCTTCTTGGTAAATTGAAAAATTCTTAAGTATTTGACCTTTTCCACCTGGAGGAGCCAATTTTTTATCATTAATAAATATCTCCAATGAACCGGCGTTTCCTGTTGATAAATTCCATTTAACTGTCTCAGGTATGTTTAATCTATTTCCCTTACGAATAATACCAGAAAAAATAACTGCTCCATCAATTATATTTATATGAACCCATATATCTTCATTAGCCATAATATAATTTTTTGAAGCTGATAATTCTATGTTTTCTGATACTTCATTTTTATTTAAATCTTCGTTCATGTTTTCACTTGTCTCTTGTATATTGTTTGAGACTACTGATCCATTTTGAATATTTATTGGATCCTCAATAATTTCCTCTTCCTCATATGCATCTTCATAGATATTCTCATTTAATTTATCCATATTATTTTCAATTTTTTCTTCGTAATTCAGTTTTTCGGTCATATTCTCTTTTTCTTTTATATCTTTATTTTCAACTAAAATATCTTTCTCTGTTTCTTTAACAGAATCAGAATTTTGAAAGTTTTTTTTCTGAGATAAATTTTGATATGATTCTTTAGTGTTTAAATATTTATTTTCTACTTTAGATAACAAATTTTGTTCTTTATCTGATATAATATTATCAGTGCTATTAAGTATTGTCTCTGGTACTGTATCAATATTTTTTACTACTTCTCTACTACCACCAAAAAAATAAACATATACAAAATATGCTAATATAATTAAAGCTAGACAAGAAAAAATAATTTTTTTCGTTGGAAAATTTTCTCTATATCGTGTTACAGGAAATTCAAGAGCAACATTCTGTGATCGGACTGATTCTTTCTTAAACTGCTCATAAATAATATCTTGATCTAAACCAAGATACTTACTGTAAGTTTTAATGAAGCCAACTATATATGTCTCTCCAGGTAAATCATCAAATCTGCCTTCCTCTATGGCCTTAATATAAATTGAACTTATTCTTATTGAATTTGCTACATCTTCAATTTTTAGACCTTTTCTATTTCTGGCTATCTTAAGATCTGCTCCAACACCGTCGTAGCTATCTGATAGATTTGATATATTTTTAAGCTTTAATCTACTATTAAATTTCAATTCATCAGAATCATTTTCAGTCATAAAACACCTAGATTACATCTATTAACCTAAAAAAATTTCTATTAAAATAATTATAAAGTAATTAATTATTATATTTAAAATCTGCCTGAACAATAAACTCATTAATTATTTCTGATAAACTCTGTTCTTTTTTAATTAAACCTATACTTTGCCCTGCCATTACTGATCCAGTATCAATATCACCTTCTATAGCTGCCTTTTTCAGAGCACCCGCCCAAAAATGCTCTATATCAAGTTGTGCTTCTGGCATAGTTTTTTTTCCATTATCAAAATCTTTTATTACTTCCTGTTGCCTCTTTAAAAAAAGTTTTGTTCCTTTATTTTTGAGAGATCTTACTGGAATAACAGGAAACCTATCATCTAATTGTGTGCTCAAAATAGCATCTCTTGAGTTAGCCTTTAAAAATGCTTTTTTAAAGTTTTTATGAGCTATACATTCATGCGCACAAACAAATCTTGTCCCCATTTGAACTCCACTCGCACCCATTTCAAGGTAGAAAGACATTGCTTCCCCTCTACCGATTCCACCTGCAACAAAAATAGGAACTTCATTTATATTAGGTAAAATTTCTTGAGCTAAAACGTTTGTTGAAACAGGCCCAACGTGACCTCCAGCTTCAATGCCTTCTATTACAAGAGCATCTAAACCAGATTTAATTAATCTTTTAGCTAAAGAAAGGGCCGGGGCAAACCCAATGACCTTAACACCAGCAGTTTTAAGTCTAAAGATTGAAGATGCTGATGGAATACTTCCTGCTAAAACAACATGTGAAATATTTTGCTTTATACAACAGTCAATCAAGTCAGACAATTGAGGATGCATTGTAATAAGATTCACTCCAAAAGGGTGTTCAGTTAGTTTCTTTGTTTTTTCAATCTCTTTTTCTAAATCACTTGGGTTTAGGGAGCCACAGGCAATAACTCCAAAACCCCCTGCATTTGAAATTGCTGACACAAGTCTTGACTCAGAGAGCCAACTCATAGCTCCACCCAAAATTGGATGATCTACCCCTAAAAATTCGGACCCTCTTTTTGATAAAAGACGAAGTCTTTCAGACATAATATATTTACTAGTTTTCATCTAGACCATATACTGTATGCAACGACCTTACTGCAAGCTCAGTATACTCTTCATCAATCAGTACGCTTACTTTAATTTCAGAAGTAGATATAACATGAATATTAATATTTTTTTCACCTAATATAGAAAACATTTTTTGTGCTACTCCTGGATGACTTCTCATTCCAACCCCGACAACCGATACTTTAACAACTTTGTCATTAGAAATAATTTTTTCGTACCCTAAATTATCTTTATTTTTTTCAAGAACATTAATAGCCTGTTTCAATTGATTTCTAGTAATAGTAAATGTTAAATCTGTAGTTTTTTTGTCTAAGGAAATATTTTGAACAATCATATCTACATTTATATCAGAATCAGCTAATGGACCAAAAATTCTAGCAGCAATACCAGGTTTGTCAGATACTCCGCTTACTGTAATTTTTGCTTCATTTGGGGAATAGGCTATGCCACTAACAATCTCTTTTTCCAATATCTCATCCTCATCTACAACCATTGTGCCTGAAACATTATTAAAGCTAGACAAAACTTGCAATCTAACTTTTTTATTTTTAGCTAATTCAACAGATCTAGTCTGTAATACTTTGGCTCCTAGGGATGCCATTTCCAGCATCTCTTCGTAGGTAACCTTATTCAGCTTTTTCGCTTTAGGAACTAGTCTTGGATCAGATGTATATACACCATCTACATCCGTATAAATATCACACCTATCAGCTTTCAAAGCAGCTGCAAGAGCTACAGCACTAGTATCAGAACCTCCCCTACCTAAAGTAGTAATTCTACCTGATGAGGAAATACCTTGGAATCCAGCAATAACAGCTATTTCTCTTTTTTTTAATGTTATATTAATGGCATTTACATTGATATCTTTAATCCTTGAAAATGAGTGGACACCTTCTGTAATTATTGGAATTTGCCAGCCAAGCCAACTTCGGGAGTTTAAACCAATTTTTTTTAGTGAAATTGCCAATAACCCTGCGCTAACTTGTTCTCCTGATGAAACTATAACATCATACTCTTCAGGACAGTAATCAGCAGAAACCTCTGAAACCATAGAAATCAACTCATTTGTCTTTCCTGACATAGCGGAAACTACAACTGCCAACTCGTGCCCTTGATCTGAAATGACTTTTATTCTAGAAGCTATATTTTGTATTTGGTTAATATCTGCTAACGATGTACCACCAAATTTAAGCAAGTACCTTGACATAATTTAAGACCTGACATAATGAACAAATAATTTGTAAACAACTAATTCTTTTGAATATAATCAATTAATTTAATATTTAAATAATAATAATTATCATGGAAATGAATAACAATACAATCGATGAAAACGAAATTAGTAACTTTAGCTCAATAGCTGATAAGTGGTGGGATCCATATGGGCCCTTCAAACCACTGCATAACCTAAACCCAGCAAGAATCCTCTATATAAAAAATAAGCTGACAAGCTATTACAATATTGATACGAAAGATCCAAAACCTTTCAAAAATCTAAGAATTCTCGATATTGGTTGCGGTGGAGGTATTCTCTCTGAGCCAATGGCAAGACTAGGAGGTAAGGTAGTTGGGGTGGACCCATCAGAAAAAAACATAAAAATAGCTAAAACTCATTCTAACCAAAGCAAACTAAAAATAGATTACATAAATTCTAGCGCAGAACAACTGGTTGAGTGGGGTGAAAAATTTGATGTAATACTTAATATGGAGGTTGTTGAACATGTATCAAATATAGAGACATTTATTTCATCCTGTTACTCTCTAATTAAACCTGGAGGAATAATGTTTATTGCAACTTTGAATAGAACTATAAAATCTTATTTTTTTGCAATAATTGGTGCTGAGTATATTTTGAGATGGCTTCCAAAAGGAACGCATGATTGGAATAAATTTGTTAAACCATCTGAATTGAGAAACTACTGTTCAAACTCTGGTTTTATTAATATAGACTTCAGGGGAATAACATACAATCCCATTAAAGATAACTGGTCTATCACTTCTGACCTGTCTGTAAATTATATTGGAAATCTAAATAAAAGAAAATTATAAACTAAGCATCATTTCTATTCGACCATGGTAGCACACCAAATTCAATCCCTTCATCATAAAGCTCTTTTGCTTCCTCCGCTGAAGTTTCTCCATAGATACCCCTTGACTCGGACTCTCCATATGAAATTTTTCTAGCTTCTTCAGCAAAATTATTTCCAACATATTCACAGTTTTCTTCAACTGCTTTCCTCAATTTTTTAAATGCTGTTGTAACTTCAGGAGAATTATGCATGTTCCCTTTAGTAAAATTTGATGTTTTGTTTTTGCTCAAAGTAGAAGATGCATCATTAGCGTTATTATTTTTTGTCGAAACATTTGGAGCCATTAAAGCCTTTTGAACTTTATTATTTGAGCAGAAGGGGCATTCTATAGATTTAGCCTTAGACTGTTTTTCAAAATCTTTACTGTTAGAAAACCATCCCTCGAATGTATGGCCATTTTCACAAATTAAATCAAAAGAAATCATATTTAATCACCAAACAAAATAATACCATGTATTTAGTTATATAATTAAAAAAAATCAAGCCTGTTAAGAAGTTTAATTAATTGAAATTATTTATTTTAACTCTATATCATACCCAGGATCTAAAAATAAACTAGGAATTTGTTCTCTATATTTATCAACTGTCTTGATATCAATTATGCAGTTTATTATTCCTTCATCAGTGCCAGCATCATTTAATATAGAACCATCTGGCGCAACCACAATAGAATGACCAAATGTTTTCCTACCTCCAACATGTACTCCAGTCTGAGCAGGCGCAACAATATAAGATCCAGTTTCGATAGCTCTTGCCCTTAATAAAACATGCCAGTGTAATTTACCAGTAAATTCTGTAAATGCTGACGGAACAAAAATCACATTTGCTCCATTTTTTGCTATATCTCTATATAAACTAGGAAAGCGTATATCATAACATATAGTTAATCCAAATTTTGCTAGAGTTGTTTGAAATATACGAGCATCAGTCCCGGGCAAATATTTGTCTGATTCTTTATAGCTAGATCCATCAGGAATTGAAACATCAAACAAATGGATTTTATCATAGAATCCTATAATATCACCAATATTATTAATTAAATAAGATCTATTAAATAATTTATCATCATTAGTTTTTATAGATATTGACCCAGCCAAAACCCAAATATTATTTTTTTTAGCAATGTTAATGAAGAATTGAACACATGGGTTTTGATTCTCAATAAATGAATTAGAAAAAAGATTTTCTCTGCTAGATGGCATCAATAAAACATTCTCTGGAAAACAAATTAAATCCGAACCATAATCTATGGCATCACAAGATAAGTCTAGAGCTTTATCCATATTATCTCTAAGAACATCATTAGAGTTCATCTGAATACAAGATATTCTAAACACCTATTTTTCCAAAAAATTTGCATCTAAATCTTCAAGAAGAGATTGATTATTTAATTCAACTAACTCATCAAAACCACCTATTGAGTTTCCGTTAATGAATATCTGCGGAACTGTGCTTTTTCCTGAGGCTCTATTCTCCATTATTTTTCTTTCTTCTAAGTTATACGAAACATCTATTTCGTTATAATTAATTCCTTTTTTATTTAATAAATTTTTTGCATTTGAGCAGTATCCACATAAAAATGTTGTATAAATTTCAACTTTTGCCATAATTATCTCTATTCATAATCTCGCTATAAAATTAAGTATTAATTTTATTAATGTTTAACTATTACGATCTAATGATAATATAGTAACTTATTACATCATGAACAACCATAATATATTTGATTTAAAAAAACTAAGACTTCGTCAAAAAAAGTCAAATTTAAAAAAAAATTATGATAATTTCCTTTTTAAAGAAATTGGCCAGAGGCTTGTGAGCAAAATTAATGATGTAAATAGAGATTTTGATAAGGTAATAGAGATAACAAATAAGCCTAAGATAATTAAAAATATACTAGTTGAAAATAATTTTTTTTCATCAAAAAAGATTAATAATCTAATTTCTTTAGGTATTAATGGCGACATAGAAATAAATCAAGAGTATATTCCAGTTGCGCATAATACAATTGATTTAGTAATAAGTAATCTGACCTTTCACTGGGCTAATGACTTAGTTGGTATTTTATATCAAATAAATCAGACATTAAAACCTGATGGGTTTTTTTTAGCTTCTTTATTTGGAGAAAATACTCTTATAGAGTTAAAAGAGTCATTTAAATTGGCTGAAAATGAAATAATTGGAAAATCATTTCAGAGAGTGTCTCCTTTTATTGATATTAAAACATCAGGAGATCTACTTCAAAGAACTGGATTTAATCTCTGCGTTTCGGACTTAGATAAAATTCAGATAAAATATAATAACCCAATAGACTTATTAAATGAATTAAGATCTATGGGTGAAACAAATATACTATCGAGTAGACAAAAGAGTTTTCTGAGAAAAGATATTCTAAGAAAAGCTATGGAAATTTATGAAAAAAAATTTTCCGATAATAACAAAGTTATAGCAACTTTTGATGTAGTTTACTTATCTGGATGGAAGTATCATACTTCACAACAAAAACCACTTAAACCTGGATCAGGAAAAGTTTCTTTATCAAAAATACTAAAATAGACTAGAGGTAGTCAATAACCATACCAACAAGACTCTCATTCCCTGGTGGCATTTTGTATTTTCCTAAGTCAAATTTTTCAACCCATTTAATTTCAGATGAAACTCTTGCATTTATTGTACCTTCCCAAACTCTACAGACGTACATAAGAATGAGAAAATGATTAGAATCATATGCGACTGCTGAGAATGTTAATGGGGCTAGACAACTTTCGCTTATACTTATTGATAGCTCCTCTTTAATCTCTCTTATTAACGCCCCTTCGGGGCTTTCACCAGGTTCTATTTTTCCTCCAGGAAATTCCCACATTCCTCCCATAGGCTTATTCGCTAATCTTTTTGAAATTAATATCCGGTTATCTGAATCTAAAAGAGCTAATACGACCACATCTATTCTTTTTAACAAAATAAATTTCCACTTAGTATTTTCATGATCGGTAATCAGAGTTAATTTTAATATATTGTTCAGTTAAATCACATGTCCAAACAGTAAAGCACCCATTTCCGTATCCAACATCAACCTTAATAGATATTTCTCTATTCTTAAGGTATTTTGCTGCTACTTCCTCAACATAATCTTCACTGACACTTCCATTTTTTGCAACTAACATATCACCGAAATAAATTTTTAACTTATTTTTATCTATTTTTTGTTCGGTATTGCCCAATGCCATAATAATTCTTCCCCAGTTAGGGTCTTCTCCTGCAATAGCAGTTTTCACTAAAGGAGATTTAGCTATAGTATTTGCAATGATTTTTGCAGATTCATCTGTTAATGCGTTTATTACTTCAATAGTAATAAATTTTTTTGCTCCTTCTCCATCTTTTACAACTTGATGACATAAATTAAGCATTAATTCTTTTAAAGCTATAATAAAATCATCTAATTTAGGATCTAACTCATCTTCAATATCACTATGAGAAGGACCTTGACCTGTTGAAAACAATAGTAATGTATCAGATGTAGATGAATCCCCATCAACTGTTATGGCATTGAAAGTTACTTCATTTATTTTCTTTAAATGAAAGTCCAAAACTCTTGATGGAATATCTGCATCTGTGAAAAAAAATCCAAGTAAAGTAGCCATATTTGGACAAATCATGCCAGAACCCTTAGCAACGCCATTTAAAATATACTCTTTATTTTCTATTTTAAATTTTTTTGAAAATAGTTTTGGATAAGTGTCAGTAGTCGTTATAGCTTGAGCTATATTGATCCAATTTTTGTCATCAGTATTATTAATTAATTTTGGGATAGAATCTAATATTTTTCCAATAGGCAATTGTTCTCCGATAACACCAGTTGAAGCAACAAAAA
Source organism: Rhodospirillaceae bacterium (assembly GCA_002722055.1). Lineage (GTDB taxonomy): Bacteria > Pseudomonadota > Alphaproteobacteria > SHVP01 > SHVP01. The sequence goes on along the minus strand of PBKD01000006.1, from coordinate 148,356 downwards.
CTTGATCAGCCCTACAACCCAGAAGGTTTGAAATTAAAGCTGTTTTTGCAGTAACGTTTTTTCCTCCAGAATAGCCCGTAAATGCATTTGCGTTACCTGAATTAACTATCAAGGCTTTTGCAACTCCATTGTTAATTATACTCCTACACCAAGATACTGGAGCCGAACATGTCTCTGAATTAGTAAAAACACCTGCAACATTTGCTAATTCATCAAAAATAATTATAGCTAAGTCTAAATCTGACTCTTTGATATTAGAACAAATTGTTGCATGCCTAACACCGTTCACTTCAGGTAAATTTGGGTAATTCAATGGTGTGAATGGAGAGTTAAAATTTATTTTAATCATATGCAAACTTTTCCTTATCAATGATAATTACTTTATATTTTCTTTTTCCTATAAATATTATTTCTTGATATAATTCTTCTTTTAAATTCTCAATTAACTTCTCTTGAACTTCTTCTAATTTAGGTGGATAAATTTTTCTTTTATCTATCAATTTAATGACATGCCAACCAAATTTTGTCTTTACTGGGCTTGAAACTTCACCAATCTTTAAACTAAATACAGCTTCAGCAAATTCTTTAACCATAACATCTTTTGAAAAGTAACCTAAATCGCCTCCTAAATTCGCTGATGGGCCAATAGAATTCTTCTTCGCTAAATCTGAAAAACTTTCACCTAACTTCAAATTGTTAATAACTCTGACAGCATCCTCTTTAGAACTTAATAATATATGCCTTGCCCTAACTTCTACTTTATCACTAAATTCAATTACAAAATTATTATATTTTTGGTCTAATAGTTTTTTATTAAGTCTTTTATTTATCTCCTCTTTAATATATATATCGTGCAAGATCCTCTCTTCAGATATACTCTTTAATACCTGAAACTCAATAGACTTATTATAATTCTTAGTCCTTGCTAAATTTGCAATAATCTTATTATTAATTAACTGTTTTAATACTATTTGGCGTAATTGATCTTTTGGCATAGATAAAGCCTGACCAGACAAGTTTTTCATTAATATCTCTACCTCATTTAATTTAATCTCTTCACCACCAACCATTGCAATAATTTTATCACTACTAAATGATTCTGATGAAAAATAGCTTGAGATTGATATAATTATAGATAGATATAAGAATAGCTCTCTATAAAATTTGCATGAATTAGCTATACTTACCAATGGCATTGTTTTTTTTCTTTCCTAATTATACTATCTATACTAAATATCTATTTTTATTATTATATAACAATATATTTATTAAGAAAGTAATGTTTAAATAATTATCTTACTTAATAATATAGACTAGATGAGTTTTTAGGATGTTTTTATGATTACTAATTTCGCAAAGAAAATTTTTGGTACTTCTAATGATAGAATAATTAGAGATATACAAGGTATCGTTGACAATATAAATAAGATTGAATCAGGTATACAAAAGCTTAGTGATGAAGAAATTAAAAGCAAAACTCTTGAATTTAAAAAAAGATTAAGCAATGGCTCTAAACTTGATGATTTGTTAGTCGAGGCATACGCAGTTGTAAGAGAAGCATCAAAAAGAACCCTTAATGAAAGACACTACGATGTTCAATTATTAGGTGGAATAGTATTGCATAAAGGTAATATCGCTGAGATGAAAACTGGAGAAGGAAAAACCTTAGTTTCAACCTTAGCAGTATATCTTAATTCTTTAAGCGGCAAAGGAGTCCATGTTGTTACAGTAAATGACTATTTAGCAAAAAGGGATTCAGAGTGGATGGGAGAAATTTACAATTTTTTAGGGCTAAGTGTTGGCTGCATCACACCTGGAATTGAAGACGATCAAAGAAGACAACAGTATTTGTGTGATGTAACATATTCAACAAATAATGAATTAGGCTTTGATTATCTAAGAGATAATATGAAATATGATCTTGAGTCAATGGTACAAAGACCTTTCAATTACGCTATCATTGATGAAGTAGATTCTATTTTAATTGACGAAGCTCGAACACCATTGATTATTTCTGGTCCAGGAGAACAAAGCTCTGACTTATATAAAGCGCTTAATAAATTGATTCCTGAACTAAATGATCAAGACTATGAAAAAGATGAAAAAACAAAAAGTATAAATCTTACTGACTCAGGTGTAGAAACACTTGAAACATTACTTGCCAAAGCAGGGCTTTTAAAAGGTGAAAGCCTCTATGATATAGATAATGTTTCCATTGTACATCATGCTAATCAAGCACTAAGAGCCCATCAAATGTTTCAGAAAGATAGGGATTATATTGTTAAAAATGATAATGTCGTCATTATAGATGAGTTTACAGGTAGGGCCCTGGAAGGAAGAAGATACTCTGAAGGATTACACCAAGCTCTAGAGTCAAAAGAAAAAGTTACTATTCAACAAGAAAATCAAACACTGGCTTCAATTACATTTCAAAATTATTTTAGAATGTACCCTAAGTTAGCAGGAATGACTGGTACAGCTATTACAGAAGCAGAAGAGTTTAATGATATATATAATTTAAATGTAGTCGAAATGCCAACAAATAAACCAATAATTAGAGTCGATGAAGATGACGAAATATACAGAACAAATAACGAGAAAATTAACGCAATAATTAAAAATATAAAAGAATGTATTAACAGTGGTCAACCAGTTTTAGTTGGTACTGTATCAATCGAAAAATCAGAAGAACTATCAAAAATCCTTAAGAAAAATAAAATTAATCACAGAGTGCTAAATGCCAGATATCATGCTCAGGAAGCGCAAATTATTGCTCAGGCAGGAAGGGTTCAAGCTGTAACAATTGCAACAAATATGGCAGGAAGAGGAACTGATATAAAACTTGGCGGAAACTCAGAAATGATAATAGATGAGCAAATAAAAAATAACAAAAATAAAGTTTCTCTAGATAAAAATAAAATCAAAAGAGATTTTGAAACAGAGAAAGAAAAAGTTATTGATCTTGGAGGACTTGCGATTATTGCAACAGAGAGACATGAGAGTAGAAGAATTGATAATCAACTAAGAGGAAGAGCGGGTAGACAGGGTGATCCAGGTAAATCAAATTTTTATTTATCTTTAGAGGATGATCTTATGAGAATTTTTGGCTCTGAACGTATGGATGGAATGCTTAAAAAATTAGGGTTAAAAGATAATGAGGCAATTGTTCATCCATGGGTAAATAAAGCAATACAAAAAGCTCAACAAAAAGTTGAAGCAAGAAATTATGATATTAGAAAAAATTTATTAAAATTTGACGATGTAATGAATGATCAAAGGAAGGTTATATATGAACAAAGAAGAGAAATAATGAAAGCGGATAATGTCTCAGAAATTGTAGGAGATATGCGTGAGGAAGTTTTAGATGGCGTCATAGACAAACATATACCCGAGAAAGCTTTTGCAGAAGAATGGAAAATCTCAGAACTATCAACTGAAATAAAAAAAATTTTTGGAGTTGATTTGCCAATTATCGATTGGGCAAAAGAAGAAGGTATTGCAGAAAAAGAAATCAGAGAAAGAGTCAAAGATCACTCAGATCGTTATATGTTACAAAAAATCGATAAGTACGGAAAAGAAGTATGGAATATGGTTGAAAAAAACTTAACACTACAAGTATTAGACCAGCATTGGAAAGATCATTTGTTGGGTCTTGACCACCTTCGGCAAGGAATAGGCCTTAGAGCTTATGGTCAAAAAGACCCTCTAAATGAATACAAGTCTGAGGCTTTTGGTATGTTTGAAAACATGCTATCTTCACTTAGGGAAAGTTTAGTTATGTTCCTTTCAAATATTGAAATCAACCTTGAAACAATTTCTGAACAAACAAAAACTACCCAAGAAAGAACAGACGAAACATATTCAAATCAACAAAAATTAAGTCAAAAAGATGAGAATAAAAATTGGGGAAAAGTTGGAAGGAATGCACCTTGCCCATGCGGCTCAGGAAAAAAGTATAAACATTGCTGTGGAAAAATTTAATTTATTATTGATTAGTGATTCTTCCAATAGCTAAAAACTTTTCCTTTCTATCATCACTATAGGATTTATTTTCAGCAAAATTAAGCTCAATTAATTGTTCTTCTATAACAGTGGCTAAATCATTAATTACCTCGGATGGTTTTCTATGAGCCCCTCCAACTGGTTCTCTTACTACTTTATCAACAACATTAAGTTCTAACATGTCCTTTGAAGTTAGTTTTAAAGCCTCTGCAGCATCTTTACTTCTCTCAGAATTTCTCCATAAAATTGAAGCACAACCCTCAGGGGAAATAACTGAATAAATTGAATGTTCCAACATGATTACTTTATTGCCTGCTGCTAGAGCCATAGCCCCGCCTGAGCCACCTTCCCCAACAATGCTAGAAATTAGAGGCGTCTTTAAATTAATACAAGACTCAATACATCGAGCTATTGCCTCAGCTTGACCCCTCTGCTCTGCTTCTACACCAGGATATGCGCCTGCAGTATCAACAAAAGTTAGAACTGGTAGGTTAAATTTATTAGCTAAATTCATAAGTCTAGAAGCTTTTCGGTAACCTTCAGGGTGAGCCATACCAAAGTTTCTTTCAAGTCTTGTTTTTGTATCATGACCCTTTTCATTGCCAATCAAAACCACAGAGAAACCTCTGAATAAACCTATTCCACCAATTAATGCTGTATCTTCACCAAAAGATCTATCACCAGAAAGAGGTATATAATCCTCTATAAACCCATTTATATAATCTAAAAAATGTGGCCTTCCTGGATGTCTTGCAACTAGTACTTTTTCCCAAGGTGTTAATTTTTTATAAATTTCTTTAAGGGTTGTATCTATTTTTTTTTCTAATTTAGAAGATTCTATTCTAGCCTTACTATCCCCTGAATTAACAAGATGTTTTAATTCTTTTAGTTTCCCCTCAAGCTCAACAATTGGCTTCTCAAATTCTAGTATTATATTCATTTTTTATATTACTTACTTTTCTGAAAGTGGATGCTTTGAATAAATTAAATCTTTTTTATGAGTATCCACAATATGAGTATAAATTTGAGTAGTGTTTATATCAGAGTGGCCTAACATTTTTTGAACAGCTATTAGATCTGCACCGTTTGAAAGTAAGTGAGTAGCAAATGCATGCCTTAAAACATGTGGAGAGATATATTTTTTTGAAAAACCTGCATTTTTTGCTAAATTATCTAACATCTGACTAAACCTCTGTCTAGTAAGGTGTCCACTACGACTATTTGAAGGAAATAGATATTCAGATTCTTGTCTATCTTTGAGAAAGTAACTTCTGTCCTTAAGGTAGGACTGAATAGAATCGATTGATTTCTTTGTAAGCGGTACAGATCTAACTTTATTCCCTTTTCCCTGTATTACTAAAAATTTTCTATCACCTTTCACAGCTGAAATAGGTATGGAAATTAATTCAGAAACACGTAAACCTGCTGCATAAATTATTTCTAACATCGCTCTCATTCTGGAGCCTTCTGGACCTACCAATTTTTCGGCTTCTAAAAATAGTATTTCTACTTCTTCTTCAGAGAGGTTCTTTGGAAGTTTTTTATCTTTTTTAGGAGCCTCTAATGAGATTGTTGGATTATCAACTTTTATTTTTTCACTATATAAAAAACCATAAAACTGCTTAAGCGAAGAAATCTTTCTAGCAATAGATGATTTAGATAATTTTTTTTTAGAGAGGTTTTTTATATACTTTTTTAATAATTTCTCATTTACTTCAATTATATCTACTTTTTTTCTTAAAAATAAAAGAAAATCATTAATATCATTTTTATATGCTTCAAGGGTTTTTTCAGAGAGGCCTCTCTCTACGTTGATCATTTCTAAAAAAGATTCAATATGAAAATTTGTATATTTATTCATCTAAAGTACTATCTGCTGTTATATTTTTATCTTATTCATTGGAATCACTTGTGGGTTCTGACTGCACACTTGATTTTCTTTTTTGATAAACTAAATCATTTTCTAATAAAGGGTTATAATATGACAAAAGAATTTCTATAGCTATACTTTTTGACTCATTATACAAGTTAAGTTTTGAAAGGCCATTAACAACAGACAAACCTATAGAAGGACTGAGATCTTTTCCTGTGCTACCAAGCATTAAAAGGCTATACAAAACAACTTCCCCAATTTGGAGTCCATCTACAGCATTTTCAAAATTAACAATATACATAGAGGGAGCAGAATAAGAATTAACTCTTTTATTATTTTTTAGAAGCTTTACCCAAATTTCATTAGGTATTTTAAGGCCAAAGTTCTGCAATAATCCAAGTGTAATTGCAATCTGCTGATTACTTTTACTTTCGCTCATTTCAATCATTTCATCAACCCAATTAGTTACATCCATACTAGATATACTTGGATCTATAATATAAAATATTGGCCAAAAATTTAGATTCGCTCTTCTAACACTAGGATCTAAAATATTTCCTGAACTATTTATGAGTTTGTACCACTTGATAGCCTCAAATTCTTTATCCGAATATAATAGCGCAGCAATTGCATCACCAGCAAACCAAACAAGACTATTATTTGGATATATTTCTAAATAGGAATCAATATTTACTGAATAGTTGGTAATTGGAAGGTTTTCCTTATATGCTAAAAGTGATGATTTATGAAGTACTTCAGCTTTTGCCTCAGGAACAACTTGAGTTTTAGCAATTTGATAGAGTAATGCTTTTGAGTCTATCTGGTCAAATATTTCTCCTTCAAATAAATAATTTACTCTGTCCTTATCAAAAACAATATTAGAATATATAGATGATAATTTTTCTGGGCCAATTATTCCTAAACTAACAGCTTTCTCAGCTGCATAAATTCTTGTACTAAGAGAAGTATTTGGAGACTCGGCTAAAGCCTTTAACACAACTGGATCGACATTTGAAATAATACCATCTGGTATTTTTAATTTTGCAGCGTTAATCATCGCTAAGTGAAGAGGAGACAAAACATCAAAAACTGACAAATCGATTTGCTCACCATCGATCAATGTAGAAGCTAAAGAGAAAAAGTTTTTGTCTTTTGGATCCAGTTCATGCAAAAGATCAATAACTAACCTGGATGCATCTACGTCACCAATAAATATTTTACATAAACTAAGATGTTTCAATAAAAAAGGGTTGCTTTTACCACCTTCAAACATTTCTTCAACCCTATCGCATGCAGATAAATTGTCACCATCCAGTAGTTTCTCTTCAATAAATAAGTTATCAAACCTTCCAAGAATATCATTCTTAGGTGCAAGGCTTGCAAGATCAGCAGCTAAAGAAATGAAACCTGAACTAGCAAGTTTTTTTATTCTTAATTCTAATAACTTAAGTGGATCACTGGATATATTAAAGATTTTCGCTTCAGATAGCAGTATCCGTTTATAAAGATTCCTTAAAGCAGGTGAGTAATAACTCTCTGGGACGACTGAAATCAAAGCTTCAATTACTTCCCTATCTGAATTTTCCCATATATTTAAACTTAAACCTAAACCACCTTCCCTATATATCCCTACAGATGAGGGATCAATCGGTTTAAGTGTTGTAATACTAATTTCACTCTCTTCATCAAGAGTTTCTTCTTTTTGATTATTCTTAAGAAGCTTTTGGTCAATTATATTATTTTCATTTTTCTTAATCTTAGGTGGTACTATCAGATCAACAGGTTCTGCATACAAGCTTCCTACATAACAGAGCAAAAAAATTAACAAAAAGAATTTAATTTTATTTATATATATAAGAATATTTATCATCATAAATTTCAACAAAGCTCCTACTACTTATCAAATGGTATAGCTTTTTCTACTTCACTTATCTCCGGAGAGATGTCCCAGGCTACCAAGGCCAGAAAACCAGCTGTAAGCAAAATTAAAATGAATAGAATTAGTATCTTGCTACGATGAGACATTAGAAACCTTCAAATATTAGAATTAATAATTAAATTATAGTTTATTATAGAAATATGGCAATTATTCGTCATACTAGTCAATCAAATTAATACTTTCACTTTATTCTAAAAAAGATTAAATAAATGGTAATAATATGATAGATAAAAGTATTTTGCATAAGGATATCAAAAAACCTATTGTTCTTATTGGTCATATGGGCTCAGGCAAATCGACTATTGGAAAATTATTAAGCTCAAAACTGGGCATGCTGTTCTATGATTCAGATAGAGAAATAGAGAAATCACTAAATAAAATGATATATGAAATATTTCAGTCTGAAGGTGAACAAGCCTTTAGAATTCAAGAACTAAATATTCTTCGAAAACTATTATCAAGAGAAAAATGTGTAATTTCTGCAGGTGGTGGAGCTTTTATCCATAAAAAAACAAGAGAGTTAATTTTAAAAAACTCAACTTCTTTATGGTTAAAAATTGATATTGCAACTATTGTTAGGAGAGTGAAAAATTCAAAAAAGAGACCTTTACTTCAAGGACAAAATAAGTTTTCAAAATTAAAAGAATTATCTAAGCATAGAGATACTATTTACTCTGAAGCAAATTTAATTATTGACACCAATAATTTGAAACAAAACCAAATAATTGATAAAATTATTGTAAATTTAAATGATTATTTATAAAACTAACCAAGGAAATTATGAGTAATATAATTAAAGTAGATCTTGATAATAATAGGTCATACCAAGTAGTAATCGGCTATAATAATTTAAATGATTTAATTAATTTTTTAATCAAGCATTATAGCAGATCTAAAATAGCTATAATTACTGATGATAACGTATCCAAATTACATTTAGATAACCTATCAAATGCCCTATCAGAAAATAAATTTTTAAATTTTAAAATCATAATTCCTGCTGGGGAGAATTCAAAATCTATAGAGTATTTCAAATATATTAATGATAATTTACTAAACATTAAAATACAAAAAGATGACGTTATATTATCCCTGGGAGGGGGAGTTGTTGGCGATATAGCAGGTTTTTCCGCAGGAGTAATAAGGAGAGGTGTAAATATAATTCATATTCCTACAACTCTTATTGCCCAAGTTGATAGTTCAATAGGAGGAAAAACAGGCATTGATACAATTCACGGAAAGAATTTATTAGGCATTTATCATCAACCTAAAATGGTTTTAGTTGACATAAAATATTTAAAAACTCTTTCAAATAGAGATTTATTATCTGGATATGCAGAAATGTTAAAATATGCCTTGATAAATGATTATAAATTTTTTGAATGGTTAGAAAATAACTTCAAAAATGTTCTTTCTTGCCAAAAAGAAGAATTAGAATATGCAATCAATAAATGCTGTCATTCTAAAGCAAATATTGTATCAGAAGATGAGAGAGAACAAGGTGGAAAAAGGATATTACTTAACTTAGGACATACTTTTGGACATGCTATTGAAAATGCTCTAAACTATAGTGAGAAATTAAAACATGGTGAGGCAGTAGCAATAGGAATAAAGTTGGCATACCAGCTATCTTTTAATAAGGGTTTATGTACAAAAGAAGATCTTGATAGGGTTAATAAACACCTTTTAAATGTTGGTCTACCTATCAATTTAAATCATATTGATAACAACCTATCGATTGACGATTTATATTTACCAATGCTTCAAGATAAAAAAAATAAAGACGGAAAGACTGTTTTTATCCTTGTAAACGGAATTGGAAAAGCCGTAGCAGATTATAATGTTACAGAAAAAGAGGTAAAACAAATTTTGGCTGAACTCGTATAAAGTACATTATGGAAACTTATATTATTTTAACACTTATTTTTGTATTAATATTAATTATTTTCTCCGCTTTTTTTAGTGGCTCGGAAACAGCTCTAACCGCAGCTTCTAGACCAAGACTTACACATTTAGAAGCAGGAGGAAACAAGAAAGCTACAATAGTATTACAATTATTAAATCTAAGAGAAAGACTGATAGGATCTATATTACTTGGAAATAATCTCGTTAATATTTTTGCCTCGTCTCTTGCTACCAGTTTATTGATATCCTGGACGGGAGACGCAGGCGTTGCTTACGCAACAATTATTATGACAACATTAATTCTAATTTTTGCTGAAGTGCTTCCTAAGACATATGCGCTAAGACACCCAACAAGATCTGCGTTAATAGTTGCCCCTATTTTAAAGTTTATTGTAATAGTCTTATCTCCAATTGTAATTAGTATTGAAGCAATAGTGGGCCTAGCTCTTCGGATATTTGGAGCTGATAAACAAGCTGTTGCTAAATTAGTATCCCCTCAAGAAGAAATCGTTAGTGCTATAAAACTTCATGCTCAAGAAGGGAGCATAGTTAAAGATGAGAGTGATATGCTTAGAGGGGTATTTGATCTATCAGAAAGATGGGTGACAGACGCAATGATACATAGAAAAAATATGGTCATGATAGACGGGAATAAAGAAAATCAAAAAATTATTGAGCAAGTTTTAAATAGTCAATTTACTCGAATTCCTATTTGGTTTGAAGAAAAAGAAAATATTACAGGTGTTATCCATGCAAAAGATCTCCTAAGGGAAATTGCTAATAATACAAAAAATATAAATGATATCGATCTAAAAAAGATTATGTTAAAACCATGGTTTGTTCCAGAATCAACAAGTCTCTTAGAACAAATGACAGCTTTTAGAGACAAGCACCAACATTTTGCATTAGTAGTTGATGAATATGGAGCGCTAATGGGCCTTATTACACTAGAAGATATTATTGAAGAAATAGTAGGACCAATCACGGATGAGTATGATATAGCTAAAAAGGGTATAAGGAGAAATCAAGATGGAACTTTCCTTGTCGACGGAACAGTTACAATCAGAGATTTGAACAGAGATCTGGGTTGGAATCTTCCACATAACGAAGCTGTAACAGTTGCTGGTCTAGTTGTTCACGAATCAAGATCTATACCTGAAATAGGTCAAATATTTAATTTCTTTGATACCAGATTCGAAATATTAAAAAGACATAGAAATCAAATCACACTTCTGAAAATTTTTCCACATGAGAAATAAATAATTTTCAAATGATCAAAAAAATTTATATTTTCTTCTAAAATTTCAGGCTATTAAACTCTTCTGGCGTTAGTGTTTTTAATGAAAGGGCATGAATTTTTTCTTTTAGTTCATCTTTAAGAATATCAAAAACATGTTTTTGTCTAGAAACCCTTGTCTTGCCCTCAAACAAGGGTGATACTATAAGAATATAAAAATGAGATTCGCCAGTCTTAGGCGCCCCAGAATGACCTTTATGAAGGTGTGACTGGTCTTGTATATCTAATTCGGTAGGTTTAAGAGCCTCAGATAACTTTTTATTGATAATTTCTGCTGTGGGTCGATTAAAAAATGAATCAGTAGAAGTTGACAAAGTAACATCCTTGCTGAAATATATTTAGGTTATAAAATCTACTTATATAAATACTATATTATATTTTAATATTTAAGAAAATAATTAATGGTTTACGATCCAAGAAAAACATTAAAAAATAGTGAGAAATCACAGTTATGTGACCATGTTAACTGTAATAAAGTGGCTGAGCATAGAGCACCTAAGTCACGTGAAAACCTAAGAGAATATTATTGGTTCTGTTTAGAACATGTTAGGGAATATAATAAATCATGGAACTATTTTGAAGATATGTCAGAAGAACAAATTTCAACTTACAGGCATAATAGCGCAACTTGGCATAGACCTACTTGGGATCTAGGGAACAAAAACCAAAATTCCCAGTTCAAAATAAAAGAACCATATGGTCTTTTCAACGGAGAAACAGATAATAACACGGAGAGATCTAACTCAAGAAGAACCACCACAACTGCTCCTGTTGCAAAGGCTCTTAATGTCATGTCACTTAAACCCTCTGCAAGCCCCACAGAAGTTAAAGATAGATACAAACAATTAGCAAAAAAATTTCATCCGGATCTTAATTCCGGGTCAAAAGATGCAGAGGAGAGACTTAAAAGAGTTAACGAAGCATACTCTCTTCTTGTTTCGTCAGGATATGTATAATTAAATTATTGGAACTTAAGAATGTATGATAAAAAAAATTTAGAAAAAGCTAAGAATAACAAAAAAATTCCTGATACAGAGATATCAGCAAAAGATCTCTTTGGTATTAACTCAAAAATAAAAGTGCCCGCTTTTTCTGAGAAATCTGAATATGTTCCAAAAATTGATAATACTTATCATTTTGATTATGAAACTACATTAGCCATATTGATAGGTTTCAAATATAATAGAAAAGTATTAATTCAAGGCTACCATGGTACTGGAAAGTCAACACATATTGAGCAAGTAGCAGCAAGATTAAACTGGCCATGCATCCGTATTAACTTAGACTCACACATTAGTCGTATCGATTTAATTGGTAAAGATGCAATTGTTCTTAAAGATGGAAAGCAAATAACAGAATTCAGAGAAGGAATTCTTCCTTGGGCACTTCAAACCCCAACTGCGCTTGTTTTTGATGAGTACGATGCTGGTAGACCTGATGTAATGTTTGTTATCCAAAGAGTGCTAGAAGCAGAAGGGAGCATGACTCTATTAGATCAAAATAGGATCATTAACCCCCATAATGGATTCCGATTATTTGCAACTGCAAACACCATAGGTCTAGGAGATACTACTGGCCTTTATCACGGAACACAGCAGATTAATCAAGGTCAAATGGATAGGTGGAATCTTGTGACAACCCTCAATTATCTAAAAAATAGTGAGGAAGAAAAAATAATTCTCTCTAAAGTCTCTGAATATAATAATTCAGATGGTAAAGAACTAATTAGTAAGATGGTTCAAGTTGCAGATATGACAAGGAATAGTTTTAAAATAGGAGATATTTCAACAGTGATGTCTCCAAGAACTGTCATCACTTGGGCAGAGAATACAATAATTTTTGATGATGTAAGGTTTGCTTTTAGACTAACATTTTTAAATAAATGTGATGATATTGAAAAACCGCAAATTTCTGAATTTTTTCAAAGAGCCTTTGGAAAAGAACTTCCAGAGAGCGTAATTGAAAATTCACAATAACTGAGGAAATTAATTGAAGAATGACCGTCAATCTGAACTTGTAAAAAAGGCTTTGTCTAGCTCAGTAAGAGCAATATCTAATGATCCAAATATTGAAATAACTTTTACCCCTGATAATACTCAACAATCAGATAGTGATTTAGTTCAGATTCCAATACCATCAAGAGAACCAAAAAATAATGAAATTTTCGAATTAAGAGGAATAGGGGACTCAAAAGCTCTTAAAATAAAATATCATGATAAGGATCTGCACCTAAAAAATCTTCCTAAAGGAGATTTGGCTATAGAAGTTTATAATGCAATAGAAAGAGTTAGGTATGAATCTATAGGATCAAAAAAATTATCAGGAGTATCTGATAATTTATCTTTCGCACTTGAAAAATCATACGAGAATGTTGATAAGAATGAAAATGATCTAGAGGAAAGAAATACCCTTTCAGATGCAATTAGACTCTTTTTAAGAGAACAAATGACTGGATCAAAACCACCTAAATCAGCAAATAAAATTTATAAAAAATGGAAAAATTTCATTAAAGAACATGGAAGTAATACAATAAAAGATTTATCAAAAAATATTTATGACCAGAAAAGTTATTCTCTTCTCTCAAAAAAACTATTATCTGAGTTAAACTTAATTGAAAACACAAAGACTGAAATAAATGATGAAGACAATGAAAATAGCTCTAATGAAAATGATCGAGAACAAGATCCTAATGAAATTACCGAAGAAAACGAGGAACAAGAAAACTCTGAACTAATACCACAAGATACATTAGATGAAAATGGCCACGATACAGACGAGGTTGAAGAAAAAATTGAAGATAGCTCAATTGATACAAACATTGATCAGACAAAAGAACAAAATAATAGAAATTTTAATAAATTTGATAAAATCAATGAAGAATCCTTTTATAAAATTTTTACTTCCGAATTTGATCAAATTGAAAATGCTGAAAACCTATGTGATCAAGAAGAGCTAGGCAGACTAAGAAGCCAGCTTGATGATCAAATGCAAAACCATCAAAGTACTATTACAAAATTAGCAAACAAGTTACAAAGAAAACTTTTAGCGAAACAGAATAGATCATGGAATTTTGATTTAGAAGAGGGAATTCTGGATGCAGCAAGATTAACCAGAGTTATTGTCAATCCGACTTTTCCATTATCCTATAAAATGGAAAGCCCAACTAATTTTAAAGATACAATAGTTACACTACTAATTGATAATTCAGGTTCAATGAGAGGGAGGCCAATAACTGTTGCTGCAATGTGTGGAGATATTCTTGCCCGAACTCTAGAGAGATGCGGTGTGAACGTTGAAATCCTAGGTTTTACTACTGTTGCATGGAAAGGAGGGAAAACAAGGGAGAAATGGCTTACAAATAATAAACCTAATAAACCAGGAAGACTAAATGATATAAGACATATAATATATAAGGCAGCAGAGCAGCCCTGGAGGCGGTCTAAAAAAAATTTAGGTTTAATGTTAAAAGAGGGAATACTTAAAGAAAATATTGATGGAGAAGCATTGATTTGGGCTTGTAATAGACTTAATAGAAGATACGAGCAAAGAAAAATCTTGATGGTTATCTCTGATGGCGCTCCAGTAGACGACTCTACATTATCAGTTAACTACGGTGACTATTTAGACAAACACTTGCATGAAGTAATCTATAAAATTGAAAATTATTCTATGATTGAACTTATTGCAATTGGAATAGGGCATGACGTAACTAGATATTATAACAAAGCTCTGACTTTGATAGATGCAGAACAACTCGGAGGAGCAATGATAGATCAACTTGCATCTTTGTTTGAAGACTAATTACTATTTAGTTCCAAATAATCTATCTCCAGCATCACCAAGACCAGGGACAATATAAGCATGGTCATTAAGTTTTTCATCCAGAGCTGCAACAAATATTTTTATTTTTGGATGTTGTGAAACTAATCTTTCAACACCTTCAGGGGCAGCAACTAAAGCCATAAATTTAATATTCTCAATTTGCACACCGCGAGAAACTAATGTATCTACGGCATGCACAGCTGAATTTCCAGTAGCTAACATTGGATCAACCACTATAAATGTTCTTCCATCAATGCCAGGTAGTTTTGCTAAATATTCAACAGGAGACAAAGTGTTAGGATCTCTATACACCCCTATATGACCTACTCGGGCTGAAGGAACAAGCTCTAATAAACCATCCGCCATGCCAAGCCCTGCTCTAAGAATTGGAACAACTACCATTTTTTTACCTGCTATAAACTTCCCGGTAGTTGGGCCAACAGGGGTTTCAATATCCTGTTTTCTTAATGGTAACTCTCTCGTTACTTCATAGCCCATTAAAAGTGCGATTTCTTTAAGTAAAAGCCTAAATTGATTTGTTGATGTTTCTTTGTCCCTCATCAACGAAAGTTTATGAGTAATCAGTGGATGATCTAAAACAATAAGTTTTTCAAATTTTTTTCCCATGAAACATTCCCAAAAAAAAAATATAAAGGTTATAGCATTAGTGCTTTTCTTAAATATAATCTATAAGGTAATAATAACATTATAGCCATAAAAATTTTCACAAAAAAATCACCTAATGCCCAAGTAATCCAAGGTAAAGAAAGGAAAGAAAAAGCAAACCCGAAAAAAATAAGCGAATCTAATAATGAAGCAAAAGAAGAAGAAATTAACGGTGGAAACCACCATACTCTATTTTTATATTTATTAAAAATATAGATATCTAATAATTGAGAAGAAAGAAATGCTAAACCTGAGGCAATTGCAATTCTTAGATTAGCAAAATAAATAGAAAGTATCACTGACATAATAAAACCAAGGTAGACTAGCTTCCTTGATTTTTCTGGACCAAATTTCCTATTACATATATCTGTTACTAAAAAAATAATTGGGTAAGTAAAAGCTCCATAGGTCAACCAATCATTTATTGGTATCTGAACCAGAATATTTGAAAGCACTAGAACAGATATCATTGCTAATACTAATAATATAATTACTTTATTATCAGGACTCATTTTTATATGCTTAAGGCCTCAACACTAAAACTGAAGAAATAAGTTGATAGATATCAAGTTTTCATGGCTTTTTTTATGTCTCTTTTTATTCTAGCAACTCTATCACTTAGATTTTCTTCTGGAGCCTTCAATATAAATGAATCAAAACCTCCAGAGTGATCAACAGACCTTTGAGCTTCTCTTGAAATCTTTAATTTTATTGATCTCCCTAAAACCTCTGATTCTAAAGTAACATCATTCAGGTTTGGCAAAAAACGACGCCGGCTTTTATTATTAGCATGGCTTACGTTATTTCCTGACATCACACCTTTACCAGTTAATTCACATCTTCTTGACATCATATTGCTCCCAATAGCAAAAAAACATACCTTTGATACTTATGATTATAGCTAACGTCAAGCTCCACTTATTAGAAATTAGAAATAAATTACTTTTTTAGAAAATTTTTCACTATTTCATAAGCTGCTGCTGATGGCAGTACTTCACCAATCAAAACTTTTTTCTCATATATTGTAATTAAATCATTAATTTTCTTATCAGAGTATATTTGTTTATTTAAATTTTGAGTAATTTCTTCTCTAAGCCATTTCTGAAATTGTTCTTTTCGATGAGCCGATAAATCACTTTCTTGATCAAATTTCTTAAAAAATTCCTCTGTAATTGACCATATTTCTTCTATACCTTTGTTTTCTAATGCAGAACATGTTACTACTCTTGTATTCCATTTGTTTATTTTAGGCCTAAGTAATTTCACGGCAGAATTGTATTCACGCGCTATATTTTCTGCTTCAGACCTAAGCAAACCATCAGCTTTATTTACAATAATTAAATCTGCCAGCTCTACTATACCTCTTTTAATTCCTTGTAATTCATCTCCACCGCCTGGGGAAATTAATAATATAAAAATATCAATCATATTCGATACTGTTGCTTCTGATTGTCCAACCCCAACAGTTTCAACAATTATAGTATCATAACCTGAAGCTTCACAAAGCAATAGAGCTTCTCTAGTGTGTCTACTTACACCTCCTAAAGTCTCTCCAGCTGGGGATGGCCGAATAAAGGCACTGTCACTTTGAGATAATCGCTCCATTCTCGTTTTATCTCCTAAAATAGATCCACCGGACTTACTACTACTTGGATCAACTGCTAGAACGGCAATTTTTTTTCCTTTATCAACAAGAAATGTTCCAAATGTTTCAATAAATGTTGATTTACCAACACCAGGTGGGCCAGAAATTCCTATTCTCAATGATTTTCCAGTCATTGGTAAAACTTTCTCAAGAACTGATCTTGAAAAGAACTGATGGTCTTCTCTTGATGACTCAGACAAAGTTATACATCTTGATAAGGTCCTGATATCACCTGAAAGAATCTTCTTACTTAAATCCCTGATAGATCCATATTCTTTTTCAAGATTACTAAGAGAAAAAAAATTTTTCATAGTTTCGCTTATTCTTCTAACTCAATAGATTTTTCTTCAAAAGAATATCTATAACTTGATTAGCTGAATTAGTTATTGGAGTTCCAGGTCCAAAAATTGCAGAAACTCCGGCTTTTTTTAAATCCTCTATATCTCCTGGCGGAACAATTCCACCAACAACTACTATAATTTTCTCCCCGCCATTTTCTGTTAATGATTTGATTAATTCAGGAACTAGGGTTTTATGCCCTGCAGCTTGGGATGAAATTCCAACAACATGAACATCATTCTCTATTGCCTGTTTTGAAGTTTCTTCTGGAGTAGCAAATAATGGTCCAATATCAACATCAAAACCAATGTCTGCGAAAGCTGTAGCAATAATTTTTGCCCCTCTGTCATGGCCATCTTGACCTAGTTTAGCCACAAGAATTCTTGGCTGTCTTCCTTCTTTTTTTGCGAAATTTTTTACTTTATTTTGCGCTTCATTAAACAATGTATCCTCTGAAAAAGCTGAACCATATACACCAGTGATTGATTGTGAAACAGCTTTATGACGGGAAAAAACATCTTCAAGAGCTTTTGATATTTCTCCCACTGTTGCTCTTGACCGAATTGCCTCAATAGATAGCTCAAGTAGATTACCCTTATTCTTAGCTCCGTTTCTTAATTTTTCAATAGAGGTATTAACTGCATTATTATCTCTTTCTTTTTTTATTTTATTAAGTTTCTGAATTTGTTCACTGATTACTTTTTTGTTATCAACTACTAATAAATCTATCTCTTCATTTAAATTTTTATTAACATATTTGTTTACACCAACAATAACTTCTTCATTTTTATCAACTCTTGCTTGTCTTTTGGCTGCTGACTCTTCTATCTTAATTTTAGTAAACCCTTTTGAAACGGCAACTGTCATTCCACCCATCTCTTCTACTTCTTCAATTAATGAAAGAGTCTTTTCAATAACTTGGTTAGTAAGGCTTTCTACGTAATATGATCCAGCCAAAGGATCAATTACCTCTTTGACACCAGTTTCTTCTGACAAAATTAATTGGGTGTTTCTTGCAATTCTAGACGACAACTTAGATGGCAAAGCTAATGCCTCATCAAAAGCATTAGTATGCAAACTCTGTGTTCCACCTAGAACTGCAGCTAAAGCTTCATAAGCAGTTCTTATAATATTATTATGAGGGTCTTGACTAGTTAAAGATACTCCCGAAGTTTGACAATGTGTTCTCAATGAGAGCGATCTCGGATCTTTTGGGTTAAACTGCTTCATAAGATTAGCCCATATAAACCTTGCAGCTCTAAGTTTTGCAACCTCCATAAAAAAATTCATTCCTGTACAAAAAAAGAAAGATAGTCTCGGAGCAAATTCATCAATTTCTAAACCCGCCTCTAGAGCTGCCCTAACATACTCAATGCCATCTGCTAAAGTATATGCTAATTCTTGAGTTAGCGTAGATCCAGCTTCTTGCATATGATACCCCGATATGGAAATTGAATTATATAAAGGCATATTTTTCGAAGTAAATGAAATTATATCCGATACTATTCTCATCGACTCTTTAGGGGGATATATATATGTATTTCTTACCATGAATTCTTTTAAAATATCATTCTGAATAGTACCTGATAAAAGCTTTTGAGGCACTCCTTGCTCCTCAGCGGCAACTATGTAGCCAGCAAGAACAGGAAGAACAGCACCATTCATAGTCATTGATACACTCATTTTATCTAAGGGTATTTGATTGAATAAAATTTTCATATCCTCTACAGAGTCTATTGCTACACCAGCTTTACCAACATCACCACTTACTCTAGGGTGATCAGAGTCATAGCCTCTGTGTGTCGCTAAATCAAAAGCAACTGACAAACCTGTTTGACCATTTTCTAGACATTTTTTATAAAATTCATTTGAATCCTCAGCTGTAGAAAAACCAGCATATTGGCGAATAGTCCATGGTTTGTTTGTATACATTGTTGCACGTGGACCCCGCATAAAGGGTTCTAATCCTGGCAAATTTTCAAGTTGATTCGCTAGATCTTTTAGATCTTCTTTTGTGTATAACGGTTTAACTTTAATCTCTTCAGGTGTAATCCAATAATGATTTTCTAAATCCTTGCCCTTAAGTTCTCTTTGAGCTAGCTCCTTCCATTCCTCAAACAATTTCTTTGAAATACCAACCATAATTTTTCTTTCAATACTTGAATTTCTCAACAAAATAAATATATCATTGTTATCATTAAACATATATATAATATTGATTTCTTGTAATTAATAATACATAATTGAAAATAAATTTCTAAAATAAAATTGTAAATGCTCCATAATTTAAAAAAAATTTTCTCTGATAAAAAAATTATTTCAAATAATGAAATAAATCCTAAGTTGGCTTTCTCAGCTTTGTTAATTGAAGCTGGAATGTCCGATGGGAGCCTAGACGATGATGAGAAGAAAACTGTTCACAAATTATTATCAAATTTTTTTGAACTTTCACAAAATGATACATCCAAATTAATAAACGAAGCGATAGAAATTCAGGGTAACTCTAATCAAATAATACACCTAACTCGTTCAATTAAGGAAAATTTCTCAGAAAATCAAAGGATTAATATAGTGCAAATGATGTGGGAGGTCATATTGTCGGACGGGGAAGAGCATATGTATGAACAAAATCTTATGAGAAGAATAGCGGGGCTTTTGTACATATCAGATAAGAGCTCAGGAATAGCCAGAAAAACAGCCCTAAAAGAAATTTCTAGTAAATAAATTATTGATTTTTTTGTTATAATTATATAATTCTGCTAGAACATAATTGAGGGAAGATAATGCCGTATGTAGTTAATGAAAATTGTATAAAATGTAAGTTGCAAGATTGTGTAGAGGTTTGCCCCGTAGATTGCTTCTATGAAGGTGAAAATATGCTTGTTATTCACCCTGATGAATGTATCGACTGTGGGGTTTGTGAACCCGAGTGTCCAGTTGAAGCTATACTGCCAGATACTGATGATGCATCTGAAAAATTCGTGGAACTAAATGCTAAATATTCTGAAATTTGGCCTAATATTACTGAAAAAGGCGACCCTCCTTCTGATTGGGAGGACTTTAAAGAAGAAGATGGAAAATTTGATAAATATTTTAGCGAAAACCCGCCTTCATAATTGATTAAAATAATCCTGGTATAATTTTTTTTTTATATTGTAAATAATCTTAACAATATTTAAATTTTCATAGTGTAATCCTAAAGGCTTTTGAAAAATGAAAAAGAAAACAGTTTCAAAAAAGAAAAAGACAAAAGTAAAAAAAATTGCTAAATCAATTTCTAAAAGTAAAAAAAAGGTAGCAAAAAAGAAAATATCCAAAGGCAAATCTGCTAAAAAAAAACTCACTAAGAAAGCAAAAGCAAAAACTAAAGTAAAAAAATTATCAAAAAAATCAAACATAAAAAAACCAAAAAAGAAAAAGATTGTTAAAAAGAAAAAAACCCCAAAAAAATCCCCGTCAAAAAAAGTAAATAAAAAATCAGTTATTAAAGTTAAACCTAAAAAAAGAAAAAAAAGAGTTTCAAAAAAAAACTTAGTTAGAACATTAATTGATAGTAAAAAAGTTAAACTTGTTGCAAATAAAAAACCAGATCTTTCCAATATAAAGAGTAATGATGAAGATATTTTAATTCAGTATTCAGAGTTTGCCGAGAAAAGAACTCAGTCTGCTGTTGTTGAAAAAATGGTTCGTTCTCCTATTCTTCCCAAAAAAGATCTAATATTTGAGAAGGGGGACCAAGTTGTTTACCCTACACATGGCGTTGGTAGAATTATTGAAATTCAAGATCAAACACTTGCAGGCATCAAATTGCAACTTTATGTTGTAGAATTTGAAAAGGATAAAATGACACTAAGTGTTCCAACTGCAAAGTTAGAGTCTTCGGGTATGAGGAAATTATCTTCAAAACAACAAATGAATGAAGCTCTAAATGCTTTAAAGGGTCGGGCTAGAGTAAAAAGAGCGATGTGGAGTAGAAGAGCCAAGGAATACGAAGATAAAATTAACTCTGGCGATCCCAAATCAATAGCTGAGGTTGTAAGAGACTTACATAGGAATGCTAACCAACCTGAACAATCTTATTCTGAAAGGCAAATATATGAAAGTGCTTTAGACAGACTATTAAACGAACTAGCAGCAGTAGAAAATGTTGATTTATCTGAAGCATTAACTATCCTCGAAAAGAACCTTAAAAATTATACAAAAAAAAATGTGACCGAAGATGTATCACTTAATGATGGAGATACGTCAGACGAAACATATGAAATAAATAATAGAACAGAATAATCTCTGATTAACTACTTTTTATTTCTTATACTTTAAAACTTTAATTATTTTTCCTTTTTTTACGGTGGTATTTTGGTTAATAGAATTTAAAAGAACAAACCTTTCTGATCTATATTGTCCCTGCATTTCGTTTTTAATAATTAAATCAAAACTTATATCTCTCTCTACTTCTAAAAAAAATAATCTTAAAGGTATAGTTTTTTTTATTTCTCTTTCATTAATTTTTCTTATTGAGAATGCAATTGACTTAAAATTTTCATCATCAAAAGCTTCTCCATTTTCTCTTGAAATAAATGTTAATCTTAAATATTTACTATTATCTAACCTAATAGCAACATACCGAACCTTTATTTTCCCTGAATAGTCATTTATTCTACCATTAGCGAAAAAATATCCAGTAGCGGCATTAAAATCATTTATTTTTAAACTCTCAATTAACTCCATATTCTTATTGGACTGCCAAATATTTTTTAAATAAGTAAGCGGGTCTGCATGAAAACTATTTTTTGATGATACATCAATTTTTATTATAGCGATGTTTTTTTTCATTGCTACAAGGGCCTGACTTCTATTATCAACAAGAAAACTTTTAGGAAGCCGCATCGAAAAATTTAGAGATGGGTGTATAAAGTTTTCATCCACTAAAATACCATGAGCTGGATCATCTCCATAAATAATCCCACTTACATTTTTAAAAAATGCTGAATGATCTCTATTACTATCCTCAGAAATAGTTAATTTTTTTGATAATTGAATCCTTTCCTCTGTTGGTGGATGTGATGCAAATAAACTTCGAGAGTCAGTTTCCGGATAGCCAATATTTTTTCTGTATTTTTTAAATTTAATTAAAGTAGATAGAAAGTCAGATGATGCCCTCGGATTATACCCACTCTTGACTAAATATTTTATTGCTAAACTATCTGCTTCAAGTTCGTTAGATCTTGAAAACTTCGCTATAGTTAAATTGTTTACTAAATGCCCAAGATCTTCAGCTGCACGAGAATCAACGGTTGCTCCAATTATTGTAGCCCCAATTTTACCCAAAATATCTCGACTGTAACTTTGAGCAGTATGTCTTGCCAAAAGATGAGCCATTTCATGTGCAATAACAAAGGCTAATTCTGATTCGTTACGGCATAGCGCTACCAGCCCTCTTGTTAAATAAATATACCCCCCAGGAGAAGCAAAGGCGTTTACTATTGGTGTATTTAAAATTGTAAAAGTAAAATTCTGATCGTTCAGCATAGCACTATTAGCTATATTTGCACCTATACTAGCTATATATTCACCAAGTATTGGAGATTTATATACACCACCATAGTAATTGATTATTTTATTATGCTGATTATCACCTATTTTTTGTTCTTGTTTTTTATTCATGAACAAAGTTAATTCATTTTTTTCAGTATAAGGGTTTTTTGAACATGAAAGAAAAATTAAAGATATTAAAAATAATATATAAAAAAAATTTAGATTCTTATTTTTTAGTTTTTTGACTATATTGCTTATAGACTTATTCATGACTTACGAGTATACAAATTAAAAAGTTCAAATTACAAAACTATATTAGGTGATAACTGATTCAATTCAAATATTAAAAATTAAATTTTAGGAATGCGCCCGTAGCTCAGTAGGATAGAGCACAGGATTCCTAATCCTGGGGTCGCAGGTTCGAATCCTGCCGGGCGCACCAAGTAAATTGATGATTTTTTATAAGGAGATAAAATGAGTAAATCAAAAAAGTTAATTGTTATAGATCATCCTTACTCAGACTATGATTTTTATAATTGTGTTTTCGTTCCATCAAAAGTACCAAAACTACTTGAAGCAGAAGGAGCGTGTTTTGCAATTGAAAATTTAATTAATATAAGTCCTGATTTAGCAAATAAAGATTTAGATATAGTCGAGTTTATGTCTGGGAAAGGGGAGTTCGAAAAACATATACGAGATGAAGCACAATTTAAAATAGGTAAATATGTAGGAATTGATGCTGTTGCACAAGATAAACCTAGAACTGAATTGATTGTAGGAGACGTATTGACAATTTTTCCAAATTTTAAAGCTGATATAGTTCTAGCTCTTTATTATTCAGCAAGTAGTGTAAGCGGTCCTGAGGGCTATCCATCACCTGCTGCAATGAGAGCTATGTCTACAAATGCTTATAAAAATTTAAATGACGGTGGTGGTTATTTTCTTGGCTTTGCTGCCCAAGGGGAGGCTCTATCTTTTGACTTATCTGATGGCGAAAATGATGAGGAAAACGAAGTTCCAATTCCTATTTATAATGGATTAAGAGAAAAATTTAACCTAGATAAAACTGAAAAGGCTTCTTTATCATTTCAGCAAGAAAATGTTTATGATAGAAAAAACGGACTTATGATTGAAACAATGAGAAATATTGAAGTTAAAGATAAGGGTAACAATACAGTTGGTAAAATTGAAATGAAACAACCACTTAAACAATTGTATATGAGTGAAAGCCATATAGTTGATAACTTGAAGCAAGTGGGTTTCAAAGATCTGATTTTTTTCGATATATCTTTCGACGAAGGACATGTAAATATTGAAAAACTTGACTCAACTATGACTGAATCAGAGCAGTTTGCTACACATATTTTAGCCATAAAGTAATAAAAATTTAGCTAGCTTTTTTGTAATGCTTTCCATATTTTTTCTGAAGTAACTGGCATCTTTATAGATTCTATTCCAAATCTATATAATATATTATATATAGCATTCATAATAGCAGGCATTGACCCTACCGTCCCAGCTTCACCTGCTCCCTTCACTCCTAATGGATTAATTTTAGTTGGACAAGGATTGCTATAAACTTTAAAGAATGGTACATCTGCAGCTCTTGGCATACAGTAATCCATAAATGAACCTGTAACTAACTGACCATTTTTTTTATCATAGACTACTTCTTCCATTAAAATTTGACCTAAACCCTGAACAACTCCTCCATGTATTTGACCTTTAAGTAGTAAAGGGTTTAAAACATGACCAACATCATCTACAACTACATAATTTATTAATTTTATTTCGCCTGTTTCTTTATCAATTTCTAACTCAGCACAATGACATCCATTAGGAAACGTAGGCTGCAAAGGAGAAAAACTTCCTATCTCAGAAAAACCTGGCTTGATATTTTTAGGAAGCTTTGTAGGTGTATTTGCAATTGAAGATACTTCTGACCAACTTATCTTCTTATCAGTTCCAACTACAGAAAATATTTTATTTTCGAATTTAATATCATCTGAGTTAGCTTCTAAAATAAAGGCTGCTATTTCTTTACCTTTATCAATTATCTTTTTTGAAGCATTAATTATAGCAGAGCCAGCCAAACTTACAGACCGAGAACCAAAAGTACCAAAACCTTTTTGTATTAAATCAGTATCTCCTTGATAAAATGAAATATCTTCCATGTTTACTCCGATCTTTTCTGCAATAATCTGTTTGAACACTGTTTCGTGTCCTTGCCCATGAGAATGAGTTCCGACAAAAAGATCTATATTGCCCTTTGAATTAACTTTAAGCTGTGCATCTTCCTCTCCCATTGCTGCTGATCTCTCTATAACATTTGCAATACCGAAACCCCTTAATTTATTTCTTTTCTCAGATTCTTTTCTTCTTATATCAAAATTATCATAGTCAGAGTAAGAAAGAGCTTTATCTAAATTATCAATAAAGTTACCAGAGTCGTATTCAAAAACTAATCCTGTTTTATAGGGAATTAAATCTTTAGTAATAGTATTAATTTTTCTTAAAAAGGCTGGATCTAAATTAAGTTTATAAGCAGCATGATCTATTATTCTCTCTATAGCAAAACTAGCTTCTGGTCTTCCTGCTCCTCTATAAGCAGAAGTAGGCATAGTATTTGTAAAAACTCCTTTTACATTTACATAAATTGATTTTGTTTTATATACCCCTGCTAGACCTCCTAAATTAGCTGTTGGAGGTGATGACCCCCCCGATGATATGTATGCACCAAGAGCCGCAAGGGTGTTTACCCTTAATGATAGAAAATTATAGTTTTCATCTAGCGCTATGGATACTTTAGTGTGATTGTCTCTAGCTTGATCGTCACTTAAAAAACCCTCTGACCTCTCACTACACCATTTAATTGGTAAACCTATAAGTTTAGAAAACAACATTACTAAAGGCATTTCTGGATAAACACTTGATCTCATTCCAAAAGCACCTCCCATATCTGGGCTAACAACCCTTATTTTTGATTCTGATATACTGAAAATATCATTGGATAGAATCTTTTTTAAATTATGAGGGGCTTGAGTTCCTGAATAAAGAGTATATTTATCCAATTTTTTATCATAATTACCAATAGCTGATCTATTCTCTAAGGGAGCCGCATAAACTCTACTTATCTCATGTTCAATTTCAAATGTATATCTAGCTTCGCTAAATAATTGGTCCACTTCTTTTTTATTGCCAATCTCAAAATTAAACGAAATATTATCCTTACATTCTTTCCATACTTTAGGAGAGTTAGAATTTAAAGCTTCTTTTATATCAATAACGGCCTCGTGAATTTCAAATTCAATGCTTACATAATCTGATGCATACTTTGCCATTTGTATAGTCTCAGCGACTATACAAACGATCGGTTGACCAGCATAGACAACTTTTTCATCAGCTAGTACTTGTCTTTGTGGCCTAAACATTGGCACATTTCTAGATTTAGTATAATTCCCAAAAGAAGGTATCGGTCGCAAATATTGTTTTATATCCGCAAATGTATAAATTCCTAAAACACCTTCAATTTTTAATGCATCAGAATAGCAAATTTTTTTTATAATCCCCGCAGGATGCACAGATCTTATAATATACATATGCGCTATTTCTAAAAAAGAAATATCATCTGTATATTCTCCCAAGCCTTTCAAAAACTTATTATCTTCTAATCTTAGAATAGATTTTCCTATTGAAGAAGTCATATTAGCCAGAGCTCAATTGAAATGTTATTGGCACTCTTATTATAGTAGGCAGAGTTATTCCTGAGGCCTGAAATTTTTTATTTTTTATTTTTCTAGCAGCTTTTAATGCCGCTGAATCTAAAACTGTATGACCACTTGAGGTATCTAAGCTTACTTTAATGACCCTCATTGATCTGTCTATACTTATACTTAGTATTACTTTCCCCTCAATTCCTCTCATCCTGGCTATCCTAGGATATTCGGGTGTAATCTTAAATTCCTTTAAATTTTTAAACCTATAATTTAAATAATGGCTATCTATTGAGTTTAGGCCAATTTTTTTTGAGATAAATTCCACATCAGTATTATTATAATTAATTTGAGAAAAATTATAAAATTTTTTACTATTTTTTAATATTTTATTTTCTATTTTTTTAGAGCTTTTACTCAAGTCTTTTTTATGATTAACTTCAAATTTTACATTCGAAAAGTGGTCTATTTTTCTTCCTTTCAGTAATTTTTCATTGGCACTAGTAACATTTTTCTTTTTAGATTCTAATTTTACTAAATTATTACTGAATGAATTAACTAATTTTTTTTTAGTTTTCTTATTTATATTTTTGGATTTACTATCAGACTTTTCTTGATTTTCAATTAAATTTACAGTAATAGGCATATAACTTACCTGTTCGATATTATTAATTTTATATGAATAGAAAAATATAAATAAAATAAATATATGAATAAAGAAAGAAAATAATAAATATTTATTTTTAAAAAAATTTTGCATTTTACTCACTCAAAATTAATTTGTTTTCATCATATTCTACTGCAAAAATTTTCTTAAGATTTTTATTATCTAGAGATATATCAGGCCTATCATTGGAAACAACTACACCATCTTGTATTACAACTATATTATCACAATAACGTCTTGCTAAATCTAAGTCGTGCATTATAATTATTGCTCCCATTCCAGACCTTACTCTTTCTAAAATTAAGTTGAGTATATTTAACTGATAATACGGATCAAGAGACGAAACAGGTTCATCAGCTAATAAAAAGTTTGGTTTGCTAACTAATGCTCGTGCCAAACATGCTCTAGATCTCTCGCCGGTGGATAGTTTATTGATAGATATAGATGCAAATTCTTTCAGATTTAGCTCTTCTAGAACAGAGTTAATACGATAATCTCTTTCGTTATAATTTAACTCCATATCAGAAAAGGAGGTAAGTCCAGCCATCACTATATTGTATACTGAAAGTGGCCATGCTATAGTCATCTCCTGTGGAAGATATGAAATTTTTTTAGCTAAATCTAGTCTCTTATATTTTCTATAATCCAAATTATCATAACTAATAGTCCCAGAATAAGAATTTAAAATATTTGAAATAATTTTTAATATAGTTGTTTTTCCGGAACCATTTGGACCAACTATTCCAGTTAAAGTGCCAGTACGAAATAATATATTTATATCTGATAAAATATTTTTTTTGCCAATATCAAAATTAATTTTATTCAGAATAATTTTAGTCATGAGTGTATACGTTTTATGTAAAAAATTAAATATATAAAAAATGGAGCCCCAATTATTGCAGTCACAACTCCGATCTGTAATTCTGGTTTTATATCTAAAATTCTAATAAATATATCTGCTAACAGCAGCAGTATAGCTCCACCTATGCCTGAAGGTAAAAGTAATTTTTCAGGGTTATAATTATATAAAGGTCTTAATAAATGCGGAACAACTAAACCAATAAATCCTATTCCACCAGTTATAGACACAATTGATCCTATCGATAATGCTGTACCGATTATTATTTTACTTCTAAAAAATCTTAGATCTAGCCCCATTGATTGTGCTGTCTCTTCTCCCAGAGAAAGTGCAGTAAACCATTTTTTTGAAAGTAAAATAATTACCCAACCTAAAATAGCAATTGGCGTAACTAACAAAACATTATTTAAGTTTTTGTCAGCTAATGAACCTAATAGCCAAAACATTATTTCATAAGCTGCATAAGGACTAGGAGATAAATTCAATGTCAATGATGTTAGTGCAGACGAAAACGAACTTATTGCTACCCCAGTCAGAATAATAACTAAGGTACTAACATTGCTTTTAACAATAAAAAAAATTATTAGCACTGAGATTGTTGCCCCAATTATCCCTCCCAATGGTAATGCAAAGAAAAAAATATTTGAAATACCAAAATAAAATATAATTACCGATCCCAAACTTGCTGAAGAGGTAACTCCTATAATACTTGGATCAGCTAAAGGGTTTCTAAATAAACCTTGCATTGCCGCTCCACAGATACCAAATGAAAAACCAGCCACAAAAGCTAATAAGGTTCTAGGAAGTCTTATTTCTAGAATTATAATTCTAATTAATTCTCTAAAATCATTAGATTTTTCTGATAGTATTAACATTAATAGATTTGTCTTGCCTAGAAAAATTGAAGCCACAATAAGAAAAAGTAAAATAATTATTAAACTTATTGTTAAAGTGTAATTTGAAGAATTATATTTATTTATAGATCTTAACTTAATCATTTTTTTGTCTAATTAATTCTCTTATTATTTCAGTAGAGTATGGACCGCTACAGCTCAATAATTTTTTATTAAAATTAAGAAACTGCCCCTTTTGTACAATATGTTTTATAACAGGATGAATTAAAAATTCTTGAGATAATGAAACGGAGTCTCTATAGCTGTTTTCTAAAATAACCACTTCAGGATTTAATAAAAGAATTTCTTCTAAACTTACTTTACTATATGAATTAATATTTAAAGCATTAATGACATTGTGATATCCAAATTTTTTTAGAATACCGCCGATAAGTGTGTCATCTCCTTTTACATAACCATTTGGGCTTAATATAATAATTTTTTTATTTTTTATTTTTTTCTTATAATTAATTAATTGATTAATATCTTTATCAATTTTATTTATCAGATCTGATCCCTTTTGCTCTTTATTTAATAATTTAGCAATAACTAAAATTTGCTCTTTAAGCTGTTTAATATTTTTTGCATCAGGAATATATATAATGTTAAAATTTAATTTTTTTAATAAATTAATTGTAGATATAGAGGATCCTGGCCCATAAAAAATTATATCTGGTTTTTGTCTAATTATATCTTCCGCACGTCCATTGTTTAATATTATATCGGATATCTTATCTGATATAAATGAAATATTTTTATCTTTTGACATATAACTAAGTGATGTGATTTGGTTTTTATCTGCAATTAGATACAAGTACTGATCTGTGCACAAGTTTATAGATGCAGCTCTAATATTTTTAGCATTTGAAATATTGGTTAATAACAATAAATAAATAAAAAATAAAACAAATAGAAAATTTTTTACCATATTTTCTTAAAACCTAAATGCATAGATCTATCTTGCCCCTTAAAACCATCAGCTACTTCGTATTTATTATTTAAAATATTATTTATTTTACCATAGAATTTTAATTTATTATTTATTTTATAATTTGCTGCAATATTTGAGATTATATAACCTCCTCTGTAAACCGAACCTCCGTTAAATCCTACATCACTTGTTTTTCCTATATATTGAACATAATTAATAATTTCTAATTTTTCGGACGGCGTGATTTGTAAATCAAAATCTAATTTGTGTTTTGGCCTTCTTAAGAGAGCTGTGCCGGATTCCTTATTTTCAGAAGAAGTAAATGTAT
This sequence comes from Rhodospirillaceae bacterium, assembly GCA_002722055.1. Classification (GTDB taxonomy): domain Bacteria; phylum Pseudomonadota; class Alphaproteobacteria; order SHVP01; family SHVP01. The sequence goes on along the minus strand of PBKD01000006.1, from coordinate 117,942 downwards.
GTGATAAGTTTATTTTAATTTTTTTGGTTGGAATTAATGTTGTCTGAGTTTCAATGCCATTTATTTTTGCATTAAGGGAATGAATAGGCACTGTAGGAAAACCAGACGCAACAATTAAGTCATCAATTTCAGTATCAAAATAGGTCATACTAAAAAATAAATTATTTTTAAGTAGCTGGGTATCAAAACCTAGCTCCCAGGTTTTAGACTTTTCAGGTGTAAGATTCCTGTTCCCTCTAAAACTATCGCCAAAAGCAGTGGTTGAGCTTCCGAAAAGCTCAAAAAGAGCAGGCGCCCTAAAACCAGTCCCATATGCAGCCCTTATTCTAGTATTAATTGGTTTAATATAGAAGACTGGGCTTAATCTGTAGGTAAATTCACCTTCGAATCTTTGATTCTTATCATATCTTAAATCTCCAATGACATGAAAAGAATTAGAATAACTATAAGTATCCTGTAAAAAAACTGTTTTAGTAACAGAAGTTTCTGAGCTAGAACCTTCAATAACAAACCCACTAAAATCAGCAAACTGCGTATTATCTTGTTTTTCATGTTCATATTCAAAACCAAGACTTAAAATATGGTCTTGAAAATAAAGAATATCACTCCTGGAAGTAAATTTTATTCTTTCACCATCATCTAGTGTTGATTGAAAAGTATTAGATAGTTCATCAGGGTAGTTAAAAAACTCTCTTTTAATTTTACTTAAATTTAACGATAAAATATTATTAACTATATCATCAAATAAAAATGATGAAATTTCTACTTTTGAAAAATATTGTGTAGCGGTAGAATTTGCATCTGGATCTTCAGCAGTGGGATCTAATTCAGCTTTAGTATCAAAATAGTGAAATATAAAATTTAAGTCAGTAGTATCATACAAATCTAAATTTAATTTAAATGATCCTGACATATTTGCAAAAGAATCTTTTTCATCAAACGATCCCGCTCCCCTAAACCTTGGAGATGTTATAGAGTCTCCATCTGATGCATTAAAACTTATAGAACTTATAAACTTTACTCGATCAAATACTCTTGCAATTTCTAATTTTTCTCTGTGTGATGAATTTGTTCCCAAATTCATTTGATATAAAAAATAATCTTCAAAGGGAACTGGGGTAATAATATTCACAACCCCACCTATAGCCTCTGAACCATATGTTGAAGCTTGAGGCCCTCTTAAAACTTCTAACCTATCTATCATACCTAAAAATATATTTCCGTAATCAAATGCGCCACTTGATGCGCTTGGGTCTCCCATCTCAATACCATCAATCAATGTTAGTGAATGGTTGGAATTGGTACCTCTTATAAATACAGAAGTTTGGTGGCCTGTATTACCAATAGAAACTTTATTAAGACCCGGTATATGAGAAATAGCTTCGGATAGATCAATAAACTGCATTTTATCTATTTCTTTACTATCAATTATACTAATAGGGCTTCCGATTTTTTTTGCTGGTGTATTAATTCTTGTAGCTGTTACAAAAATTTCTTCAGCTGTAAAATATTGCTCTGAATTTGCAAAATTAATTAAATTAAAAAAAATGATAGAAATAAAAATTATCTGATATAAGAAGTAAGCTAATTTAGTGAACATGCGTATCCGTCCATGGGTAATAGTTAATAAAATCATTACCTCTACGGATAACCGCACTCATGAAACACCCCGTTCATTAGTTGGGCAACTTATACGGCAGGTCTCCTGGCTTATGGGTTATCACTTTAAATCTAGCCTTCCCAGTTTCCCAGTGGCCAAATACGAAATAAAGCTAACCAAATACAGTTGCGGGGGCAGCCACGGAATATTATTTACCGTGTTCCCTTTTAATTTTTCAAAAAAACCGTTATTTTTAACTTTAATAAAAACACACTTTAAGTCAAGTATAATAAATTCTAATATTCTATTTGTGAGGCTTTTTGTTAAGAAAAGTTCTTTTTATATTAATAATTTTAACTAGCTCATTTTTATCCAATGTATCTGTAGCCCATCACTTTATTGAAGGCGAGGTTCCTGAAAACTTTTTACAGGGACTTATATCAGGAATTGCTCATCCAATAATTGGAATTGACCACTTAGTTTTTCTAATTTTTACTACTCTTATCGTATATCTTATATCAAAAAAAATTTTTTTTATTTCTTTATTTATATTTTCAACTGTTCTAGGAAGTCTTCTTACTATAATTAATATTAATCTACCAATTTTGGAACTATCTATAATTATTTCTATATTGCTTACAGGAGTTTCTTTTTTTATTTATAAAAATATCTCAAGTTCTATTTTACTTTTAATATTTATTATTTTTGGTATTTTTCATGGAAACGCTTTTGGTAAAACGATCATAGAAGCATTGGCACCCATACAGGTATCATATATTATTGGTTTAGTCTTAGTGCAATTTTTAGTGTGCATAATAATTTTTAATCTAGCAAAATTTCTTATTAATTCTAATGAAAAAGAAACTTACACCCCGTATTTTTTTGGCTTACTAAATATTAGTGCTGGCATTACGATGCTTTACATTTATTTTTGAAATTTTCTATTTAGTTTTTTTTTCTAGATAATCTATCGTTATTGATAACATAGGGGGAACAATAGCCATTGTCAGTATCGCAGATAGAGATAAACCTCCAACTACCACAGAACCTAAACCTCTATAAAGCTCAGATCCTGAACCAGGAAAAAGAACAAGGGGTAACATTCCAAAAACAGAGGTTAAAGTTGACATGAATATAGGTCTAATTCTATTTTGAGTTGCACTAGTAATTGCATCAGTGCTATTCATTTCCATTTTTCTGATATTATAAAGTGATTGATGAACTAACAAAATAGCATTATTAACTACTATTCCAATCAGAATAACAAACCCTAATATAGTCAACATGTCTAAAGGCTGGTCAACCCAAATATTTAAAATAGTTAGACCGGCCAAGCCACCTGCAGCAGCAACTGGCACCGAAAACAAAATTATAAATGGATAAATAAAACTACCAAAAAGAACTGACATAACCAAATAAACAATAATTAAAGCTAGTAACAAATCTACTATTAATTCATTCCATGTATTTGTTAACTTATCTGCAGTTCCTGATAAATTAAATTTTATATTTTTAGGCAAGCCATTTTGTATCATGGGATCAATTACTTCACTATTAATTTTATCCATTGCAGCCTGTAAAGGTAGTTGACTAGAAGGTGTTATTGAAATTGTAACTGTTCTTGATTTTTCTATTCTTCTTATTTCAGTTGGGCCAGAAGTCACAATTACATTAGCTAAACTTGCTACTGGGATTACATTCCCGCTATTATTTACAACAGGAATTGAGGAAATAGATTGAGTATTTTTCTTTTCTAATAACCTTCCTCTAAGTGTTAAGTCTAACTTTTTATTTCCTACATTAATCTCTGTAACTTTAAATCCATCGTTAAATGTATCAATGGTTCTACCTAATTCATTCACAGAAATCCCATTATCTGCTAATCTGACTGGGTCCGGAATTATTCTTACCTCTGGCGCAGCAAGCTCTAGACTAGGTTTAGGTCTTGATTTATGCCCTTCACTAAAAGGTAAAACCTGTACAACTCTTCCAAATGTTTCCTTAGCTATATTATGTATAACCTCTAAATCATTACCACTGATATCAATGTCAATTGTCCTTCCACCACCAACAGATCGTCCAAAAAGTGAAGGCTGAAACATAAATGCTCTAGTTCCTGGATCCTTGTTTGCTGGGGCTTGCATAACAGGAATGAGTTGAGATGCTTTACTAGAGTCTAGAGATTTACCTCCCATAAATGCCCTTCCTTCAAGAGCAACAACAAAAAAATCACTTATCGCAGGCTGACCTTTTTTTATTTTTGTACTAAATTCTGGTTTATCTCGCACCCAATATTTTTTTGTCTCCTCTTCAACATTAAGAGTAAGTTTATTGGTAGTTTCTAAATTATAACCTGGTGGGGTTTGAATAAAACCAAACACAAAATTTCTATTTCCAGTTGGAAGGTAATCTAGTTTAGGCATCAAAATAAAACTAAAGAGAATTGCAGATAAAGTAAGTGCAATTATAACTACACAAGCAATTAATTTTCTTTTTATAACTAAAAGAGAAAAATCAGACCATAATTTTACAAATTTTGCACCAAATTTATCAATGTATGGAAGATTTATCTTCTTCTCGAACTTGTTGTTAAAAAGATAACTAGATAAAGCTGGTATAAGTGTTATGGAAACAATCAAAGAAAGCAAAACAGATACCGAAATTGCAACCGCAATATCTCTAAATAATTGGCCTGCCTCTAACTCCATAATTAATATAGGAATAAAAACCATTACTGTTGTTAAGGAAGACACCAAAATTGCTGGCCAAACTTGTGAAGCTCCAATAAATGCTGATTCAAAGCTGGTTCTACCAGTTTGTCTTAACCTAAAAATATTTTCTAAAACAATTATTGCTGCATCAACTACCATTCCAACTGCAAAAGCAATACCAGCTAGACTAATGACATTAAGTGAGCGACCAAGCATCGCCATTGCAACAAAAGAACCTACGACAGAGATAGGTATTGCTACGGAAATAACTAGTGTAGCCCTCCATGATTTTAAAAAAAGTAATAAAATCACTATTGCGAATAAGCCGCCAACAAAAATATTCTGAAGGACTAAATCTATTGCTGATATTATATAATCAGTTTCATCATAAAGTTGTATTAATTTTAAATTTAATTGACTTAATGTATTATCGGATAATTCACTTACAACTTTTTTTATTTCCTCCATCGTTTCAATTACATTAGAACCGGTCTCACCTGTTAAACTCATAGTAAGCGTTGAGCTACCAAACCTTCTAGCGTAAGAATTCTTTTCTTTGAATGAAAATTTTACTTCTGCAACATCACCTAAAGAAACTCTTCCTATGTTAGAGCCATGATTTGCAGTTCTTAGAACAATACTTTTAACCTGTTCTTCAGTTTTTAAATCTCCTTCTGTTCTTACAATATAACTTCTTTTTCCTTCCTCAATACGTCCACCAGTAATAGATATATTTGATTGCCTAATTTTATTTATTAAATCTGAAACGGTCAGTGAGTATTTTGCTAACATATATGGGTCGATGGTTACCCTTAGTTCCTTATCAGATATACCTCGAGCAAATAAAGAAGAAACACCATCTATTCTCTCCAATTTATCTTTAATTATATCATTAACTACTTCACTTTTAGAAACCATTGATGATTCATCGCCTTTATTTAAAGTTTGAAGACTAAACCAGGCTATTGAATTATCCTCTGAACCACTTGTTGATAAAAAAGGTTGCTGAGCATCTTCAGGATACTCTCTGATTAAATCTAATCTATTACTTACAAGTAAAAGAGCTTGGTTCATATCTGAACCAATTTTAAAATTTAATTGGATGCTTCCCTGATTAGAACGAGATGTACTCTGTATTTTGACAACACCCTTAAGACCTCTTAGAACATCTTCTTGGACTTTGATTATCTCTTTTTCTATCTCAACAGGTGCAGCTCCAGGCCAATTTGTTGTTATATTAATTATTGGCTGTCTTACATCAGGTGACATTTGTATTGGTATTCTCTCAAGAGAAACCCACCCAAAGAGTATTACCATAATAACAACAGAAACAACTGCTATAGGCTTTTCAATTGATAACTTTATAATATTCACTTAACAAACCTAATTTGGATTAATTATATTTATATTTTGATTATCTCTAAGTGATTCATTACCTCTAATTACCACCAAATCTCCTTCTTTCAAACCTTCACCGACAATGAAACGTTCGTTATTTGATCCAATTATATTTATCTCTCTTTTTATCGATTTTCTTGAAATAACCAAAAATACATAAGATTTATTGTTTTGCGAAATCACAGCATCTTTATGAACAGTCAAACCTGTATCTTGAGCATAAACTGGAATATTTATATTTACACTCTTGTTTAGTATTAAATTTTCATCCTCTGTCTTACCGCTCAGTGAAAACCTAACCTCTGAAGTTCTGGTTAATTGATTTTCGGATGATAAAATAGCTCTTACAAAAGCTTCGTATTCTCTTGTTCCATCAAAATTAATTAAAACCCTTTTTCCATTTTTAAGGGAAGATACAATATTAGTGGGAACTTGAGCAGAAATTTCCATATTTGATGTATCTAAAATATTTATTACAGTCATCCCAATAGCAACAAATGAACCAATACCACTATTTATTTTAGTAACCATCCCATCAAATGGAGATGTGATAATTGTATTTTTAAGATTTAGGTTTGCTTTATTTAGTTCCTCAACAGCTTGTTCTAACAGAGATTCCCTCTCATTTACTACAGATTTTTTAATTAATATATCTTGATTGATATCTTCTGATTTCTTTTTTGAAAATGCTGAGGAATTTTTAAGCCCATCAATTCTCTTTTGATTCATTATAAATTTAGCTAACTCTAACTGGGCTATTTTAACTTGAGATTGTCTTTGCTTTACTATAGCAAATCTTCTTTGAGCTTCTAATTCATAATCATCTTGCTGTATTTGAAATAATAAATCATTTTTTTTAACCACATCTCCCACCTTTACCATTACTTTATCCATTGTTCCAGAAACCTTAGATGAGATAGGTCCATTTGCATTTCCAACCAAGCTTCCAATTACTGAAAATGTTTGACTTAACTTACTTGATTGTACTTTATCAACAAAAACAGGAGTTTGGTTTGCCGAAAAAAAAATGCTTAATTCTTCAGGAGATATAATATTGTCAGAATTTTTATCTATCGATGCAAATCTGTTTTCTAAAAAACTTGATTTTGATGCTTCTTTTTTTTCAATTAAGTTATTGTTATTGGTATCTAAAAACTTTATTCTTGCAGGCAGAATATTTGAATTATTTTTATCATCTTTATTTTGACTTGACTGGGATCCAAATTTTTTCTGAAAAAAACTTGAGATTTCTTTTCCATCTAGTAGGCCATTTTGATTTGCATCAATTTTATCAAAATCATTTTTTAGTGGACCAATTGCCTCATTTTTATCAATAAATCCATTTTTATTTGCATCTAACTTCTTTGCTCTTTCTGATAAATCAGAAGCACCAGCGGAAGAACTATATATAATTAGTATTTTAACTAATAAAAAGAAAACAATAAAAAAATTATAGTTAATCTTGCTCATTATTCCTCTTGAAAAAAAATTGACTATAATTAAATTTACATATATCTGAGATTAAAGTAAAACTCTATTATTTAGCAGGACCATTATGAAACTTAGTTTTATTACAATTCTTATTAGTTTTTTATTCTTTTCATTTATCTCAACAATAGGAGCAGAACCTATAGATACAAATACAAAAAAATTTAGTCTAGAAACCTATTTTTTGGGGAAATCTAAGGCATGGGGTATAATTGAAAATCGATTTGGTAAAAATAAATTTACACACTTTGAAGTCGATATTACCGGTTCATGGGACGGAGAAATACTTACACTTGAAGAAGACTTTCTTTATTCATCTGGAAGGACAGACCGTCGTGTTTGGAAAATAAAGAAGACTGGTGAAAAAACTTATTCTGGGACCGCTGATGATGTTATTGGAGAAGCAAAAGGTGAAATAATTGGAAATAAATTTAGCTGGAAATATCATATGAAACTCCCAATTGGTAAAAATGGGATAAAAGTCAAATTAGATGATAAAATGTGGCTTCAAAAAAATGGCGTACTGATTAATAACGCCAAAATAAAAAAATTTGGAATAAAATTTGCTGATTTAACAATCTTCTTTATTAAGTAATATGCTCATATCTTATATTGAAAATTTCTTGATCATAAATTTAATTAAATATTTGATTATTGGAATTTTAGCAAAAATTTGTGAAGAAGAGTCCCAATAATCTATATGGGAAAGCACTAATCCTTCACTATTAAATTTTATTTCGCTGATTCCTTCAATCTTTATAAATTTACCACTAAAAAAATTCCATTTCATAAATGCTAGATTATCATTTACACAAATATCTATTATCGAAAATCTAGGGTTTGAAGATTGCTCGTACATATGAAAAAAAACTTTTTTAAATTTTTCTATACCTGTAAAAGAATTGAATGGATCTTTAAAAAATATATCTTTTGAACATAAAGAATTTAAATTTTCAATATTATCCTTAGTAATTTGCTCAAAGAATTCTCCATATATTTTAGCAAAATTATTAATATTTATTTTTAAGTTATTTTTTTCCAATATTTACCTCATGAGATAGTCTATCTTACTTCCCCTCGCAACAAATGCTATTTTTACCAATGAATTATCATGATACCATAAGGATAGATTTAAATCATTAGAGATATCATATCTTTCAGCTAATATTTTTTTTCCATAAAAATCTTCTATACTTTCACTACCATAATAATCAATCTTTAAATCAACTAGTATACCTCTTTGAGTATCTAACCAATTTTTGTTTTTTATATTCGAAAAATTCCAATAACTAGTTGGGATAACATCTAAAGGCAACACTTTAGTTCCGTCTTGAGTATTTATTATAAAACTTTCTTTTGTTGACTTCCCATTAATAAAAAAATTTTTCCCATTATCATTAGTTACAGTATTAATTTTAAATAATTTTCCATTTCTCCATGTCTCTGTATTTGAATGTTTATATGAAAAAAGTTTTACAAAGCCTAGCTTAACTTCCAACTCTATCTTAATTTTCACAATAAGATCATTATTATTTTTTTTGTTAAATACTATTTTATGAAAACCAAATTCTTTTCCATTTCTAGAAACAAAAAAATCAATATTTTGCGATAGATCAGCACTTTTAGTTCCCACAGAGAAAAACAATAAAATTAAAAATGTTTTAAATAAAAATAAATTTTTTATGAGGCGCATGTTTTTCTAAATTAATTATTTTCCATTATAATCTGTCGGACGTCTATACCTTCTCCTCTAAATGAACCTTCACAACTAGCAAGATAAAAACTCCATAATCTCTTAAATCTTGTATCAAAACCCAGGCTTTTTATCTTTGGCCATGCATTATGAAAACTAGTACGCCATATTGCCAGTGTGCTTGCATAATCCTTACCAAAACCTTTATCGCTTATTATATTCATACCTACTTCATTACAGTTATCCTTAATGCTTCTTTGGCAAGGAAGCATTCCACCTGGAAAAATATATTTTTGTATAAAATCAGGTTGCTTTCTGTATATCTCGAACTTTTCATCCCTTACTGTAATTGCCTGAAGCGCGAAACGTCCACCTTTTTTTAAGTTTTGAGAAATTGACTGAAAGTACTTAGGCCAATAATTTTCACCAACTGCTTCTATCATCTCAATTGAAGCAATATGATCAAATTTTGAAGAAAAATCTCTATAATCGCATAGTTTAATACTTACTTTTTCTCTCAAGCCAAGTTTACCTACTAGCTGATTTGCATAATTAAATTGCTCATTTGAAATTGTTAAACCTGTAACCTTAAAACCTTCTTTTGCTGCAAAAATTGCAAAACCACCCCATCCACAGCCAACTTCCAAAATATGTTGATCTTCCTTAATTTCAAGAGATTTTAATATCCTGGAATATTTTTTTTGCTGAGCGTCCTCAAGATTCTGGGAATTTTTAATTTCAATCGCTGAAGAGTATGTCATACTATTATCAAGCCAATATGAATAGAATTCGTTTCCTAAGTCATAGTGAAAAGCAATATTTTTTTTACTACCTAGCCGAGTATTATTATTTATAAGGTGTCTGAACCAATTATATTTCCTTAATAATAATTGGCCCTGGTTTTCACTATGAATAGAATTTTTTGTTACTAACTCAATAAAAGTTGGTAGATTTGATGAGTCCCACTCTCCAGCTAAGTAACCTTCTGCAAACCCAATACTTCCATTGAAAAAAAGACGAAAAATAGGCCTCCAACTGTGTAATATAATGTTTGCATCAGGACCAGACAATTTACCAGATATTTTGCCCTCAAAACCACTAGGAAGCCTGTATGATAAAGAACCCAATTTAAATTGACTAGCAATCTTTTTTATTATAGGCCTTAGAAAAATTGGTACTTTTTGATAATTTTGTTCAAAGTTCATTATAGATAAAATTAATAAATTACTTATAAAAAGACAACGCTAAATTGCAATATTTTTTATTTATTTTTTAGAAAAAAAACTTTAATTATACTTAAAAACAACCTAATAGAAATTGCAACAGTTTTATTTTCTATCTTAGGGATATCTGGAGAAACAGGTATTCCCTTCAAAAATAACCTTAATGCCTCATAGTGAATTGCAAAAATAACTTTAATTGTCATTAAAGGATATAAGAAAATACAGGTTACCAAATTAAATACTGTGAGATTTTTTCTCTTACCCTCAAAATATGCTGTTAAAATTTTCTCTTCTTCTTCTAATTCATCAATTCTAATAAAAAACTTTTCGTCTGGAACTATTATTTTAAACTCATATTTATGATCAATTGGATTAAAAGGGGAAACTATCATCTTTTTCTTGCATGTGTGATTCAAAGTATTTGATATCGAATTGACTTTTATAAAATAACAATGCTGTTCTCCAAAAGTATTTTTTACCTCATAAACAATAGCCTCAAGTAATCTATTTTTATTATAGTAGAAATAAATTGTAATAGGGTTAAATACATAACCAAAAACTCTTGGAAAACAACTAACATAAATATTTCCATCAAAAGAAATGCCTTGTTGCTCTAATAAACTAATAAACCATTTATAAGTAGATGATCCATCTCTTAAGCCATGATCAATATCATAAAAACTAAATACAGAAGGCTTATTATAATTAAACAAAAAACTATATTTTTTTATATTTTCAAAATATTTCAAATTAGCATGAATAAAGAAAGCTCTGTACAAAAATCTATGGCTTTTTGGCTTTTTTCTTATATGCGTGATCGAACCTAAATATAAATTAAATTCTGATCTTAGTTCTTTACTAATCAATAAATTACCTCAATTCTATTTCCAAGGGACAAAACAATCAAATTTATTAGCTATTTTTATCCCAGAAGCAAGACCATCTTCATGAAAACCAAAACCATTCCAAGCGCCGGCGAACCATGTATTATTTTCACCTTGAATTTGTTCAATTTGAGCCTGAGATTGATTTGTTTCTTTATTATATACTGGATGAGAATAGTAAAAATTTTTATATATTTTTTTAGATTCAGGTAGTTTTGTGGGATTAAGTGAGAGAAAGAAATCGGTATTACTTTTTATATTTTGTAAAAGATTAAGCCAGTATGTAACAAAGACTTTAGATTTTATATCTTGATTTGTTTCCGAAAAATAATTCCAACTTGACCAAGCACTTTTTCTTTTTGGCATTAATGCTAAATCAGAATGAATAAAACATGTATTATCTTCTATTTCAAATTTTTTTAAAATTTTTATTTCATCTTCAGAAGGATCTTTTAAAATCTCTAATATATTAGCTGGATGTATGGCAAAAATAACATGTTCAAAATCTAAATTTTGATTATCTAAAACGATTTTCACACTATTGTCTTTTCTAAAGACATCCGAAATTTTTGAATTCAAAATTTTCTTACCACAAAATTCATCTAATATTTTTTTTATATATAACTTACTTCCACCTTTTATTACTCTCCACTGAGGACGATCTAAAAATCTTAACAAACCATGGTTATTATAAAAATCAACAAAAGATTCTGCATTAAAATGCATTATTTTTGTAATTGGTTGAGACCAAATGGCTGACGCCATTGGTAATAAATGATCATAGCAATAATCTTTTGAGAAACCTCCCAATTCTAAAAAATTAATTAGGTTTATATCTTCTTTATTTGATTTAAAATCAAATTTTTTTGCAAACGAATAAAACTTAGGAATATCAAAAATCATTTTTATAAATCTCTTTTTTAAAAGATTCGAAGGTTGAATGAAGGGTCCGAAGGGTAACGTGCTTGAGTACTCATATTCACCTTCACCTGCTGAGAAAGAAAACGACATATTACTTTTTTGCGTTGGAATTTTAAAATGATTTAGCAGATTAACGAAATTTGGGTAATTTATGTTATTATGAACGATAAAACCGACATCTAAATCATAATTAATTGATCCATTATTTATTGTTACTGTATTAGCATGCCCACCAAAATAATCATTTTGCTCAAATAAAGTAACATCGTTTTTTTTAGATAAAAGCCATGCGGTTGAGAGACCTGAAACACCAGAACCTATTACTGCTATTTTGTTTTTTTTATTTTTATTAATCAATTTATTAGTTTTACAATTTAAATTTTTTATATAAATAATATATTATTTTATACTCAACCCTCTCTCAATTGAATCTATAAAGTAATTATCAGCATTTATAGATTTCGAGAAAAATTTAATTACATCTAAAGGATTGCTAGTGCCACAGGAGAATATATCTACAGCTATATATTTATATTCAGGGTAACTATGAAAAGCAGCATGAGACTCAGATAAAACAAAAAAACCAGTTACACCAGAATTAATTCCAGGAAATTTTAAAACTTTTTCATCAAGAATAGTAAATGCATATTTTTCTAATGAAAACCTAAGGGTATCCATTAAGAAAGTTGAATCTTTTAATTTTTCCTCACTAACTCCCCTAATATCAGCTATGCCATGGACACCTATAGCTTCTTTTTTAGTTTCATTAAGTTCTACAATTTCTACCATAATAAAAGAAACCTTATAAAATATTATGAAATATAAAAAAAATTGAACTATCAACATATTTAGATAAGATTCAACTATTTTTTGAGTTTATTTTAAATTTCACTATAATATTTATATATACGACTATTTAAATGGATTTTGAAACAAAAAAAATGTCTAGACCTTTAACTGAATTCATATTTTCACAAAATTTACCATGGGAAAAAGGTTTGCCTGGAAATACAAATCTTGATCTAGAGCATAAAATTTTAAGCATAGATCATGACTTTGGTGATTGCTCTATAATTCTTAAATACCCTAAAGGATGGAGCAAAAAATTATTATGTTTTGAAGCTGAGGAGGAGCTATTTATATTGGAAGGAAACTTTAAAATGAATGGAAAGCTTTATGAAAAAGGTAATTATGCATGTTTACCTGCCGGATTTGAAAGGAAAAATATTTTTTCAACTAATGGGTGCATAATATTATCCTTCTTTTCAAAATCACCCAAATTAATTAGTCCAAATAATATAAAAATTAATAGAGATGAATTAATTGAGCAACTTAATGTAATTGAAATGCCATGGGATAAAGTAGGGGTAGATCCAAAATTAGAGTTTATGGGAATAAAAAGAAAAACACTTAAATGGGACAATGAGTTTAATCAAAAAAGGACTTTTTTACTATCAACATCACCTCATAATTTCCCAGAGAACTGGGAGTGTGAGCAAATTTCTCATCCATGCGTAGAAGAAGCCTTCATGTTAGCTGGTACTTTGTCTGGTCCCCAAGGAATAATGACTAAAGGTTCATACTTTTGGAGGCCGGAAAATATTCCTCATGGACCATTCGGTTCGCTTGATGGAAGTCTTACATTGATAAGGTTTATGTATGGAAAACATATAAATATATGGGGTTCAGAAAAAATAAAATTTAACTATGATATGCCATATAAACCAATTTTACCTCCAAATCTAGGCAACCTATTCCTTGCTGAATATAATAGAAATGAGAATTATTAATTATGATAACATATAGAGCATTTACAAAAATAAATGAAGGCCAAGCCCACTATCGTTACATAAAGAATAATAGTAATGAAAAAAAATTACCAATTGTCATTTTGCATATGTCACCAGTAGCTAGTGGTTTTGTAGTTCCTCTTATGGAAAATTTAAAAACAGATAGAGATATTTATGCTCCTGATACATTAGGAAATGGCGACTCATCTCCTCTTAAATTAAAAAAGCCTGAAATCATTGATTTTGCTGAGGGTTTAACAAGAATTTTAGACTCAATAGGAATCAAAAGAGCTCATTTTTATGGGGTCAGAACAGGAGCAATGATAGCTTCAGAAGTTGCTATTAATTTTCCTGAACGAGTTGAGTCTTTGATGATAGATGAATTAGTTACGTCAAGATCCTCTAATAATAACTCAAATATTGGAGAGCCATGTCCAGAAGTCAATGTATTTGGCTCTCAATTTACTTGGGCGTGGCACGTAATGAGAGATCATTTTATATACCATCCGTGGTGGGATAGGTATGCTCAAAATAGAATAACAATGAACCTACCATCTCCAAAACTTTTGCATGATTATACCACAGAACTACTAAAGGCAATTAGAACTTTCCATTTTTCATATAACGCAGCCCAACGGTGGAACAGAATTGAAAGGTTATCTCTTATTAGAAAACCTACAGGTGTTTTTTATGAACCAGAACATGAAGCATTCCCTGATACAAGGCCAATTGCGAATGTAATCCCTAATTCTGATTTATTAATACTCCCAAAAAAAGACACTAGCCAAAAATCTAAATCAAAATTGATTAATAAATGGCTATCTGATTTAAAATAGTCCTTATTTTTTTGTAAAAGCCCACAAAAGGGAAATAGCCCATCCAATTCCTGTCCATCCAAAAATTGAATTTAGTAAGGCTATATAAAAGGATTTGGGATGTTTCCTCCTTATAGCTATCAGAATAGGTAGAATAAAAACGGGACCTAAAACTGCAAAACCAACAAACATAAAAATTATTTGAGTTACATTAATATACATATTTATTTATAGTTCAAAAAGATTAAAGTTAAACTTGTATTATTATACACAAAAAATTAAATTAATGTACCTAATGGTGAAATAATGAAAGCTATTTTATGCAATGAATGGGGAGGCCCGGAGGTTTTGGAGGTGAAAGAAATTAATACCCCTCAACCTAATGAAAATGAGTTACTTATCAAAGTTAAAGCTGTAGCTGTAAATTATGCTGACTTAGTTATGCTTAAAGGGCAATATCAAACAAAACCCGACTTTCCGTTTGGTCCTGGGTTAGAATGTGCTGGAGAAATAGTTTCCTTTGGTAAAAATGTCAAAAAATTTAAGACCAACCAGAGAGTCCTTGCAAAAATCCCCCATAGTGGTTTTGCAGAATATACTATTGCAAATCCAGAGTTTACTTATGAAATTCCAGAAAATATGCCTTGGGAACATGCAGCTTCATTCTTTGTTGCATACGTATCTTCTTATACTGCAATTAAATACCAAGGTAATTTATTACCAAACCAAAAACTTTTAGTTTTAGGTGCATCAGGAGGAACTGGTTTAACTGCAGTTGAAATAGGAAAAGCAATAGGTGCACAAGTTTTTGCTGCAGCTAGCAGTCAAAAAAAAATTAATATAATTGAAAATTATAACCCAGATTATACAATTAACTATAAAGATAATAACCTAAAAAATGAGATAAAAAATTTAACAGGCAACAAAGGTGTTGATGTAGTATTTGATCCTGTGGGTGGTGAATTTTTTGATCAAGCACTTTCTTCTCTTGATTGGGGGGGGAAGTATCTAATTTTTGGATTCGTTGGTGGAATACCTCAAATCCCTTCAAATAGGTTATTGGTAAAACACCGTTCAGCAATTGGCTGTAGTTTAAGATTTTTTGAAAATCATGATAAAGAAAAAATACACACAAGTATCAAAAAACTTTTTGAATGGTATGAATCTGGCCTAATAAAACCTTTTATATCTGAGCTGTTCAAACTTGAGGATGCTCAAAAAGCATTGAATATACTTAAAGATAGGAAAGCGACCGGTAGAATTGTATTACTAATCTAGCTATTACTTCATTACCATACCTGCGTTAATTGGCAAAACTGTACCTGTTATATAACCAGAGTCTTCCGAAGCTAGAAACAAAGCTGCAGCCGCAATTTCTTCAGGCTTTGCAAAACGCTTAAAAGGTATTAATTTTTTTCTTTCTTCTAGTTTTAATCTATCATGAACATCCAGCATCTTTGTATCTACTGGTCCTGGAGCAATACAATTTGCAGTAATTTTTCTATCCGCAAAATATGAAGCTAAATATTTAGTAAAGCCCTCCATGCCTCCTTTCGAAGCAGCATAAGCAGGGCCAGTTACAAAACTACCTTGGTGACCAGCCATTGAGCCCAAAGTTACTATTCGTCCATTCGTTGAAATCCAATTTTCTACTTCTACCATACATTTAAATAAACCAGTTAAATTGATTGTTAAAACTCTATCCCATTCATGAATATTTAAGTTTTTTAAATTTTTATTTTCTACAATCCCAGCAGTGAATATAAATACATCTATTTTACGTATGATACTTTTTGCTTTCTCAAAAGCTTTCTTAATAGAGTTATCGACCTCTAAATTTATTTCAATTTTTTCAGATTCATATCCTTTTGCGATATTGTCAAAATCTTTAGAAGGAAAATCAATCATGATAACTGGTTTATACCCTTTTTTTCTGAAAAGCTTTACTATTTCAGTTCCAATTCCGCCACCCGAACCGATTATACAAACACTTCTATTTTCCATTACACCCTCAGACCAAATTTTATTATTTTTTATTTATCCGTATATCTACTTGACAGAGATTCAATAAGATTAACTATTACTTTTTTAAATTGTCTCTCATCTACACCCATAATTATAGCATCATCTAGTGAGTCTTGAGCAAGATCTTCAATTTCTGAAATATTTTGGTTTAACAAGCTAACTTTCTCTTTACAATTAACAAGTCTGCCATCAGAAGATACCCATTTTGGGGGGTTAAATTTATTATTGCTAATTATTTACTACTCCTTTTATAAACTTTCTATTAAGCTTTGTATCTAAAATTGTTTTTGGAGATTCTAGTGGGAAAACAAACAAATAAAAAGCTAAAAAAAATTATAGAACGAAGAAATGCAACAATAATTCCAGGGGCGTTCAATGCAATTACCGCTAAACAAATAGAAGATGCAAATTTTGAAGCAATTTATCTTACTGGAGCTGGTATAACCAATGCTCAGCTTGGTCTACCAGATCTTGGATTTATTAATTTAAATAACATACTTGATATAGTTAATTCCGTAAGAGAAGTAAGTGAGTTACCTATGATAGTTGATATTGATACAGGTTTTGGAAATGAAGTAAATTTATATCGAACAATTAGATGCCTTGAAAGAGCGGAAGTGAATGGTGTTCAGATTGAAGATCAAGAATTTCCTAAAAAGTGTGGGCATTTTGATGAAAAAAAAATTATTCCCATTGATGAAGCTATCAATAAAATAAAGGCAGCTGTTGATTCACGAAAAGATAATAATTTTTGTATTATCGCTCGAACTGATGCAAGATCGGTTCTAGGATTTAATGCTGCCATCGATCGTGCAGGATCTTTCCTCAATGCTGGTGCAGATGTAATTTTTATTGAGTCACCAACAACAGCTAAAGAAATTGCGGATATTCCAAAGCTTATTAATGCCCCACATTTAATTAATATTGTCTATGGAGGGAAAACACCTGTTCTAGAAAAACATGAATTACAGAATATGGGTTATAGTATAATCCTATATGCAAATGCCCTTCTTCAAGCAGCAATGTTATCTTCTTTAGAAACTTTGAATCATATAAATAAATTTGGTAGTCTATCAGGATATGAAAGCAGACTAATAAATTTTAATAAAAGACAACAAATTTTAGAAAAAGAATTTTTTGACAATTTAGAAAAAAAATATTCCTCAAATGGAAACCAATGAAATGAGACCTTGGGATAAATTTATATCAGAAGAAGAAAAAAAAGCATATCGTTCTGCAGGCTTTGGAAATAAAGGCGGTATAGGTTCAAAACCTGTACTGCTAATTATCGATGTTCAATACAGGACAAGTGGAAGTTCATCAAAACCTTTCTGGGAATCAATAAAAGAATACCCAACAAGTTGTGGAGAAGTTGCATGGAGGGCCATAGAAAATATTACAAAAATTCTTAGGACATTTAGGGAGAGTAATTGGCCTGTTATATACCCACATGTCGCCCCAAAAAAACTTTATGATGGAGGGCAATTAGCAGCAAAGGTTCCAAAGATAATGAATATTTCAGAGGAAGGATACAAATTTGTTAAAGAGATTGAACCGATTGATAAAGATATTTTAATTCCAAAAAAACATCCGAGTGCTTTTTTTGGGACATCACTATCATCTTACCTAGTAGATTTAAAAGCTGATACATTAATTCTTACTGGGTGCACAACTTCTGGCTGTATAAGGGCCTCAGTACTTGATGCTTTTTCATTAAATTATAAAATTGTTGTTCCTGAAGATGCCGTGTATGACAGGAGCTTTACCTCACATGCTATAAATTTATTTGATATTTCGGAAAAATACGCTGATGTAATGACATCTAATCAATTAGAAGTTAAATTAAAAGAATTAAGAAAGAAAATTAATTTTGTAAAATAATTAGAAATGAATATAAATAAAACTAATGGCCCTATTGAAGGGGTAAAAATTATAGACATGTCTAGAGTTCTTGGAGGACCTTACTGTACTCAATTATTAGGTGATCTCGGAGCATCAATTATTAAACTTGAGCCTCCACAAGGTGATGAGACAAGAGATTGGGGGCCTCCTTTTAAAGATGGCGAAGCCGCATATTTCATGGGAGTCAATAGAAATAAAGATAGTATAAGTTTAGATATTTCAAAATCTGAAGGTAAGAAAATCTTATATAAACTTTTGAATGATGCTGATGTTATCGTAGAAAATTTTAAACCTGGAACAATGGAAAAATGGGGTATTGGTTTTGATGAATTAAATAAAACTTTTCCTAAATTAATTCATTGTAGAGTGAGTGGCTTTGGCTCGGAAGGGCCTCTTGGTGGATTACCAGGGTATGATGCCCTCCTTCAGGCTATGTGTGGCTGGTTTAGTGTAAATGGAGAGCCTGATTCTGAAGGTATCAGAATGGGTATACCATTAATTGATCTTGGAACTGGCCTCTTTGCTAGTAATGCAATACTTGCAGCACTTCTTGAAAGACAAAAATCTGGTTTAGGTCAATTTGTTGAAGTTACACTATTTGATACAGGTATAGCACTTCAACACCCTCACGCAGCTAACTGGTTTGTTACAAAAAAACAACCAGAAAGAGTAGGAAATGCTCACACAAATATTGCTCCATATGATTCTTTTCCAACTAATACTATACCCATATATATGTCAGTTGGAAATGACAGGCAATTTAATATTCTTTGTGAAACTTTAGGTAATAATGAATTAGCTGATGATGAAAGATTCTTAAGTAATGCTCAACGAGTAAAAAATAAAGGTAAACTTAGAGAGATTTTAATCAGATTGCTCTCAGATAAAGATGGGGTAAAAATTTCTAACAAGCTTTTAAAATTAGGTGTGCCTGCTGGCCCAATACTTGATATGCAAGGAATTCTTAACCACGAACATACGCATAGTAGAGAAATGATAATAGAAAAAGATAACTATTACGGACTTGGTATTCCAATTAAATTCCAGAGAACACCAGGATCAATAAGAAAAAAACCTCCTACTTTTGCTGAAGATACAAAGAGAATTTTTAATGATTTAAATATAAGCACAAAAGAAATTGATGATCTTAAAAAGAAAAGGATAATCTTTACTGAAAGACAAAAAATAAAGAAAAATTAATATTTATATTACAAACTATTTTTTATGAATAAATTTTTTAATTGGTTTGCAAGCCAATTTCTAACACTTTTTTCATGGTTTAAAGCAACCGTCTCCAATTCTTTAATTTTTTGCACACCTTTAATATTTCTATTTATTGCCAGTTGGGACCATTTTTTCATAACATTAACTGTGAGTTCAGGGTGAAATTGAATAGCTAAAGTTTTTTTCTTATACATAAAAGCCTGGTTTTTAAATTTAGTACCAGATGCAATCAAAGTAGCATCATTTGGAATAGAAAAAGTATCTTTATGCCACTGATATGCGTAAAAAATCTCTTTTTTTTCAAAGAAATTTTTATACTCATTTTCAGGAAAAATTGGATAATATCCAACTTCATGTATTTTTTTATAATGAGGGAAAACATCTCCACCTATTGATTTAGCGATGAGTTGAGCTCCCAAGCAAATTCCAAAAAGAGGTATATTTAAATCTATTACCCTTTTTATCCAATCTAACTCCACATTCAGAAATTTATATTTATTTTTCTCATATACACTCATTGGCCCCCCAAAAACGATTGCCCCTCTATAATTCTTTAAATTTTCTGGCAACTTCTCTCCAGAACAAGGCCTAATAATTCTATAATTTAAACCAAGTTTTTTTATTTGGTTACCTACGCGCCTAACCTTTGAATGAGGTTGGTGCAAAATACAGATTATAGTATCTTTCATATCTATAAAATTTTGAATAAATAAATTTATTTATTAATATTTTTTTAATTTACCTGAATAAATAACATAATATTTTCTAATATACATTAAAAAAGTATTGTTTTTTTTGACTTCATATATAATTATATAACTACCAGAATCATTTACCAATAAATTTTTATGAACTCAACTAATGTTAGCTCTTATTAACCTCATAGACTCTGTTATTACACTATACATTTGGTGTATTATTATTTCATCAATACTTAGTTGGCTTGTGGCTTTCAAAGTTGTAAATACTAGTAATCAATTAGTTTATACTATTGGTAATTTCCTATTTAGGATAACAGATCCGTTACTTAGACATATTAGAAGATTATTACCGAACTTAGGTGGAATAGATATATCACCAGTAATACTAATTATACTTTTAATTTTTATAAAAAATCTAATAATTGAACTACTTATATGAATACTAATTCTGTTATAAACTCGAAAATTATTGATGGAAAAAAAAAATCTCTCGCAATTAGAGAATGGATAAAAGTAGAAATTCTTAAGTTAAAAGAAAGCTACAATTTTATTCCAGGCCTTGCTGTAATTATAGTTGGAGATGATCCAGCTAGTCATATTTATGTTAAAAATAAAGAAAAACAAAGTATTGAAGTAGGGATGAATTCCTGGAAGTATGTCTTACCAGCTAACTCTTCTGAAAAACAAATTATCTATCAAATTAACAAACTAAATAATGATAGTAATGTTGATGGTATCCTTGTTCAACTTCCTTTACCTAAAATTAGTAATGCATTAGAGAGGAACGTTATAAATGCAATTTCTCCTGAAAAAGATGTCGATGGACTTAGTATTGTTAACTCAGGAAAACTTGTTTACGGCGATAACGGTCTCTTTCCAGCTACACCCTCTGGATGTATTATTTTACTCAAACATCTCCCTATAAATTTATCAGGGAAAAAAGCACTTGTAATCGGCAGGTCAAATCTAGTTGGTAAGCCCATAGCTAATATGTTACTTAAGGAAAATTGCACAGTAACAGTTGCCCACTCAAAAACAAAAAATTTAATTGAAGAGTGCAAAGAAGCAGATATAATTATAGCTGCAATTGGTATTCCAAATTTTATAAAAGGTGAGTGGATAAAAAAAGACTCAATAATTATTGATGTTGGAATCAATAGAATTGATAATATAGATAATACACAAAAGGTAATTGTTGGTGACGTGGATTATGAGGGTGCTATAAATGTTTGTAGTGCTATTACCCCAGTACCAGGAGGTGTAGGCCCAATGACAATTGCTTGTTTGCTATTAAATACTCTCAAAGGGTCGTGTATTAGAAGAAATATTGAACCACCAGTTTATAATTTTTAAGATTTAAATGAATTTCTTTTGTTTAAAATTTTGAGCCTCAAGGCATTAAGCTTAATAAAACCTTCAGCATCTTGATGATTATAAACATTATCGTCCTCGAAAGTTACATGAGGTAAACTATACAAACTATCGTCTGACTCTCTACTTACAACACTTACAGAGCCTTTATAAAGTTTTAACTTTACACTGCCATTTACTCTCTCTTGGGATTTATCTATTGCAGCTTGTAACATTTCTCTCTCTGGGGACCACCAAAAACCATCATAGATCAAACTCGCATATTTGGGCATTAATTCATCTTTTAAATGAGCAGATGCTCTATCGAGTGTTAAAGATTCTATAGATCTATGCCCCAAAAGAAGTATTGCCCCACCTGGAGTTTCATATATACCTCTAGACTTCATACCTAAAAAACGATTTTCAACTAAGTCAAGACGCCCTATTCCATTACTCCGTCCAAGTTCATTTAAAGTTTCAAGTAACTTTGCTGGTGATGCTTTAAATCCATCTACTGATATTAGATCTCCTTTTTCAAAAATTAATTCTGTGACAACAGGATCACTTGGTGCATTTTGAGGGGACAAAGTCCTTGAAAATACATACTCATCTGGTTCTAAGCTTGGATCTTCAAGAACTTTTCCTTCACTTGATGTATGCAATATATTTGAGTCGACAGAAAATGGGGCCTCTCCCATCTTATCTTTGGAAATTAATATCTGATTTTTTTCAGCAAACTCAATCAATTTAGTTCTCGATGTAAGATCCCAAGTTCGCCAGGGAGCTATAACCTGAATTTCTGGATTCAAAGCATAATAGCTTAGTTCAAAACGAATCTGATCATTACCTTTCCCTGTGGAACCATGTGAAACGGCTTCTGCCCCAGTTTCTTTTGCAATCTCAATTTGTCGTTTAGCAATTAATGGTCTTGCTATAGCTGTACCTAAAAGATATTGCCCCTCATATAAAGTATTAGCCCTGAACATGGGGAAAACATAATCTGCTACAAATTCGTCCTTAAGATCTTCCGTGAAAATTTCTTTAACACCTAACAAAGATGCTTTATTTTTAGCTTCATCTAATTCAGATCCTTGGCCCAAATCAGCAGTAAAAGTAACAATTTCGCAATCATAATTTTGCTGCAACCATTTTACTATTACTGAAGTATCAAGACCCCCAGAATAAGCTAGAACTACTTTATTTATTTTACTTTTCATAGCATTTTCTAAAATATTAATCTTATGAAATTATTTATAATATACTTTAAATATTTATACTACCCTGTAGTGGTCTGTTGTTTCTTCTACTTTCACTTATAAGTTGGCCACATGCTGCCATTATATCTCTACCCCTTGGTTTTCTTATCGGAGATGAATAACCTGCATTACTTATAACTTCAGAAAATGCCCTAATTTTTTTTTGATCAGAACACTGATATTGATTATTTGGCCATGGATTAAATGGAATTAAATTTATCTTTGCTGGAATTCCAGAAATTATTCTGCATAGCTCTCTTGCATCCGATAGAGAATCATTAATATCTTTCAGCATGACATATTCAAAAGTAATTTTTCTAGATTGATTAGACTTAGCATATTTTTTTAAAGCACTTAGTAGATCTTTTATAGGATATTTCTTGTTTATTGGAACTAACTTATTCCTTATATCATCTCTTACAGCATGAAGAGATACTGCCAAACCTATTCCTAGATCTTCTCCTAACCTCTCAATCATTGGAATTATACCAGCAGTTGACAAAGTTACTTTTCTTTTAGAAAAATTAATTCCTTCTGGATCAACAAGTATTTTTATTGCTTTGCATACTTCCTCATAATTATACAAAGGTTCTCCCATGCCCATTAGAATGATGTTACTTAATCGCCTATTTTCTGAGTTTTTTTGCCAGTCATTTAGTTTGTCTTTTGCTGAAAAAACCTGAGCGACTATCTCTGAAGCTGTAAGGTTGCGAACTAATGGCATTGTGCCAGTGTGGCAGAAACTACACTTAAGTGTGCAACCAACTTGAGATGAAATACAGAGGGAGCCTCTGTTTTTTTCTGGAATATATACTGTTTCTATTTCATTTTTGTCTTCTAAAGATAATAACCATTTTATTGTCCCATCTTTAGAGATTAATTCTTTTTTAATCTCAGTTCTTTCTAATGTAAAATTTTCACCTAATAGTCCCCTTAAATTCTTTGAAATGCTTGTTATTTCATCAATTTTTTGAAAACCCCTATAATTAATACCATGAAAAATTTGAGTTATTCTCATTTTCAAATCTTTTTCCTTAATACCATATGAAAGCAATAAGTCACTAATTTGATTTCTACTATATCCTATAAGAGATTTTTTCATTTTGAACCTTAGTTATTTAAGCGAGATCTACTTACAAGTACGATTTATAATATTATGGGCAGATGTAAAACCTAGAAGAGAATATATATCTTTAGTTTTCGTCCCTCTGGAAGAAATACCATTTATTACAAGCTGATTACCTGATCTCATTGCTTTTACTAATTTTTTATCTGTCTTAGAATCTCGCGCCCAAGCAGTTTTTTCATCTGTAAAAAGTCTAAAATTTTTTCCATCTATTGAGGCGATTGCTTCCGATTTTTTTTTAAACGGATACCCAACATATACACTCACTTCATCTCTAGTGCCAAAAGAAGGTCTATGAGTAACGAGAATGTAAATATCTCCTCTGTTAACCCCTTTTGGTTTTGAACTCCATCTAGTAGGAGAAGATGATATGAAACATACAAGTTTTCCTTTTTCTTTATACTTAAGAGCAGTCCAAGACTTATATTCTCCAATGATTTTTGGTGTCGTCTGCGCACCTAGCTCACTCATTAATATAAAAGGATTAAAATAGAAACTTGCTACAAATATTCCCCAAAATAAATATCTTATTAAACTCATTTCTTATACTCAATTAATTAAATATCAAATAAATTAACTACAATTTTGATTAAATACAACTGGCCTTGGGTCATATTGACCTAAACTAATTACCCTATCATACATCACTATAGCACCAGCCATAGCCAAGTTAATACAGAATTTTGTAGGAATTTTAACAGTATACTTACAACTAGACATAATATTTTTAGATAGATTTCCCTTTTCTGGACCTAAAATATAAATTGCATTTGATGGATGTCTAAATTTAGGTAAATCAATTGAGTTTTCTGTCAACTCAACACCTACTAATATGGAATTTTCAGGCGTTATGAACTCAGAAAATCGATTATAATTGTAAATAGGCATCTGAAATATAGATTTGGAGGTATTGGATTTAGCTAGATTTGGAGAATACATTCCTCCAATAGTAAACGCAAAACTAGCACCAAATGCATGTGCTGATCTAAAAAGATTTCCAGCATTCATTTGCTTGCTTAAATTCTCAACACCTATAGCAAAAAAACCTCGCATACTTTTTTCCTAACTATATTTTGAATAGATAATATTTAGTACTCTAATTGTTTTAAATTTTTAAAATAATCTAATGCTTCTGGGTTTGACAAAGCTTCTTTATTTTTTACTGGTCTGTTATGTATTATTTCCCTTACCGCTAATTCAGTAATCTTTCCTGAAATAGTTCTGGGTATATCTTCAACAGATATAATCTTTGCAGGCACATGTCTTGGGGAAGCACTAACTTTTATCTTATTCTTTATTTTATCTACGAATAAATCATCTAAATAAGCACCAGGAGCCATTTTTACAAATAGTATTATTCGGATATCTTCATTCCATTCTTGGGAAACACAAATAGCTTCAGTAATTTTTTCAAAACTTTCTACTTGTCTATAAATTTCTGCAGTCCCAATTCTGACGCCACCAGGATTTAAAATTGCATCAGACCTTCCATAAATTATCATTCCTTTATTTTTAGTTATTTCACAATAGTCACCATGAGTCCAAATTCCTGGAAATTTTTTGAAATATGCTTCCATATATTTCTCATTATTCTTATCATCCCAAAAACCAATTGGCATGGATGGGAAAGACTCAATACATACTAACTCTCCTTTCGCTCCTTCAATTTCTTTAGCATCTTCATTATACACCCTGACTTTCATACCAATAGCTTTTGACTGTATCTCACCCCGCCAAACTGGCTTTACAGACAGGCCTGAAGCAAAACAACCAATTATATCTGTACCACCTGATATAGAGGATAAACGAACATTTTTTTTTACTTTTTGGTAAATATAATCAAATGAGTCCGGTGATAAAGGAGATCCTGTAGATAAAATAGTTTTTAGAGAATTAAGATTTAAATTTTCTTTAATATTTATTTTTTCTTTAGAACAAGAATCAATAAATTTAGCAGATGTCCCAAAGATGTTTACATCATATTTATCAATTAAACTCCAGAGCCTTTTAAAATTAGGATAGAAGGGTGAACCATCATACAAAATTAAAGTTGCCTTACATGATAGCGCTGAAACAACCCAATTCCACATCATCCAGCCACATGTTGTAAAATAAAAAATTTTATCACCTTTTTTAAGATCAGTATGAAAAATATGCTCTTTAATATGCTGCAACAATGTTCCTCCAATACTGTGAATTATACATTTTGGAATACCTGTTGTTCCTGATGAATACATAATATATAACGGATCATTAAATTTCATATGTTTAAATTTTATATCTAAAGGTATAAAATTTTTTACGTAATCATTCCATGAAATAGAATTTTCAATAATAACTCTTTGATTTTCTTTTGGATTATATGGAAGAATCACCACTCTTTTTAAAGACTCTAGTTCATTTATTATTTTTTTAATTTTTGAAGAACAATTAAATCTCTTTCCATTGTAAAAATAATCACTGCATGCAATCATTACAGAGGGTTCAATTTGACCAAACCTATCCTTTACTCCTTGGACACCAAAATCAGGTGAACATGAAGACCAAATTGCTCCTAAACTTGTAACTGCCAACATAGCAATTATCGTCTCAGGCATATTAGGCATATAAGCAACTACTCTGTCACCTTCTTTTATGCCATCCGCTTGAAGTGCTTGCGCAAATACTGAAACTTGATTACGCAACTCTCCCCAAGATATTATTTTTTTAGTTAAATTTTCACCTTCAAAAATTATTGCATCTTTTTCGTCCTCGCCTATCAATAAATTTTCTGCAAAATTTAATTTTGCCTCGGGAAACCATTTAGCACCTGGCATCAAATGTCTATCTTCTACAATTTTGTTACCTCTAGTTTTGGAAATAATTTGGCTAAAATCCCAAAGAGCTTCATAAAAGTTTTCAGGATTCTCTTCAGCCCAACAAAAAAGATCTTCATAATTTCTTAAGTTCAGCCCTCTTTGGCTAAGATAAGAAATAAATTTAGTTACATTACTTTTCTTAATATCTTCTTCACTAGGGGACCACAATGGTGTATTTTCAATTTTATCCATTTACTTACCCTTAAAATATGTGATCCTATTTTAAATTAATGAGAATAAAAATAAACATTTTTTTGCTTGCTACCTTACTTATGTTGGGCTCTGCTCTGCTCTTTACCATAATGATTGCAGCTATTCGATTAGCTTCTGAGGAAGTTAATGCATTTATTATTGTATTCTATCGAAATCTATTCGGGTTTATTATTGTTGGCCCAATATTATTTAAAAATGGTTTAAATTTATTAAAAACAAAAAAATTAAAAATTTACTTTTTAAGATCTTTTGTTGGTTTATTAGCAATGTTTACTTGGTTTCATGGGGTGATATATACGCCCTTAGCAGAGGCAGTAGCTTTAAATTTTACAATGCCGCTTTTTGTAATTATTGTCGCAGCTTTAGTTCTAACAGAAAAAATAAGATGGAGAAGGTGGTTAGCAACACTTATAGGTTTTACTGGAACATTAGTAGTTTTGAAACCCGGTTTTGAAGTAATTACTTTGGGTCATTTAGAGATTCTTTTGTCTTCATTGTTTATGGCTATAGCTTTTATACTTGTAAAAAAATTATCTTTAACTGAACCAACAGATAAAATTGTTTTATATATGCTTCTAATCAATACACCTATTTCATTTATTCCTGCATTGTTTTTCTGGGAATGGCCATCTCTTTACATATTTATGTGGCTAATAATAATTGGTATATCTGGCACCCTTGCTCATTTTATGTTTACTAAATCAGTATCATTAGTTGAGATTACATCAATAATACCAATTGATTTTTCAAGACTACCAATGACTGCTGTTATAGCGTATATTTTTTTTCTAGAAAAACCTTCGTTAAATACTTTTATAGGGGGAACCATTATTTTTTTAAGTACTATATATATCCTTCATAGGGAAATTAAAAATAGATAAATTTTATGATCAAAAAAATAAATATACTATTTTTATGTACCGGCAACATCTGTCGCTCACCAACAGCCGAGGGGATATTTGTCAATAGAATCAAAAAAGAAAACCTTGAAAAAAAATTTTTTATTGATTCTGCTGGTACACATGGTTATCACGAGGGGGCCCCCCCTGATTTACGCGCACAAAAAGAATGCAAAAAACACAATATAGATTTGTCTAAAATTAAATCCCGTAAATTAAATGATGATGATCTAAGTAGCTTTGATTATATTATAGCAATGGATAAAATCCATTATGATTTTGTACAAAAAAAAAACAATAAAAGTAATTGCACTTTACTTCTAAACTATACAAAAAAAATTAAAATAATTGATGTACCAGATCCTTACTATGGCAATGAAGAAAGTTTCATTGAAACATTTAAAATAATTAATGAAGGTATAATAGGTTTGATAAAAGAATTAAAAAAAATTCATAATATTTGAATTAATCAGATCTTTTTAATGTATCTTCAATTATATTACTAACAATAGGGTATATATTTTTAACAATAAGCTTTATACCACTTTTATTTGGGTGCATTAAATCATCTTGATTTAAGGTTGGGTTTAAAGCCACCCCATCTAAAAAAAATGGATAAAAATATATAGGGTATCTATTTTTTAAAGAAATATAAATTGCATCAAATTTTTCTTTATAGCTTTTACCCATATTGTTTCCAGATTTCATTCCACAAAGTAAAACCGTTATATTACGACCTATAGATTTTGTTATTATAGCCTCTAAATTTTTTTTTGTAGATTCTGGGTTTACACCCCTTAACATATCGTTACTACCCAAAACTAAAATTAGAATATTTGGATTATCTTGAAGCACCCACTCAAGGCGCTCTAGACCCCCTGCAGAAGTATCACCTGACAATCCAGCGTTTATTACTTTTACATCAACATTATTTTTTAAAAGCTCCTTTTGAAGTAAGGAAGGAAATGAATTTTGCATAGTAACACCATATCCAGACACCAGACTATCACCAAGCACAGTAATAACCATTTCTGCATACGCTTTTTGATAAGAAATTAGTAATAAAAACATAACAAAAAAAATATTGATATTTATAATAATTAATATTTTTTTAAGCATATTTAGTTTCCCTGAGGTAAAGAATTTTTTGTTATTTAATTCCCATATTAAGTATATATATATTATTATCTAATAATGCTTGATAAAAATAGTAAAAGGAGAAGATTATTCTAACTCAAAAAAATGATTTAATTATTGATCTAAAGGATATTTATCTTAGTATCACAAATAATTCATTTAAAACAGATATTTTAAAGGGAATTAATTTTCATTCATATAAAAGCGAGGCTGTGTGCTTAATTGGACCCTCTGGATCAGGAAAATCTAGTTTGATTTCGATTATGGGAGGACTTGAAAAGCCAACAAAAGGATCAGTTTTGGTTAATAACAAAAATATAACTGAACTTGACGAGTCTAAACTCGCAGAATTCCGAAAGC
Source organism: Rhodospirillaceae bacterium (assembly GCA_002722055.1). Lineage (GTDB taxonomy): Bacteria > Pseudomonadota > Alphaproteobacteria > SHVP01 > SHVP01. Next base: position 88,368 of record PBKD01000006.1, on the reverse strand, counting down.
AAAATATTGGTATTGTTTTCCAATCTTTTCATTTATTACCTAATCTAACTGCTATAGAAAATGTTGAACTACCACTTCAGCTATTAAAATCAGATAGGATAAAACAATTATCGTCAGAAGCTCTCAAGAAAGTTGGATTAAGTTCAAGGGAAAATCATCTCCCTTCTCAACTATCGGGGGGAGAGCAACAAAGAGTAGCTCTTGCTAGAGCATTTATTGGAAGCCCTAAAATTATATTAGCTGATGAACCTACTGGCAACCTTGATTCTAAAAGTAGTTCTATGATTATAGACATGCTTTTCTCCCTTAAAGAAGAAAACAAAACGACTTTAATTTTTGCAACTCATGATGAAAGGTTATCAAAAAAGTGTGATAGAATAACTGAAATCAAAGATGGGAAAATTTTTTAATAATGAGCTTTATAAATAAAATTATTCTCAAAGAAACATTCTCAAACTTTTTTCATTTTAAAATATTTATTATTTGCCTTGCGCTTGGTGTTTTTTCTATCACTTTAGTTAATACAATATCATCTTCAATATTTTTTAGTATGGAAAAAAATGCTACAACTATTCTTGGAGGAACAACTCAAATATCAACAAGAGGTGCCTACTTCAATAAGGAAATAATTAATTGGCTTAAAAAACAGAACCTATCTTTTTCTGAAATTACAGAAATGCGAACAATGGCTTTTAAAAAAGACTCAGAGGAATTAGGTATAATTGTAAATCTAAAATCTATTGATAAAAATTATCCTTTATTTGGGAAACTAGGAATAGAATATAATATAAAAGACCAAGGCTTAGAAAAATCGAAGCTCCTAAACATGGAAATATTTGTTGAGGATTCTTTAATTAGTCGCCTAGATGTAAAAATTGGTGATAAAATTTTTATAGGCAATTTTGAATACGTTATAAAAGGAACTATTAATGATGAGCCGGATAAATTAACTAATCTCATCTCTATTGGGCCGAGAGTAATTATTTCAAAAGAGGATTTAATAAAGTCGGGATTAAATACGTCTGGTTCTTTGGTAAACCATAGAATTAATATTAAGAATGATATAAGTTACTCAGAAGAATTAATTAAGAGAATAAAAAAAAATTTCCCTAAAGAACCACTAAGGTTTGAATCTTCAACCTCATCTTCTCAGACCTCTACTCAACAATTTATAAATCAACTGAAAGTAATTTTGATACTTTCTGGAATCACAGCTTTACTTCTAGGAGGGCTAGGTATTTCAAACTCTATAAGTCATTATCTTATGAAAAAAAACAAGAATATAGCTATCCTTAAAAGCTTAGGCGCTAAAAGCTCGGATATATTCTTAATCTATCTAGCTCAAACAGTTTTTATGTCTATTATAGGTATCTTTATAGGTTTCGTTATAGGTATTCTTGTTAGTTATATTATTTTACAATATATTCCGTTAGGTTTAAATATTGATACAAAAACTAACTTTAATATTGAAACTTTTTACCTTGCTTTAAGCTATGGGTTAATTACAACTCTGATTTTTGCTTTATGGCCATTAGCTAAAGCAAAAAATACAAAACCTTCATCCCTATTTAGATATATTGCTAATACAAAAAATAACGTTCCTGAAAAACTATATATTTTTATAATTATTTTTTTACTTATTTCTCAAATTTTTTTAACGATTTATCTTTTTGACTTTAGCTTGAACTCAATATGGTTTGTTTTGGGGTGTTTTGGTTTAATTATTTTTTTCTTTTTCATCTCGAATATTACCATAAATATTCTTAGGAATTTTTCAATTTTAACAAAATATTTTAATACCTTTGCAATAACTAATATCTTAGCTCCAAATTCACCAAGTAAGAATGTAATTACTTGTTTTGGCATAGGTATAACTTTGCTAATTGTAATTTCACTTGTTGAATTTAATATAAATAAGGAAATAAACTTATCTATAAATGAATCAGCTCCATCATTTTTTTTAGTTGATATACAAAAATCTCAGTATAATAAACTTGAAAACCTAATATCAAACTCAGAAGGATTTGAAAATATTAATGCAGCCCCGAGTTTAAGAGGAAGGTTAATAAAAGTAAAAAATTTATATATAGAAAACTATAAGTTAGCTGATAACGCTCAGTGGTTAAAAAAATATGATTTTGGAGCTACATTTTCAAATAAATTACCAATTAATAGTAATGTTATTGAAGGTGATTGGTGGCCATTAAATTACAATGGAATACCTTTAATTTCTATTGATAAAAATATAGCTAATGATCTTAAGGTAGGAATTGGAGATAGTTTGACCTTTAACATTCTGGGCAGGGAAATAACTGCTAAAATATCAAACCTTAGGGAAATAAACTGGCAAAGTTTTGGAATTAATTTCTTTGTGATCTTCTCACCAGGTATTCTTGAAAATAGCCCGTATTCATATCTTGCTACTGCAAAAATAAATACCAAAACAGAAATTAATGTTTTTAATAAAATTGTAAAAAAATTTCCAAATATTACCGTAATTAGAATCAAAGATGCAGTCATAACGGTTACCTCAACACTTGAAAAAATTTCTAATGCAGCAAGAGGTATATCAGTATTAACTATTTTGGTTGGGGTATTTGTTTTAGCTGGGGCTATATCTGCAAGTTATGACTCACGAATTTATAGCTCAATTATTATGAAGGTTATGGGTGCTACCCCTTACTATATATTAAGGGTCTTTCTTTTAGAATTTTTTTACTTAAGTGTTATAACTAGCTTTATTTCCTGTGTAGTAGGAATTAGTCTTGCTTGGGTAATTACAACCTATTTAATAAATATTGGGTTTAGCCTTAATATTATTTCAATAATTTATGCTCCAATTTTAGGTATTTTCCTTGTATGTATGATTGGCCTAATTGGAACAAAAAAGATTTTAAGTAGCCCAATAAATTCGACACTAAGAATATTTTCAAACTAGCATCAATAATTCATAGAAAATTGATACTATAGACTTGAATATAAACTATAAAATGTCATATATTGATTATCCGAATAATTTATGAGGTATAAAAATGGTAGAACCTAAGTTTAATTTAGGCGCTTCTTCAACTGCTAAGTCTGTAGATAGCATAGATGAAGGGCTCCGCTCCTATATGCTAGGTGTGTATAATTATATGGCAGTTGGAACAGCTATAACTGGATTAACTGCTTGGATAACAGCTAATACGCCAATTATCAATCTTTTTTATAGTCTTGGAGCCAACGGCCAAATTGGGGCTTCTCCACTTGGTTACTTAGTTATGTTTGCCCCTCTGATATTCATTTTTGCTCTATCTTTTGGAGTAAATAGAATGAAACCAACTACAGTCCAGTTACTTTTCTGGGCGGTTACCTTTGTATTTGGCTTATCATTAGCAAATATTTTCCTAACTTTCACCGGCGCAAGTATAGCTAGAGTATTTTTCATTACAGCTGGAGTTTTTGGTGCTATGAGTCTCTGGGGTTATACCACAAAAAAAGACCTAACAAAACTTGGCGCCTTCTTGTTTATGGGTTTAATAGGAATAATTATTGCTTCTATTGTTAATATTTTTATTGGAAGTGCAATGATACACTGGGTAGTGTCTGTTGTTGGTGTTTTGGTATTTGTAGGTTTAACTGCTTATGATACACAAAGGATTAAAAATACATATGACTTTGTTAAGAATGATGGAGTTGCAATGACAAAAAGCGGAGTAATGGGTGCTTTAAGTTTATACCTTAATTTTATAAATATGTTTATTTTGCTACTTCAACTTTTTGGAAACAGAGAATAGAAATTTTGTTTACTTTATTAATTATCAAAGGCTCGCTTAGCGGGCCTTTTTTTTAAATTGCACGAATATAATCTCTACCAATACAATTAACAATTTGCTTTAATTCTTCTCCCATAAGCACAATTCTTCCACCGGGATCAATAAGCTGATACTTTCTTACTCCATTTCCTCTTTTGATTATTTTATAGGCAGGCAAAAAAGATCTCTTTCCAAAAACTGCAAAAACTGCCTCTACTTTACCAAAGTGGATAGCATAATCGCACCATTCTCCCGCGATTACATACTTTGAATATATAGACATTATTTCATTTAATTCTTTTTTGTCAAAGCATACTTGTTTCGTAGCTTTACAGTTGTGCAGGTAGTTGAGAGTTTTTTTTCTTTTATACATAACATTATTTATTTATATAATTTTATATATAATAGCTGAAAAAAATGTATATATATATACTTATTTAAATCTCACTTAGACAAGACTCTAGCTGATTTCTCCAAAAAACTGGTCTTACATTTAATATTTTCTCTACCTTGGATGTGGATAAAGCTGAATATCTAGGCTGTTTAGAAGGTGTTATTAATAAATCAGAATCAATAGCTCTTATTGTTGGTTTTTCTATCAAATAGTTTATTTTCTTTCTATTAACAATTTCAATTATTGCATTTGCAAAATCAAACCAGCTAACTTCACCCACATCCGATAAATGATAAGTGCCACACTTTTTGCTATTGGAGTTATTAATTATATCACTATTTAAAATAGCGTCATAAGCCATTTTTGCTAAAGAACGGGCCCAAGTAGGGCTACCAAACTGATCAGATGAGACATTTATATCTTTGTGTTCATGTAAAATACTTAGTAGCTTACTAATAAAACATGGCCTTCTGAGGCCATAAACTCTACTTGTTCGAAAAATTAGATAATTATCAAATATATTTTTTATCATTGATTCTCCCCTTAACATTGAGCGACCATAAACATTCAAAGGATTAGGCATGTCTTCTTCATGATAAGGTCTTTTTTGCCCACGTCCGTCGAAAATTTGGTCAGATGAAAAGTGAACAAGACCAATTTTCTTGTTTAATGCCTGTAGAGATAAATACTCAGGTAAATCAGAATTTAATTTTTTTACTTCAAGAATTTTATTTTCAGCTAGATCAATATCAGAAAAACTTGCTGCATTAATAATTAAATCAGGTTTAGCTATTCTTAGATATGTTCCAATATCATCAAATATTCTTAAATCTAGATCAACTCTTGTGGGGGCTAGAACAGTATTGCTTTTTGAAAATATTTTATATAATTCATAGCCAATATGTCCTCTTGCACCAAAAATTACAATTCTAGTATCTGGCATAATTACTGAACTCAAATGATAAATTATATAATTTAATTTTTTTTAATTAACATAAAGTTACTAATATGCATACAATCTATATTTATTTTTTATCTTTTAGAGCTCTGCTATTTTCAAAGTCGCTGAATTGAACTGTTTGCACCCTACTGTCTTTTTTTCTCAACAAACCAGCGTCTGGATCAGTTACAATATCAAGAATTACTGGGCCTTTGTGTTCAATAGCTTTTTTTAATAAACTTTTAACCATACTAGGTTCAGTTATTTGTTCTGACTTACATTTGAAAGCCTTACCAATAAATGAATAATTTACCTCACCAAATTCTGTGTTTATTTGTTTCGAAATAGCAATCATCTGCCCATGCTTTTCAGTTCCCCAGGCCCCATCATTTGAAATAATAGTAGTCAAATCTAAATTCGCTAATGATGCTCCGTTAAATTCAGAAGAGTAAAAACCAAAAGCACCATCTCCCGTTACAAGAATTACCTTTCTAAGCTTTCGAGAATGTTTTTTGGAAAACTCTGCTTCAGCAGCTGCCGCTCCAATAGCTAATGGAGTTCCTACTCCCATTGAACCTAAAGGGTAATGATCTATAAATGTATTATTTTTTCCAATTTTGAGATACGCATGCATCCAGTTTTGTATATCTGCGCCATCACCTACATATATAGCATCATCTGGAAGTAAATTAACTAAATTTCTAGCTATTTGATAAGGATGAATAATTCGATTACTTTTTCCAATTTTTTCAATATAATTCAATTTATCTTTTAATGAATTTGCAACCCAATCATCATAGGTTTTTTTTGGAAATTTTCTTTCAGATAGTTTTGTATATATAGAACTTAGTGCATTTGTTGCATCAGAATTTATCGACAAGTTTATAGTTCTATTTCTCCCTAATTCCTCTGAATTTACATCAATTTGAATAAATTTTACATCTTTATTAAATTTGGGAGGGAGGCCATAACCAATTCTTTGAGTTAGCCTAGAACCTACTAGAATAACTAGATCAGCAAGATATGCTGACGATTGGGCCAGGGCCCAAGACCAACCTAGCTTATGATCTTCTGTGACTAAGCCTCTTCCCATTGCATTTCCAAAAACAGGTATATCATAACCTTTGGATATTTTAGATAGAACTTCTGAAGATTTACTCAAATAAGCACCTGTTCCACATATAATTAGAGGTTTTTTGGCAGATGATAACATTTCAATAAATTTATCTACTAATTCATTTGGAATTGATGGTTTGGCAATTACTAAAGTATCTTTTATTTTAGTTTTCTGAAATGTCCCTGCTTCCTCTGACAGAAACTCCTGAGGAATTTGAATTAGAACTGGACCCTGTCTCCCAGAAAAAGCTATCTTATAACCTGTTATAATGTACTCAGCTATTCTATCAATTGAAGGTATCGTCCTTGCCCACTTTGTAATAGGTTTTACTAATTCTAATTTATCATGATCTAATAAATTTTGTGCTTCTATTGCGCTTGTTTTTTTTCTGACAGAAAGAATTATTATTGGGGTGCACGCTTCATATGCAGATAAAATACCAGTAATAGCATTAGGAATTCCTTGATCAGAAACTATAAGCGCAACTCCTGGTTTACCCGATATACGAGAGTAACCGTCAGCTGCCGCAATAGTTGCTGTTTCATGTCTGCTAAGTATGACTTTAAAGTTATCATTATCGAGAGCATCTAACAAGTAAGTGTGAGAGGCTCCAGCAAGAGCAAAAGTTGTTTTAATACCAAACTCTAAGAGAACTTGGCTTATAACCGATCCACCAGTAATAGTATTTTTTTTCCCCATTATTTCCTCACTTGATTAGCATATAATTAAAACATATAATATTTACAATTCTTTTTTCTTAAAAAGTAAAATAAAATGTTTAAGAAATTTCTTAATAAAAAATATTATTTTATAGTTAGCGCTTTAATTATAGTAGCTATTTTTTTTTCATACTTTTCTACTAAAAATAAAAAAACAGACTATGAAACGCATATAATTACTAAGGGTAACATAAAGAACATTATCTCAACTTCAGGGAAATTAAAAGCCGTGGTTACAGTTGATGTAGGTAGTCAAATCACAGGCCAAATATCTGAACTATTAGTTGATTTTAACTCCTCCGTGATAAAAGACCAATTACTTGCAAGAATCGACCCTAGATCATTTGAGTCGCAAGTCAGACAAGCTGAAGCAAATTTATCAGTTGCCCAAGCAAATTTAAAAATGCAAATTGCTAACAAAGAAAGAGCTAAATCTGAACTCGCCTCATCTTTAGCAAGTTTAGAAAATAGAAAAGCTTCTGCTAATGAAGCTGAAAGGGTTTATCTCCAAAATGAAGAACTTAAAAAGAAAGGTGTTGTGTCTGATACACGAGTACTAAAGTTTAAGTCTGAGTATGAAGCTTTAGAAGCTCAAATGAGGTCTGCAAAAGCAAATTATGAAGCCGCCTTAGCTAATCAAAAATTTGTCTCTGCTCAAGTGTTAAATGCGAAAGCTCAAATCAATCAAAAAGAAGCCTTACTTGAGCAAAGTATAATTCAACTGCAACATACTTTCATAAGAGCGCCAGTTAATGGAACAGTTATAGACAGAAAAGTAAATTTGGGCCAAACCGTTGCAGCAAGTCTTAACACTCCCGTATTATTTACAATAGCACAGAATACAAAAAAAATGCAGGTAGAAACAAATGTTGATGAAGCAGATATTGGCCAAATTGAATTAGGTCAGTATGTAGAATTTTCAGTTGATGCATTTCAAGATAAAGTATTCAAAGGAGAAGTTATTCAAATAAGACAAGCTCCAACGGTTGTTCAAAATGTTGTTACTTATGGTGTAATAGTTTCGGTAAATAATAATAATCAAATTCTTCTTCCGGGTATGACTGCAACAGTTGATATAATAACAAAAGAGTTAAAAAATGTAATTTTAATTCCATTAAGAGCCTTAAGTTATAAAAACGATTTAAGTAAAAGAGAAAAAATTAAGAAGCATAAAAAACAAATGGAAAAAGTAACAAAAAATCTAACATCTGCTCTTAATTTAGATATTACTCAGAGAGAAAAACTTTCATTACTCTTAAAAAACCAGTCAAAATCTATTCGTGAAATTAATAAATCTTTTGGTAATGAAATTAATAAAAAAGAAAGAATTGAAATTGAAAAAAAATCTTTTGAAAATAAATTCATTTCAATTTTAAATCCTAAGCAAGTTTTAAAATATAAAAATATTTTAAAACTTAAAAATATTACACATAATACAACTGGCAAAGTATCAGTTTTGAGAGATAATGATGAGATTTATGAGAAAAATATTAAATTTATAGAAACAGACACTAATTTTATTATAGTTAAAAGTAATAATATTAGCCCGGGGGAAAAAGTAATTTTGGGTATTAAAAAAAGATAATCCGGATTTCTGAAATGGACTTAATAAAATTAAATAACCTCTCAAAAACTTATCAAATAGGTCAAAACAAGGTAGAGGCATTAAAAAATGTTGATCTTACAATCCAAAATGGAGAGTTTGTTGCGATAATGGGACCGTCAGGGTCGGGGAAGTCTACATTAATGAACTTACTTGGATGCTTAGACAAGCCTTCAACTGGAGAATATATACTTGATAAAAATATTGTTAGTAAATTGGATAATAATGAATTAGCAGAAATCAGAAACAAAAAAATTGGATTTGTCTTTCAAAATTTTAATCTTCTAGCTCGAACAACAGCAATAGAAAATGTTGAAATACCTCTAATATATAGCGGCATAAACTATAAAGAAAGAGAATCAAAGGCTAAAAATAAATTAGATCTAGTTGGCCTTAGGGATCGCTTTAACCATAAACCTAATCAGCTATCTGGAGGACAACAACAAAGAGTTGCAATTGCAAGAGCATTAGTTAATGAGCCTGTTGTAGTCCTGGCTGACGAGCCAACAGGAGCTCTTGACACCAAAACTGGTGAAGAAGTAATGACTATTTTTCATGAGCTGAATAACTCAGGCATTACAATAATTATAGTAACTCATGAAATAGATATAGCATTTCATGCAAAAAGAGTAATTACTTTTAGAGATGGAGTTATTATTGAAGATAATAATAAAATTTAAGAACAGTAATAGATGAATTTATCTCAAACTTTTATTATAGCACTAAAAGCACTTAGAGTTAATGCTCTTCGAAGTATACTAACCATGTTGGGAGTGATTATAGGTGTTGCTGCTGTAATTGCGCTTGTATCTATTGGAACAGGAGCTCAAGATAAAATAGTTGGTCAAATAGAAGCTCTAGGTTCAAACTTACTAATTATTGTTAATGCTTCTTCTAGAGACTCGGGAGCGAGAATGGGTGCTGGCTCTAAGCTTTCTCTAACAATTAAGGATGTAGAATTAATAGCAAATAATAAAAAATTAATTTCTATTGCTACTCCCACTATCCATACAAAAGGGCAAGTTATTTCAGGTAATTTTAACTGGTCTACTGATATTACAGGAGCTAATAGAAACTTTTTTATTGCTCGTGATTGGTCTATTGCTGAAGGTAGAATGTTTAATGAAATAGAAAATAACAGTACCGCAAAAATCGGTATATTAGGAAAAACTGTAGTAGATAATATCAGTCCTAATAGTAGCCCGGTTGGTACAATAATTAGAATTAACCGTGTACCAATAAAAGTGATTGGTGTTCTAGAATCAAAAGGCCAGTCAGCTGATGGAAAAGATCAAGATGATATAATTATAATTCCTATACAAACGGTTCAGAAAAGAATACTGGGATCGAATAAACGTGCCCGACCGAATATGGTCCATGTTATTTGGGTAAAAGTAATAGATTCTTCACAAATGACTGAAGCTGAAGAACAAATCAAAGAGATACTTAGAAAACAACATAAAATAAGACCAGGAAAAGAAGATGACTTTAAAATACATAATTTAGAAGAAATAAGAAATACGGTATCTCAAAGTATAGGCGTCTTCACTTTACTTTTAGGAGCAGTTGCTTCAATTGCTCTAGTTGTTGGAGGAATAGGAATAATGAATATTATGCTTGTCTCTGTAACTGAAAGAACTAAAGAAATAGGTCTTAGAATGGCTTTAGGAGCAAAAAGAAAAGATATCTTAATGCAATTCATTGTTGAGTCGATAACATTATCTTTAATTGGTGGATTGATAGGAATAATATTTGGAATAATTCTTTCTTACCTAATTTCAAAAACAGCAGGTTGGCCAACTACAATTGATATTAATTCAATAATTATTGCATTCTTTTTTTCGGCAGCGATCGGAATAATCTTTGGTGCATACCCAGCAAGAAAAGCTTCTCTTCTCGATCCTATTGAAGCCTTAAGGTTTGAATAAATAAATATACTATTTAATAACTATTTCTGTTTTTTCTGATGTAATTGCTCTAGAACCATTTGCTGTAATTACTAATGTATCCTCTAGATGCATTGAGCCCCAAGCATACTCATGATATGGCATATCAACATTTACAACCATATTCTCTAAAAAAACAAAATCTCCTTTCGATCCTGGCATTTCGTTACCTATTGGTAATGGATGATCTGTATGTTCTAAGCCTATGGAGTGGGGAGTTACAATTATAAACCCTGGAAAACCCTTTTTATCCATCACTTTTAAAACCTCAGATGTTAATTTTGAACCAGTTAATCCAGGTTTGATTAACTCAACTGCTTTTTCCCATCCAGCAATCATAGCTTTATTTCTTTTTAGAACCTCTTTACTTGGTTCTCCTACAATGACCGTTCTACCTATATCTCCATGATATAGTTTATAAGTACATAGAGAGTCTAACATTATTGGTTTTCCAGTAACTACTGAATGATGAGGCAAACCTCCTGGGCCTGCAGTAATATACACACCTTGACCACCTAAACTCGAAACTTTATTGAAAAAACTTGACTCGATATCTTGCCAATTGACTCCTTCTTCTACAGAATTAATAGCAGCTTCCATTCCCTGTTCATTAATTTGCGCAGCCTTTGTTAATAATTTAATTTCATCAGGTGATTTAACCATCCTAATTTCTCTAAAAATATTAGTTGCTTCCACCGATTTTATAGATTCTAAACCATCTTCGTTTAGCCAATTTAGTACTCTCGGATCATCAGTACCAATTATTGCTTTATCTAATAGCGCATCTTTAAGAGCCTTTTTAAGAGCTAACAAAGGAGAGGCTGATATATTCTCTCCATACCTGCTCTTTAGCTCTAACCATTGCTTCTCTCTGTCCGGTAAGTTTCTATGCTTTCTAATTGGCCAATTAATTGGCATTCCAGCTTCTGCATCTTCAGTAGAAGGATCATAATCTCTCTTTGCAAGATTCACTGGGTGAGTATAAGTCTGAATATTTGGAACCCAAGTGGGAAAATCACTCATTCGCGGAAGTTCAACAGCAGTGGTTATATAAGCTGCAGGAGCATCTTCATCTCTAGGGAATAGAGCATACTCATAGAAACTTCTTTGTGTTCTGTTATTAAAACCAGAAAAATCAGTTAAATAATAAATATTTCTTGGAGTAACAGCTAATAAAGCATCAAGTTTGTACTTATCCATAATTTCATAAGCACGTGGTTTGTTTAATAACATAGTTAAACTCCAAAAAAATTTATCTACTTTTAATTAACTCAGGAAAAGAGCTCACCAACATCTGAAGTTTTGGATATGATACTCCTAAAATATAAGGCTGATTTGGATTATTTTTAGCGTATTTTTGATGATAACTCTCAGCCTCATAAAATTCTTTTAAATTTATGACTTTGGTTGCTATTGGGTTAGAAAAAATTTTTGATTGATTTAATTTTTTTATATACTGTTTTGAAACATTAAATTGTTCTTTGTTCTTACAAAAAATTACTGAACTATATTGGAATCCAATGTCAGCACCTTGCCTTTCAATTTGGGTAGGATCATGTACAACAGAGAAAAACAATTTTAGTACCTTACCAAAAGTAATTTTATTACTATCAAATTCTATTTGAACAACTTCAATATGGTCGGTATTTCCTGAACAGACGGCTTCGTAATTTGCTGTTTCTGAGTTACCGCCACTATAACCAGAAATAACAGTTTCTATTCCAAAAACTTCATCAAATATTTGTTCTACGCACCAAAAACAACCACCACCTAAAATAGCCATTTGTTTAGATTCGGAAGAATCAATATCAACCTCAGGTTCTGGAAAGTCACTTGGGCTAATATTTAAATGTTTTTTGAATATCATATTTCATTACTTCATAGAGGGAAAATTATATTCTGCTCCAGACCTGATACCTGTTGGCCATCTGGATGTAACAGTCTTAAGCTTTGTATAAAAATGTACACCTTCAGTGCCATGAATACTGTGATCACCAAAAATTGATTTCTTCCATCCGCCAAAAGAATGAAAAGCCATTGGAACCGGTATTGGAACATTAACTCCAATCATACCAGCTTGAGCTCTATGTGTGAACTCTCTTGCTGCATCACCATCCCTTGTGAATATAGCGGCACCATTTCCATACTCATGCTTATCAACTAAATAGGAAGCTTCTTCAAAACTTTTAGCTCTCACAACAGATAAAACTGGACCGAATATTTCTTCTTTATATATCCTCATGCTAGGAGTCACCTTATCAAATAGAGTGCCTCCAAGGAAATATCCATTTTCATAACCCTGAAGCTTAATATTTCTTCCATCTACCAGTAATTCAGCCCCTTCGTTTTCTCCAATTTTTATGTATTCTTTTACTTTTTCAAAATGTTGTTTAGTAATTAATGGGCCCATTTCTGACTGAGAGTCATTTCCCGGCCCTACTTTCAGTGAAGAAACTCTTGGTGACAATCTTTTTATAATTTCATCACCTGCGGATCCAACTGCTACAGCAACTGAAACAGCCATACAGCGTTCACCCGCAGAACCAAAAGCAGCCCCCATTAGAGCATCTGATGCCTGATCCATATCCGCATCAGGCATAACAATCATATGATTTTTTGCGCCACCTAGAGCTTGAACACGCTTACCATTAGCAGACGCAGATGTATAAATTTTTTCAGCTATACTGGTTGAACCGACAAAACTTATAGCTCCTATGTCAGGGTTTTTAAGTATTGTTGTTACAGCTTCAGCATCACCATTAATAACATTAAATACACCATCTGGCAGCCCTGCTTCTTTTAAAAGATTAGCCATAAATAATGGAGCTGACGGATCCTTCTCACTAGGTTTTAAAACAAATGTGTTGCCACATGCTATAGCTATAGGGAACATCCACATTGGAACCATTGCAGGGAAATTAAAAGGTGTAATGCCTGCGCAAATACCTACAGGTTGCCGTATAGACCAAGAATCAATATCTGTTCCTACATTTTCTGAAAATTCTCCTTTAAGGACTTGGGGAATTCCGCATGCAAACTCTACTACTTCTAAACCTCTTGTAATGGAACCGATAGCATCTGGTATAGTCTTTCCATGTTCTCTTGTTACAATTTGTGCAATTTCTTCTTTATGTCTATTCATTAATTCTAAAAATTTAAATAAAAATCTAGCTCTTTGTACAGATGGTGTAGATGCCCATTCAGGAAATGCAGATTTAGCTGCCGCTATTGCCTCATTTGTAGTATCTTCATCAGCATATGGAACTTCAGCAATTTGCTCTCCAGACGATGGATTAAAAACAGGACCTGAACGTCCATTTGATAACTTAACTGCATTACCATTTATAAAATGATGAAGTTTGTCCATTTTCTACCCCTTATCTATATAATTAATTATGACATTCATATTTAACTTTCTCATATAAAAAATATATCATGATTTTAAGCCCTCAATAATAATTACATCCACATCTGCGATATCTATTCTAATTTTTTTTATTTTTTTATACTCCTCTGAGTTCCACATGTCATGTATTTGTTGAATAGATGGGTATTTTGCAATTAATATTTTTCTACTTTTATCAAAATTTCCCTCTAAAATATCAGAAATACTTCCCTTTGCTAGATATTCTCCATCATAAATTTTAATTAAATGTAACATTTTTTTACTATATTCTGAAAATTTAGTTGGATTATGAATTTTTGCACTTACAAGCATATAGGCAGCCATAACTATCTCCTTAGAAATAAATTTATTTCAAATGAAATTTATGAATTAATATCAGTAGTAGTTTTATCATATCCTAAGCGAGATTCTCTAAAAGCGATATATACTGTGGAAAGTATAATTATAATTCCACCTAATAAAGTCCAAATACTAGGGATTTCCATAAAGATGATAAAACCAGCAAAACTTGCAAATATTATTCTTATATACTCTATAGGTGAAACAATTGTTGTATCAGCTAATTTTAATGCTCTTATAGTGCAGTTTATACTTAATGAACCGAATACAGCTAGCATGAAAAGTAAAATAAATTCTTTTAAGCTTGGCGTTACCCAATAAAATAGACACAAAGGAAGTATAAATAAGGATGATAGAAAACCTTGATAAAACATTAGGGTTGTAGGAGCCTCGGTAGAAGATAGTTTTTTTGTTGTAATCATTACTATCGCAAATATGAATGAACTGAATAAAGCAATCAAAACTGCTGGCTCAACATCACCAGAAGGTCTAATAGCAATTAAGATTCCGATAAAGCCTATAATTGTTGCTGACCATCGCCGCATCTTCACAACTTCATGTAAGAATAATATTGCTAGAGGAATCATAAATAATGGTCTGGAAAAACCTAGAGTTGTTACTAATGTTAGAGGAAGAACTGTAACGGCATAAAAACCACTAAGCATTGCCATAACTGCCAGCACTCCCCTAATTAAGTGCATTGTGAGTTTTTTAGTATATAAAGCTCTTATACCACCTCTTTTTACTATAAATGGACAAATGATTATTAATCCAAAAAAAGCTCTAAACCAAGCCACCTCAACAAAAGGGAGAGCATTTCCAAGATATTTAATTAAAACAGACATAGCTGTCATAAAAATCGTACCTAATAAAGCCCAAAAAATTGCTTTAGTTACATTTGGTATCTCAGCCCAAAAAGTGCGTATGTTCTTCATTATTTAATTTAGAAATAAGGATTATTGTGAAATTAAACTATTAGAATAATATGTAATGTCAAATTGATTTATTAAAAAAATTTTCTTCAATTATACTCTCTTCTTGTAATTCAATACTTTGAACCTCCTGATATTTATCATAACCCCAGCCATAAGAATCAAAAGAATTACATTTATCACAAATTGGAAGCCAAATATTATTTTTATGATCACAATTCATACATACCCATAACGGTAATGATAACTCTTTATCATAGGTATACCATTTTTTAGCTACTAAGGGACCATTCTCTTCTTCTTCAATTTTTCCCATCAAAATATAGCTGCGCTTATCAATTTTCCTTTCAATCAGAGATTTTAAAATTTCTTTTGCTTTATGATAATCTTTAATTAAATAATACGCTTCAGCCTTACTTAAACATACTTCAATATTTGTTTTATCAGAACGTTCTGACAGTTTAATAGTTTGTTTTAAAAATTTCGCCGGGCTTTCTAATTTATTAATATTCTTAAATAATTCGTATAAATCTGGATGAGGGTTTAAGTTCCATGTTTTTTCAATTACTTTATTTGCCCTTCTGTGCCTATTATTCCTATAATATAAATCTGCTAGATCTATAGACAGAGGAACTAAATTTGGAGACAGATCGAATGCCTCAGTATATTTTTTTAACTTAGCCGTTACCTGATCTTCTGCATAAAATTTTGCTTGCTGATAAATAGTTATTGAAATTTTTCTATTCAATTTAATACTATCTTCAAGATTAAACTGTTTACTATTTCTTAAAATCTTCTCAGCTTCTCTCCAATTACCTAATTTAGATTCTAATTTAAATAGATTATTTAAAATCCAATCAGACTTAGGGTTTAAAAGATATGCTCTTCTTGCATACTTAATCTTTTCACTCTCTAATTTTGCTTGAAGCATTAGACCCCTTAATCCGAGAAATTCTAATTCTTTGTGACCAAGCATTTGCTCGAAATAAGTGGTTGCCAATTTCTTATTATTATTAAGATGTGCTGAGTGGGCTGATAAAAGAATTCCTAGAGGTAGTAATGATTTTGGGACATGCTTAGTATCTCTAGATAGTTTTTCAGCTAACTCACGATCCCCGCTAATCAAAGCTACTATACCCTTATTTAGAGAATCTATACTCCTATCTTCTCTTCTGCTAATAATATTTTTTTTGATCTTATTCTTAGTTTTAATTACTGAAAAGATAAAATTATAAAATATGAAAGAAATTAAGACAATTATTGATAAAAAAACTAATGTCACTGAGATTGACGTTTTTATATCGTAGTCTAGCCAAATAATTCGAACTGAACCGGGTTTAGTGCCTACCCAACCTGCAATAAGAGACAAAAAAATTAAAATTATAGAAAATAAAAAAACTTTAAACATTAATTATTTCCTTCAGTTTTAAAATTTATATTTGCAATAATATTTATTAGATTTTCTACTTTGATTAATTTTTTACAGTGCTCTAACCATTCATTAAGTTTCTTATTATCTTTTACAGGAATTTTTTCTAATTCTAAAACTACTTCAGATAATTTATTTTGATAAAATAGAATTCTAGCTCTATTAAAAATATTTTCAATTAATGGAGCATCAGATTTTTTTAATTTTTTTATTGTAATCAATGAAGAAAAGTATTTAACCGGGCTTTCAAGTTTACTTATATTTATAGGTAAAATGTTTTCCTCCAGAATTGACCTCTCTATATCATTAAACAAGAATATAAGCTCATCTCTATTTTTTATACCTGTATTTAATTGGTTTTCAAGCTGTGACATTAAGTTTAAATAATTTATATCATTTAAACTTTCTATATCCATTTTTAAATTTATTAGAGATTTATCGATATCATAATTATTTTTTATTGAGTCTCTTAGTTTATAAATACTAGTAATAACTGAAAAATATTTTATTCTATTATTTAGATAAATTTCTATATTATTTAACCTATCATACATCAAAGAAATATTGTTAATTTTTTTATTTGTATCACTTATTTTTGAATTAATTGAAGCAAGATCACTGTAAATTTTTTTTTCATTTTTTTTTGTTAATAAATTATAATCGTTAATAAATTTTGTTGAAACTTTGTCAAAATTTATTATTTTTTCATCAATAATACTCAACCTAGATTCAAATAACTTTTGAAATTTTTTTTGATCATTAAATAAATTATTCTTTAAATTTTCAATATCTTTATTTTTCAGATCTTTTTCATTTCTACTTTTTTGTTCTTCAGATTCTAACTTTTTTTCAAAAAAACTCTTGCTAATTCTGTTACCATCTATTGACAAGTATTGAAAAAGAATAAACCCTAACAAAACTCCTAATGATAAAAAAACAAAATATGAAAAAAACCGAATAGATAAAGAGCCATTTTCAACTTTTATTTTATCGGAGTAAATTGTTTGGTTTCTTAGTCTTTCAGACTGATTTATCTTTCCCTTAGTATTTCTAGATTGAAAAATCATAGCCAATTATTTGCAGAGGTATGACAGTAAATCAATTAATGAGGCCTTATTTGATGTTGCTGAAACATAGGTCATTTTCCAATTTAATTTATTAACTTTCTCTGCTATTTTTTTGCTTAAACAAAATGCCCTTAGTTGTTCAGCAATATTATCTTTCCTTGCTTTTTTTAGTAAATCAGAAAATATAATAGCTGAACGGGGAGAAAAAAATAATACTCCATTTATAATACCATCTTCTAATTTTTTTAAAACCCCTTCTGACAAATAACTAATAGGATTAAGGTCATATAAAACTAAATTTTCTATCCTGTAACCATTAAACCTTAAGTATCTAGTAACATCATAATTCTGATATACTCCTGAAACATAAAGAAGTTTACCACTATTTTTATTTAAAGTTGAATTAATATTTTTACATAATTCACTCATACTATTATTACCAACAATTATATTCTTAAAACCTTGATTTTTGGCTTCTTGGGCAGAACCTTCACCAACAACGTATAAAGTTAATTCTCTTTCAGTAAAATTTTTCGCAAATGTTCTAATCCCATTCCTACTAGAAGTTAAAATATATTTAAATTCCTTAATATCTGGTAATACAGGATTTAAATTAATAAATTTAAAGATTGGAAAAATAGTAGTTTTGATTCCTATTTTATTTAAATCATTTGACAAAAGGTCTGCATCTTGCCTTGGCCTTATAATTAAAAGGTTTAATTCCATGATTCAATTATTCTAGAAGGAGTTATATCAATTAATTTTTTTCCAGCTTCAGATCCGATTAAGCCTGCATCCGATGCACTTCCCTTAGTTTTAATTGAAAAACATTCTTTACCATCAAGAGAATAAACCTCTGAACGTAAAATCATCGAGTCGTTTTTAATTTCTGCTAATCCACAAATTGGTGTATTACAAGTTGCGCCAAGTGATGATAATAAAGATCTCTCTGAGGTTAATTCTTTAAAAGTTTTTTTATCGTTTATATGTGAAATTAAGTTTCGAATTTTATTATTTTTCTCAGATATATTTATTCCGATAATACCCTGACCCAAGCATGGTAACATCGTGTCTAAATCAACAAGAAAACCCTCAGGCTTTATTCCTAGTCTTTTTAAACCTGCATACGCTAATACTGTAGCATCAAATTCTTTAGCATTAAGTCTGTCTATCCTACTAAGTATATTCCCTCTTAACTCGGCAAATTTAAGGTCTGGTTTAGTTCGAAGTAACTGAGCTTTTCTCCGCAAGGAAGAGGTGCCAATCAATGATCCTTTTCTTAGACTTTTTAAGTCTTTTGATGAATTATTTAATAAAAACTCTCTTGGATCTTCTCTTTCAATAACTCCTCCAATAATTAAACCTTTAGGTAACCTTGAATCAACATCTTTCATAGAATGTATTGCAATATCTATTCTATTTTCAATTAAAGCTTGATCTATTTCTTTAGTAAACAGGCCTTTACCACCAATATCTCTTAAAGGTTTATTTTTATACTTATCACCAGAAACCTCAATTTTTTTTACTTCTATAATTTCATTTATTGAAGGAAATGTGTGCTCTAGCTTTTTAATAACAAGCTCGGTTTGAGCCAATGCAAGAGCTGAACTTCTTGTCCCAATTATTAATTTATTTATATTATCTAATTTCATTAAATTAAATTCTAAATATTATGTTATAATCTCTATCTTTAACTTGAAAATACTGGATCTTCAATAATGATTGTACTAGGAATTGAAACTTCATGTGATGAAACCTCAGCATCAGTTGTTTCTAGTAATAAAAAAATTCTATCTAATATTATTTATTCCCAAATTGATATCCACAAGCCATTTGGAGGAGTAGTCCCAGAAATTGCATCTAGGTCTCACGTACAAAAAATAGACGAGGTTATCAAAATATCCTTAAAACAAGCTAATTTATCTATAGAAGATGTCGATGCAATTGCCGCTACAGCAGGGCCAGGACTTATCGGCGGACTTATTGTTGGGCTTTTGACATCCAAAGCAATGGCTATATCAGCAAATAAACCTCTAGTTGGCATTAACCACCTGGAAGCTCACGCTTTAACTCCAAGATTAACTAATAAAATAGATTTTCCATATCTTTTACTTCTAGTGTCAGGGGGCCATACCCAGATACTAGAAGTTAAAGGTATAAGAAAATATAAACTTCTTGGTGGAACAGTAGACGATGCATGCGGAGAATGCTTTGATAAGGTATCTAAATTATTAAACTTGGGATTTCCAGGGGGGCCTGCTATTGAGGAAGCGGCAAAAGAGGGTAATGAAAATTCTATTGATTTACCAAGACCAATGATTAACCATAAGAATTTAGACTTTTCTTTTTCTGGACTCAAAACTGCTGTATCAAATAAAATTTCACTAAATATGAATCAACAATTAAAAAATAATATAGCTGCTTCATTCCAAAAAGCAGTTGGCGATATATTTTATAAAAAAATTGAAAAAGCATCAGATTATTTTTTCAAGACTTATTCATTTAAGCCAAATATTGTTATATCAGGTGGGGTAGCATCCAACGAATATATAAAAAAAAGATTATTAGATCTATCAAGATTAAATAATGTCAATCTATACTCACCTCCAAAAAATCTATGTACGGATAATGGAGCGATGATTGCGTGGGCAGCTATAGAAAGACTTTTTGAAAATCCTTATATATGTGAATATGAAATAGAAGTAAATCCAAGATGGCAATTAAGTGGGCTAAATCAATAGCGGGGAAATGAATGGAAAAAGAATTTTTTGAAAAAAATAGGGTGGAAATTAAAAATGCATTTCCAACACCTATTATCATGACTTTACTACCTAATTTTGAGTCTATAAATAAAAAGCTTAAAAAAATAATTCTTGGCAGAGAAAAAAAAATTGGTAAATCAAAAGGCTATAGTAGCAATATTGGTGGTTGGCACTCAGATAGAGAAATGCAAAAATGGGGAGGAAAAGATTTTGAAGAAATAATTAAGGTAGCAAAAATATTAGCAAGTAAGAGCACAGCATTGAGAAATGGGAAACCCTCAAATTTTTCTTGGTCAATTAATGCATGGTCAAATATAAATAGAAAAGGAGACTCAAACGAATTTCATATTCATCCTGGTGCATTTTGGTCAGGAGTCTATTACGTTGATGATGGAGGCTGCTATCAAAATAAAAAATTTAATGGAGAATTTATAATTATGGATCCCAGAGGTTCTGGTCCCAGTATGTATTCACCTTTATACTGCTTTAATAGCCCAGGTGGAAATTCTGTTGGAGCAACCGAGCTATTACCACCTAGAAATGGAATTATACTATTATTCCCATCTTGGCTATACCATGGTGTAAGGCCATACAATGGTAACAGTGAACGTATATCAATTTCATTTAATTTAAGTATCCCTGATAATAATAATGAGTAATATTAAGATTGGAATTATTGGTGGTGGGGCATGGGGAACTGCTTTAGGATCAAATTTGAGTATCAAAAATAAAAATGTTCTCTTATGGTCGAGAAATAAAAAAGTAGTCAATTCAATAAATGAGTCTAATCTAAATAAAATATACCTACCAAGTATAAAACTGAATAAAAACCTAAGATCGACTAACTCAAAAGAAAAATTAAGAGATTGTGATGTTTTAATTTTTGCAGTTCCTACACAATATATTAGAAGCACATTAAATTTGTTTAAAAACATTATTTCAAAAAAAACTATTATTATTAACTGTTCAAAAGGGATAGAGAGAAAAACTTTGTCATTTCCATCAAGTATTTTTAAAGAAGAAATACCAAATTCTCCTTTTGCAATATTATCCGGCCCTACTTTTGCATCCGAATTAGCGCAAGATTTACCATCTGCAATAACTTTAGCTTGTGAAGCTAACTTGTTACATAATGAATTAGCAAAAAAAATCCCATCAGATAGTTTAAGGTTTTATTTTTCTGACGACATAATTGGTGTAGAGTTGGGAGGATCTATAAAAAATGTAATAGCAATAGCTGCAGGAATTATTCATGGCGCTAACTTAGGAGAAAACGCTCGTGCGGCAATCATATCTAGGGGCTTAGCCGAAATAACCAGATTAGGTATCCCCCTTGGAGCTAGGACAGAAACTTTGATGGGGTTATCTGGCCTTGGAGATTTAATTCTGACTGCTAATTCCGTCAAATCAAGAAATTTTTCACTTGGAAGTGCTATAGGTCAAGGAATTAAACCAAATGAATTTTTATCGGAAAAGAATTCAATTGCTGAGGGTTTATTTACAACTGGAGCTGCAGTTTCTCTTGGCAATAAATTGAAAGTTGATATTCCTATAATTAAAGCAGTAAACTCAATTTTAAAAGGTGAAAAAAATCTTAATGATACATTAAAGGAATTTTTCTTAAGACCTCTAAAGTTTGAAAGCGAATAGACTAAATTATGAAACAATTTTGGCTTATAAAAACTGAACCTGATAACGATTGGTCTTGGTCTGACCAATTAAAGAAGAATATTGAACCTTGGGATGGTGTAAGAAATTATGCTGCGAGAAAAAATTTGCAATCTATGAAGAAAAATGATCTAGCATTTTTTTATCATTCTGGAAAAGATAAATGTATTATGGGCATAGTTAAAATAGTTAAAGAAGCATATCCAGATCCAAGCGATAAAAGTGGAAAATTTGTTATGGTTGATGTAAAAAGTTTTAAATCTTTTGCTACTCCTGTAACTCTAAGTAAAATTAAATCAATTAATGAGCTAGATAAGATGGTTCTTGTTAATAATTCAAGGCTTTCTGTTCAACCTGTTAAGAAAAGCGAATGGGAAATAATTTGCAAAATAGCAAAATAAGAATAATATGTTAGAAAATAAAAATATTATTTATATATCAGAAAACGGAGAAACAGATTTTTCACCAAAAAATATCATTCCAGGAAATTGTCAAGTCTTTAAGCATAATAGCAATTCAAAGAGTTCTGAAATATTTCTTTTAAAATTACCACTGAAATTAAATAAAAAAGACCATAACGATTTATTTGCATACAAAAATATGTGCCCTCATCAGAAAATCTCTTTAGATTTGAAACCAGGAAACTTCTTTAACTACGACAAAACTGCTATACAGTGCTCGACTCATGGTGCTTTGTTTAAAATTGATGATGGTTTCTGTTTTAAAGGCCCTTGCTCAGGAAAATCACTAGAAAAAGTTGACTTCAAGATTAAAAATGACAAGATAATTTTTTTTCTGTAGATTAACAATATTATAATTTATTATATTTAAGAATTTATACTAATGGTTAAAGATAAAATATACCCTGTTACAGAAAATTGGAAGAAATCATCTTGGTGTAATAAAGAAAATTATATTAGTCTTTACAATGAATCTCTAAATTACCCTGAAAAATTTTGGAAAAAACAATCTGAACGTATTCACTGGATTAGTCCGTGGTCAAAACTCAATGAAGTCGATTTTAAAAATAATATAGATATAAATTGGTTTATAAACGGTAAACTTAACGCTTCATCAAATTGTATAGACAGACATTTACAAAAGAATGGGAATAAAATTGCAATTATTTGGGAAGGCGATGACCCAAAAAATTCAAAAAAAATTTCTTATAATGAGTTATATAGAGAAGTCTGTATTTTTGCTAATATTCTAAAGCTAAATAATGTTAAAAAGGGTGATCGTGTAACAATATATTTACCTATGATACCTGAAGCTGCATTTGCAATGTTAGCCTGTTCAAGGATTGGAGCAATTCATTCAGTTGTTTTTGGTGGTTTTTCTCCAGAAGCATTATCCGATAGAATTAAAGATTGCAATTCCACTTTTGTAATTACTGCAGATGAAGGAGTAAGAGGTGGTAAGAAAATACCTCTTAAAGAAAATGTTGATATAGCGTTACAAAAATGTCCAGAAATTAGAAATGTATTAATTATTAATCGGACTAATACAAGTATTGATTACATCAAAAATAGAGACTTAATATATTCTGATGAAAAGCAAAAAGTTACAGAAGAGTGCAATCCTGAAATAATGGATTCAGAAGATCCTTTATTTATTCTATATACATCTGGGTCTACCGGAAAACCTAAAGGTGTTATGCATACAACAGCTGGGTATCTAGTTTATGCATCATTAACGCATCATTATATTTTTGATTATCACAAAGATGATATTTTTTGGTGTACAGCTGACGTTGGTTGGGTGACTGGTCACAGTTATATTATTTATGGGCCGCTTTTGAATGGAGCTACAACAGTCATGTTTGAGGGTGTTCCTAACTACCCAAGCCCTTCACGTTTTTGGGAGATATGCGATAAACATAAAATTACCATTTTCTATACTGCTCCAACAGCAATTAGAGCCTTAATGAGAGAGGGCGAAAAGCCACTTATAAATACTAAAAGAAATACATTAAGATTACTTGGATCAGTCGGTGAACCAATTAATCCTGAGGCGTGGGAATGGTATTATAAAGAAGTTGGTAGATCAAAATGTCCCATTGTTGATACATGGTGGCAAACCGAAACTGGGGGTATTCTAATATCTGCCTTACCTGGTGCAATGGACCTTAAACCAGGATCAGCTTCTCTTCCATTTTTTGGAGTAGAACCTTTAATTCTAGATGATAAAGGCGTTGTTTTAGAGGGGCCATGCTCAGGCAACTTATGCTTTAAAAACTCTTGGCCAGGTCAAATGAGAACGGTCTACGGAAACCATAAAAGATTTAAAGAAACATATTTTGATCAATTTCCTGGAATGTATTTTACAGGAGATGGATGTAAAAGAGATAAAGATGGCTACTATTGGATAACTGGAAGGGTTGACGATGTAATTAATGTATCTGGACATAGGTTAGGAACCGCTGAAATTGAAAGCGCTCTTGTCTCCCACCCAAATGTTGCAGAATCTGCAGTAGTTGGATACCCACATCAGATAAAGGGCCAAGGGATATATGCATATGTTACATTGCAAGTTAGCATTAATTCATCTGATAAATTAAGAAAAGAGCTTATTAATTGGGTGAAAAAAGAAATTGGACCTATTGCTAGTCCTGACGTTATACATTGGTCTCCCAGTCTTCCAAAAACTAGATCAGGCAAAATTATGAGAAGAATATTACGAAAAATTGCTGAAGAACAATATAAAGAGTTAGGAGATACTTCAACTCTTGCAGATCCTAGTGTAGTAGAAGAACTGATAAATGAAAGAAAAAAATATTTATAGAATTAAAAATCTACTGCAATACCATTTACCTCCCAATCACCATACCTAGTTGGATCAAGTTTTTTTGTTTTTACATTATTATTATTTTTGATTTCACTATTGTGATTTTTTTCTTCTAGCTTAGGAGTTTTATTATTTTCTATATTTTGTATTTTTTTTTCAGTCATTATATAATCCATCAAAATGATATAATATTTAGCTATATTACATATATGTATAATACTCAATTTTTCAATAAAAGAAAGAATTTCATTTGGGGATAAAAAAAAATAATACCAGAGCTTTTTGTTTAAAAATACTCTATAAAATTTTACATAAAAATGTTTTCTTTTCTGACGCATTAATTAAGTATCAAAATGAGTTTGATGAATTTAATGATAATGATAAGAAATATATATATCAGCTGGTAGTTACATTAATACGAAGGTTAGGTTATATAGAAAAAATAATAAATTTGTATTTAGAAAAACCAATAAGAAATCCGGAGATAAAGATAGTTTTACAAATAGGGGTTGCACAGATTATTTATTTGCGTACTCCAAATTATGCTTCAGTAAATCAGACTGTTGGAATTATTAGACCTAAACTAAAGACTTTTAAGCCACTTGTTAATGCAATTTTGAGAAAAGTTATTAATAATCAAAAAGATTATATACACATAATTAATTCTACAGATCATATGCTTCCTGCATGGATTTTAAATAAATGGAAAAGAAATTATGGTAATGAAACAACTGAATTAATTATTAAAAGTATATTAAGCGAGCCATACCTAGATATATCAATAGATTTTTCACAAACTAAAATTTTTAAAAAATTTAATGCTAAACTTCTCCCTAATGGATCAATAAGGTTAAGAAAACATAATAAAATCTCCTCACTGCCTATGTATAAGGAAGGAAATTGGTGGGTTCAGGATGCAGCGGCAACAATACCTGCAAATCTTTTGTTGAATAGAATAAATAACAACCGTAAGAAAAAGTTAGTAATTGATGCCTGCGCTGCGCCTGGTGGAAAAAGTATTCAACTTTTAAGATCTGGTTTAAATGTTTTTTCAATTGATCATGATAAAAAAAGAATAGAGACTATGGTTAAAAATTTTAATAGAATGAATTTAAAACATAACATTATTAATACTAACTTTCTAAATTGGGAACCTACTAACCTTGATATTTCGGCTATACTTTTAGATGCACCCTGTAGTGGAACTGGAACTTTCAGACGTAACCCGGATATAATTTGGCATAGAAAAAAAAGTGATATTATGAAACTTAGTGAAATACAAATGGAGTTGTTAGAACATAGTTTTAAAATTCTAAAGGTTGGAGGAACTGTTGTTTATACAGTCTGCTCTATCGAACCTGAAGAAGGTATAAATATAGCAAAGAAAATACTTAATTTGCCCAACATAAAATTGTCAAAAATAACCAGTGAAGAAATACCAAAATTGAAAGAATCAATTACAAATGAAGGTTTTGTACAAATACTACCCCATTATTGGAGTGAATTTGGAGGGCTTGATGGTTTTTTTATTGCCCGATTTGAAAAAAAGTGATTTTAGTAAACAGTTAAAAAAAATATTTAATAATTAATACAATGAAAAAAAACTTACTTATTGCACCTTCTATTCTGTCCTCTGATTTCTCGCGGCTAGGTGATGAAATTAGTGATATTACAAATGCTGGAGCTGACATGATACATATCGATGTAATGGATGGTCATTTTGTCCCAAACCTTACAATTGGACCGGATATCATTAAGTCAATTCGGAATCATACTGATTTAATGTTTGATGTTCATCTAATGATTGAAAATGTTGATAAATATATACCCATATACTCTAATGCGGGCGCAGATATAATTACTATTCATTCTGAAGTCAGTAAAAATATTTCAAATTCTATTAAATTAATACAAAACCACGGTAAAAAAGCTGGTTTGGCTTTCAATCCAAGCTCTTCTATAGAGATTCTCAATGAAGTTATTGAAAAATTAGATCTTGTTCTCATTATGACTGTTAATCCTGGCTTTGGAGGACAAAGTTTTATGAATGATCAATTAGAAAAAATTGTAGCTACAAAAAAAATTATTGATAAAAGCAACAGTTATACTCTTCTTGAAGTAGATGGTGGGATTAATGAAAATAATATTCAAGATGTAGTTAATTGCGGAGCAAATACAATTGTTGCCGGGTCATCTATATTTAATGGAACTAAAGATGATTATAAAATGAATATCGAGAAACTTCGTATTTATTAATAGGAATATTAGACTTAATTATAAAATGTCAAAAGAAAATGCTCTGCATAGATTAATTTTCAGTTCGAAAATTTATAATAGTACATTAAAAGAAAAGAAAATTAAAAGTACTTCAAAGATTGAAATAGAAACTTATCCTGGAAGCATTGAAATTGGAAATCATATCTTTCAAGGTAAACTTACCCTATCTGGTCATACTATTGATCTTAGAGATAAGCTCCCCTGGGAGATCAGAGCCACAAGAGAATGGAACAAAGAATTTCATAGTTTTTTTTGGCTGCATCACCTTAGAGCTTCAAATACTATTGCAGCAAGCAGATTCTCACAAACAATAATAAAAAAATGGATTATGGAATTTAATAATTGGAATGAATTAACATGGCATATTTCATTAATTGCAATGAGAATTGAGAGCTGGGTTTTAAATTATAATTTTATTATCAAAGATGCGGACCAAAAATTCATTGATATTTTTTTTGACTCAATACAGAAACAATCAAAACATCTTTTGAGATGGAATACATTGAACAATAATAATATTGACTACCTTCAAACTAGGCTTAGTCTTTACTTATGGGGTGTTTTAAAAAATAAAAAAAAATTTTCACAAAAAGCAGTAAAATTAATAAATATTCAAATAGAAAAAAATTTTAAGGATAAAAATCTATTTGACTGTTCAAATGCTACAGAAGCATTAACTTTATTAAGAATATTATCATTACTTAAAATAATTAATCAGCAAACTTTTAATCTTACAATTAATCATTTAGATGATCTTGTGGATTATTTTTTGAGAGTAATAATAACTTTAATGCATAATGATGAAAAATTATCAATTTTTAACGGTAGTTTTGAAAATAATGATGATTTTAAAATTATACTAAAAAATTTAAATAAGGTAAAAAATGATATCGAAACTCTTGTTAGTTTATCAAGTTTAGGGTTTGAAAAAATAAGTTTTAAAAGATTATCAATTATCATCAAGTCAGGTAAATTTAATTCCTCTAGAAACTATCTTGGTCCTTTAAGTTTTGAAGCATCTATTGGTAAAGAAAGATTAGTTGTTAACTGTGGTACCTTTTCAGGGGAAGATAAAACATGGGAAAAATTATCAAAAAATAACCATGCTTATTCAACTATTACAATTAATGATTCTAATCCAGATTTTGTGACAGAAAAAAAATTTTTTGAGCCTCCATTAAGAGGTGATGAAGATACAAACTCTTGGTTAGAGGTAAGACATCACGGGTATAGAAAAAAATTTGGGATTATTCATGTCAGAAGAATCCATATTTACCATGATGGAATGGAGATAGTTGGAAATGATTCAATTATTGCAATTGATAATTTAATTAAAAATGATAAATATCACGCAGTATTGAGGTTTCATCTTCATCCATTAGTATCTGCTTCTAGGACCGGGAATATTGATGAAGTTTTATTAAGGCTTAACAAAGGCCCTGGTTGGTTATTTAAAGTTAATTTACAAAAAGCAAAAGTCGATGAGAGTGTTTATATGGGGATAAAAGGAGAAATGAAAAGATCTCAGCAAATAGTTGTTGAATTTGATATTGATTCTCCAAAACAAGAGATATTATGGAAATTTATACGTCTTCCTGAAAGAGAGTTACACTAGATGTGCGGGATTGTCGGAATTTTAGATAGATTTAATAATTTTTCTACTGAAATATTAAACGCAACTGTAAAGTCTATGTCGAATAGAGTAAATCATAGAGGGCCAGACTCATCAGGCTTATGGTTTGATGATAAATATGGAATATCTATCGGCCATGAAAGATTATCTATAATTGATTTATCTGAACGTGGCTCACAACCAATGATGTCATCTGATGAAAGATTTGTAATCGCTTATAATGGTGAAATTTATAATAGTGAAGACATAAGAACTGAACTTTCAAACTACAAGGTTAAATTTAGAGGAAATTCTGATACTGAAACCTTATTGGAGGCTATAAGAACTTGGGGACTTGAAAATGCCCTTAATAAATTAATTGGAATGTTTGCATTTGCACTATGGGATAAAAAAAATAAGACACTACAATTAGTAAGAGATAGATTGGGGATAAAACCTTTATATTGGGGCAACTTTGGAAAAATCGTTGCTTTTGCATCTGAGATCCAATCGTTTGAAGAAATACCAAGAGTAGCACTTTCAATAAATAGAGATGCTCTTAAAAGCCTCGTGAAGTATAATTATATTTCATCACCACTTTCAATTTATGATAATATTTATAAATTGGAACCAGGCTCTATACTTACAATCCAGCCTAATGGTTGTAAGGAGATAAGAAAATTTTGGGATGTAAAACATCTTTCAAATAATTTTAATTCTTATAAAGATCCAAAAGAAACTGAAGAAGAAATTGAAAGCTTAATTACTGACTCAATCAAACGTAGGATGATATCAGATGTTCCATTAGGTGCTTTTCTCTCTGGAGGTATAGATTCTTCTTTAGTAGTAGCTTTAATGCAAAAAGAGAGTCCGAGGCCAATTAAAACTTTTACGATTGGTTTTAATAATCAAGATTACAATGAAGCAATATATGCAAAAAAAATTGCAGGGTACTTAGGCACAGACCATACTGAGCATTATATCTCTGAGTCAGAAGCTCAAATAATTATTAACAGACTTCCATATATTTTTGATGAGCCATTTGCTGATGTTTCTCAAATTCCAACTTATTTTGTTTCAGAATTAGCAAAAAAGTCAGTTTCTGTCGTTCTTTCTGGTGATGGAGGAGATGAAGTATTTGCTGGCTATACTCGTTACATTTGGTCTAGTCAATATTCCAATAAAATTAAAATTATTCCAAGAAAAATTAGAACCGTAATTAGTGATATTATTCTAAACACCTCCCCAAATATAACTAATAAAATATCTAAATTTATACCAAATAAATTCAGACCACCTCAAGCATCTGATAGATTAATAAAACTTGCTTCAATATTTGATATTGATGATCAATCAATTGTATATAATAAGCTTATATCACAATGGCAAAAACCACATGAAATTGTAATTAGTGAAGAAGGTGAAGAATTCAAAGAAAGTATAAATTTTGAATCATCAAAAAGTAATTTATATAATATGCAAGTACTAGATCTTACAAACTATCTTCCAAATGATATCCTAACTAAGCTTGATAGAACTTCAATGTCATTAAGTTTAGAAGCTCGCGTTCCTCTTATTGACCACAGAATAATTGAAAGAGCAATCAATCTTCCTGACAAAATGAAAATTAGCAAAGGAAAGGGTAAAAAATTGTTAAGAAGTATTTTATCAAAACATTTACCTGTTAATTATATAAATAGACCAAAACAAGGCTTCACAGTACCTTTAGGAGACTGGCTAAGAGGTCCGTTGCAGGAGTGGGCTGAAGATTTGCTATCTGAAGAAAAAATTATTAAGGAAGGTTTTTTTGACTCAAGTAAAGTTAAGAGCTACTGGAATGAACATAAATCAGGCACTTTTAATAGACAAAACCAACTTTGGAGTATTCTTATGTTTCAATCATGGTTATCTAAATAATAAGTTATGTATAAAAATCTAAAAATATTTATTGTTTTAAATGATTTACCTTTTTTTATAACACATAGATTACCTTTAGCATTAGAAGCTAAAAAAAATGGCTTAGAAGTTCATGTTCTCGCGCCTTATCATAAAAAAAGTTTAGAAATTATAAACGAATACAATATTCAGTTTCATAGCATACCTCTAAAAAGAGGTGGGAAAAATCCTTTTTTGGAATTAAAATTATTTATTTCTATTTGGAGACTAATTTCAAAAAATAAACCAAATCTAATTCATTTTGTATCAATGAAGCCAGTCTTGTATGGTGGCATAATAGCAAGGCTTCTTAATATACAAGGAACTGTCAATGCTATAACTGGGCTTGGTTTTTTATTTGTAACATCAAATTTTTTAAATAAAATAATTAGAAAATTTGTTTTACTTATTTATAAATTCTCACTTAACCACAAAAACAGTATCTCGATTTTTCAAAATAGCGATGACCTAGAGCTTTTTATAGACAGAAACTTAGTAGATAGAACAAAAACTGTTATGATTAAAGGTTGTGGAGTAGATGTAGATGTATTTACTCCAATAAATAAATTCGTTGATAATAGAATTATTATGTTTCCTGCTAGGATCATAGGAGATAAAGGGGCTAATGAGTTCTTTGATGCTGCAAAAATTTTAAAAAATGAAGGTATTATTGCAAGATTTGTAATAGTTGGGCGAACTGATCCTGATAATCCTACAAATATAGACGAGATAAAAATTAAAAAACTTATAGAAGAGAATATCATAGAATGGTGGGGCTTCTCTGAAAATATGAGTGAAACACTCTCTAAAGCAACAATTATTTGCCTTCCCTCATATAGAGAAGGATTACCGAAAGTGCTTATTGAAGCTGCTGCTTTAGAAAAACCAATAGTAACGACTGATGTACCTGGCTGTAGAGAAATTGTAATTAATGAAAGAAATGGCCTATTAGTACCTGTAAGAGATAGCAAAAATTTATCTTTAGCATTAAAAAAACTTATTGAGAATAAAGATATGCAAAAAGAAATGGGGATAGAAGGTAGAAAACTGGTAGTAAAAAATTTTACTTCCAAGGATTTTATTTTTAGATCTATGAATGTTTATGAAACTATACTAAAAAAAATAGATTAATTTTGAACTATAAAAGAAACAAATTATAAAATGTTTTGGTATATTGGGTTTATATCTGTGTTAACTTTTCTACTTTCATTCTTTGGATGTAGACTTGCTATTGGCGTATTGTCTAAAAAAAAAATACTTGATAAACCTAACTTAAGATCTAGCCACTCAACAGCAATACCGATCGGTGCTGGTGTAGTAATCATATTTATAATTTTGCTTTATATATTTTTATTCACTTCAATTAATTTTTTTATATATAGTTCTTTTGATTTTTCAAATTTACTTTTATTTATATCAGTTTTAACACTAGGATATATTTCCTGGAGAGATGACTTGAATAGCACTTCAAGATTTTTCAGAATAATTTTTCATATTATAGCTGCTGGAATTGGTGTAAATTGTTTATCAGAACCCGGAATTGTTTTCCAAGGAATATTCCCAAACTTTATAGATATCATACTAACTATTATATTGTGGGTATGGATAATTAATCTTACAAATTTTATGGATGGTATCGATGGTATTACTAGTATTGAGGGTATTAGTATTTTTTTTGGATCACTAATTATCTTCTTATTAATTGGAGAAACTTTAGAATTTAATAATAGTTCATTTATCACAACTTTCTTGATTATAATTACTTGTGCGCTAATTGGTTTCCTTTTTTGGAATTGGTATCCTGCAAAAATTTTTTTAGGTGATGTTGGCTCTATACCTATTGGATTCCTTATAGGTTGGATTATATTTGAGCTAGCTATTATTGAACTTTGGCATGTAAGTTTACTTTTACCAATGTATTATTTTTTCGACTCAACCTTGACTTTATTAAATAGAATGTTTAGAAGAGAAAAAATTTTTGATGCACATAGAAAACATTTTTATCAAAAGGTAACTAATATCTATCAGCATTCAAAAATAGTGATATACATATCAATCTTAAATACCTTTTTGATTATTCTCTCTATTGTCGGAACTTTGAATAACAACTTAAAAAATATTGTAGTTTTCATAGGATTAATATTAACATCATTAATGGTTTTATTTTTTCAAATAGCCTCAAAGAGATTCAAATGAAATATTCAAATCAAATACCATTTTTAAGGGTCTTTGTCGTCGCGGCTCATGATCTAATTATGGCATGCTTGGCATTTGAGATTTCTATTTTAGCTAGATATGAAATAATTGGGTACCCACAAGAAATATTTTTTTTATGGCCTGGAACATTATCTTTTGTTTTAATCTGCTCCTTTACTTTCTGGAAATTAGGTCTTTATAGAGGTTTATGGCATTATGCTTCAATTACAGACCTTTTAACTATAGCTAAGGCAGTAACATTTTCTATACTTTTATTTATCCCACTTATGTTCCTAATAACTAGATTAGAGTCCTTCCCAAGAACTGCTCTATTTTTTCTCTTTCCACTCTTAGTTATTTTTCTATCTACTCCGAGATTATTATATAGAATAATCAAAGATAGAAATTTAGAAAATATTTTTGAAAAAAATACTAAAAATAAAATACAAGTTCTGATGGTTGGCGCAGATAACGAAAGTGAGAGATTTATCAGAGAGGCAAATAGGCATAGCTCATCTCCATATAAAGTTATAGGAATAATTGATAATTCTTCTAAAAATATAGGAAGAGATATTAGAGGTGTACGAGTATGGGGAACATTAATTGACTTAGAAAAGATTATTTTGAAACTTAATTCCAAGAATTTAAACCCACAAAAAATAATACTTTCAAATTCTAAAATAAATCCTGATAAATTAAATTCCTTGTTAAATAATTCACAAAGGCTGGGGCTAACAGTTTCAAAACTTCCTAGAATAACCGAACTCTTTAATGCTGACAGGACTGATAAACTTAACCTTCCAATTTACTCTACTCTTCAACCATTAGCTCTTGAAGATCTTTTACAGAGGCCTCAACAAATTCTTAATAATGATAGAATCGACTCTATGTTCAATAATCAGAAAATCTTGGTTACCGGTGCTGGAGGAACTATCGGTTCAGAGATAGTTAGACAAATTATAAACTTAAACCCATCTAAAATATGTATTTTAGATAATAACGAGTTTGCTTTATATAAAATAGAAACAGAAATTAATGAAAGATATCCTAATTTGAATAAGTCTATTATATTAGGTGATATAAAAAATAATAATGTTATAAATAGAATTTTTGATGATTTTAAACCAGATATTGTTTTCCATGCAGCCGCACTTAAGCATGTGCCACTTGTAGAAGATAATCCAACTGAAGCTATTAAAACGAATATCCTGGGAACTAAAAATATAGCAAATGCAGCAAAAAACTCAGACTGTAAAGTTATGGTATTTATATCAAGCGATAAAGCTGTCTACCCTTCTAGTATTATGGGCCAGACTAAGAGGATTGCAGAGTATTATTGTCAGTCACTAGCTTTATCATCAAAAAAAGAGTCAAAAAATACTTCATTTGTAATTGTTAGGTTTGGAAATGTTCTCGGTTCTACTGGTTCAGTTGTGCCATTATTTCAAAGACAAATAGCACTTGGAGGCCCAATTACAGTTACTCACCCAGATGTAACTAGATATTTTATGACATCCAAAGAAGCAGTAAAATTAGTTTTGCATGCTTCAACTATCCAAGAAAATGATGAGTATTTAAATAGAATATTTATATTAGACATGGGAGAACCTATTAAAATTCAAGATTTAGCCAGGCAACTAATCAGAATGGAGGGCCTTGAGCCTGATAAAGATATAAAAATAAGTTATATAGGTTTAAGGCAGGGTGAAAAAATTCATGAATCATTGTTTTATGATGAGGAAGTTTTAGTAGAAACAAAAATTGCAGGGATAAGAGAAGCAAAACTTTTTGCCCCTGATTTAAATGAAATTAACACACATTTAGAACATTTAAAAACTTTATCAGACGCTGGTAAAAGCAACAATGCAATAAAATTACTAAATAAAATGGTTAACGAATATACTAAACCTATTAATTAATGTTTTTTAATTCAATTGGGAGCACAAATGAAAATTAGAAGAGCACTAATATCTGTTTCAAATAAAACTGGACTGGTAGGATTCGTAAGAAGACTTGTTAAACATGATGTAGAAATACTTTCTACAGGAGGAACAGCATCAGAATTAAGAAATCATGATATTGAAATTAGAGATGTATCAAATTACACAAAATTTCCTGAAATAATGAATGGTAGGGTTAAAACACTTCATCCTCTTATACACGGTGGAATTTTAGCTATAAGAAAAAATGAAAAACACCTAAATGATGCAAAAAATAATTCTATAGAATTTATTGATCTAGTAATAATAAATCTTTATCCATTTGAAGAAACTATAAAAAGAGATAATTCTTATAATGAATGTATAGAAAATATTGATATAGGTGGACCAGCTATGATAAGAAGCGCTGCAAAAAACCATGAATTTATCACAGTTATAACTGACCCGAATGATTACAATAAATTATTAGATGAGATGGAAAGCAATTCAAGTGGAACGACCTTGAATTTTAGAAAATCTATGGCTATCAAAGCATTTAAAAAAACAACTGAATACGATAAAAATATTTATAGATGGCTTTCCGGTTTTACTGATAATAAAGTTGATGAAGAATATTTTCCTCTAAATTTAGATCTTAATTTAAAAAGAAAGTCTATTCTAAGATATGGTGAAAACCCTCATCAAAAAGCAGCAATCTATTTTGATGAACCTGAACAAAACAGTATTTTTTCTTCCAAACAATTACACGGCAAGCCATTAAGTTATAATAATATAAATGATACTGAGGCAGCAGTTGAGATAATTAACGAATTAGAATTCTTTGATCTGCCAACAGTAGTAATTATAAAACATGCTAATCCATGTGGTATAGCGATTAATAAAAGTCTAAAAAAAGCTTATGAAAATGCTCTTAAGTGTGACCCTATAAGTGCATTTGGGGGGATAATAGCTACAAATAGAAAAATTGATAAAAGTATCGCAGAGAAATTAGCTAAAATTTTTACAGAGGTAATTATTGCTCCGGAGTATGAAGATGAAGCGTTAACAATACTTCAAAAAAATCAAAATCTAAGAATTTTAGAGAATAAAAATCTAGTAAAATTAGTATATGGTAAACATTTAATTAAATCTATTTCCGGAGGATATCTAGTGCAAGATAGAGATACAACTTCAGTTTCTAGAAATAATTTAGAAGTAGTTACAAATTTAAATCCTAATGTTGAACAAACTAATGACCTACTATTTGCTTTTAAAGTAGCTAAACATGTTAAGTCTAATGCAATAGTATATGCAAAAAATCTAGCAACCGTTGGAATTGGTGCTGGGCAAATGAGTAGATTAGACTCAGCTTTTATTGCAGCGCATAAATCTGATATTGCTGCCAAGGAAGCAAAATTATCTGAAAAGTTAACTAATAACTCTGTTGCAGCATCAGATGCTTTTTTCCCTTTTCCTGACGG
The DNA here is from genome assembly GCA_002722055.1 of Rhodospirillaceae bacterium. Classification (GTDB taxonomy): domain Bacteria; phylum Pseudomonadota; class Alphaproteobacteria; order SHVP01; family SHVP01. The sequence goes on along the minus strand of PBKD01000006.1, from coordinate 52,045 downwards.
ACTAGAAACTGTAGTTAAAGCCGGTGCAAAGGCTGTTATTCAACCTGGCGGATCAATTAAAGATAAAGATGTTATTAAGGCTGCTAATAAACTTAAAATTGCTATGGTATTTTGTGGAATAAGACATTTTAAACACTAAAATATTAATAAAATACAAAATACTTTTGTTAGTCTTTTTAATATCTGGAAATAAGATTTAGCTTAGTATATAAGTTATGATTAGTATTTTTATATAAATTAATTAAATGGCGAGGAATGTAAAATGGCAGTATCTGATCATGTTGATCTCCAAGGTTTTATGGATGGGGTAAAAAAAAGAAATCCTGGTGAGAATGAATTTCATCAAGCAGTTTATGAAGTTGCTCAGTACATATTCGATTATATAAAAGATAAGGAAATTTATCATGAGCATCAAATTCTTAGAAGGATCGCTGAACCAGATAGAGTAGTTAGTTTTAGAGTATGCTGGGAAGACGATAATGGAAATGTTAGAGTCCAAAGAGGTTATAGGGTTCAAAATAATAACGCTATAGGCCCATACAAGGGTGGATTAAGGTTTCATCCCAGTGTTAATCAAAGTATTTTAAAGTTTTTAGCATTTGAACAAACCTTCAAAAATAGTCTTACTGGTTTGCCTATGGGGGGAGGCAAAGGTGGTTCTGACTTTAATCCAAAAGGAAAATCTGACAATGAAGTTATGAGATTTTGTCAATCTTTTATGACAGAACTATACAGACATGTGGGAGTTGATGTTGATGTACCTGCTGGAGATATAGGGGTTGGGGCAAGAGAAATTGGCTATATGTTTGGACAATATAAGAGAATCACCAATCAATATACAGGGGTACTTACTGGAAAAGGCCTTGAATATGGAGGAAGCCTAGTTAGAACTGAAGCAACTGGCTATGGTGCAGTTTATTTCTTAGAGGACATGTTAAAGCAAGCAGGCACAGCTATTGAAGGCAAAAAAGCTATAATCTCCGGTTCTGGAAATGTAGCTACGCATGCAGCAGAAAAAATATTGCATCGAGGAGGAATACCACTCACTTTATCAGATTCTGAGGGTTTTATTTACGATCCTTCAGGAATTACACAAGAAAAACTTGATTGGGTTAAGGAGCTTAAGACTATAAAAAGAGGAAGAATAAGTGAATATGCCAGTCAATTCAAAGGCTCAGAGTTTCATAAAGGAAAAAGACCTTGGATAGTTGAAGCTGACTTAGCTCTTCCTTGTGCTACTCAAAATGAAATATCAACAGATGAAGCAAAAGTTATGATTAGTAATGGCATTAAAGCCATTTCAGAAGGCGCGAATATGCCTACTGAACAAGACGGTATTCATGCTTTTCTAGATGCTAAGGTCCTTTTTGGTCCATCAAAAGCAGCTAATGCTGGAGGGGTAGCCGTTTCAGGTTTAGAAATAACACAAAACCTTCAGAGGTTATCATGGACAAGTGAAGATCTTCAAAAACAACTTAAATCAATTATGCATAGTATTCACGATCAATGCGTAGAATACGGTAAAGAGAATAATGAGAATTTTGTTGATTATGTTAAAGGAGCAAACCTAGCAGGTTTCATAAAAGTAGCCAATGCAATGATTGCATATGGAGTTGTTTAGACTATATTTCTGGATAGAAGAAAACTTATCTTAGCTTTTCTTCTATCCTAATATTTTTTCTACCCATAAACTTGTTTCTTCTGGCAGGTCTATCCATAATTTTTCGTCATCCTGGATTAGTTTTTCTTTATATTTAAAGTGTGGATGAGTTGTGCTTCCAGCAAAATTTATATTTACCTTGGAAGATTTTATCAAAAGATTTTCATCAACATTTGATAACATACGACACATTTTATGCCAATTTTTTTCAGATTTTAATAATGCAACAACTCTTCTATGCAAATAATTAATATCTAGATTACTTTTATTAAGAATTAGATTTTCTCTCTTATTGCTATACCATGGGTAGAAAAGAGATTGATCTCTTATAAAATTCCAGCATTTAATTAAATGCTCTCCGTATCTTTCGGGGTTAATTTCAAAAGAAAACTTATCATAAAATTCTTTCTTATCCGTATTTGAAAAATATTGAAAATTTACCAAACATAGTTTATTAACTTTATCAGATAAATTATTACAAGTTTTCAAAGAAATAGCACTGCTATTTTGCATTGAAATAAAATCAAAATCATCAATACCAATTTTTCTAATTGCATTGCTTAAAAGTTCTGAAATAGAATCTATATTAAAATCTGTATCTAAATCAAGATTATTAGACTCACCATGTCCAGGTAAGTCAAAAGCAATGGCATTAACATTTGAATTTGAATATCTCGTTAAAGAATTATTATCATCTCCTAATTCATGCTGAAAAATTACAGGTCTACTTTTCCCATTAATTCTCTTTATATTTAATTGCACCCCGTCCAGATCTATAAAATCCTGCCAATAACTATCTGTCAAAGGTTTAGGATCTTGAAAATGTGGTGTATCACCAGAAGCATATTTTACAAATATACTTTCAAGCCATTCAGTAACCTCATTACCTCTTTTATCTCTTAACATTTCGATTTGAACACAAGAGGGAAGATTTTCTGGTAGTCTTGGAATAAATCGAACTGTAGGATCCCAGTCAGATGCACATATAATTGTTGGCGACCTAAATGTTTTTGCCACCTTGTCACCTTCAAACATAAAAGCAGCGCCATATGGTTTTCTATATTCATCACCGGAACGAAAAAATTCCATTAGATTTTCCTGAATTTGATCTGGAACAGGCAAATTTGATTGCATTCTAGTTTCTTGAGAAATCTTATACCATGGGAAAAAAATATGTTGTTCACGAAGTCTTGACCAAGACCAAAGTAAGTGCCCTCCAGCCCAATTATATTCTAAAGGGGTTAAGTAATTGCTCATAATATCATTTCGCTCTTCATCATTAAGAGCAACAAAACCATTTAAAACTGCAACATTTACTCTTTCTGGAAATTGACTAGCAAATGAACCTCCCACAGATGCTCCAGTATGAAAGCCATAGACACAAACCTTTTCTATACCAAGCTCATCAAGAAAAATTTTAATATTTCTACCGTAATCAATCATGGTTGGGGTTTTTTCTTTTAAAGGATCTGAGTTACCATTACCCGGAGTATCTGGTGCTATACATGTAAAGTTTTTCTTTAAGCCATTGATGACTGGGATAAGTTCTTTAGAGGATTTGGGCGATTGATGAAGAAGTAAAACTGGAGGGCCCTTTCCGGCTTTTCGATAGTGAATCTGTCTTTTGTTTTCTAAAGTTAGAAAGTGTCTAGTAATTCTATTCGGGTCTTCACTCATAATTGAATATCTCCCTACATAAATTATATACCAGGTAAAACAAATTTATCTGAAAAATTTTTAATATCATTTTTCAAACCTGTTAAAGATTTAAGATTTTCTTTTTCCTTTAAAATTTTGGAAATCCATTTTGCAATTATCTTCATATCTTCTTCCTCCATACCTCTTGTTGTTACAGCAGGAGTTCCCAGCCTTATACCACTAGGCCTTAGAGGAGGATTAGGATCATCTGGAATAACTTGTTTATTTGTTGTTATTCCATATTCATCAAGTAGTTCCTCTGCTTTTTTTCCGTCTAAGCCTAAACTTTTTACAGTATCAATTACAATAAGGTGGTTTTCTGTTCCACCGGTAATTAAATCAAAGCCTTCTGCTAAAAGTTCTTCAGCTAGTTTTTTTGCATTTTTTAATACCATTAGGGCATAGTTATTAAACTCACTAGTTGCCACCTTCTTCATTGTCAGCGCAGTTGCAGCTACTTGATTCATATGAGGCCCACCTTGTAATCCTGGAAAAATAGAAGAGTCTATTTTTTTAGCATGTTCTTTCTTTGACAAAATAAGCCCACCTCTTGGACCACGCATTGATTTATGAGTTGTAGTAGTCATAAAATCAAAGCCGGCATCCAAAGGGTTATTAAGATGATTTGTTGCAATCCAACCTCCGATATGTGAAACATCAGCCATAGTTAAAGCACCCACTTTGTCTGCGATAGATTTGAATTTTGTGTAATCAAGGTCTTTAGGATATGAGGAATGGCCACAAAGTAATATTTTTGGTTTATACCTTAATGTTAAATCCTCTACTTCATCCCAATCTATGATCCCACCTTTATTAATGATAGTTTTGTATCTTAAAAAATTATAAATCTTTCCCATGTGAGAAACAGGTGCACCATGAGTTAGATGACCTCCATGAGATAATTCCATTCCAAGAACAGTATCTCCCGGATCAAGATAGGCATGATATATTGCTTGGTTCATTGCTGAACCTGATAATGGCTGAACATTTGCATGCTCTCCTCGGAAAATTTTTTTAGCTCTCTCCCTTGCAAGATCTTCAATTATATCAGTGTAATCTTGCCCACCATAATATCTTTTACCAGGATAACCTTCAGAATATTTGTTTGTAAAAGCAGAGCCTAACAAAGCCAAGACTTCTGGAAAGGCAAAGTTTTCTGACGGAATAAGTTCTATACCAAACCTTTGTCTTTTTTCTTCTCCGACAAGAGCATTAAATACTTCTGGGTCAGTATTTTGTAAATAAGACCTGTTTTTTTCTAAAACACTATCTAGCATATATTTTCCAGTACAAAAAAGTTACTTTAATGGGTTATCTTGAGTGCTCATAAAAATCCATATTCTATATATTTTATTTTTTTTAAAATAAAATACATTAACGTTGGAACCTGAGTCCTCCGTATTATCTTTATCATAAATTTTCCAGTCAAATTTTAGAACGATTGACTGCCTCTCCTCATCTACTATAGATCTAAAATTACCATGCCATAGTTTATTATAGTTATTAAAATAGCCAGATAACATATTTGATACTTCATCTACACCATTGTGAGTAAGATGATCTGTAACAATATTTATACAAATATCATGATCTAATAATGAAATAACCTCATCAAGATTTTTCTTATCAACATTTCCGAAATATTTATTTATAGCTATATCTTCAAGTTCACTGGAATTAAGTGTATTCATTGATTCAACTTTCTAACTCATCTACAACTGTTCGATGTTTATTTATTTTCATTGTTACATGTTCACCAGAGGTTATTTTTGAATATTTTGCTGATTCTCCAGGCTTTATACAGGTTGGGATACATTCAATAATAGCATCATAATTTGGTTGATGAAAAAATGTCATAGAAGTTTTGGAAATATTGGATTTATCTTCAGGTGGGTTTACAACTCTATGCATTGTTGAAACCCATTTATCATTTGTCCATTCAGCCATCAAGTCACCCAAATTTACCACAAAAGCGCCGTCAATCCATGGAACAGGGTCCCAATTTCCATTTTTATTCAATATTTCTAGACCACCAACATCTGTATTAGTCTGAACAATAGTTAAACTGCCATAATCAGAATGAGCACCTGCCCTTAGTTGATTTTTTCTTGGCTTATTTATCTCTTGCCCAGGATAATGAATTACAGAGAAATTAGTTATATGCTTATCTATTTTATCTTTGAACCAGTTTTCTTCCAAGCCTAGAGCAATTGCAAAAATTTTCATTAAATCTTTTGATAGCCTCTCCATTTCTGAATAGTAATCTTCAAATACTTTTTGCATATTCTTAGGATATGAAGGCCAAAAATTTGGAGCAAAATACCTGGCTCCAGCTTCACCAAAATGGTATTCATCACTCTCGTGATGAAACGGCCCAATCGAAAAAGATTCTTTCAAATCTGGAGGAGACATTTCATCCAAACTGTTGGCTAAATTTTCAGATCCAAATGAAGTGTAACCTCTATATCTGTCTGGGGGCATTTTATATTTCATTTTTTCCCATATAGGTCTATTGAAATACTCTTCACTTACTTTATACATCGATTCAATAAGAGTTTTATCAACGCCATGTCCTGTGATTACTAAAAAACCAATATCTGAACAGGCCTCGTCAACTTTACTTGCGACAGTCGCTTTTTGAGAATCATTTCCCTTCAGAAATGGCTGAATATCAATAATTGGAACTGTTTTCATCAAACCCTCATTCTCTATTTTGGAGCGGGCGATGAGATTCGAACTCACGACATCAACCTTGGCAAGGTTGCGCTCTACCCCTGAGCTACGCCCGCAAATATTGCATTGATTTATACTTATATGCTAATTTTATACATATAAAAATATAAAAAAACAAAAAATAACCAAATTTTTTATTTTTTTCACATGATATTTACTTACATAAATAAAATGACAGAAATATTAAAAAAAGAGCAAGAATTATTTAATTTATTTAAATTGATCGATATAAGTTTTAAAACTTATCGACATGAGGCCCTTTACACAGTTGAGGACAGCCAAAAATTCCGAGGAGATATTCCTGGAACTCATTGCAAAACTTTATTTTTAAAAGATAAAAAAAATCGTTTTTGGTTAGTTGTTGTATCAGAAGATTGTATGATAAATCTGAATAGTTTGGCTAAAAAAATAGAGGCTGGAAGACTTTCCTTTTGTTCATCAGATATTATGATTAAAATTCTCAATGTAGAGCCTGGTTCAGTTACTCCATTTGCAATAATTTCAGACGATGCTAGGGATGTTAATATAATTCTTGATAAAAAAATGCTTGAGTCTAATAAATTGAATTATCACCCCCTACACAATCAAGCTACAACAACAATCAATAGTAATGATCTTATTAAATTTATCTCACATTTTGGTAATACATTTAAAATTATGGAAATACCTCAAAAATATTTATGAAATATAGATATAAAGTGGTATTGATATTCTAAACTAAGTTATTATTTGTCTTAATATGAGCAGGATATACAATGGTTGAGCAGTTAATAGGAACAAATCAAAATTCTTCTAATGTGGTTAAAGAAACCTCTACTGAAAATTTCATGGACGATGTGATAGAGGCATCCAAAGAAGTTCCGGTATTGGTTGACTTTTGGGCTCCCTGGTGCGAACCATGCAAACAACTTGCCCCAATGCTTGAAAAGGTTGTTACAAATTCTGAAGGTAAAATAAAACTTGTAAAGCTCAATATTGATGATGACCCTCAAATACCTCAGCAACTCCAGATTCAATCAATTCCTGCTGTATTTGCATTTAAGGACGGCCAACCAATTGATGCATTTGTTGGAGCACAAACAGAAACACAAATTAAATCTTTTATAGAGAAATTAACAGGCCCAATTGGGCCCTCACCTGTTGAACAAGCTCTAGCTGCGGCTGAGAATGAATTCCAAAATAACAACTTTTCTGCTGCTGAGAATTTATATTTGCAAGTAATTGGCTTTGAATCAATGAATCCAGAAGCAATTGCTGGTTTAGCAAAAGTATATATAAAAAATGATGATTTTGACAAAGCAAAAGAGTTACTTAATGGCCTCAGTGAAGAAATTTTACACCATGATGCTGTTAAATCAGCACTTTCAGCTCTTTCTCTTGTAGAAAATAAAGAGAATTTAATAAGCAAAGAATCGCTTATTGATATAATTAATAAAGAACCAAACAATTTAAAAGCAAAATTTGATTTAGCTACTTCATTTGCAGCTGAAAATGAATTTGATAATGCAATCGAAACGCTTCTTCAAATAATGAAAAAAAATAAAGAATGGAATAATGGTGAGGCAAAAGAAAAACTTTTGAAAATTTTTGAAGTACTTGGACCTGATAATGAACTCACTAAAACGAGTAGAAGAAAGATGTCTTCTATTATATTTAGTTAAATTAATGCAAAGTTTTACAAATACTCCCCCAATTAAAAATCTTCCTAGAATAATTCCAATTTTTCCCCTTCAAGGAACCATTCTATTACCAGGAACCGATTTACCATTACATATTTTTGAAGAGCGTTATAAAACTATGTTCTCTGAGTCCTTAAAAGGAGATAGAATAATTGGAATGATTCAGCCTCTAGACATGTCTCCAGGAAATGAACTATACAAGATAGGTTGTGTGGGAAGAATAACAGCATTTAAAGAAACTACTGACGGAAGGTATTACTTTACTTTAAACGGTATTTGCAGATTTGAACTAATAGATGAATATAAATCAAGTAATGATTTTAGACTGATTGAAGTTAATTATGAAAAATATAATTTTGACTATGATACTAAAAATGACTTAGATAATATAGTTGATAGAAATAAATTAATACCTTTATTAAAAAAATATTTTACAATAAATCAAATTGATATTGATATAGAAAATTTAGAATCTTTTTCAGATGATGCTATTATTCAATCACTATCAATGAGCTGCCCTTTTGAGCCAAGGGAAAAACAGCTATTATTAGAGGCAAGTAACATTATAGAAAGAGCTAATTTATTTTATTCCATTATAGAGATGTCTGTTAATTCACAAAATATAGTCAATCAAAAATCTACACTCCAATGATATTATAGGATTTTAAAATGACATTCGATAGTGAAATTCTTGAAATACTTGTCTGCCCACTTACAAAAACAAGGCTTATTTATGATGAAAAAAATCAAGAACTGATTAGTAAACAAGCTAAACTCGCGTATCCAATACAAGATGGTGTGCCCATATTAATTGTTGAAGAAGCTAGAAATATTGATGAGTAGTAATAGAAATAAAAAAAAATACCCTTTAGAAATATCATATTCAAAAAAAAATAAAACTTTAACAGTTTTTTTTTCTAATGATGAAAATTACAAACTTTCAGCTGAATATCTAAGGATTTCTAGCCCCTCAGCTGAGGTGCAAACCCATAACCCTCAAACTAGACTTTTTGTTCCTGGAAAAAGATATGTAGATATATCTAATATTGAAAAAGTTGGGAATTATGCAATTAGAATAGTGTTTAATGATGGACATGATACTGGAATTTATACTTGGGAGTATTTATATGAGTTAGGTTCTGATTTTGAGAAAAACTGGAACACTTACACCAAAGGATTAGAAAAACGTAACTTATCAAGAGAGTTAGGTTAACTAAAAAATATTTATATCTGAAAAATTTGGAATTTTGGTTTCTTTATTACCAGCATAATTCATAAAAAAATTCTTGGCAATACGGCTATTTTGAACTAAAGCAATTCCTGTTTTTCTCGAAAATTTATTTAATGGATTATTGGTCGAAAACAAAGAATTTAAAAAAGTAGTCATAGCTATAAGTCTATCATTGCTTGGCCTTCTTAATCTATCATATTTTTTTAACGTATCTATTGAGCCAATATCTAAACCTAAAATGGATTTCTTTTTTAACATATAAACTAGTAATGAGATATCTTGGATAGACGCATTAAAATTTTGGCCTGCTAAAGGATGTGTAGCATGAGCAGCATCACCAATTAATGCTACTCTTTTTTGATAGTATTGCTTAGCATGAGATAGTTTTAGTCTATATTTCCAGTTTGGAGGAACTGATTTAACATTTCCTAAAAAATTGCCAAACCTCTTCTCTAACTCAAAATTAAATTTTTTACTATTTAATTTTAATAACCTATCTGCAGTAGCATTGCTTTCTACCCAAACTAATGATGAAAAATTTCCCTGAAGAGGTAAAATTGCAAAAGGGCCTGGCTCTCTGAATCTTTCATGAGCTATACCATTGTGAGGTTTTTCGTGTTCAACAGTAGTAACTATTGCTGTTTGTCTGTAATCCTTTTCAAAAACATCAATATATGATTTTTTTCTTATTTTTGAATTTACCCCGTCAGCAGCTATAATAATTTCAGATTCAATTATTTTTGAATTACTAAGAAAACACTCACCTCGACTGTTCTCAGTGGCGAAATCTATTATTTCATTCTCATCTAATAATTTAATATTTTTCTTTTTAAGAATTTTCTCAAAAAAAACTTTTCGCAAATATCTATTTTCAACCATATACCCAAGAGGATCCGATCCTACATCTAAATGATCAAAGTGTAAAAAAGAATTAGATCCCTCTTCTGAAACTCTTATTTCTAAAATAGGCTGAGCATAATTACTAATTTCATCCCATAAGTTATTTACTTCCAGTAAACGCTTATTACCAAATGAAATTGCACTAGCTCTTCCGTCAAAATCATTTTTGATCAGATCTTTATGACTTGCCTTATCTATAATTATAACATTAAAACCAGCATCAGCTGCAAAATTTGCACAAATACTTCCAACTAAACCGGCGCCTATAATTGAAATATCTGCATATAACTTATCTGCCATAATAAATCCTGAGGAAATTTAATAACCAATGATTTAGCTATATTTATATAAATTTCAACCATTAAATGTGTTCTAAAGTAAAATTTAAAAAATTATATTCAAAATGATACCAAATAATCATTAAATAAATTTTTAAGAATTTTGAAAATTAAAAATATTTACCCCCTACAAAGTATTCAAATATACATCAAAAGATAGCTTTTAGCGATATAAACATAGATTTCCTAAAAAAATTAGAATAGGCTAAAATTAAATTAAATTTTTTTGAATTTTTATATATATTGTCTAATATAAATTAAATTTTATTATCTTATCAAGGCTATTTATCTATAAAAAATTTTATGACAAATACTAACAGAGATACATCATTCTTACCTAAGGGTGCGACTAATTTTTTTAAAAAGAGAGTTATTGAAGTATTTGCGTTAATACTGCTTCTTTTATCTGTTTTTTTATTTTTATCCCTTGTTTCTTTCTCAGAAAACGATCCCAGTTTAAATAATTTAACTAACTCACAAATATCAAATTGGTTTGGGTTTCCAGGGGCTATCATAGCTGATATATCCATCCAAGTTTTTGGACTTTCTATTTATTTACTTATCCCAATATTGATAAGCTGGTCTTGGAGGTTACTTTCAAATAAAATAATAAGAAATATTTGGCTTAAATTCATCACCTTAATATTCACTTTAAGTATTTTCTCATTTAACCATGAATTAATTCTAAATTTTATAAATAAATTGCCATTAAGTGGATTAACTGGTTTAGTTGGATCTTTAACTTATAAATATTCTCTTGGTCTTATTTCACCTAATGTGAATATTTATTATTTAACTTTTTTTCTTTTTATTGCTCTTGGTATAATCACTTTTATCTATACTTTGGGCCTTGGACCTTATGAATGGAAGAAAATTAATAAATTTTGTCAACTAATTTTATTAAAAATATTTAATTCAGTATTATGGTTCTCTAGAACTGGAGAGAAACTTGCTTTTAAACCATCATTCAAAAAAAGTAATATACAAGTAACTGATGATGATTCGCAAAAAACTAGTATACTTAAATTCATAAACTTAGTTCTTTCTAAAAAATTTTATAATCAATTTTTACTAGGTAAAAAAGTTAAATCTAAACAAAAAATTGAACCTACTTTAGGTGACAAAATTAGAAAAACAAATTCAATTTCACCTAAAGAGAGTGAAATTGAAAAGAAGGGACGAATTTCAAAATCTAATCTGGAGCTTTCAAAAAGCAGGAGAGAGGAAAAAGAAGCACAAACGAATTTAGGTCTAGATAATAATATTTTAGAATTACCCCCACTTCATTTACTTTCAATGAACACAAACAAGAAACGAACAATTAGTGAAGAAGCCTTGGAGCAAAATGCAAGAATGTTAGAGAGCGTTCTTAGTGATTTTGGAATTAGTGGAGAGATAATTAAAGTAAGACCTGGACCTGTTGTAACACTCTATGAACTAGAGCCTGCAAGGGGGATAAAAGCATCTAGAGTTATCAGTCTTGCTGATGATATAGCGAGATCGATGAGTGCAATTTCTGCGAGAGTAGCAGTGATTCCTGGACAAAATGCCATAGGTATTGAATTACCTAACTCAAATAGAGAAACTGTTTATTTGAGAGAGTTACTCTCTTCAAAAGACTATGAAAGTTCTGGAGGAAAATTAACTTTAGCACTTGGAAAAGATATAGGTGGGGAGCCAATCTTTGCAGATCTTACAAGAATGCCTCATCTACTTGTTGCAGGAACAACAGGCTCCGGAAAATCAGTCGCTGTAAACTCAATGATATTATCTATTTTGTATAGATTAAGTCCAGAACAATGCAAGTTAATACTGATTGATCCTAAGATGTTAGAACTTTCAGTATATGACAATATCCCACACCTATTAACTCCAGTTGTTACTGAACCTGGAAAAGCTGTCATTGCACTTAAATGGACAGTAAGGGAAATGGAAAAACGTTATAATTCTATGTCTCACTTAGGGGTAAGAAATATAGCTGGTTATAATCAGCGTCTTAACCAGGCTTTAAAAAATAAAGAAACACTAACAAGAACTGTTCAAACTGGTTTTGATGAAGAAACTGGTAAACCGATATTTGAAGATCAGATACTTGACTTGAAAACAATGCCCTACATTGTTGTTGTGGTTGATGAAATGGCAGATCTTATGTTAATCGCAGGAAAAGACATAGAAGCATCAGTTCAAAGACTTGCTCAAATGGCAAGAGCTGCAGGAATACACCTTATTATGGCAACTCAAAGACCCTCGGTAGATGTAATAACAGGAACAATAAAAGCAAATTTTCCAACTAGAATTAGTTTTCAAGTTACATCCAAAATAGATAGCCGAACAATACTTGGAGAACCTGGAGCTGAGTCACTTTTAGGATCAGGAGATATGCTCTTTATGCAATCTGGGGGTAAATTAAGAAGAGTACATGGGCCTTTTGTTAGCGACACAGAGGTAGAAAAAATAGTTGATTTTTTAAGAAGGCAACAAAGTCCCACATATATAGAAGAAATAATTGAGGACGTAGATGAAACTAATCATAATAATAGTTTAAATTATACAGCTAACGATAGTAATGATAAGGATGAAGATATCTTTAATAAAGCAACCGACCTAATCTGTCGTGAAGGAAGAGTTTCAACTAGCTTTATACAAAGACATTTTCAGATTGGATATAATCGAGCAGCTAGAATAATTGAAAGAATGGAGAAAGAAGGAATTATCTCAAAACCAAATAGAGTAGGCAAAAGGGAAATCCTTGCAAGAACAACTAATGATGAATAACCTAATAAAACATAGATTAGTTAATTTAAAATTTACTTTTTTAATATTGATATTTTCTCTATCTTTATCATCAAATAGTTTTTCAAATAATTCTGATATAATAATTAATAAAATTGAAAATTACTTTAATAATATCACCACTCTACAAGCTAAATTTATTCAACTTGATGAAGACGGTAGTTATAAAAATGGAATTTTGATGATATCAAAACCAGGAAAAATTATATTTGAGTACAAAAAACCATCATCAATATTAATTGTTAGTGACGGACAATATGTTATTTTTTATGACAAAAACCTAAATCAATTAAATAGAATTAGTATTAACAAGGTTCCAATTAAATTTTTAGTTAATAATAATTTTTCTTTTAAGAATAATGATATAGTTATAAAAAATATAGAATATGAAGGAAATGTTATAATATTATCAATGCAATATAATAAAAATATGCTTACTAATAAAATAAAACTTTTATTTGAGAATAATCCACTAATTTTAAGACAGTGGATTATTGAAGACTCTCAGGGTTATAAAACGAGAATTTCTCTCGAAGATGTAAATACTGAAATAAAGTTAGATGAAAAAAAATTTAAATTTGACTATAATAAAAAAATTAAAGAAATAAATAAAACTTTTATACCTAATTAAATATAAGTGCTAAGATTTTATGAGGTTTTAATTCAATATGCAAAATAGACCTACTATAGGTATAGTCGCTGGAACTATGGAAACGAACTCTATTTTATGGCATACTGTGGGAGAATCAAATTTATTTGCACTTAATGAAATATCTAAGTGTAATCCTATAATTATTCCTGCCTTAGGTGAAAAATTAAACTTTATGGATATTCTTATCAATATTGACGGTTTGTTTTTAACTGGTGGGGCAACAAATATTCATCCATTTAATTATTCAAGTAATATTCCTAGGGATAGAGACATATATGATGAAAAAAGAGATCGCACTTCTATACCTTTGATAAAACTAGCAATTAAAATGGGCCTGCCTGTTTTTGCAGTCTGTCGTGGTTTTCAGGAAGTAAATGTAGCTCTAGGTGGTTCTCTTCATTCCTATCTACACGAAGTACCAGGTAAGTTTGATCATAGAAGAGATAGAACTAAAACTATAGAGTGTCAAACTTTACCTTCACATAATGTTACAATAAATGAAAATGGTTTAATATACAAAATTATAAAAAGGAAAGTTATTAAAGTTAACTCATTGCATGGACAAGGAATTAATAGGCTTGGTAAAAATTTGCAAATAGAAGCCTTTGCGGAGGATACAACAATCGAAGCTATAAGTCTTAAAAACTCGAATTCATGGATATTAGGTGTTCAATGGCACCCAGAATTAAGCTTGGATCACGATTGTATTTCAAAAAAACTTTTTGAATCTTATGGAAATGCTTGTAGAAAAAAATAGGTAATAATTAATCAAATGATAGATGAAGAAACCCAAATTATTAGACTTAAACAAATTGCAAAGTTTACTAAAAATATTCTTAATATCAATTGGTTTAGCAGAATTAATCAATCCTTATCTGATTATGATCTTAAGTTATCTGAAAAATATATTTCTGCAGTTGGATTACCAGAATCGAATATTGCTTATGTTTTTGATTGGAATGAAGCTGCAGGTATAGCTGAAAATCCTAACTGGAACTCAAATTGGTGGGAAATAGAAGAACAACTCAAAGTATCGCTAATTAATGAGTCACTTCGGTATATCGAAGAGGAGGAATTAAGTCATGCATTAAATCATGTAACATCCCAAACAGCTGGTCAATCCCTAGAAGCAGTCGCATTTGAAAAATTTACGAAAGACTCGGAGGATATTGATTATTATCAGTCTTTTGTAAATGCTGCAGCTGGAATGGCAATTGCGTCTGCATATCAAGCTGCCTTAGTTCTATCTGCTAGTGCTGATCAAGATCATCCATTTTCATTAAAATTTCAGCTATTTGAAAATGGCAGACTTCCATTAGGAATAATTGGTAATACTTTTTCAATTTTTTAAATGAAAATAGCTTCGTGGAATATAAATAGTATTAGAGTCAGAATTGACCAAGTCATAAAGATTCTTTTGAAAGAAAATATTGATATTTTGTGCCTTCAAGAAATTAAAGTAACTGATAGTTTGTTTCCACAAAAAATATTTATTGAAAATGGGTTTAAATATTTATGTTTAAATGGTCAAAAACAATACAATGGCGTTGCAATAATTTCTAGAATACCTTTTGATAGTTCATATACTAAAGATTTTTGTAATAAAGAAGAAAAACGTCATATATGTATTAAATTAAAAAATGGAATAGAAATTCACAATTTTTATTTTCCTGCTGGTGGAATGGATCCAGATGTTAAAACGAACATTAAATTTAAAGAAAAATTAGAATACTACAATAAAGTTACCAGATGGTTTGCAAATAAAAAAAATAAAAGAAAATTAATTCTTCTTGGCGATATGAATATAGCACCAAGTCCACTAGATGTTTGGTGTCATAAAAAACTTATAAATGTAGTTAGCCATACCCCAATAGAAATAGAGTATTATAATTCTCTTTTCAAAAGCCTAGATTGGGTGGATGCAATTAGATACTTTATGGGAGAAGACAAAAAAATTTTTACATGGTGGAGTTATAGAAATTCTGATTGGAAAAAAGCTAATAAAGGTAGAAGACTTGATCACATTTGGGTTGAAAAATCTCTTACAAAAAAAATTAAAGATTTAAAAATTTTATCTAACACGCGTCAACATATAAAACCATCAGACCATATACCTATTATGATTGAATTAAAGAATTAGATTAATCTATAAATAAAATACCTAAAATAATATATACAGTTTGGTAGTGAGTAATCCAAATTAATATTTTTTAGAATTTGGACTTCGTATTGCTAAGTAAAGTTGACTGATTGAAAATTAAGCTACTTACCAAGTGCTTTTGCTAATTGAGTTGTAGTATTTTCAAGCCTAGCTGCTAACTCCCTTAGAATTTGAACTGCCATTTGAGGAAACTCTCCTACAAGTCTAAAAAATAAATCCTTTGAGATTCTTAATACAATTACATCTGAGGAGGCTCTAACAGTAGCTGTTCTAGGAACATCACACAAAATAGCTATTTCACCAACAATCTGATGTTTACCTATTTTATTTACAGTTTTCGATTCGCCGTTATCCATTTTAATTATGATGTCTGCTTCTCCTTCGATGATTATGAAAGCCGCATCACCAGGATCACCCTGAACACATAAATCAAGGCCCTTTCGAAAAGTTAGTCTTTCGCTAGTGAAAGCCAATAATTTTAGCTTTGCTGGTTCTATATTTGCAAATATAGGAACTTGTCTAAGTAATTCAACTTCATCATTAAGACTCACAAAAAATCTCCTTATGTATTCTTATCTTCAATTAGTTTTGCTATACCATCACCAGAATTAAGTTCTTCATAACTACCAGACTTTATTATTTTTCCTTTTTTCATAGCAATTATTTTATTAAAGAAAGATGCTTGCGAAATTGAAGGAAGAACCCAGATTAAACATCTATCACTCATTTCATTGACTAGCTTTTTCATTATATCTTCAACTACATTAGTCTCAATAGCAGATAAACCATCAGAAACTATAAGTACATCGGGTTTTTTTATAATAGATCTTGCTAATATTAATTTTTGTCTTTGAGCAAGAGTTAATCTTGAGCCTGAAATGCCAACATTAAAGTCTAACCCTACACTTACTATTGCCTTCCTCAAACCTATTTCAGCAATTACCTCAGCTAAAACCTTGCCAACTCTGTCAGACGCCTCCGCTTCACCATAAGCTATTTTTCCAAATAAAATATTATCTTGAATCGTTGCCCCTTTTATATATTTACTTGAGTTATAAAACTCAATATCTTTCTTTAATCTATCAGGAAGTTCGTCAGCAAATATTTTTCTTGCAGCAAGAATATCTCTCTGGAAATCTTCAGTAACAATACCCAGTCTATGTCTGGCAGGGACAAGAAGGAAAGGAAGACCAACTAACTTTGCTGCCTCATCTTCTTTAAGCTGATCTAAATGATCCTTACTAACTCTACCAAGAATTGCTTGAAAGTCTGGGAGTTCTTCAGAAGAAATAAAGCTAAATTGCTGAAAAAATTCATGATCTGGAGGTAAGTCGGCAAATAACTCAACCATTGTTGCGGCTACTTGATAGCCGGTATGAAGCATTTTTGCTTTTAAACCCGCTTTATCAAGAACTTTAATTACGTATTCATGATTTCCTAGATGATTCATATCAAATTCATCACTAGTAGGGTTACCAAAAATTAAATTTTCTCCTACCGTTGCATTAGTATTATATGCCTTGATATCGAATGACTCTACAAGACTGGCTAAATCTTTTTCATTAGATATTTTTTCAAGAAACTTGTTTCTAGCTTCTAAAACAAGATCTGCTGTTTGTTTTTTTGATTCCGGGTTTATAGTTCCTCTAAGACCCAATTGATAAACGTCATCTGTTAGATCAGCTATTTCTAAAACTCTTAAAGCTTGCTCAACAAGAGAGTCATCATCGGAGGCTCCAGCAGCTGTATAATCTGTCCAGATTGCATTTGGATCATCAGTAGAATTTCCAGAAGCTTCTGAGGTTGTAATTGTTGATTGAAATTCTCTTGCTTTTTCTTGGTCTGGATTTTCACTTATTTGTTTATGCCTTAATCCATAATATAAGTTATCAGCTAATGAAGACGAAAAAACGTATCCTCCTGAACCAACATAAGACATACGTCTTCCAGTAAGAGACTCTGGGGCATTTGCTATATCATTTCCTGCTAAATTTATTGAACCAGAAGACGGTTGTATAACACGGGCAAGTAGCATTGCTAAATCCTCTCGTCCACTCCCAGGAGCTCCGACAAGCGCTACAGACTCATTTAATGAAAATTTTATATTTGCGCCATCAACAATAGGAGTATCTTGATCATCGTTTAGAATAACATTTGTTAGTGATAGCTCTCCGGATAATGTGTTATTATCTTTAGGTTCTTCTGTTTGAGCAGATTCATCAATCATATCTACAGGCTCAAACTGAGAAATAACTTGATCATATTTTATTTTTGAGTCTGCTTGTTTTTGATAATAGCCTAAAAGCTCTTTCCATGGTGACGCTAAATCTTTATGAGCAGCGATAGCAGCCATTAATGTTCCAACTTCAAGACTGCCCTTAATTACTAAATACCCTCCAATTGAATAAAAGAAAAATGGACCTAATTGTTGAATAAAATTATTTACAAATTTTATAAAAAACTTTTGTCTATAAATCTTATATCTTACTTGAAAAATACCACCTAATTGATATGAAAATTCTGCTCTTTCTCTCCTTGAGGTGTCATGAACATGTACTTCTTCAACACCTTGAACAGTTTCTCCTATTCTATCAGACAAGGTCCTGACTCTTCTGACTCGTTCTTTTCCTAATAGGTTAACTCTCATTTGTAATTTAGGAATTAGGTAAAGCTGGATAGGATAAAGTGCTACAGCAGCAGCAGCCATAAAAGGGTTTTGGGCAAATAAAAAGCCAAGAATGACCAAAAGTTGACCTCCTTGAAAAATTGGCTGAGCAAATGCATCTCCAATAAAACCACCAAGGGGCTCCACCTCAGCAGTAATCATTGGTATTATCTCCCCTTGAGACATATTTTTAAAAGTTCCTTTTGGAAATCTCAAAACCCTGCTGTAAAGATCATATCTTAATCTCCTAAGCATCCTCTCACCAGTAAGGCCTTTATAAACATTTATGACATATTTAAATGCTTGGTTGATAATCACTAAAACTAAAAATAAAACACATAAAATTATTAACCATTGGATATGGCCGACAGAAAAGCCAAAATTTATACCAAATAATTCTGCTTTTTGAGGAAATGTCCCTGGATCACCTTGAATAGCACCATTTATTATTTGTTTAGGTAATTCATAAAAAATGTAAAGAACAGGAAAAGAAAGCACAGCCATTAAAGTCAACATTATTTGCTGTCTACTACTAAACCTAAGAATATACTTAAATATGCTTTTTTCCATATTAATTTCCTAAAATTTTTATATTTTAATACCTACTCTTGATTGATCTATAGGTCAAAGCTATAAACCTATTTTAGCATAATAAATCAAAACTTTTCTATCTTGAACCAAAAGTATAGGATAATATTACAATATGGATAATAATCTAGTTAAATCTAACCACTCTGGCTCAAGGGTACTTATTTATAGCCATGATACTATGGGCCTTGGCCATTTAAGACGTTGCAGAGCAATAGCTAATTCTCTAGTAGAAAAATATGAAGATTTATCAGTTCTTATTCTATCTGGCTCACCAATTATTGGAAGTTTTGACTTTAGTGCAAGAGTGGATTTCGTTAGAATTCCTGGGGTAATTAAACTAAAAAATGGTGAATATACTACGTTAAATTTAGCTATAGACATAGATAAAACAATTTCAATGAGATCTTCTATTATTAAACATACCGCAGATATATTTGATCCAGATGTTTTTATAGTGGATAAGGAACCGACAGGTTTAAGAGGCGAAGTTCTTGACACACTTAAAATGCTTAAGGAAAGAGGAAAACATCTTGTTCTTGGGCTAAGAGACATCCTAGACTCATCAGCTGCACTCGAGCCTGAATGGAAAAGAAAAAATGTGCTTCCAGTCTTAAGAAAACTATATGATGAAATCTGGATTTATGGTCTTCCACAAATTTATGAACCTCTTAATGACCTTCCTTTGCCAAAAAAAGTTATAGATAAGATAACTTATACTGGTTATTTACGACGTTCAGTAAAAAATATTTCAAGCTCTACTGAGAGATTTTTTTCAAAAAAAGAACCATATTTATTGGTAACAACTGGTGGAGGCGGGGATGGAGAAGAGCTAATTGAGTGGGTACTTAGAGCTTATGAAAATGATCCTCTTTTACCTTACTCTGCTTTATTTGTGCTTGGTCCATTTATGCAACCTGAACTTCAAGAAGAGTTCAAAAAAAGATGTAAAAAAAGCAAGCGTGTTCAAGCAATAACTTTTGATGTACAAATGGAAGATCTGGAATCTAATGCGGTCGGAATTGTTGCCATGGGTGGTTATAATACTTTTTGTGAGATCTTATCTCTTGATAAAAAAGCAATAATAATACCGAGAACATCTCCTAGATTTGAACAATACATTAGGGCTTCTAGAGCTCAAGACTTAGGCTTAGTCAAAATGCTTGAAGATAACGGTAAACTTGATTATCAATTAATGGCTCAGGCATTAAAAGAAATGCCAAAACAAAAAAAACCATCTGAAATTATTGTTCCTGGGCTTTTAGAAGGATTAGAGAATGTAAATAGGCTTATTGAACCTAGAGTAAATAATAAATTAAATATCAGAACTGAAAAAAATATCACAACCTTAAAGAGAGCCTAAATTTTAAATATGCATATAGCATTTATTTTAAAAGGTTATCCAAGAATATCAGAAACTTTTATTGCTCAAGAAATTTTAGCATTAGAACAAAAAGGTTTTAAAATAGATATTTTTTCTCTCAGAAGACCGAGAGAAAAATTTACACATCAATTAAATAAAAAAATTAAGGCAAAGGTCTATTATCTACCTGAGTATATATATCTCTCTCCACTGAAAATTTTTTTATCATGGTTAAAAATAAAAAAACTTCCGGGTTATAAGTTATCTAAGAAAGAATGGATAAATGATCTAAAAAAAGATTTCTCGATTAATAGAATTAGAAGGTTTGCTCAAGCAATAGTTCTTTCTAAAGAAATGCCTAAAACAATAACTCACCTTCATGCCCATTTTCTCCATACACCAACATCAGTAACATACTATGCCTCTAAAATTTTAGAGAAACCATATTCTATTTCTGCACATGCTAAAGATATATGGACAATAAATGAATGGGAAAAGAAAAAAAAACTTGACGAGGCATTGTGGGTAACGACATGTACAAAACAAAACTTTAAACATCTCTCGGACATTTGTCCAAGCTCAAATATAAATTTAGTATATCATGGAATTGACTTTGATCGTTTTCCTACATCAAATATTATAGAAAAAAATCATAAAGATTTAAAAATTGATTACTCTGTAATTATACTATCTGTTGGAAGATTGGTTGAAAAAAAAGGCTTCGATATTTTATTAAATTCTTTATCACTATTACCAAAAGAATTGAACTGGAAATTAGAACATATAGGTGATGGACCGCTAAATAAAAAATTAAAAAAACTTTCAGATAAACTTGGGATAAGCAATAAAATTAATTGGAATGGAACATTAACACAAGATAGAGTTCTTAATTTTTATAGAGAGTCTGATATATTTGTATTAGCTAGTAAGGTTACTGATACAGGGGACAGGGATGGAATTCCTAATGTTCTCATGGAAGCCCAAAGTCAGGGCCTAGCTTGTATAAGCACCTCTCTACCTGGTATCGAAGAGTTAATTATAAATAATATTTCTGGAATTTTAGTAAAAAGCGAATCTGTACAAGAACTTAAAAAAGCTATACTTGAACTCATAAATAACCCTATTAAAAGAAAAAAATTAGCGAAAGAGGGCCAAAAAATAATCGAAGAAAAATTTTCTATGCATAACGGTATAGAAAAAATTTCAAAACTTTTTTTAAATTAAATATTACTGATGAAAATAGCATTTTATTCTCCACTAAAACCGTTTGATCATAATATAGTTTCAGGCGATAGAAACATTGCAAGAAGTATAATTAAATTATTAAACAACCTAGGTCATGAAGTTATTATCCCCTCTCGCTTTAGAAGTTATGCAAGTAAGTCCACTGAACAAAAAAATATTTACAATAACTCTGCAGATGAAATAGACAGAATCTTAAATAAAATTGAGTTCGGAAAACCTAATCTCTGGTTTACATACCATAGCTACTATAAAGCTCCTGATTATATTGGCCCAATTATAAGTGAAAAACTTTCAATTCCATATATAATTTTGGAGGCATCCTATGCAAAAAAAAGAGAAACTGGAGAATGGATGAATGGAAGTAAAAGTGCTCTTAAATCAATATCTAAAGCAAACGCAATTATTAATTTTACCAAAAGAGATATGATTGAGATAGATAAAATTTTTGAAAATAAAAAACAAAATTATATTTTACCTCCTTTTCCAGATACATCTATATTTTACAAAAAAAATTTAAATAAAATTTCTTTAAAAAAACAATTTGCTACAAAGTTTAATATTCCAAAATATGATCCATGGATCTTAACAGTAGCCATGATGAGAAATGATAATTCAAAACTTGAATCTTATGAAATACTTTCAAAATCAATGAAATTAGTTAGTCAAAAATTTTTTCATTTGATTGTTGGTATCGGGCCTGAAAAAACTCATGTAGAGAAAATATTAAAAGACGCTTTGTATGAAAAAGTTTTTTTTCTTGGAGAAATGGGACAATCAGAATTAGCTGACTTGTATAACTGCTGCGATATATTTGTATGGCCAGGTGTAAATGAGGCTTTTGGTTTATCATACCTAGAAGCACAAGCTTGTGGGCTGCCCATTATTGCAGGAAAGTCTGGTGGTGTCTCAGAAATAATAGAACATAATAAAAGTGGATTTTTAGTAGATATTACAAATAAAAACCCCATTTATTTTAGTAAAGCTGTCGAAAAACTTCTTACTGATGTTATGCTTAGAGATAATATGAGCATTGATGCTGAAAATTTCATTCACTCAAATAGATCTTTAAAAATAACATCTGAAAAACTAAACAAAATATTACATACAGTCTCAGAAAATTATATAAAAGATAAATGACTAATATAATATTTATAAGACATGCGGAGACAGAATGGAATTTGTCTGGTCTTCTTCAAGGACATTCTGATATTCCTATTTGCAGACAGGGGGAAGAAAATGCGAAAAAATGGAATATCAATCTTCAAAATTATACTCTATGGTCAAGTCCACTTCAAAGAGCAACCAAAACAGCAGAGATAATATTTTCTGAGAAACCAAAAATTGAGGCAGCACTAATTGAAATGAATTGGGGTAATTGGGAAGGAAAAAAATTATCTGATTTACGAAAAGAATTTGGTGAAAAGATGATTGTAAATGAAAATTTAGGTTTGGATATGAAACCAACAAATGGTGAAACACCGAGGGAGGTTCAGAATAGAGTCTTAAAATGGTTAAAAACAATTGAAAAATTTGGGAAAAATCATGTTTGTGTAACACATAAAGGTGTAATAAGAGCTGCGATTGCTCTAGCTACAGACTGGGAAATGATAGGAAAAATTCCAATAAGGATTGAAAGTGGGAATGCTTATAGTTTTAATCTTAGCAGTATAAATAAATTAACTTATTCATCTACAATTTCCATGATTTGATAAATAGTATGAATAAAAAAATAATATTTTATGTTCAGCACCTTCTTGGAATAGGCCATTTAAAAAGGGTTTCCATAATTGTAAATTTAATATCGAAAAAAGGTCTAGATATAACAGTTATTTCGGGTGGAAGTAAAATATCTAGTATAGATTTTGGCAACGCGACATTTGTCCAACTTCCTCCAATAAAATCAGAAAATGCTGATTTTAAAAACTTATTAGATGAAAAAGGGAATAAAATTGATGCTGCATTGAAAAAGAAAAGGCAAGAATTACTCTTAAAAATATTTAATAAAATTAGACCTGAAATACTAATCACCGAAATGTTTCCATTTGGTCGAAATCAAATGAAGTTCGAAATTTTACCCCTTTTAAAGCAAGCCACAAAAGGTAAAACTGTTATTATTTCTTCTATAAGAGATATAATAATTAGTGACTTAAAAAAAGAAAAGATAGATCAGCTGAATTTTATACTCTCTAAATACTATAACTATATACTTGTTCATGGAGAAGAAAGCGTATATTCAATCGGGCAAAAACTAAAATTAGAAAAATCAAATATAAAAAAAATATTTTATACTGGTTATGTATGTGAAAAACAAAAAAAAATAAATGTAGGTTTTAAAAATAATAAGGAAATTTTAGTTTCTGCAGGAGGAGGTGCAGTTGGTAAAAAAATAATTATAAATTCAATTAAAGCTTCATCACTTTTTCCCAACATGGACTTTAAATGGAGGATTATAATTGGAATAAACGAAAGTAATTTTAATAAAAAAGAATACTACAAACTAGCAAAAGAATTAGGTGGAAATATAGTATTTGAAAAATTTAGTAAAAATTTTCATAGACACCTTCAAAATTGCTTAATTTCAATTAACCAGGGAGGTTATAATACTCTTATGGAGATTATATCTGGTAGGGTAAAATCAATCATTATTCCATTTTCGGAGGATATTAAGAGCGATCAAATTATTCGAGCCGGACACTATAGCTATTTAAATTATATTAAAATCATACAAGAAAATGAACTAAGCCCATCTAAGCTTAAAAATTACATACCACAGTTGATAAAAATAGATCCATTAAAACTTAGCATACCAGAATTTAATGGTTCAGAAAATACATACAAATTTATAGCTGATATTATAAAATGAATGAAGTTTGGTGCAAATTAGAAAAAGAATTATCCAAATGGAGCGACCAATCTATCTATCCAATATTTTGGATAAGAGATGATGATGCATACAAAGAAACGCAAAAATTAACAAGACTAATTAGTTTCACAAAAGAATTTAATATTCCTATTTCACTAGCAGTTATTCCATTTTTAATAGAAAAAAGCTTAGTAAAAATTTTAAATTCTATAGATTTAATTTCGATTTTACAGCATGGATTTAAACATAAAAACTATGAGCCAAATGGACAGAAAAAATCTGAATTTGGGGAAAGCAGAAATATAGAACATATGCTTGAAGATATACATCACGGAGCCAAATTAGTTTCCGAATATTTTGAGACAGCATACCAACCAATTTTTGTGCCGCCCTGGAACCGAATGAGTCACCTGCTTTTACCTCATATTAAATGTATAGGGATAACAGCAGTATCTTCTTTCAATAAAAACTTATGTGGACACTCAACTAATATAGAGTATTCAAAAATAATCAATACTAATATTGATATAATTGATTGGAAGAAAAATAAAGTATTTGCTGGAGAAAAAGATTTAGTTGATCAATTAATATTTGAACTTAAAGTTAGAAGAGAGAATAATAGCAGGATCAGAGAGCCTATTGGTATACTAACACATCATAATGTAATGAATGAGGATTCGTTTTTATTTTTAGATAAGTTAATAAGAATTACAATAAAGTCTGGATCTCAATGGCACTCAATAAAAAAGATAATACAATAAAAATAGAAAAAGAATTTAAGTATAAACTTCAATCAAATTTATGGAATATATTTCAAACTGTCTTATGGTTATCAATCTTAATATATGTTTCACTGATCATGAATATAACAAAAACCATACTTATTCTTTCTATTTTATTTATTTTATTATTTTCAATATATTTTGCTTTTCTCATTATAAAGAGTCTTTCAAAAATTACCTTCACTGATAAAGAGGTTATTAGAACTAACCTAATAAATAAAAATATTATAAAATGGAAAGATATTTCTGAAGTAAAATTACACTATTATTCTACCAGAAGGGATAAAGAAAAGGGTTGGATGGTTTTATTGTTATTTAATAATAAGAAAAAGATAGCAATTCACTCCTCAATACCTGGTTTTGACAAAATACTGGAGGAAATAGCCTCAAAAACTTACTCATATAATTATTTATTTAATTATTATACAGAAAAAAACTTTAAAGCTATGGGTATTAATTTGTATAATAAGGATAAATAAAAATCAAAGAGCTAGTCATGGATAATATTCTTTCAGTAAACAACCTTCATGTTGAATTTAATGCTCCTGAGGGTTTAATCAAAGCAGTAAAAGGAGTTTCGTTTTCGATTCAAATGGGCAAAACTGTTGCTATAGTGGGTGAGTCTGGATCTGGAAAATCAGTAATTTCTCAATCTATTATGGGAATTTTACCAAAAACTGGCACAGTATCAAAAGGACAAATAACATTTTATGATCCTAAACATTCATTTAAAAAAACAATAATCACATCTATAAAAAATAACAGTCTTGAAATGAGAAAGCTTAGAGGTTCTGGAATATCAATAATTTTTCAGGAACCAATGACTTCATTATCTCCTTTGCATACAATTGGAAATCAAATTGCTGAAGGCTTTCTTTTACACAACAAAGTAGGAAATAATGAGGCAAGAGAGGCCACTGCTGAAATACTAAATTTAGTAGGTTTTCCAAGCCCCTCAAAATCAATTGATATTTATCCTTTTGAATTATCTGGCGGTCTAAGACAAAGGGCTATGATTGCTATGGCTATGATTTGTAGACCAGCCCTTTTAATCGCAGACGAACCTACCACAGCTCTAGATGTAACCGTTCAGGCCCAGATTTTAAAACTCATGAAAGACCTTCAATCCAAAATGAAGATGGCTATACTTATGATAACTCACGATCTAGGTGTAGTAGCAAACATGGCTGACGAAATAATTGTTATGTACCATGGAGAAATTATGGAATACGGAAGTCTTAAAGATATTTTTCATAACGCTCAACACCCCTATCTAAAATCTTTATTGAAGGCAGTCCCTAGATTTGGTATGTCCTCAAATGAGAGGTTAATACCAATTAGGGAAATCAATTCTAAAATTTCCACACTGGGATCGGAAATTAATATAAAAACAGATAATAAAGTTGTGCTTAAAGTTAAAAACTTGAGCAAAACATTTATAACAAGAAAAAAATCATTTTTGAGTAATTCTTCGCATAACACGATTAAAGCGATTGATAATGTTAGTTTTGATGTGCCTAGAGGAGAGTGTGTTGGTTTAGTGGGTGAGTCAGGTTGTGGAAAAACTACAACAAGTAAGATTATAATGGGGGCACTTAAACCAGACAAAGGACAAATAATCTTAAATACGAGTAAAAATACGATAGATGTATTAAGTATAAAAAAAAGATCAGAAATCTTATATTTTAGAAAAAATTCTCAATATATTTTCCAAGATCCATTTAGCTCTTTGAATCCAAGAATGACAGTTTTTGATATTATCAATGAGCCATTGATTATACATAATTTAGGATCAGAAGAAGATAGATTCAATAAAGTAAAATCACTAATTGATATTGTAGGACTTCCAATAACTTCATTAAGAAGGTATCCACATAGCTTTTCTGGAGGACAAAGACAAAGAATTGGTATTGCTAGAGCACTAGCTTTAGAACCAGAGTTTCTAATTTGTGACGAGCCTGTATCAGCTTTAGATGTTTCTATTCAAGCCCAAGTCCTTAATTTACTTAAAGATTTAAAAAAAGACTTAGGATTAACTTATCTATTTATTTCTCATAATTTAGCTGTAATTGATTATATTTCTGATTATATAATCGTCATGTGCGCTGGCAAGATTGTAGAAAAAGCGCCAAAATATGATTTTTTCAATAATGCTCAACACCCATATACAAAAGCACTCTTAGCAGCGGTACCTGATCCCAATCCAAATAAAAAATTAAATTTTCAAAATCTTATGGATGGAAAAGCTTCAGACCCATCTAAGTGGCCAGAAAAATATATAATAAATGAAAAATTTTCACCTAAAATGAATGAAATCGGAAATAATCACTGGGTATTATCAAATGTTTAACTGTGAAGAAAGTAAAAATTCAAATTTGTTAAAATCTCGAGTCTTCATTAAATATTCAATGATTGTGGCTCTAATTATTCTAATACCAATGAAACTTCAAGCTGAAAAATATATAGAATCTGAATACTTTATTCAGAGAGTTGAGAATAATACTTTACCTTCTATTCAAGATCGCCTTCCAAGAAAACCTAGAGTAATTAATGTCAAAGAACCTGGGAAAAATGGAGGAGAGATCAGAATGTTTATTGGACGTGCTAAAGATATTCGTCTTATGGTTGTATACGGATACTCTAGATTAGTCGGGTATAATATAAATAGAGAACTAATTCCTGATATACTTGAGAAATTTGAAATTGAAGATAATAAAAAATTTACTTTATATTTAAGAAAAGGTCATAAATGGTCAGATGGCGCAGATTTTACCTCAGAAGATTTCAGATATTGGTGGCAGGATGTAGCAAATAATAAAAAACTATCTCCTTCGGGCCCACCAAATGATATGATACAGAATAATGAACCTCCAATTTTCAGAATCATTGATAAGTATACAGTTCAATATGAATGGAAAAACCCCAAAGTATCTTTTTTAAATCGGTTAGCTAGCGCCTCTCCACTATTCATATACCGGCCAGCCCATTATCTAAAACAATTTCATATTAAATATACTTCTGAAGAAAAAATAAAAAAAAATAATAAGAGTAAAAGAAATTGGGCAGCTATACATAACAAGAAGGATAACTTATACAAATTTGATAACCCAGACCTTCCTACTCTTCAACCATGGTTCAACTCAACTAGACCCCCTGCAACAAGATATATATTTAAAAAAAACCCATACTTTCACAGGGTAGATCAAAATGGAAGACAATTACCTTATTTAAATCAAGTAAAGTTTTCACAAGTTTCTGCCTCACTTATAGCGGCAAAGGCAGGTGCGGGTGAGTCTGATTTACAAGCGAGAAATATAAGTCTAAAAAGTTTTCCTTTCTTGAAAAAGAATGAGATTAAACTTGGAGACGACTCAAAGTATAAAACATATCTTTGGAAGGGAGCTAAAGGATCTCATATAGCTCTTTTCCCAAATCTAAACGTTAATAATGAGATTCTAAAAAAATTATTTAGGGATGTGAGATTTAGAAGAGCTCTCTCATTAAGCATAGATAGAGAACTAGTGAACGAAGCATTATATTTTGGCCTGGCTTCGGAGAGTAATAATACTGTTTTGCAAGAAAGTGAGCTTTACAAAGAAAAATATAAAACTTCTTGGACACAATATGATACGGATAAAGCAAATGATCTACTTGATGAAATTGGAACAATTAATAAAGATAGTGATGGCTTCAGAATAATGGAAAATGGAAAAAGACTGGAAATAATTGTTGAAACTTCTGGCGAAAGTGAAGAAGAAACAGATGTTTTAGAATTAATAAAAGAAAGCTGGGAAGAAATTGGTATAAAATTATTTTCTAAACCATCACAAAGAGACGTTTTAAGAAATAGGATTTTTTCTGGTGAAACAATGATGGCTGTCTGGTCGGGTCTAGAAAATGGAATTCCAACTAGAAATTTTGAACCAAGAGAATTAGCTGTAACCTCTCAACAACAGTTTCAATGGCCAAAGTGGGGTCAATATATTGAAACAAGAGGGTTGTCTGGAGAAAAAGTGGAACTAAAAGAAGTTCAATTACTTAATGAATTATTGGTTAAATGGCAAAATACATCTGATCAAAAATTAAGAAAGAGAATTTGGCAAGATATGCTCGATATCCACGCAGAACAAGTCTACACTATTGGAATTGTTTCTGGCGTAAAACAACCCATTGTAGTAAAAAAAAATCTAAAAAATGTTCCTAAAGATGGGATATATAATTGGGACCCAGGCGCTCATTTTGGTATCTATATGCCAGATACATTTTGGTTAGAATAATTAAGGGTTTAAAAATTAATGTTCAATTATCTAATTCAAAGAATTTTTGTTATGATACCAACCCTACTGGTAATTAGCTTTCTTATATTTTTAATAATACAACTCCCCCCTGGAGATTATTTATCAAATCAACTTTTAGAACTTCAATCTCAGGGTGACTCTGCTGCTGCGGAACGTATTGCTTTTTTAAGAGAACAGTACGGTCTTGATAAACCCTTTATGCAACAGTATGGGATTTGGTTAGGTGTTCTGCCTGGGAATGAAGGGTTTTCTGGTCTTCTTCAGGGAGACTTTGGTCAATCTTTTGAGTTTGATATGCCTGTCAGTGATGTTATAGGTGATAAAATATGGTTATCGATAATTGTTTCCTTTGCTACAATAATTTTTACATGGGTAATTTCTTTTCCTATTGGCGTTTACTCAGCCACTCATCAATATAGCATAGGGGATCATTCTCTCACACTAATTGGCTTCTTAGGGCTAGCTACCCCTAACTTTCTTTTAGCTTTAGTTTTACTATATTTTGCTAATGTTTGGTTTGGAACTGAAATTGGCGGATTAATGGATGAAAAATTTCTAGATCAACCATGGTCATTTGATAAATTTATGTCTGTGTTAGAGCATTTATGGGTGCCAGTAGTTGTTATTGGAACATCAGGTACTGCCGGCATGATAAGAAGGCTAAGAGCTAATTTATTAGACGAACTACAAAAACAATATGTTACTACTGCTAAAGCAAAAGGTCTTCATGACTTCAAAACTTTAGTAAAATATCCATTAAGAATGTCTTTAAATCCATTTATAGCAGATATAGGGAATCTTTTACCTCAAGTTGTATCAGGAGCTGCAATAGTTTCAGTAGTTTTATCTCTTCCTACTACCGGCCCAATGCTATTACAAGCTCTTCAATCACAAGATCAGTATTTAGCTGGATCCTTTCTAATGGGACTAGCTCTTCTAACAGTAGTAGGGATGTTTATCTCCGATTTAGCATTAGCAGCCCTTGATCCAAGAATAAGATTAGGTGAAAGTGCAGCAAAATGAGTAATACTGAAAATAATGAGATAATAGAACATTATGTAAATAAAAAACCTTTCGACCCTCTATCTGTTGAAAAGATGACAGCATCTCAAGAAAAATTTTTCATGGCATCTCAATGGAAAATGATGTGGTGGAAATTATTGAGACATAAATTAGCAATTTACTCTGGATGTATACTTTTATTTATGTATTTTTCTATTTTAGTAAGTGAATTTTTAGCACCTTACGCTTTAGACTCAAGAGATAGAAGAAATATTTTTGCCCCACCACAGTCCATAAATTTATTTCACGATGGAAAATTTGTTGGGCCTTTTGTGTATGGATATAAAAAGGTTTTAAATACTGAAACTTTGGAGAGAGAATACACAATAAGCAAAAATAAAATCTATAAAATTAGATTTTTATGCAACGGAGATACGTATAAATTTTGGGGAATGTTTAATTCAAATTTTCATTTATTTTGTCCCTCTAAAAAGGGTTATCTATATATTTTAGGAACAGACCGACTTGGTAGAGATATGCTATCAAGAATAATTTATGGTACTAGAATTTCATTAACAGTTGGACTAATCGGAATTACAATAAGTTTCATACTAGGTATAACTTTGGGAGGGTTAGCAGGTTACTTTGGGGGTTGGGTTGATAGCTTGGTTCAAAGAAGTATAGAAATAATTAGATCTTTTCCCGAATTACCTCTATGGATGGCATTATCAGCTGCATTGCCTGCAACTTGGAGTCCGATTTTAATTTATTTGGGAATAACAATTATTTTAGGATTAATTGACTGGACTGGATTAGCTCGCGCAGTAAGATCTAAATTACTATCTTTAAGAGAGGAGGACTTTGCAACTGCAGCTGTTCTAATGGGTGCAAGCCCCAAAAGAGTAATAGGAAGACATCTTTTACCATCATTTATGAGCCACTTGATAGCTTCAGCAACTCTCTCGATTCCAGCAATGATTCTAGGAGAAACAGCTCTTTCTTTTTTGGGCTTAGGCCTAAGGCCACCAATTACAAGTTGGGGTGTTTTATTAAATGAAGCTCAAAATATTAATGCTGTAGCGCTTCATCCATGGTTAATATTTCCTGTTGTTCCTGTAATAATTACAGTTCTAGCTCTTAATTTTTTTGGTGATGGTCTTAGAGATGCTGCAGATCCATATAAATAATTTATATTTTTTGCAACCACAAACTTGATTCAATTGCGCCCTTCACCAATGGTAACTGTGATAAAAAATTTTTATCAATATCTTCTTTAAGGTTGGTATTGATATAATTACTAGACCACTCTATATGCCAATTATTTGATGTAAGTAGATTTGCAACAATCGTTTGCTCATTATAATTTCTCCACCTCCATAAGCTAGGATAAACCTCAGGAAGAAAAATATCATGTATATGGACTAAACATCCTGAATTCAATTCTGGAATTATGTGGTTAAATATTATATCAACATCACTCCCTGGCATAAGTATATGACTGGAGTCAATGAATAAAATGTCAATCTTTTCAAATGGAAATTTTTCAATTTCAAAATCTTGTAATTTAGTAACAATATGAGTTAAGTATGGTAAATTACTTATATTAGCCCTAGGTTGAGGGTCTATACATATTAGATTGCAATTGTTTTTATTATCTTTAATGCCTTTAGTAATAAACCTGGTAGAGTGACCAGAACCTATTTCGACAATTTTTTTTGGCAATTTTTTCCTTACCATTAAGTAAGTTGAGGCAGCATCTAATCTTGGAAACCAATCCTGATCCCATCGCGGTGGGTTTTTAAATGATTCATCAAGAATTGAGAGATTATTCTCGTACTCACTTAGTAAGTTAATATTTTCCTTAATCTTATATGTATATTTTTTAAATATTTTTTCTAAATTGCTATATCTCTTATTTTTAAAACTAGAAATATACCTATGAGG
Organism: Rhodospirillaceae bacterium; assembly: GCA_002722055.1. Classification (GTDB taxonomy): domain Bacteria; phylum Pseudomonadota; class Alphaproteobacteria; order SHVP01; family SHVP01. Next base: position 19,450 of record PBKD01000006.1, on the reverse strand, counting down.
GATAAATATTCCCCTTTGTGATAAACCGGTAAAGGTCAGTAACTCATATATTTTTCTTTTTATCATTCTAAAATGACCTATGGGACTATTTTTAGGCCTTCTCTAGCTACTATGGTACCAGGCCTTTTTTTATTTGCATCAATAGCAATTTTATCCATAAATAAATCATTATGCGAAGGGTCATGATGAAAAATACATAATCGATCAGCGTTTGCTAAATCACATAATTTTGCACCTTCCTCCCAAGTTGAGTGACCCCAATGAGGCCTATCTTTAAATTCTTCTTCTGTAAACATAGAATCATATATTACAAGGTCAGCTTCTTTGATTAGATTAATTATATTTTTATCTGGCTGATCTGGAAGATGATTCGTATCAGTAATATAGCAAATAGACTTTCCATTAAAATTAACTCTATAACCTGTAGCTCCATTTTCATGGTTTAGGGGGCAAGTATTAATAATTATATTTTCTGAGAATGATAAAGTTTCTCCAGCTATGAAATCTTTAAATTCAATACTGCAAGGAAAAATATCCAAGCCAACAGGCCATACTGGATCACTCATTATACTTGATAAAACATTCTTGATGTTATTTCTAGGCTTAAGGTGTCCAGCAAGAAATTCGATTTTATTTTTTGGGTTGAAGGCAGGGGAAAAAAATGGAAGCCCACATATATGATCATAATGAGTATGAGAATATAAAATTCTATAATTAGATTTATCTTCCTTAGCTAATTCATTACCTAAATATCTAATACCTGTGCCTGAGTCAAAAATAAGTATCTCATTTCCACACCTTATCTCAACACAGGAAGTATTCCCTCCATACTTAAATACATCTTGGTCCGGACATGCAATACTACCTCTTACACCCCAAAATTTTACATAAAATTCAAAATTTTTACTCAAATCCAGCCCATCCAAAATATCTATCTGTATAGTTGTTATTTTAATTAAAATTTAATTTATATCCACCCTCTTCATTCATTAAATATCTAGGTTTTTTATGATCTACTTCAATTTTCCTTCTGAGTTTATAAATATGTGTTTCCAGAGTATGTGTATCTACAAACTCATTGTAACCCCAAACCTCTTTTAGTAAAACATCTTTTGATACAACAAAATTTTCTTCTTTAGATAAATACTCAATAATTGAATTTTCTTTATCAGTTAATTTAATTATTTTTTCTAATTCATTTTTATTTACAATTTTTTTATAATATGGATAGAAAATTAGGTCACCTATAAGTATTTTTTTATTTTTTTTGTTATTTAATAATTGAAGATTTTTTTCTATAGAATTTACAAAATCTCTAAAATATATAGGAAGTCTTTTATGAACAAAAATAATACTTGAATAAAATTTATCGCTAAAATCTATTTGATATTCAGAAATTATATACACTAGTAAATGTGACTCATGTTTAATTAATACATCCTTGTCAAGGTATTCTAAGAAATATACAAATTTATTATCGCATATCAAACAATCGTAGTTTTCTATATTAATATATTTATTTTCTATTTTTATTTCTTCAAAAATTGTGGGAGAATAAATTAAAGTTTGTTTAAACAAACTATAAATTTCTGTTTGTAAATTTTTATCTTCAAGATATATTAATATATTTTTTTGGTTACTCATTATATAATTTTATTAGCTTAATTTTTACCGATTGCCAAAATTCAGATTTGTGTGAAAATATATGTATTCAAATATAATAGAAATTTCGGGAAAATCAAAATCCTTAAAATGGAAAGAATTTAATTTCCCTTGTAATATTGGGATAGGTGGAATAAGTTCAAATAAAATAGAGGGTGATAAGTGTACTCCAAGTGGAACTTATCCTCTTAGAGAAATCATGTATAGAGCAGACAGGGTAAAAAATCTAAATACAACTGTTAAAAAAATTAAAATAAATAAAAATTTTAAGTGGTGTGATGATCCTACTGATCGAAATTATAATAAGTTTTTGATAGGGCCATATGAATCTTCTTACGAATCTATCTGGAGAGAAGATAATTTATATGATTTATTAGTCGTTATTGGGTACAACGATAATCCAATTGTACCTTATAGCGGAAGCGCAATATTCATACATTGCGAAGCTAAACTTAAAACACCAACTAAAGGTTGTATTTCTCTTAAGAAAGAGCAACTTCTTCAACTTGTTGAGACAATTGATGATCAAACACAAATTAAAATCTTTTAAATTTTTTCCCTTGGCCCAAAAATATTTTGCCCTATTCTTATTTGAGAAGATCCGAATTCAATTGCGACTTTGTAATCAGAAGACATACCCATACTTTTTTCTTTTAGTTTCAGTTTATCTGCTAAATTATTAATTAATGCAAAATGTAAACTAGGTTCCTCATTAATTGGAGGTATACACATAAGGCCTGTTATATTTAAATTTAAATTTTTTCTGCATTTATTTAAAAAATCTTCGCACTCATCTATATTTACTCCACCTTTTTGCTTTTCCATTCCAGTATTTACTTGAATATAGTATTCAAGTTTTTTATCAATTTCTTTTTCATAATAATCTAATTTTTCGGCTAGTTTATATCGATCTAGACATTCTATAGTGTCAAAAATAGATACAGCATCTTTAGCTTTATTAGTTTGAAGAGAGCCTATATAGTGAAGTCTTATTTTAGGGTATTTTTTTTTAATATTTTCCCATTTTAATTTAGCCTCTTGCACCTTATTCTCACCAAATAATAGGTGACCATAATTAATTAATAATTGAATTTTTTCTTCTTTTTGCTGTTTAGAAACTATTTGAAGTTTTACTTTTTTTTGATTTTTGTTTATAGATTTAGATGATAAATTAATATCCTCACGGATTTTATTTAAATTTTTAATTATTAAATTATCAGTCATATCATCAGGTAAGTTGTGAATTCATCTATAAATAAACTGTTAAAAAAATCTGAGTATTTGAATAACAATGCTTTAGTAAAAAACTTGAGATCCTATCCAACCCTTTGGTTTTTCACAGATAACTCTAGAAATCCTGACCCATATACAATTTTAAATCAACTACCAAAAAATTCAGGTATTGTTTTTAGAGATTATTTTATTCAAAAAAGGAATTATAAAGCTGCTAAAATGGCAGAATTCTGCAGAAAAAAACAATTAATATTAATCATAGGAGGAGATGCAAAACTTGCTTTACAAGTAGGAGCGGCAGGCGTACATATTCCAGAATTTAATAAACAAATACTCCCATATCTTAAAAGCAAGAACTCTAACTGGATTATATCCACATCTGTTCACGATCGGCGATCATACCGTAAGGTTCAAACCTTAGGAGCTAATATAATATTTTTATCTCCAGTTTTTAATACAAGTAGTCATCCAGATAAGAGACCACTTGGTAAACTTTATATTAGTAGATTGGTAAGAGAATTTGGTGTATTCTCTATTGCATTAGGAGGAATAAACTCCAAAACAGCCTGTAGTCTAACCGGCACGGGGGTAAATGGCATCGCAGCTATTTCTGGATTTGTTATTAATTAATTGCGTAGTAAATAAATGAAAAATTTAAATTTTTTTGAAGACCTAATTAACCCTATTAAAGAAAAAAATTTTTTTGATGAATATTATGATAAAAAATTTTTACATGTTAAGGCTGGAAAATCTGATAAGTTTCTTGATATATTTGATTGGAGTTCGTTCACAAAAATTTTGAATATGACATCTATTTGGACTTCATCAAGTCTTCAGTTAGTTTTAGATAAAAATAAAATTACTCCTGAAGATTATTGTTACCCAAGCGTAGACAGAGATGGGAATGAAATTTTTCAACCTCAGCCAAATAAAATTGTAGAATTTTTAAATAAAGGCGCAACTTTAATTGCTAATGAAGTCGATACTTTAGACACAAATATAAGTTCTATAGCTAGAATTTTAGAAGATAAATTTTCATCTAAAACACAATGTAATATTTATTTTTCCAAACAAGGTCGTCAAGGTTTTGATGTACATTTTGATGTCCACGAGGTTTTTGCTATTAATCTTATAGGGGAAAAAGTTTGGAATATTTATGAAGGAAGATTAGATAATCCTATAAATAGTGTTGCTTATATAGAATTGGACAAAGAATACGCTAAAGAAAATTGTGGCAAGATTTTAAAAAAAGTTCATATGAAGCCTGGTGATATACTTTATATTCCTAGAGGTCAATTTCATGAAGCTCTAGCTTCAAGTGATAGATCAATGCATTTGTCTTTCAGTGTAACTCATTTAATTGGTCATGATATTTTAAGTATCTTATTTAATGAAGCTATGACAAAATCCTTTTTTAGATCAAATACACCCATGGAATTTCAGGGTAAAAACAAAACTCAAATGTGGTTAAATGAATTTAATAATAATTTATCAGAAATAATTAAAAGTGAAAGTTTCAATAATAAAATTAACCATCAAATTAGTAATTATAAACTAACCAGAGGAAATTATAATTTTCCAAATGATATAACATTAAATACTAACCAAAAATTTTCCTTTAAAAACAATGTAATTTTAAAGAATGTTGGAAATAAAATTATATTAGAAGTAAATAAAAAAGGTATTAAAATTCCAGATATGTATATTCATACTGTCAAAGAATTAATTTCAGTAAATGAATTCACCATAGAAGAAGCCCAAAAAAAATCAAACAATCTTGACTTGGATACTGTTACACAGCTAGTTGAAGATCTATCAAATATGAGCCTTATAATAAAAAAATAATAAAAAAAGGCAGGTCCGAAGACCTGCCTCTTAATAGCTTATAAATCAGCTAAATTAGAATCCTACAGATGTAATAACTAAGAATTCTGTTACACTGTTTTCATTAGCAGCAGCACTTGCATTATCGGTCATATCCCATGAAGCGATTTTTGCACCAATTGATACTCCTGGACCAATTGATCTGTTTGCAGCAATACTGAGAACTGTTGTCTCATCATCACCTTCAGCAACACCACTGTTAACTACTTCGTTTTCACCAGCATAGTACTCAACACCAACTGTTGTTCCACTTAAACTAGTTACAATACCTAGTCTATAGTGAGTTACATCAGTATCTTGTGCAGCAGGAGGTCCTGCTTCTTGGTTTTTCCAACTACCACCAATTCTGATGTTTCCAACTGTTACAGTACCACCAAAGTTCCATTGTTGTGAGTCATTCTCACCAGCGGCTTCAGCACTAAATTGAGCTAAACCACCACCAAGACTGATAGCTGCGCCACCAATAGATGTTGAATAGTTTGCACCAAACTCAGTTGTTCCACCGAATTCGCCAGCTGTTCCATCATCACGGTCGCCTAATGTAGCAAAATCAGTTCTTTCAGGTGTATATGAAATACCCCACTGCATGCCTAATAGTTTTGGGCCTCTGTATGTGATTTTTGTTCTATCACCTTCAGCACCACCGCAAACAAATGGAACTACGCCGTTAGTACCAGTTGCACCTGAGAAAGTTGCACAACCTGTTATAGAACCACCAATTACAAACGGTCCAAGGTGTCTAAATTGATCGGAAGCACCATCTTCACTACCAATTTCGATACGACCCCATGATTCTTCGTTTTCAATATAGAGCATTTGTTCGTCAATAGCAGCGTTAGCACCATCAGTAGCCATTTCTACTTTAACACCAACTTCTAGGCCGTTATCAAGAACTGTTGCACCTCTAAAAACAATTTCACTGTCTACTTGGATGGCTTCACTTCTGACATTTGCTACAGAAGTATCATCCTCTGAAATCCAACCAATTGCGGCGTTCATGTAACCACCAACGCTTAGCTTGATTGGGTCTGCTGCATTAGCAGTTGCTGAAGCAGCAAGCATTCCGGCTGTAACTATAGCCGTAGTACCAATTAATGATCTTTTCATTTATACTAGTCCTTTGTTTACAAAGAAAAATGTCGCAACCATTTACGACGGTAGTATTAAAGTGATATTCGTCACAAATGTCCAGGTCTTGAAGGATTGTTTTTAATGTGTGTTGTAAATTAGCAACATTAAAAATACTTTGAATTATTGAAAAATAAAACATAGGTATTGTTTTACTTGAAAAAACTCCCAATATGTTGCATTTTAGTCACCATGTATTTTTGTTTATTTATCATACATATTGATACTTACATTTTGTAATTTTTTATTTAATTCTTCAATTGTTTGGATAATAAAGCATTATATTTCAATAATTTGTCGTTTTTTCTTTTTTTATAGGTTTTTTAAATGCTGGAATATTTGAATAAGAGTAGGTATTGTTTTTACATCCTTTTTTTTATATTTCTAGCTAACTGTGCAGCTATCGAAACAAATAATGACCCAATAGTAAAAATGCCAGGTACAGGTGAAGCTAGTGTATGGGTGCCCCAAAGTGTTGTAGATGAAAAATCAGCTGGTTCAATTTTTGGAGATAGTGGTGTTCCACTTTTCAATGATCAAAGGGAGAGAGGTGGTGGGACTGGTATTGGAGTAAATGTTTTTTTGTGGAGAGCGACACTGGATACTACATCCTTCGTTCCACTTTTATCAGCTGACCCTTTTGGGGGTGTAATTATTACTGATTGGTATTTGCCAATTGAGTCCCCTGATGAAAGATTTAAATTAACTATATATATACTTGATAAACAGCTTAGAGCTGATGGTCTAAAAATTTCTTTGTTCAAACAAAAAAGAAATATTGATGGTAACTGGGTAAATACTAAATTTGATAAAAACTTAGTTAGAAAACTTGAAGATACAATTCTATCACGAGCAAGAGAACTTAAAATTGCATCCATAAAGCCAAAATAAGTTTATAATTTTTTCTTATTAATCCATAATAACTTGAATGTTTTTCAACTTTCCTGATTAGGTAGTATTTATGAAAGAATATTTCGAACGTTATAACTTTGAAGTTAATGAAATAAAATGGCAAAGCGAATGGCATAAACATGATGCATTTAAGGCTGAGATAGATACTTCTAAACCCAAATACTATGTATTAGAGATGTTCCCTTACCCATCAGGTAGAATTCATATGGGACATGTTAGAAATTATACTTTAGGAGATGTAGTAGCTCGGTATAAAAGATCAAAGGGTTTTAATGTTCTTCATCCAATGGGTTGGGATGCCTTTGGATTACCAGCAGAAAATGCAGCAAAGGATAAAAGTATTCATCCTTCAAATTGGACATATGAAAATATATCAAACATGCGAGCAGAACTTAAAAGGATGGGCTTGTCAATTGACTGGGATCGAGAAATCGCGACATGCCACCCGGATTACTATAAGTTCCAACAACAGCTATTCATAGATATGTTTAAAAAAAACTTAGTGTATAGAAAGAAATCAATGGTCAATTGGGATCCTGTAGATAAAACTGTCTTAGCTAACGAACAGGTAATAGATGGAAAAGGTTGGAGATCTGGCTCTCCAGTTGAAAAAAAAGAATTGTCCCAATGGTTTTTTAGAATTACAAAATACCAAGACGATTTACTAGCTGAGTTAGACAATTTAAAAAATTGGCCTAATCGAGTTAGACTAATGCAAGAAAACTGGATTGGAAAATCACAAGGTGCTCAGATAGAATTTAATATAATTAATTATTCTGAAACTTTATCAATATACACAACTAGACCTGATACTATATTCGGTGCGACATTCTGTGCAATTTCACCTGAACATCCATTAGCAAAAAACCTTTCGAAGAATTCCATTAAAGCAAAAAAATTTATAGAAGAATGTAATAGACTTGGTACAAGTGAAGCTGTTATTGAGAAAGCTGAAAAAAAAGGATTTAAAACTGAACTTGAAGCTATTCATCCATTTACAGAAAAGAAATTACCAATTTTTATTGCGAATTTTGTATTGATGGAATACGGAACAGGAGCAATTTTTGGTTGCCCAGCCCATGACCAACGAGACTTAGATTTTGCAAACAAAATGGATCTAAAAGTTATACCTGTTGTAATGCCTAAAGATATTAATGATTCACTTTTTGAAATTAAGAAAGATGCTTATACTGGTGATGGAATTTTAATTAATTCAGAGTTTTTAAATAACCTTGATATCAAATCAGCTCAAAAAGAAATAATTAATCGATTAGAAAAAAATGGGATTGGTCAAGGTGTAACAAATTTTAGATTAAGAGATTGGGGAGCATCAAGGCAAAGGTACTGGGGCTGCCCGGTACCAATTGTTTACTGTGATTATTGTGGAACTGTACCTGTTCCATCTGAGCAGCTACCTGTTAAATTACCAGAAGAGATTGACTTAAATTCAGTAGGTAATCCACTCGAAAATAAAAAGAATTGGTATGAGACTAAATGTCCAAATTGTTCCAAAAAAGCGATAAGAGAAACTGATACATTAGATACTTTTGTTGATTCATCATGGTATTTTGCAAGATTTTGTTCACCTAGAGATAAACATGTCGTTAACAAAGATTTTGCAGATTATTGGTTACCTGTTGACCAATATATTGGTGGTATTGAGCATGCTATTTTACACCTCCTATACTCTCGTTTTTTTGTAAAGGCCATGCGGGATTGTGGGCATCTTAATATTTCTGAGCCTTTTGAGGGTTTATTTACTCAGGGTATGGTATGTCACGAAACGTATAGAAGTTCAAAAAATGAATGGCTTTACCCAGAAGAAATTGAGATTTTAAAAAATGGTCAAGCAAAACGATTATCAGATAAATCTGATGTTAAAATTGGCAGATCAGAATCTATGTCTAAATCGAAAAAGAATGTTGTTGATCCTGGCTCAATAATTAGACAGTACGGAGCAGATACTGCTAGGTGGTTCATGTTATCTGATAGCCCTCCTGATAGAGATCTAGAGTGGACTGATTCAGGTGTTCATGGAGCATGGAAATTTATTAATAAATTATGGAAACTTGTAATATCTAATTATAAAAGTTTACCAGTCAATTTAAGTAATGAACCGATAAACATGGACACTAATAGTTTAGAATTAAGAAAGAAAAATCATAAAGGTATAAAAGATATTACTGACTGTTTAGAAGATTTCAGATTTAATGTAGCTGTAGCTAAGGTTCATGAATTAGTAAATTATTTACAAGAATATATAAATAATAATAAAACTAATGATTGGGTTAAAAGGGAGTGTATCGAGACAATACTTAGACTATCTAACCCTATGTTGCCTCATATCACCGAGGAACTATGGCAAAAAATTGGGAAAGATACATTGCTTTGTAAAGAACCTTGGCCCTCACCAATAAAATCGTTATACGAAGAAGATACTGCAAAAATATCTGTACAAATAAACGGCAAACATAAAACTACTTTAAATACCTTCATGTCATCAAAAAAAGAAGATGTAGAAAAAATAGCTATTAAAAATAAAAATATAAATAAATTATTATCTGAAGGTAAATTAATTAAAACTATATTCGTTCCTGGCAGGATTTTAAACTTTGTTATATCCAAATAAAATTAATAAATGCATCTTATTTATTATCGTAATTTTCATTTTTAATAATTGTGGTTTTGAACCGCTTTACGTTGTTAAAGACGGCATAAACCTTTCAGTATTAGAGTCTCAAATTGAGATTAAAAATATTAACGGAAGAACTGGACAAATATTACGGAATTCTCTTCTAGAGAAATTAGGATCTGACGCTCACAAGAATAAAACTATATCTTTAGATATCGTTTTAAATAAATCTATCGTTCCCTTAGCATTTAGAAGAGATAAAACTGTAACTAGATTTAACGTAATAATAGATGCTGAGTACACTCTAAAAAACTTAGAAAATGGTAAAGTTATGACTTCTGGAACTTCAAGCTCTATAGCATCTTATAGTGTTGTTTCTTCTGAATTTGCAAACCTATCTGCAGCTAAAGATGCAGAAGAAAGAGCTGTTTTAGATTTGAGTAAAAACATTACAAGGTTGATTGGGTTTTATCTAATTAACTTACAAGATAGTAATTAGATGAAAATACCCCCAACCAAAGCTGATAATTTTTTATCCTCTGTTCCTCAACAAATTTTTGGAGTATTACTTTATGGACCAAATAAAGGTTTGGTTTCACTTAGAGCTGAAACATTATACACAGATTGGTTTAATTGTTCTAATAGTAAAACTGAGATTATTAAACTAGAGGGTGCTGATATTTTAAAAAATAATTCACTTTTATTTGATAATTTAAATTCTATGTCTCTTATTTCAAATCTTACTATTATTTCTATATCAAATTGCTCAGACGCAATCACTAAATTATTCAAGGAAATAAATTTTTCTAATTACGAAGATATTAAAATTATAATTAAAAATGATGAAATGGGCCCAAGATCCAGTTTAAGAACACTTTTTGAAAACAATGCATTATTAGCATCATTACCTTGCTATGAAGATGGTTTAAATGAAAATATTTCTTTTATTAAAGAAACTTTTATTAAAAATAATTTGGTAGTTCCGGAAAATTATATAGAGGAGATTGCAAATTATTTGTCTACAGATAGGCTTATAAATAAACAGGAACTAAATAAATTTATTACCTATATTAATGGAAATAGTGAACATATTAATTCAAATATAATACTTATGACTCTGAGTGCATCAAATGATTTCTCCCTAGAAAATATTTCTTATTCTGTTGGGGGAGGTCAAAAAAAATCACTTCTTAAAAATTTAAAATCAGCTTACATGGTTGGAACAAGTCCTATATCTATTATAAGATCCTGTAACTATCACTTTGAAAGACTTTTATTTGTTAAACAAAAGATAGGTATGCATCTTTCGTTAGCAGATGCTATGAATTTATTAAAACCTAGAGTATTTTTCAAAAAGCAAAATTCTTTTATTTATCAAGTTAATAATTGGAATTTAGATTTGTTATTTAAAGCTACAAGCACACTGTTGTACGCAGAATTACTTTGTAAAAAAAATTCTAGTATTGCAAATATAATATGTGAGCAGGCTTTACTTTCTATTTCTACTGGGTTTAGCAAAAAATCAGTTATCTAGGACTTAATAGTCTATGCACAATATCGTCTAATTGGTCTAAATTTTTAAATACGATTTTTATTTTTCCCTCTTTATCTTCACTTGTATAATCTATATCAACAGAATAACCTAAAGCTTGTGATATATCTTTTTCAAGTGCTATAGTATTTGCATCTTTATTTTTTTCAAAAACTTTACTTTTAGAGACGTTATGACCTATCTTTTCTGTAGATCTAACATTAAGTCCTTCTTTAATTATTTTTCTAGCTGCTTCAATTGGGTTGCTATTTTTTAGCAATGCCCTTCCGTGCCCTGCAGAAATTTTACCTTCAGCTAAAAGATCTTTTACTTCTTGAGGTAAATTCAATAGCCTAATGGTATTTGCAACATGACTTCTACTTTTACCAACTTCTTTTGATATTGCATCCTGTGTCACAGAATAATTTTCAACTAATTTTTTATATGCTTCCGCTTCTTCAATTGGGTTTAGATTTTCTCGTTGAATATTTTCTATAATTGCAATTTCTAGCAATTGCATGTCATTTATATGTTTTATAGTTACAGGTATTTTATCTAATTTTGCTAACTGTGCAGCTCTCCATCTTCTCTCTCCTGCAATTATTTCATATTTCTCTTTGTCTTCATCTAGTTGTCTGACAATTATTGGTTGTAGTATACCTTTTCTGCTTATTGATTCAGCAAGACTATCTAATTCTTTTTTATCAAAAAATTTTCTTGGCTGATTATGGTTTGGAAAGATATTCTCAATAGGAATCTCCCTTGATGAGGTTTTTATTTTTTGTAAATCTCTTAAATCTTCAGCATCATTACCAAGAAGAGCAGACAAGCCTCTACCTAGACCCTTTTTTTGGGATGAGCTAGTTTCAATGGTTTCTTTATTAAACCTTTCTGATTCTTTTTCCAAGTATTTACCTTTCTTTTTAATTATAAGTTTATTAATTAAACCTAATTATTCTTTTTATAATATTATAGTATAATAATAAAACCTATTTATAAGGCTACAGACTCTCTTTCTATAAACTCTTTTGCTAAATTCATATATGCAACGCTACCGGAACATTTATGATCATACAGAAGAGCAGGAATACCATGTGAAGGAGCCTCAGAAACTCTTACGTTTCTGGGAATTACAGTATCAAAAACGGTTGCCCCTAAATTTTTTCTAGCATCATCCGCAACTTGTTCTGATAGATTGTTACGCTTATCAAACATAGTTAAAATTATACCTTCCAATTTTAAACTTGGATTAAATGATAATTTTACCATTTCAACTGTTTTCATTAATTGACTTAAACCCTCTAGTGCAAAAAACTCACATTGTAAAGGAACCAGAACAGAGTCTGCTGCTGTCAATGCATTTAGTGTTAAAATACCTAATGCCGGAGGGCAATCAATCAAAATAAAATCATATTTTAGTTGTTTTTTTAAACTTTTAATTTGTTTATCTAACTTATACCCCCTTTGATCTTGATCTATCAACTCTATTTCTGCACCTAGTAAATCAACAGTTGCAACAATTATATCTAAATTTGGGATTTTACTTTTTCTGATGGCATCAGAAATATTGGTTTCACCTGAAATAACTGAATACGAATTTATACTTCTATCACTCTTTTCTATTCCAAGACCAGTGCTTGCATTACCTTGTGGATCTAAATCAATAAGTAGTATTTTTAAACCAACAGCAGCTAGACCAGTAGCTAAATTAATTGCTGTAGTAGTTTTACCTACTCCACCTTTCTGATTTGCAACCGCAAAAACTTTCTGTTTTATATGATTTTTTTCACGTAACACGTTGAAATGACTCCACTATAACAATTTTTGAGTTTGAATTAGTTATGCTATCATGCGTTGAAAATTTAATATCCCATTTCTTTTTTGTTTCTTTTATTTCATGATTATAGCTTATACCTTTTGGAAAGATACACCTTACATTTGCTACCCCTTTTTTTTCAAGAATTGTAAATAATTTATGGAGAGAAGCGAAGGCTCTGGAAATAACAATATTAAAATCTGGAAGAATAACTTTTTCAATTTTTACATTAAGCACCTTTGCACTAGAACCGGTTATTTTAATAACATCTGATAGAAACGCTGCTTTATGCCTATTTGACTCAATTAAATATACAGGATTGACACCAAGTAAACTGATTACAAGACCAGGAAAACCAGCACCACTCCCTATATCAATTAAGCCACTAAAGTTCTTATAAGGTAAAATATATTTAATTATTTGAGCTGAGTCAATAAAATGCCGTGACCAAACATTTTCTAAGGAACTTGAAGAGACTAAGTTTAATTTTTTTTGTCTCTCAAATAACAAATCACAATACAATAAAAACGAATTCTTTTGATTAGGATTCTTGCAGAAATTTGTTAGAAAAAAACTTTTGTCCATGTATTATTATTATATTGTTTCACGTGAAACATCAATGAATAATTTAATGTTTCACGTGAAACATCAAAATTTTGATATATGATTTGAATTTTTTACATGTGAAAACAATGCAGTTAAACAACCAGGTGTAATACCTTTAATCCTACTTGCTGCACCTAAAGTTCTTGGCTTATTTAATTCTAACTTTTCAATCATTTCGTTGCTAATACCACCTATCCTTGAATATGAAATATCTTCCGGTATTAACAATGATTCATCTTTTCTAAACCTTTCTATATCATTTAGTTGCCTATCTAGGTAACCAGAATAAATTGCAGAAATCTCAAGTTGCTCGATGGCATATTTGGGAAATTCTGCGAGTTTAGGCCAGATATTATAAAGTTGATCAACATTAATATTAGGTAAACTCAAAAGATCACATATAGATTTGTGTTTACCATTTAATTTAATCGAAAAACCATATTTATTAAACTGGTTTGGTGTAATAGTATTATTATTAGAAAAATCAAATAAATCGTTAATTATTTGTTTTTTCTTCTTCCACAAAGAAATTCTATTTTTAGAAATAATACTATTACGTATACCTATATCGGTAAGCCTATCATCAGCGTTATCAGTTCTTAGTAAAAGTCTATATTCAGACCTGGAAGTGAACATTCGGTATGGTTCAGAAACACCAGCCATTATTAAATCATCTATAAGCACACCAATATAAGCTTGGCTTCTATCTATAATGAAAGACTTATTTTTATAAGATTTCAATGCTGCGTTAACCCCAGCAATCAATCCTTGAGCTCCTGCTTCTTCGTATCCAGTAGTACCGTTAATTTGCCCAGCAAAGAAAAGTGATTTAATTTTTTTTGTTTCTAGAGTTGATTTTAACTGAGTAGGATCTATAAAATCATATTCAATAGCATAACCAGGTTGGGTAATTTTACAATCCTCCAAACCAGGTATCGTTCTAATAAACTTTTCTTGAACATCTTGAGGTAATGAGGTTGAAATTCCATTTGGATAAATAATATTAGAATTTAACCCTTCAGGCTCCAAAAAGACTTGATGATTGTCCTTATGAGCAAACCTATTAACTTTATCTTCAATTGAAGGACAATATCTTGGACCTGAACTATTTATATTTCCATTATATATAGCGGAATTATGTATATTATTATTTATAATATGGTGGGTATTAATATTTGTACGTGTTAGATAACAACTTATTTGTGGGTTTTGAGTTTTTGTTGTTAAAAAAGACATAAATTTAGGAGAAATATCTCCTTCCTGTTTATCTAGATTACTATAATTTATACTTTTAGACAGTAACCTGGGAGGTGTACCAGTTTTTAACCTACCAATTATAAAATCAAAATTTTTTATTTGTTTTGATAATTCCGTTTCTGACTTCTCACCAACCCGTCCACCAACAACTTTTTTATTACCTATATGGATTATACCACTTAAAAAAGTACCTGTTGTAAGTACAACGGATGTTGAAAAAATCTCATTGCCGTTATTTAAAATTACTCCATTTGCACAATTGTTTTTAATTATTAAATTTATAACGCTACCTTCAATTATCTCTAAGTTACTGGTATTTAACAGAATATTCTGCATTTTAGCTTTATATATTTCTCTGTCAGCTTGAACTCTTGGACCTCTTACTGCTGGTCCTCTACTTCTATTTAATTCTCTATATTGTATCGCTGCGAAATCTGAAACAATACCCATAAGCCCATCTAAAGCATCTATCTCACGAATCAGATGACCCTTACCAACGCCACCAAAAGCAGGGTTACATGACATTAAACCTATTGTTTTAATAGAATGAGTAATTAGACAAGTACTTGCACCCCTTCTTGCAGAGGCATGGGCTGCTTCACATCCAGCATGTCCTCCTCCAATAACTATAACGTCATAATTTATTTTTCTTTTAGACATAATTTATTTGCCAATACAAAATTCATTAAAAAGTTTATCTAGCATATCCTCAACATCAACTCTACCTGTAATTTTACCTAAGGATTGTATACCAAATCTTAAATCTTCAGCTTTCAATTCGAGTTCAGTTTGTTTCTTAAAACTTATTAAGGAATTAGAAATTTCCTGAAATATTTCATGATGTCTTTTCCTTGAAATCAAATACATTTTATTTTTAGTTTGATTGAATTTACTTTCTAAAATAATTTTTATATGACTTAAGAGTTTTTCAAAACCAAAATTAGTTTTTGCAGATATATATATAATATCATTTTTATTGAAATCTCTAATTAAATCACTTTTATTTTGAACTTCTATAATCGAGGTGTTATCAGTAATGTTATAAGTATTTAAATCTATAGGCAAATCTAACTCATTATCTGTTACAGAAATAATTAAATCTGACTGTTTAATACTTTCAATAGATTTTTCTACGCCTATTTTTTCAACAACATCCTGTGCATGTCTAAGACCAGCCGTATCTCTTAATAGAACAGGATAACCAAATAACTTTAATTTTACTTCTACAATATCTCTGGTAGTACCTGGAATATTTGTAATAATTGAAACATCACTATTAGTTAACCTATTGATAATGCTTGATTTTCCAACATTTGGTGGACCAATTATTGATATTATTAGACCGTCTCTAATAATCTGTGAGTTTTGATAATTTACTAAAATATCATTAATTATCTCAGAGATACTATCAATTTTTAAATTTAAATTTTTAAAAGTATCTAAAACTATTCCATCATCTTCAAATTCAATAGCAGCTTCAATTTCTGATAATAGTGCTAGCAATTTAACTCTTAGGTTTTCTGTTAATTCACCTAGATTACCAAGTAAAAGTTTGTTTGCATGATCCAATTGAATCTTTGTCTCAGCATTGATTACATCCACTAAGCCCTCAACCTGTTCTAGATTCAGTTTATTATTTTCAAATGACCTTCTTGTAAACTCTCCCGGTTCAGCAATTCTAACATTATCAATACTCAATAATATTTCATAAAGTAAATCGACTACTGCCATAGAACCATGCGTGTGAAATTCTATGATATCCTCTCCTGTAAAACTATTAGGTTTATTAAACCATATCATTAAACCTCGATCGATATAGTCATTTGTATTCGGATTTACAAAGTTCTTTAATTCAACAATTCTAGGCTTTTTTGGTTCATCACCAGTAATAATTTTTGCGCATTTCAAAGATAAAGGGCCAGAAATACGTATTATTCCTACTCCTGACGGAACACTCCCAGATGAGAAAGCAAAAATTGTTGAATTATTTCCAAAATTTTTCAAAAAAGATCCCATAAATTTGTTTTAGAGTTTATACTATTTCTAAAAAATAAAATAAACTTTGAAATTAAAACAAATTTTTTTTGTAGCCAATAACAATATAATGAATTTAAATAAAACAAATATTTTTGGTTCTATAGATACCCCTATAGGCATAATAGGTGTATTAGCAAAAAACAAAAGAATTTTATCTGTACATTGGACTGATAAAATTTTTAAACCTACTTCACCACTGCTTATAGAAACATTAGTTAAAGTTAAAAATTATTTTAATAATAAAATAGGATTCTATTCTATTCCAATAGATTTAAAAAAAACAAAATTACAAATTAAGATACTTGAAACTATAATGGATATTCCATTCGGTAATTTTTGTACATACGGTTCATTGGCAAAAAAATTGAATACACATCCAAGGGTCGTTGGTCATGCGTGTTCAATTAACCCTTTACCATTAATTATTCCATGTCATAGAGTTCTTCGAAGTGACAAAAAATTAGGCGGATATTCTTGTGGAAATGGGATTGAGACTAAAAGATGGTTACTTAAACATGAAAATATTAAATTATAATTCAGGAGGAAAGAATGGAAATTAATATTAAAAGCGATAACCAATCATTTTCTTGTTATATGGCTCTACCAGAAAATAAAAAAGGTCCGGTTATAGTATGTTTGCAAGAAATTTTTGGCGTAAATTTATGGATGCGTAACATTGCAGACAAAATATCTTCACTAGGTTTTGTGGCAATAGTCCCTGATCTTTTTTGGAGAATTCAGCCAAATGTACAAATTAATGGTGAGTCTGAAGAGGATTTTGGAAAGGCATTTGACTTATATGGAAAATTTAACTCTGATATGGCTTTAATCGACATTGAAAATACAGTACAGACTGCAAAAAATTTATCTGAAAATGATACGGGTAAAGTAGGTACAATGGGATTTTGTTTAGGAGGTTTTTTATCATATTTATCATCAATACACACATCTTCAGACGCTAATGTTGGTTATTATGGAGTAGGCATTGAAAATAAACTTAGTGAAAAAGATGATATAAAAAGTAATCTTGTATTACATATAGCAACAGAAGATCAATTTGTACCACCAGATGTTCAAATAAAGATTCATAATGAACTAGATAATCATCCAAAAGTTTCAATATATGATTATAAAGCAGATCATGCTTTTGCTCGAATTGGCGGTGATTCTTATGTTGAAGATATTGCTAGTGTGGCCGAAGAAAGAACAATTAATTTTTTTAATAAATTTTTAAGATAGGAGAAATTATGTCTATGGCAATTATAGCTTCAAAACCTGGTGGCTTAGAAGTTTTAAAATGGGAAAATATAGATGTTCCTGACCCCAAGGATGATGAAGTTAAAATATCTCATACTGCAATTGGTGTAAATTTTATAGACACTTATCATAGAACTGGAAGATACCCTGGTATGAATTATCCTTCAATATTAGGAGTTGAGGGAGCTGGTAAGATAATAAAAGTTGGAAATAACATAACTAATTTCTCTGTTGGTGATAGAGTTTGTTATCCCCTTGCTATCGGTGCTTATTCTGAAGAAAGAATAATTAATGAAGATATATTAATTAAGATTCCTGACAATATTTCCGATGAAGATGCTGCAGCAGGGATAACAAAAGGTATTACTGTGCATCATCTATTTAATGAATCAAGAAAAATTCTAGAAGATGATTGGATACTTTTTCATGCTGCTGCTGGTGGTGTGGGCTTAATTGCCTGCCAATGGGCAAAAGCAAAAGGGTTTAATTTAATTGGTACTGTTTCTAATAATGAAAAAAAAGAATTAGCTTTAAAATACGGAGCAAAAAAAATAATTAATTATAAAGAACAAAGTTTCGCTGAAAAAGTTATGGAAATAACAAACCAGAAAGGGGTAATAGCAGCTTATGATGGAATAGGTAGTGATAGTCCTAGAAACTCCATAAAATGTTTATCAGTATTTGGAACTCTTTGTACCTTTGGTGCCGCATCTGGACCATCTAATTTAACAATTGAGGATCTTCCAGCATCTATCCAATATACAAAAGGATCTATTGCTACATTAATTCAAAACAGAGAGAAGCTTCATGAATCTTCAAAAGAGTTTTTAAAATTATTAGGAAATGGTGATTTAAACATTCAAATAGGTCAAACTTATGATCTAAAGGATGCAGCAAGAGCACATAGTGATTTAGAAAATCGAAAAACAACAGGATCTATTATTCTTAAACCCTGAGGTTGTAATTGACAAAAGCAATTGTATTAGAGAAACATGGTGGTCCTGCTAATCTTGTGTGGCAGAACATTCCTGATGTGCCGCCACTTCCTGAAGAAGTAACAATTAGGCAGTTATTTACCTCTGTAAACTACGCAGATATAAATTTCAGAAATGGTACTTATAAACCGCCTAAATTACCTATAGTTTTAGGAAGAGAGGCAGTGGGCATTATAGAAGAAACAGGTCTAGCAGTTAAAAACTTTAAAGTAGGTGATAGAGTAGGTTATGTAAGCCATTTTGGAGGATATTCACAAAGAAATAACATAAATGAAAAATTTCTAATACCCATACCCAATTCGATACCAAATGAATTAGCAGCAGCTTCATTACTAAAAGGTTGTACTGCTCAATATCTGCTAAGGCAAACTTATAATGTTAAAAAAGGTGATATAGTACTTATCCATGCTGCTGCTGGTGGTGTGGGCCTAATTGCCTGCCAATGGGCAAAACACCTTGGGGCAACAGTAATTGGTACTGTTAGCACTGAAGAAAAAGCT
>PBKD01000005.1 GCA_002722055.1 Rhodospirillaceae bacterium | reverse complement strand
TCATCGTGGTCATCGTGATCCTTATGAGCTTTATGATCATCGTGGTCATCGTGATCCTTATGAGCTTTATGATCATCGTGGTCATCGTGATGACCATGATCATGGTCATGCTCTTCAAAACCATCACCACTTCTTATTTTATATGTAGTAAGATTTGGAAGTTTACTAATCTGAATATTTATATTTTTTTTATTAAGGTTATTTATTGGCTTGATTAAAAAAGTTTCAATATATGGACCTACCCAAAAAATTATATCTGCTTCTTCTATTTGCTTGGCTTTTGTTGGAGATAGACTATATCTATGTGGGGATGCTGTTCTGTCTAGAATTAAATTTGGTTCCCCTACACCATCCATTATCATTGATACTAATGAATGAATAGGTTGTATTGAGGTAACTACTTTTATTTCCGCTAAAGTTTGAGACGGAATCCATAGAAAACCGAGAATAAAAATAATTTTTGATAATATTTTCATATTTTAAACTTCCATTGTATATTTAAATAAGTTAGAACATAATATGTTATGTTATAACATATTAAATTTAAGTACAAGGTTATTATGGTAAATCAAAATCAAATATTAGTTGAATTAAATAAAGTAAGTGTAATAAAGCAAAAAAAATGGTTGATAAAGGATATATCTCTTAAGGTAATTAGAGGTGAAATAATAACTATTATTGGTCCTAATGGCTCTGGTAAAACGACGACTGCTAAAGTTGCTTTAGGTATAGTAAAACCTGATCATGGAGATGTAAAAATACTTGAAAATTTAAATATTTCATATGTTCCTCAAAAAATTATGATTGATTGGACTTTACCATTAAAAGTGAAACATTTCATGAGATTAACTAAAAAAATTGATAATAATAAAATTTTAAATGCTTTAAAACTTACTGAAACTGAAAATCTTTATAATAACGAAGTTAGAACTTTATCTGGTGGTGAATTCCAAAAAGTTATGTTGGCAAGAGCAATATCAAAAAAACCAGATTTATTAATTCTAGATGAACCCTTGGAAGGTGTTGACTATCATGGGGAAACTCTGCTTTACAACCTTATTAAAAAAATAAGGGATGAAATTAATTGTGGGATTATATTAATCTCACATAATTTACATATGGTTATGGCTGCTACTGATTATGTAATATGCTTAAACAATCATGTTTGCTGTTCAGGAACGCCAAATACAGTAACACAAAATAAAGAATACTTATCCTTATTTGGTCCACGCTCATTAGATAGTAAATCATTTTATACTCATAAGCATAATCATGTTCATAATGATGATGGGTCATTTCGAGATATAGTTTAATTAATCAAATTATAGTTCTGGTAATATATGATAAATGATTTTTTTATAAGAGCACTTATTGCAGGTATTGGTATATCTATCATAACAGCTCCCTTAGGTTGTTTTGTAATATGGCGTCGGTTATCATATTTTGGAGATACATTATCTCATAGTGCTCTTCTTGGAATAGGTATAGGTATATTTCTTGGGTTAAACTTTACTATTTCAGTTTTTATTTTATGTGCTATTCTTTCTCTACTTCTAGTTTTCTTACAAACTAGAACAAGGTTACCATCTGACGCATTATTAGGTTTACTTTCTCACTCAATATTAGCTGTTGGCTTGGTTTCACTAGCTGCAATGACATGGGTTCGTTTTGATTTATTAAGTCTATTGTTTGGTGATATTCTAGCTGTTTCTAAACTAGACCTATTATTTATATGGGTTGGCGGTATATTTATATTATTATTATTATATATAATCCGTAGACCACTTTTTGCTGATACAGTAAATTCAGATATTGCTAAAGCTGAAGGTATGAATACAGAGGTAGCAAATTTAATTTATGTTTTACTTTTAGCATTGGTAATTTCTATTGCTTTAAAAATTGTTGGAGTTTTATTAATAACAGGTTTGTTAATTTTACCAGCAGCAGCAGCAAGGAATATATCAAATAGCCCCTCTTCTATGATTGTTTTTTCTATTTGTGTCAGTGTAATGTCAGTTTTGATAGGTTTATTTACTTCTCTAGAATTAGATACACCATCTGGACCAAGTATTATAGTTGCTGCCTTAGTTCTATTTATAATATCTTTATTTCCATTTAATAAATTTTTATTAAAAAAGTAGATTGAGAAAATAATTTATATGTATTATTATATTAGAATAATGAGGTTTACTTAATGAGTTTAAAATTATCTAAAAACCAAACATTGGTTTTAAATCATTTAGAAAAGCAAAAACAGCCTCTAACTGCCTATACAATATTAGATAATTTACGCGAAAACGGAATAAAAGCACCCTTACAAGTATATAGGGCATTAGATTATTTAGTAAAATTAAATAAAGTACACAAAATAGATAGCATGAATGCATTTATAGCTTGCAATGACCATGAATGTGAAAATCCAGAGTTTATTGCTTTCACTATATGTGATGGATGTGAAAATGTATCTGAAGTTAAAGATAAATCAATATCATCTTCATTGTCTAAAATTAAAAAAAAATCTGGCTTTACAACTAGAAAAACAAGTCTAGAATTCCACGGCTTGTGCAAGAATTGCATTAGTCTTTAATTTTTGTTTTATCATAAAATCATATATATTTTTATTTAAAAATACTATAAATCAGATATTTAGAACTTATTTATAAAATTTTACATTAAAAAAATTTGAATTAATTAAATTTATACATATTTAAAAGGTATGGACATATCTAAAAATAAATTTTTAATTAATGATATAATAAGAATGGCTTGGTCAGATAAGGTTAGCTTTGAAGAAATTAAAAAAAAGACTAATTTATCAGAAAAAAAAATTATTAAAATAATGAGAAATGAGTTAAATCCTAAAAACTATATTTCTTGGAGAAAAAGAGTAAAAGGAAGAAAAAGTAAACATAGAAAATTAAACGAAATTAGAGATAATGATTACAGTATATTATGATGGAAAATGTAATATTTGTAGTAAAGAAATAAACTACTATAAAAAAATTGCTTCTAAAAATATATTTAATTGGGTAGATATAGCAAATAATCCTGAAAACCTCATCGAGTATGACATAAAAATTAATGATGCACTTCTTTTTTTGCACGTAATAGACGGACATGGTAAATTACACATTGGAATAGATGCATTTATAATTATTTGGAAGAATATAAAAAATTGGAAATATATTGCCTACTTTATTTCAATTCCTCTTATTAAAAAACTAGCTATATTTATTTATGTGAAATTTGCAAAATTTAGATATTCAAAATTAAATTATTGTTAAATTAATATGAATTTAAAATTATAAAATAACTATTAATTGAATATAAAATTAAAAAAAATAGGATAAGCAAAATGATACTTATCCTATTTTAATATCAGTTATATGAGAAATTACATACTTAAATCAAACCATCTGATAGCGTTATCAGGATGCCATTTAATTCCTTTAATCTTATCATTGAAAGCCCAATGAGTTTTAAATTCTACAACAGGTATCCACGCAACATCGTTCTGCACAATTTCTTGCATCTCAGCTGCTAGCTTGGTTCTTTTTGCTGGATCACCCTCGATTAGTGCTTTGGCATAAAGTTCATCAACTTTAGGATTGGAATAATTTACCATATTATTTAATCCACCTTTTTCTGCTGATACCCAAAAAAGTAAAAATGCATAAACAGCATCAGGAGCAATTGGTTTTTCTTGGTCATTAAGTGCAAAAGGTAAATCTTTTTTTACAAGTTGTCTATCACCGTATTGGGTTTGAGGCAAAGGATCAAGCAATACATTGATACCTATTTTACTTAGATTTGTTTTAATTAAATTTGCAACAGGACCTAAGAAAGATTCTTTTTCTGCTACATATGCTAATTTAAAGGCATCTTTAAATTCTTCTAAACCTTTACCATTAGGATAACCAGCTTCAGCTAGTAATGAACGAGCTTTACCGAGTTGCTCAGTATAAGCTGTAGATGGTTTATGATAGTCTTGATAAGTTGTTTGAACATGGCCAGGCCAAGATCTAGCATTATTAAAATAAGCATCTTTAATTATTGATTGATAAGGCATTGCATAAGCTAAAGCTCTGCGCAAACGAGGGTTATCAAATGGTGGAGATTTATAGTTCATATGAATAAATAAGTTTTCGTTACCAAAAACACCGGCCACTTTAATACCTTTTACAGATTTTAGACTATCAAATTCTTTTGGAGTAAGTCTTTCTACAAGTTGTGCTTGTCCAGTTTTTAAAATAACTAATCTATTTGCACTTTGAGGTACTTTTCTCAATATTACCCTGTCAAAATAAGGTTTACCTCTATAGTAATCGTTATTAGAGGTAACAACAAAATCTTTATCCTTAACCCACTTTTTTAGGCAATAAGCTGAAAAACTTGGAGCATTCTTTCTATCATTGTATTCGTGAGAGTATGGATCTTTTGCAGTAGCATTATCTAACATCGTTTCTTTATCATAAATGTATGAACCAAAAACTGTTAAAACATGAAGAAATAAAGCATTTTTAGCTGATTGTCTTATTTTAATAGTATAATCATCAACTTTTGTTACTTCATTTCCAAGTTTTTTTGCATCTTTATTTTCACCAAAAACTGCAGGAGTAAAATTAGCCATTGATCCAACACTCGCTAGAAACCAACCAATTGGCGCAGCACCAGAAACACTTTTAGCTCTTTCATATGTATAAATGACATCGTCAGCATTAAAAACTGAACCATTACAGCCTTTGACATTTTTTCTTAATTTTAATGTCCATGTCAAAGATGATTCATCAAAAGACCAAGATTCTGCTAGTCTTCCCTCAAATTGACTATAATCATGAGTTATAACCCCTTCATCATTAATGCCTTTAGTTTTATAATAAATTAATGGTTCCATAAGATTATCAACACCAGTTTGAGTAGCTGGAATAGCTATTGAAGGGCCATCATAATCTAAACCGGCTGGGACATCTTCAGATAAAACAAGCAAATCAGCTGAGTGTGAGTAATTTACCAATAATAAAAATGGAAAAAAAAGTAGAAGAAATTTTGATATTCGGCTTAACATTTTTACCTCCCATATAAAAATAAGCATTAAAATTAATTTAATTATAAACAAAAAAAATATAATTCAAAATAATAATTTTTATATGATTAATTTAATTTTGATTTAATTAGTTTTTTTAATATTTTAGGCATTATCAAGAGACTTAAATATCTGAAAACCTGGTTTATTAGTAATCTGTCCGGCAGTAGGGCCAGCAAAATGAGCTGCAAATATAATTGCACCATTATCGGTATTATTATCAATAAATTTTTTTCTAGTTATTGAAGACTGTCTTGGATCTAAACAGAAATGCGTTACCCATTCTGGTTCTGATACTAGTAATGGGTGATGCATCATATCCCCGGTAAAAAATGCCTGTTCACCTCTAGATTTTAAATTAACACAATAATGACCTGGTGTATGACCAGGAGTATGTATAATTGATAATGAGTCATCAATACTAAAATCGTAATCTACAAGTTCATATTTTCCTGAATTTATTATAGGAATTATACTATCTTCCCAACTTTCATAAAAATCACCTTCACCTGGTTGAGGGTTTTGATCATTTAATTTTGATCTATTTTTATAAATTAAATCGTGTTTTTGGTAGTCAATATTTGAAAAAATATACTTTGCATTAGGAAAAGTTGGCACCCAACTTCCATCAATTAATTGTGTATTCCAACCCACATGGTCAGCATGAAGGTGTGTACACATAACATAATCTATATCTTTAGTTTCAATACCCATTGATCTTAAATTATCAATATAAGGTCTATTTTGATTATGCCATGATGGCAATGCACCGCGTTCCTTATGGTTTCCTATACATGTATCAATTAAGATTGTCTTGTTATTACCCTCAATTACAAATGAATGGAAACTAAATAATAGATTTATTCCTTCAATTGACGATGTCATAAAATATGGTGATAACCATTTTAAATAATCTTTACACTTAAACTCATCATATTCAATAAATGCAAATTCTGGAGATAAATAATCAACAACTTCTACTAATTTTCTTACAGAATAATCACCAATTTTTTGAGGTTTCATAGGTAATTCCTAAAAAAAAGATTTAAAAATATTATTTAAAAAAATTTAAAATCTATACATTTTCCAGTGATTGTTCAATATCGGATAATATATCCTCAATATGCTCCAATCCTGCTGAAATTCTAATATATCCCGGTGTTACACCTGCTAAAAGCTGATCACTTTCAGATAACTGAGAATGTGTTGTGGATGCAGGATGTATTGCAAGAGTTCTAGCATCCCCAATATTAGCTACGTGATAAATAAGTTTTAAATTATCAATAAATTTTTTCCCTGCTTCAACGCCACCTTTTAATTCAAATCCTAGCAAAGGTCCATATCCAGTTGTCAAATATTTATCTGCTAATTCTCTATCCTTGCCGTCAAATAAACTAGGGTAAATTACTTTTGTAATTGAAGGGTGATTAGTTAAATAATCAGCTATTTTTTGGGCGTTAGACTGATGAACACGATATCTTAAAGGTAAAGTTTCAAGACCCTGAATCAAATTAAATGAATTAGTTGGGGATATTGATGAACCTAAATCTCTTAACAGAACAACTCGAGCTCTAATTGCATATGCTATTGGAGCTCCAAGAGCTTCTGGAACTAAAGTTCCCCAGATAGCACCATGATAACTATGGTCAGGTTGATTAAATAAAGGTTGTCTATTAGCATTTTTCACCCAATCAAATTTACCGCTATCAACAATTATTCCTCCTATTGAAGTACCATGACCACCTATATATTTAGTTAGAGAATGTACTACAATAGCTGCACCATAATTAATTGGCTTACAGGTGATTGGTGATGCGGTGTTATCCAAAATTAAAGGTATGTTAAATTTATTTCCTATTTTAGAAACTTCTTCAATAGGAAAAACTTTTAAACGTGGGTTTGGTAAAGTTTCACCAAAATATGCTCTTGTTTTATTATCTGTTAATTCACCAAAACTATTAGGGTTTTCTGGATCAGCATATCTTACCTCTATTCCAAATTGTTTAAGAGTATTTGAAAATAAGTTCCAAGTACCTCCATATATGTGTGGAGATGATACAATATTATCACCACTAGTACACAAATTTTGAATACTTAGTGCTACTGCAGCTTGACCAGATGATACAGCTATTGATGCAACCCCACCCTCTAAAGCAGTTATTCTCTCTTCTAGAACTGCATTTGTTGGATTCATAATTCTTGTATATATGTTTCCAAGTTCTTTAAGAGCAAATAAATTTCCAGCATGAGTTGTATTTTCAAATTGATAACTCGTTGTTTGATATATAGGTACAGCTACAGAGTTAGTAGTCGTATCATATCTATATTCCCCTGAATGAAGGACAATTGTTTCTGGATGCAATGATTTAGTTGACATAACTTATCCTTAAATTAAAAAAAAAATTATCTTATAGATTTATTAGGTGAAAGTATATTTAATACTAATAATTGAAAAATTAATTCCCAAGTATATTAAAAAAGGAAATAAATTATTTCGATATAATTTTTTTTTGATTTATAATTTCTTAGATATTACAATTAATTGATTTAATATTATTGAGATTAAGGGTTTAACAGTGGCTTTAAAAAATAATATTAATAATTTTTTTTCTTTAAAGAAAAAAAATATATTAATTACAGGTGGCTCAAGTGGTATAGGTCTTCATGCAGCAAAATTATATCTTAATTTTGGTGCTAACGTTATAATTACTGCACGGAGAAAAAAGCAATTAGATTTAGAAATTAAAAAAGCTAATAATAAGAATTTTAATTCATATATAATGGATATAACAAAAAAAAATGATATTAAAAACACATTAAAAATTATAAAAAAAAAATATAAAAAAATCGATGTTTTAGTCAATAATGCTGGCATAACTATTAGTAAGGAAATATTTGATCATAATAATAGTGATTGGACAAGAGTCATAAATACAAATTTGACAGGTGCCTGGATGATTTCCCAAATGGTAGCAAAAGAAATGTCAAAAATGGATCGTAATATTTCAAAAAGTATTATAAATATAACATCTATAGCTTCACATATAAACTTACCAAGAGTTCCAGCATATATTTCATCTAAAGCTGCTTTATCACAATTGACAAAATATATGGCAATGGAACTTTCTATGTTTAATATCAGGGTTAATTCAATAGCTCCAGGTTTCTTTCCTACTGAGTTGAGCCATGATTATTTTAATACAGAAAGAGGTTTAAAAATGATTAAAAGAATACCCATGAAAAGATTAGGTAAATTAAACGAACTTGATGGAGCTCTTATTTTACTTGCTTCTGATATGAGTAGTTATATGACTGGTTCAGAAATTATAGTAGACGGTGGTATGTGTATCTCAAAATAAAAAAATGTTTATATGTTTCGGGCAATAATTTCACCTTCCATTATTGCATCATTGACTCTTCTTCCTGCTACTGCATCTCCAATAATATAGGACTCTATATTTTTTTTCATGATATTATACAGATGATTATTAGAAATACTTCCTAATATAAGCACTACAGTTTGGATGTTATCAATATTTGTTATTTTATTATTATAAATATCTTTTAATGTTACATAATTTAAACCAATTTTTATTAATTCATTATCAACATAATAAATAATATTCTTCTCTTTTAGCATTTTATGAACTTTCCCCCAGTCTCTACTTGATGATAAACTTGAATATGGATGTGAAAGCTGGGTAATAAAGTGAACAGTTTTTGCTCCTTTTTGAATCAAATACTCAGCACAAACTGCTCCTTGTCTAGATCCCATTGTGTCTACTAGAACAACATTATCAAAATTTATTTTACCTGTCTCAAATAGTTCAGAATAACTAATTACGTGTGGTAAATTTGAACCTGGCAGTTTACTAGACCCCCATTTTTCTGGATGAAGCATAGACCATCCATGTTTAATACCATAAGAACCTGTAGCAAAAACAATTTTATCAAAATTTTTTAAGTTCTCTTCATAAGCTTCAGTTTTTAAACATATATTTATCATCTCCTCATCTATTCTATCTTTTAACCAATTAATTATACCTATTTGCTCTTTTCTACTATTTACAGTAGTCCATAAATTAACTTGCCCCCCAAGTTTATTATTTTTTTCGAATAGAGTCACTTTGTGACCTCTTCTCGATAAAGTCCATGCTGCTCGCATCCCACCAGGACCTCCACCTACAACTGCAATATTTTTTGGAAAAGATATTTTTTCTAAATTTTCTTCATTATATATACCCTCCTTTCCAACAAAAGGATTATGAATACATCCAAGATGAGATTGAGAATAAATTTTAGTCATACACCAATTTGCTCCAACACACGGCCTTATCTTCTTTGACTCATTTGTTAGGGCTTTATTTACCCACATAGGGTCAGCAATTAAAGCTCTTGCCAAACCAACAAAATCACATTTTCCTTCATTCAACCATTTTTCAGCATCTTCAGGATGGGTTATTCTCCCTACACCAACAGTTGGTATAGAGACTTCTTTTGTAATTAATTCAGTAGCATTAAGTTGGTAACCGTGTTTAATAGGACTTGTAGGATAAATAAGCATTCTATTAAGATATGTACCGTGACTAACTGACAAATAATCTACATAACCAGTTTTTTCAACTGTCTTTGCTATATGTGCCCAATCATTGGGTCTTAGACCACTATTATGTCCATCATCAGAATTAATTCTAAGACCTACAATCATATCTTTTCCAACAGAAGCTCTAGTAACTTCAATAATCTTTTTTAATAATCTAAATCTATTTTCAAAATTACCACCGTATCTATCTTTACGGTGGTTTGTAGCTGGTGATAGAAATTGATTAAGTAAATATCCATGAGAAGCACCATGAATTTCAATACCATCTAAACCACCCTCTTTAGAAAAAATAGCTGATAATCTATAACCTTCAATTATTTCATCAATATCTTCCTCAGTCATCTCATGAGGCATTTCTCTATAAACTGAACAAGGTATGGGTGATGGAGCCCAGACAGGTAAACCATTTGTAATACTATTTGTCTGTCTTCCTCTATGCCAAGGCTGAGATAAAATCAACGTATCATATTTATGAACCGCATTAGAAATTTTTCTATATTCAGAAACAATTCTTTTGTCAAATGAAAAAGCTTTGCCCTCATATGGTTGAGTCGTTGGGTGAACAGCCATAGCCTCCATTGTGATAACTGCCACACCTCCCTGCGCCCTTTTGGCGTAGTAATTAATATGTGACTCATTAAACAAATGATCCTTTACTAATAATGTTGCATGAGCAGTCATCCAAGTTCTATTTTTTGCTATTTTTTTTCCAAGCTTTATTGGTTGACTTAATTTTTTAAATTTACTGTCCATATATAATACATTTGTTTATTCAATTTCTAAAAAACAATTTCCTAAATTTTCTATTTCTGCCTTGATGACTCCACTAGAATTAATCCATTTTGGCTCTATTGTAGTACCACTAATAATAATATCATTTTTTTTTAATAGTTTACCCGTTAAATGTACGTTATTAACCAACCAAAGTAATGAATTAATCGGATCTTCCATTACATTATTTGTATTTCCCTCAGCAATTATCTTATCATTAAAACTTAATTTAGTGTTTAAATTTTTTATATCATTTAACTTATTATTAGGAATTTCTTCTCCTAAAATGACATATTGATTAAACACATTCATAGATATCAAAATTCCAATATCTATTTCTTTTGGATTAATACCCTTATCATCAATAATTTCTATGGCACAATGATAAGATTTGATGTAATTAAGAATACTTTCACGGGTAAAATTTTTTTTATTTGACGGGACATCTTTTAACAAAGTTATAGCAACTTCAATTTCTATACCAATTCTTGTTAAATGAGACAAATTTAATTTCTTTGGAGAATTAAAAATAAATTTTTCTCGTATTTGCCCATAACAAGGGGATAAAGTATTAAATATTTTTTGTAATTTTGAAGAGGTTAAACCTAATTTCCATCCAGTTATTTTTGTATCAAAATGTCTGTCTATCTTAGATAAAAAATAATTTTGAATAATGTAAGCATTATTTGAATCAATATTCTTTATTTCTTTAAGTAAATTAACATCTGTATCTTTTTCATTGAAAAATTTATAAATTAATTCGCTAATATATATTACTTTTCTTTTGTCTAATTCACTATTTAAGCCCATTCTTGTATTATAACTTATATAATGATCGAATGAATTCAATTTAATTACTTTCTAAATAGTTGAAATAGAATTAGTATAATATATTATGTATTATTAAATTACAAAATTTTATTCAAATGACAAAAAGAAACAATGATATAAAAGAGATTGAAGAATTATTATCAATAATGTCAATACTGAGAGATCCTCAGAGTGGTTGTGATTGGGATAAAAAACAGACATTTGAAAGCTTAATTAATCACACCATTGAAGAAACATATGAAGTTATTGATGCAATAAAATCTAAAAAAACAAAAAATATTATCGAAGAACTAGGTGATTTATTACTTCAAATCGTATTTTACGCCCAAATTGCTAATGAAAAAAATCTGTTTAACTTTTTTGATATAGTTAAAACAATAAATAAAAAAATGATACGAAGGCACCCTCATGTATTTAATTCTAATAAAAATAAAATAAGCATTGATCAAATAAATAAAAATTGGGAAGAAATCAAAAAAATTGAAAAAAATATTGATCCAGACACACCTTTTTATCTTAATTCTTATAATGAATTTCCAAATTTATTAAAGGCATATAAGATTCAACAAAAAGTTTCAAAAATGAGATTTCAATTTGAAAATGAAAAAGAAATATTTAATAAACTTAATGAGGAATCAGGTGAACTAAAAGGTGCAATTAATGAAAAAAATATCGATAGAATTGAAGAGGAATTAGGAGATATGCTGTTTACTATTGCAAATCTAAGTACTTATTTTAATATAAACCCAGAAATTGCACTTTATAATTCCAATAAAAAATTTATAAAAAGATTTAATTACGTATCTAAAGAAATAAAAAAACTTAATGAAAATTTTGATACAATAAGTAAAGAAAAATTAGAATTTTTATGGGAAAAAAGTAAACTTTTTTAATTTATAGGAAAAAATGAAAAATAAAATAATTTTAGTTTCTGGTGCAACATCAGGGTTTGGTGAGGCTATAACTATCAGGCTAGTAAAAAATGGAGCAAGAGTTATTGCTTCTGGTAGGCGTTTAGATAGGCTCATTAAATTAAAAAATAAACTTAAATCAGATAAAATTTTACCTTTGGAATTAGATGTAAGAGATCAAGATAGAGTTTTTAATACTATAAATTCTCTTGAAAAAAATTGGTCTAAAATTGATGTACTAATAAATAATGCAGGTCTTGCAAGAGGTCTAAATTCATCTGACAAAACTGAAATTGATCATTGGAATGAAATGGTAGATACAAATTGTAAAGGTTTGATGTATGTAACTCGTGCAATTTTACCAAAAATGACCAAACGAAATAAAGGACAAATAATAAATATAGGTTCAGTAGCAGGAACTTATCCATATTTTGGAGGAAATATTTATGGAGCATCTAAGGCATTTGTTCATCAGTTCTCTCTTAATCTAAGAGCAGATTTAGCAGATAAAAATATAAGAGTTACTTCCCTAGAACCAGGTGCAGCTGAAACGGAATTTTCGATTGTAAGGTTTGATGGTGATAAAGAAAAAGCAAAAAAAACTTACAATGGTTTTGATCCAATTGAATCTAAAAATATTGCCGAAATTATTGAATTTATAATTAGATCTCCTCTAAATATAAATATTAATAGAATTGAAGTGATGTCAAATCAACAATCGTTTGCTGGTTTTAATTTTATTAAAAAATAATATTCTAATTATTTACTCCAAATAGATTTCCTTGCTTAATTTTTTTCTTAATAGATGACGTGGAGTAATTATTACTTATCTCATCATATATAAGTTTTTTTGTTATTTTTCTAGCCATTTCAGGTGCTTTGTCAATCTTAGCAGTTGAAAATTGAAAATTTGGATTTGAAATTAAATTATTTTGTTGCAACTTCATAATCTCTAAATCTTCTTTCCAAGCAATGGTCATTTGATCTTTTATTAGTTTAGATATTTTATATGATTGATTACTAAAGTTTCTATTATGAGCCCAGAAAATATGAGTTGTATTAATTGTTTCAGGGGTCATGGAATTGACTGGAACTAGGTTTATACCCTTATCCTTAGAGGTACCGGTTTTTGATGATCCAGTGTCTAACACAACACTAGAAGGAGGAACAAAATCAATTAATTGCCATCTATCAACATTGGTTTTAAAATTTCCAATTTTTTTATACATAGGCGCTGGAGGTTTATCAATGATCCATCTTTCAGATCTAACATTTAAATCATCATAAGTAGTTTTTGTCGGAAAATTAGCTACATCATCAGTTCCAAGTGTAGATTCATGAACAAATGAAACATGAGAACCATCAAGAAGATTGTCAATAATCAGTTGATAGTTTCCCTTGAAATAAAAATAATCTCCTTCTACAACACTCCACATTTTATTATCATTCCACCAGAAATTAGGTATCAAAGACTCATCAGCAATTTCAGGATCACCAAGCCAAATCCAAACCCATTTCCAACGCTCAATAATAGGATAATTTCTAGCTTTAATTTTTTTTGGAATACTTTTTTGACCTGGTAACCAAATACATTCTCCTTGTGGGTTAAATTTAAAACCATGATAACCACACTGAATATCATCACCATAAATCTTACCAGTAGATAGAGGAGCTGCCCGATGAGGGCATTGATCTAATAATGCAGCAATTTCATTATTACTTTTTCTATAAAAAACAATTGGCTCACCCAGTATAGTTCTTGTAAATATTTTATTGGTTATCTCATGCGACCAAGCGGCAACATACCAACAGTTATAAAGAAAATTATTATTACGATTCATTTAATTAATTATAATCATTATTAATAAATTACATCAATAAATATATTTTATTATTTTTATTTTTTTTGCAAAAAAATATAATTATTAATATTTATTTAGAAAATTATTAGAAATATATTGAGTTTTATTTAGTATTTATTGAAAATTTTAAAAAATTTAAAAAATATTATATAATTTATTGAAATTTATTTTTATTATCAAAAATAAATTGCTCAAAAGATTTTGGTTTTCTTTGAAGAAGAGATTTTAATATATTTGAATTACCGGGTAAACCATAAGTTGAATAATATTCAAACATTTTCAACCTAGTTTTAATTTCATCTATATTGACATTCATAATTAATAATTTTTCTTCTAATTCATTAATTGACTCTCTTCTTGCTATAATTTTTTTTCCCAATACTTTTGATAAAATTTTTGCTTTATCATTTCCTGATAACATTTCTGGTCCAGCAAGTTCATATTTAGAAAAAAAATGTTTTTTATTACCTATTACTAATGATGCAACCTCACTAATATCATTTAAATCTACAATACATAATTTTGAGTTTAATGAAAAAGGTAGTAAGTGGGTATTTTTATTTGTGATATTATTTTTATCATTAAAAATATTTTGCATGTATGAAGAAGGTTGAATGATAGTATAATTTATTTTTGATTTAATAATTAAATCTTCTACTATCATTTTATTCCAATGATGTGGTAAATTTTTAATATTTGGGTGCAGCACCGAATGATATACAAAATGTTTAATTTTGTACTTACAAATATACCTAAGCAGGTTTGAAGATAACTTAACCTCATCCTTATGCATATTTGGAGGAATGTGATAAACTACGTCAATATCTTTTAAAAGTAAGTCTATGTCATTCAAAGAATAAAGATCTCCAGTTCTATGCTCTAAGTTTTTGATATTTTGTTTAACCGAATTTCTGGAGAAAGTGATAATTTCATTTTTTGTTTTTATTAAAGAATTTAAAATATGTTTACCTGTAATACCGGTTGCACCTGTAAGTAAAATTCTCATAAAACCTCTATTATTAATGAAACTTTTCTTCGATATATGTAAAAGCTTTATTCATAATATCTATAGCAAAATCAATCTCATCTATTGATATGGTTAATGGTGGGGCAGCTTTAATTGTATTAGGCATAAACCCACCTGCGAACAGACCATTTTCAATACAAAAATTTGCAAAAATATTATTTGGATTATTAGACAAGTTTCCTGTAAATCTTGTTTTTCTATCATCTTTTATAATTGGTTCACCATTTAAATCAACCATGTCTACAGAATAGTACATACCTCTACCTGAAATTCTACCAATACATGGGTGTTTATATTTTAACTCTAATAATTTATTATGAAGATATTTACCTTTAGTCCTGGTTGTTTTTATAATGTCATTCTCTATCATAGATTCAATATTTCCAACAATAGAAGCACAAACAAGAGGATGAGCATCATGGGTTGAACCACTCCACCATCTAGCTTTGTCAAAAAACTCACCTATTTCTCTTGAGGTTATTATTGCTCCAACAGGAAGTGCACAACCATTTAAACCTTTACCAGTTATCAACAAATCAGGATAAATATTTTTTTCTATTTGGTAAGAAAACCACTCACCTAACCTACCAAAACCGCACAAAACATCATCCAAAATCCATAAAATATTATGTTTCTTGCATAAATCATATATACCTTTTAAGTAATCAGTGTGAGGCATATAGCTTGCTCCACCAAACATCGTTTCAGTTATAATTCCTGCAATATTACTTGAACCAATATGTTTAATAATTTTTTCAGTTTCTTTTAATGATGGTAAAATACCCTTGTTAATATAATCTGAATACTCTGGCGCAGGAATATTTACATATCTCTTATCTGGAAAACCAGGAACATCATGACTTTCATTTGAAAATGTGTCTTTTGTTAAATTACCTCTGTATCCATCTAACTGGGTCGCACCTGGGACTAAACCGTGATATGATAATTCTTGAGTTAAAATAGTTGAAGCGCCTCTATATAACCTAGCCATAGACATAGCATTTTCGACAGCTTCAGTTCCGCTGGATAGTATTCTTACTCTTCCAGCCCAATTTTCGTTTCCAATAATATCATTAATTAATAGTTTTGCAGCTTTAGCTCTATAGTCTGAACAAAGACCAAAGAAAATATGACCATATCTTTCCATTGCCATTTTGATTTCATCATGAACTCTTTGATTTCTATGACCCATATTATCGGACACTAACTGGCTTTGAAAATCAAGTAACCTTTTACCATCTGGTAAATAAAGATAATTTTTATCAACTGCTTCAATAGGAAAAAAGACATATTCATTTTGAGCTTGAGTGTTATGAAGATAATACTTTCTATCCCAACTCTCTATTTCAGACCAATTTATATTTGGTTTATTATAAGGTAACATATTTTCTTTCATATTAATGTATATTATTATTAATACTTTTTAATATTATTTTCTATAAAATTAGTGTATCTTTAATTTACTTATTTTATTTTGAATATGAATAAATATAACACTAAGGTTGAATAAATGTCAGAAAAAAATGCTAATATATCAAATACCCCTAGTCTTATATCTATAATTATGCTACTATTACTTGGATTATCGTTTGCTTTAGTTTTAGTGTTTAACAGGATTGCTACTGAAAATAGCATACCATTTATACCATTAGTTTTCTGGCAGTCTTTCGGTGCAGCAATAATACTAGCATTTATTTCTTTTATTTATGGAGTATCTCCACTAAATTTTTCAAATTTTAGAGTCTATGCTGTTACCGGTCTTCTTAACTTAACTATACCTTATTTAATTTTTACATTTGTTGCCCCAAAAGTTCCATCAAGTATATTGAGTATAGGCTTATCTCTAATACCAGTTACAACATACTGTTTAGCTTTAATAACTAGATTAGATAAATTTAGATTATTGAGAATTTTTGGAATTTTGATAGGACTTTTTGGTGTTTTATTTATAATTTTACCTGAAGCGAGTTTGCCTAGTCCTGAAATGACTCCATGGGTTATCTTAGGTTTTTTAGCACCCTTAAGTTATGCACTTAACACTATTTGCGTAGCTATGCTGACTCCTCCAAATGGTAATTCAATACAATTTGCAGCTGGTTTAACAATTATTGGCGCCGTTTCTATGATGATTGTTATGTTTATAACTGGTGAGTGGTGGATATTTACAGACAATTTTTCAACAAAGGGTGAAATATCGATATTATGTGCAATGGCTAATAATGCTCTAGCATTTTATCTAATTTTTGAATTAATCAAACGGGCTGGTCCAGTTTATTTTTCAATGGTAAATTATCTCGCTACTTTAGTAGGTATTGGAATTGGATTTATATACTTTAATGACACACTTAGCCTTTGGGTATGGGTATCTTTAATACTTATTAGCATAAGTCTAATTCTTGTAAATATTATTACTCCTGATAAATAATAATTGATTTAATTTATTTACAAATATATGTAATTATTTTAGGGTTTTGAAAAAAATATAATAATTACAATAACTTATAAATTTTAATTAATTTTTCTTTCTTTTATTAAGAATTATTCTTATATATATGTAAATTTTATACAATTTATAATTTGATATGCATCAAATTAAGCACATTTTTTGTATTTTTGTAAGTAGGAGAAAACTATGGATAAAATGTTCTTATTGAAACCTGATGACTATGTTGGTGTAAGTTTTTGGATAATTTCTGCAGCAATGGTAGCTGCAACTTATTTCTTTTACGTTGAAAGAGATAGAGTAATAGGCAAATGGAAAACATCATTAACCGTAGCTGCAATGGTAACAGGTATAGCTGCAATTCATTATTTTTATATGCGTGGATTTTATGTTTCAACAGGCGATAGCCCAACAGTATTCAGATATGTTGACTGGATATTAACAGTGCCACTTCAGATAATTGAATTTTATCTAATACTAGCTGCAATTACTGTTGTCTCAGTATCTTTATTTTGGCGATTATTGATAGCATCCTTAGTCATGTTAATTGCAGGCTACTTAGGTGAAGTTAATTCTGGTAGTTCTTCAATGTTATGGGTATTCTTTATTATTGGTTTAATAGCATGGGTTTATATCATTTATGAAATCTTTGCTGGTGAAGCTAGTAAAATAAGTGCAGAAAAAGGTACTGAAGCAAGTAAGAAAGCTTTCAATGCGCTTCGTTTAATTGTTACTATTGGTTGGGCAATATACCCACTAGGTTATATTTATGGTTATGCAGGTGGTGGAGATATAGCTGCATTAAATATTATCTATAACTTAGCTGACTTCATTAACAAAATTGCATTTGGTTTAATTATCTGGTCTTGTGCAGTTTCTGAGAGTGAAAAGTAAATAATTAATTGATATTTGTTAAAAGGCCATACTTGCTATATAAAGTATGGCCTTTTTCAATATAACAATTTGATTAACGAATTGATGTTGTCAATCTCTTCTAATTTATTAATCGTTGAAAAATTTCTTCAACTCTTTCATTATCAAAATATGTCCCAGCTAAAAGTCTAAATTTTTTTTCCAGAATATTTTTATCTGTAGCTGGTTGATCCTTAGGCCATTCAACATTACTTTTAAAATTGTTTTTGTTCTTTGTAACAACTTCAATAGAAAACCTCATCTTTTGATGGGAAAAAAAGTCAGCATCTGCTGCTTTATCATGGTTCAAGTTCATTCTAGAAAGCAAATTTTTAACTTTTGGATCGCTTAATTTATTATCACAATAAAGGTCCGGTGATAAAGGTTCAGATAATAGAGTTGTTGCAACTGTATATGGTAAAGAAAACTGAGCATCTACTACACTTCGAGGGTTTTTATCACCTATTAAATTCATAGCCATGCCAGATATATTTATTTTCTCAATTGCTTCGGGATTAATTTTATATTTTTTTACTAATTTACGTGTTGCATCAAACAAAGGGTGATTCCATGCAATCGATGGGTGGATTTTATATTCTGTATTATTGATAACCCAAGTTTCACCAAGGTCTTTAGTAATTTTATTAAAATCACACTTATCTGAACCAGCCATAATATAAAATCCTTGCTCACCATCTAATATACCATGACCTCCCTTAAAACCTTTATGGGCAGACTGAGCAGCAACTGTTCCAGCCATACTCATCCAACCCCAACCTAGTTTTACTTCCCTCATAGGTCTTGTTTCTTCTACCAAACCAAAGTATTTGTAAACAGATGGAACTGTTGCGTAAGTACCAGCAATACCAAAAGCTACATTGATTTGATCTGAATCAAGCTTTAATAACTTGCTGACAGTCACTGCTGAAGCAAAAGGATGATATTGTTCTCCCCAAACTTTACTCCCTCTTTCAGGAGAAGGTTGCATTGCTACCCCAATTCTTGAAACAATTTCAAAACCTAAATTAATACTAGTAATTAATTCTTCTCCAGATGAGTTTAATTACTCAGCCATAGCAAAAACAGATGAAGTTGTTATATAACCTGGGTGGGCTATATACAAAACTGTATCTTCATAATCTAGAGCAAAACCGAAATTTCCATTTGCATAAGTAGCTAATGGAATTGATACTTTTGAACCATCACCTATAATAGTTGATTGATCTCTACCTCCTCCCATGTCTTTAGCTATTTCAGTATGAAGTTTACCAATTCGAGTTTGATAACCAGCAATCATGCAACCAATAATATTTAATATCGCTGTTTTTGTTGAATTTATTGTTTTATCATCTAAATCAGTAAATTTATTTTTATAGACAAAGTTACATAATTCTTTTGTCACACCCATTATTAATTACCATTTCTATTATATTAATTTGCATCCTATAATTTAGTTTGATTGAAAGATAGTTTCAATGTAATAATTTAAAAAAAATAAAAAGATAGATTTACTATGAAATTATGCACATTCCAAATAAATAATAAATTTAAATTAGGCCTTGTCAAAGATAAAAGTATAGTTGATTTAAGCTTAATTGACCCAAAATTTAATACAGATATGAGAACACTTTTAGATAACTGGGATTCTATTAATATTGAATTAAATCAAATATTGAAAAAAAAAATAAATAATTATTACCTAGATGAAGTTAATATTAAAGCACCTATAAATAATCCTCAAAAATTTTTAGCTATGGGCCTAAATTATCAAAAACATGTTGAAGAAGTTAGAGAAAGAGGTGTTCAAGTTTCTGACTATCAACTTTGGTTCAATAAACAAGTAAGCTGTATTAATGGACCTTTTGACAATATAGAAATACCTATTGTATCAGTTCAGCTAGATTATGAAGTAGAACTAGCAATGGTAGTAGGAAAAAAATGTAGACATTTAAATATACAGGAAGCAAAAAAATCTATAGCTGGCTTTATGATATGCAATGATGTCTCAGTTAGAGATTGGCAATTTAGAACGCAAACTCTAACTTTAGGCAAGTCATTTGACACACATGGTCCAATTGGTCCTTTTATCATAACGCCTGATGAAATTGGCAACCCTCATAACCTTAAAATTGAATGTCGTGTTAATAACGAAGTTAGACAATCTGCAAACACTAATGATTTATTATTTTCATGCTACGATCAACTAGTTTATCTTTCAAAAGTAATGACATTAATGCCAGGAGATATTATTTCTACTGGCACGCCGTCAGGAGTTGGAGTAGCTATGACACCTCAGAACTTTCTAAAAGTTAACGATATTGTAAAGTGCAATATTGAAAATATTGGACATATAGAAAACAAAGTTGTAAAAGAAAAATTTTGAAATTAATCTTAAATTTTTTCTTATACTTTAATTTATTTATCTAATGATTAACATTACTAAAATATTTAATGATATTCAAAGTGTTACTATAACACTCTTTAAAATAATGATTCCCACAATAATTGTTGTAAAGTTATTTGAAGAGCTAGGGCTAATAATAATTTGCACCGAGATAATGAAACCTTTAACCGGTTTTATAGGACTCCCATCTGAATTAGCAATAGTGCTAACAACAACTATGCTTATTAATTTATATGCTGGTTTAATTGTAATCTCTGCTATAACATTTACTCAGGATCTAACATTAGCTCAATCAACAATTCTTGCTATGTTTATGTTATTTACTCATGGTTTGCCTGTGGAGGTTCTAATTTCTTCAAAAAGCGGTGTACGCGCATGGGTTACGATATTTATAAGGGTAGGTAGTGGAATTATTTTTTGCTTTTTATTAAACCACATTATGAATTCTTTTAGTTATTTTTCGAAAAAAATCTCTATAAATTTACCAAAAACACTACCAAATGATGATATTACTTATTGGATTATAGGACAATTTAAAAGTCTATTTTTTATTTTAATTATTATAATACTACTAATTATTTTTCTTGAAATTCTTAAATCACTAGGTATAGAAAAATTAATAAGATTAATTTTTAAACCTTTTTTAAAATTTTTAGGTATAGGAGAAAAAGCATCAACTATTGCCGTAGTTGGAGTAACTTTAGGAGTGAGTTTTGGTGGAGGTTTGTTAATTAAAGAAGTATCTTCAGGTAAAATACCAAGAAATGATGTTTTTGGAGTTGTGTGTTTGATCAACCTTTTTCATTCTGCTTTTGAAGATACCTCATTAATGATGCTTTTAAACCCAAGTCTGATAATTATTTTATTTGGAAGAGCATTTTTTTCAATTTTAGTAGTGTTTTTTTTAATGATAATTGTTAAAAAATTACCTGATATTTTTTGGGAAAAATATCTAATTAACAAAAATTTATCTTGTTAAAAATAAACATATTTTTTATTATAATATTATTTATGAGTTATAGTTTTGACATTTAAATTATCAATATTAGATTTGGCACCAATTACTGAAGGTAATTCAGCATCTGAAGCGCTTAATAATTCTTTAGAATTAGCTCAATTAGCTGAGTCTATAGGTTTCCATAGATATTGGTTAGCTGAACATCATAATATGATAGGAATTGCGTCTTCTGCAACATCTGTAGTAATTGGATTTATTGCTAATGGAACATCAAAAATAAGGTTAGGTTCAGGAGGTATTATGCTTCCCAACCATTCTCCATTAATTATTGCAGAACAATTTGGAACTTTAGCAACATTATATCCAAATAGAATAGACTTAGGCTTGGGCAGAGCTCCTGGAACAGATCAGTTAACGTCTAATGCTTTAAGAAGATCATTTAAAGATAAAACTGATTACTTCCCTGAAGAAGTAGTAGAATTACAAAATTATTTAAA
Source organism: Rhodospirillaceae bacterium (assembly GCA_002722055.1). Lineage (GTDB taxonomy): Bacteria > Pseudomonadota > Alphaproteobacteria > SHVP01 > SHVP01. The sequence continues at coordinate 104,318 of PBKD01000005.1, read as the reverse complement.
AACAGCAAAACCAAACCAGAAAGTAGTAGCAATACCTGGAGAGGGAACAAATATACCTCTATATATTTTAGGATCTAGTCTTTATGGTGCTAGTTTAGCTGCTGCTTTAGGCCTTCCATTAGCTTTTGCATCTCATTTTGCACCTCACTACCTTATTCAGGCTATAGAAATTTATAGAAATAATTTTTCACCTTCTGAACAACTTAAAAAACCATATATTATTCTAGGGTTTAATATTTTTGGTGCAGATACGATTGAAGAAGCTGAATATTTAAGATCTTCATCTTTACAATCATATTTAAACCTTAGAAAAGGAAAACCTGGAAAATTACCGCCCCCAATAAGAGATTTTCAAAAAAAAATGTCTTCAGAAGATAAACAATTAATTTCAAGTATGGTTTCCTGCTATTCTGCAGGTAATACAGAAATTATAAAAAATGGGATAAATGATTTTATAAATAGCACTGGAGCAGATGAACTTATATTAGTATCTTCTATTTATGATCATTCAAAAAGAATGAAATCGTATAAAATAGCATCGGAAGTATTTTGTTAAATATAAATAACTATAATATTATTGAATGTAATTTTATTTTTTCACTACGCCCTCTAACCTCTAAACTTTCAAAAGACTCTGCATCTATTTTTTCGTCTAATCTCCTATAAACATCTTCAGAAACTAAAACATCTTTTTTTAACTCTTTACATTGTTCCAATATTCTACTTGCAACATTAACAGTGTCGCCTATAACTGTATATTCAACCCTTTCCTCACTTCCAATATTACCCACAATTGCAGGTCCAATATTAATTCCTATCCTATGTTCAATTTGCTTAAAATCTAAATCTTGTCTCTCTTTATTCCATTGCCTCAGAGAGACCTGCATATCACGAGCACAATCTAACGCATTTTGTGCATCATTACCTCTTGACCTAGGAGTACCAAATGTCGCCATAACAGCATCACCAATAAATTTATCAACAGTCCCTTTATTTTCAAAAACCGCTTTGATCATCCTTTTTTGATACTCAGACAAAAGGGTTACAACTTCTTCCGGTTTAAGATTTTCTGAAATTTTTGTAAAATCTTTTATATCGGTAAATAAAACAGCTACTTGTTGTTCTTTACCAATTTCCTCATCAAAAGCTAACTCTATATTTTTAATCTCATCTCTTATTTCCGGAGAAAAGTATCTACCTAGAGCATTATTCATTCTTTCTTCTTGAGAAGCATCTCTAATTATAGCATTAGTTTGAAAAGATAATAAAAATGAGCAACCTGAAATAATTACAAAAGATAACCCTGAATTTATAAACCACCATTTATATACAGCACTTCTCTCATCCATACGATTCAAATCATTAACAAAGTAAAGATCATATTCGATAAATAAAGAATATGTTGTTAGTGATACATATAGAAATGCTAAAAAAATCACTATTATGGTTACTATAGGTCTCATTAACAATGCAGACAACACAACTATTACAAGAGGAAGAAGCACTAGATAATCTACATAACGACCCCAATGAAGATTATTAAAAAGTCCTTGGGCATTTGGAATTTCAAAATTTACTCTATTAGAAACAATTCCTAAAAGCATATTTAAACCAAGAACTAAAATTACTATTATAAATACTTTGTTATAGTTTTTCTCATTAAGTAGAACAAAAAGTATACCAGCGGCAGTTGCTGAAATTATATTATTTATTGTAAATACTTTTTGGGCTAATGGAAGTGTATGAATCGGAGAAATAACACTTACTAAAAGTGTTAAAAAAGCGAAAATAAAAAAAATCATTATTGCTGATTTCAAGCCATAAGTTTTACGTTTTAATACAAACTCATCTTGCTTGGTTTCGTTTGAAAAAATAAATTTCAAATTAAATATATTAAATTTATTTATAAAGTTAACCAAAAGACCGATAACCTACATATAATTGTAATTTAAGGTAAAAATATTTCTATATTCGATATAAATCAAGAAAATTCATCTCTTATAAACAAAAAATTGAAAAAAATTATTTTATTTTCATATTTATCTTGTTAAAAAAAAATAAAAAATTATCTTTAGCTCGAAGGAGTTAACCCATGTTTAAACTACGATATATTTCTATAATTTTATTTTTTTTCATCTTTACAAATGCTTCTTTGGCTTCATCGCCTTTAGTTTCATCAGATTGGCTTAGTAATAGACTTAATGATACCAATATAAAGATTCTAGATATTAGAAATAAAATTGATAATGGAGGCCTAGAAGTATTTCTTAAAGGTCACATACCTGGTTCTATTCATAGTGATTACCTTAAAGATGGATGGCGCGTAAAAAGAAATAATGTTGTAGGTTTATTACCATTAGAAAAACAATATAAAGATATAGTTGAAAGTATAGGACTCAAAAATTCAGATCATGTAATAATTGTTCCTGCTGGTGTATCCTCTACAGATTTTGGAAGTGCAGCAAGAGTATACTGGACACTTAAAATATATGGTCATGAAAACTTATCTATTTTAGATGGTGGATACGCTGATTGGGAGTCTAAATTCCCTAATTTAATACAAACTAGTGATTATTCTAAACCAATTAAAAGTAATTATATAACTAATTATAATCCTTCTTATTATATAAGTACAGAAGAAGTATTAGAACAAATCAACCAAGGTAAAAGTTTACTTATAGATGCAAGAACACAAATTCAATGGAGGGGTAAAGAAAAGCATCCAGCTTCTTTAAAAGCTGGGAGGCTACCTAGAGGTGTGCTCATGTCTCAAGAAGAAAATTATGATAGGAATACAAATAGATTAAAAGAAATAAAAGATCTTAAAAATTTGTATAAAAATATAAAAAATACTTCTATTGTTAGCTACTGTAATACCGGTCACTGGGCTGCAACAAATTGGTTTGTTTTATCAGAGTTACTCGGAAAAAAAAATGTAAAGCTTTATGATGGCTCGATGGTTGAATGGACTAATGATCCAAATTTACCTGTTGTTACAGAAATAAAAAAAATAGATGATATTAAATATTGGATAAAATCAGTTATTAGTAAAATATGATTTAAAATGTTCCTTAATAACATTAAGCATAATATAAGTTTTGCTTTCCTCTCTACATTATCAATTATATTAATTTTTTTTATAACATATTTTGAGTATGGACTAAATTATTCTTTATTATTTTTCATTGGTATCACTTTAGGTCTTACTTTTATAGCGACTAGTTTTGGGTTTGCTTCCGGATGGACATATTTTTTTAAATATATGGACTCCTCTTCAATAATAAAGCAATTTATGTTAATAGGTTTAACTTCTTTATTTATTATCCCTACTGTTCATTTATTTGAATCTTATAGTCCAACTATTGCTCCAATTTCTATATCTCTCCTTATTGGGTCATTTATTTTTGGAATTGGTATGCAATTATCAAATGGATGTGCATCTGGTACGCTTTTTTCAGTAGGCAACGGTAATACAAAGATGATGATAGTTTTACTTTTTTTTATCATTGGTTCTTTTATTGGTAGTTTAATTCTCCCTATTGTAATTAATTTTGGAAGTATAAAACCTGTAATAATCGGTAGTAATTTTAATTTAATTAATAAACTATTACTGAATATATCAATATTAATAGCAATTGCTTTTATTTTTTTTAAAATTTCAAATCGAAAAATTATTATAAATATAAAAGATATACTTGCTATCATAGTTATATCATTACTTTGCCTTATGTGTTTATTGCTCTCAGGTTATACTTGGGGTATAACTTTTGGTCTAACTGTTTGGGGAGGAAAATTATGGAGTTTAATTGGGGGTGATATTTATTCATTTACATTTTGGAATTGGTCAAGGCCTTCACAAGCATTACAAAATTCATTATTGTCTGAAGTAAGTAGTTTAATGAATATAGGTATGATTTTAGGATCATTAACTTATGTAATAGTTAGTAAAAAAATTATATTACCATATAAATTTAATTTAAAAATAATATTCTCATCTATAGCTGGAGGACTATTGATGGGTATAGGAGCTAGATTAGCTTTTGGTTGCAATATTGGAGCATTTCTTGGAGGTATTTCTTCTGGAAGCCTTCACGGTTGGGTTTGGTTTCTATTTGCTTTTTGTGGAGGATGGGTTGGTTTCAAATTTCGTAATTACTTTAATTTAAATAAAGATTTATAACTATGAAATCTTTTCAGTTTATATTTTTGTTAGTTTTTTTTATATTTATTTTCTTTGATTATCTAAATAGTCCAAACATAAAAATTAAAAAAAACTCTATATCTGAAAATTCAATAAATTGCGCACCTTGTGGTGCACCTTGTGAAATAATTATTAAGTAAAATATAGTTAAATTTTAGTTAGTTTTCCATTATTAATATGATATGTAACATCTGATATTTTTTCTATAGCATTTCTATGAGAAATTGCAATAATTGTTGTTGCAGGCGTTAATGATGCAAAAGTATTACACAAGGCACTTTCTGTTTCAGGATCTAATGCACTTGTAGCTTCATCAAGAATTAACAATTTTGGTTTCCTCACTAATGCCCGGCATAATGCTAATCTCTGCATTTGACCGCCAGATATTTTTTGACCACTTTGACCAATAGATTCATTAATTTTATTTGGTAATTTATTTACAAAATCAATAGCACCCGATAACTCTAGAGATTTATATATATCTTCATCGGATATATTAGGATCTCCCAATGTTAAATTATATTTAATTGTGTCAAATAATAGTGTAAATGTTTGAGGCACGTAACCTATAGAGTCTCTCCAACTTCTAATATCAATTGTATTTATACTTTCTTTTCCTATTAAAATTTCACCTGATTTTGCTTCTTGTAGACCTATGATCAAATCTATAAAACTTGTTTTACCAGCACCAGAAGGACCAATAATTCCAGTAATTTTACCCCTCTTAATTTCACAATTAATATCATTAAGAATTTCTCTTTCAGAATAAGAAAAATATAAATTCGATACTTTAATACTATCTGTAAAATTTGGAATTTTTTTTGAGGATTCATATTTTTCTTTGTATTTATTTATAGAGTTTATTAAATTTTCAACACCTTTTATCTCAGCTTCTCCTCTAACAAGTGCATTTATTGATGATTGAATACCACCAACCTTTCCAAAAACTCTATAAAATAATGCTATTGAAACTATCAAAGCACCTAACTCTAAATTAAAGAATTCAACAGAAATAATAATAGTTATTATTAAAAAAAATACCCCTATTGGCTCTTGCAAACCTTTAATCCAAACACCCATTTTAGATAATAAAATATCAACATCTTTTATTTTTACTATTGTATTATTCATTCGTTGTGCAATTTTATTATCTAGATTCATAGCTTTAAAAGCTTTAATATTAGTTATCCAATCAGTTGAAAGTACTGAATTTTCTCTATAAAGCTCTCTTCTATTAATTGATGATAATTTTGTTATTTTTATTAATTCATTTAAAATTAAAAATAAAAGAAAACCAGAGATGATTGCACCAAAACTAAAGGTATATGATATTATGAAAGCAGTAGTAATATATAATAATGATTGAATAATACCATTCAAGAATATAACTAAATATTTTGAAGCAAAAGCAATTCCCTGTGTTTCTAAATTTAGAACATTTGATATTAAACCCACTTGTGTTTTTGTGAAGTATTTCCACTCTGCTGTGGCTATTGATGAAATCATTAATCTTCTATTTTTTTCAGTAAGATTATGAACTATTTTATTTACATAATTATTACTTAAGATTATACCCAATGATTTAAGTAAAATTAATATAAAAAAAGGGATAAATACATAAATTATATTAATTGGTATATTCAGATAATTTAATAAATCAAATAAAAATTTACTTACTATATGTAATTCGTTAGGATCCCTGCCAGTAAGAATTTCTATAATTGGGATAATTATTAAAATTCCAATACTTTCAAAAATTCCTGATATAAACATCACAATAATTGATACAGTTAGAGTAAATTTATCCTCGCTAAAGCAATACTTATATATATTCCAAACAGATTTAAAATATGACGAATTCTTTGATGTTGATTTATTATTAGAATGAAACATTATGTGCTTTCGAAAAAATAAAACCCCTAAAATGTTTTAAATGTATTTTTTAAAGAAATTTTATTCAAATTTTTGGTGAGCCCGAGAGGAATCGAACCTCTGACCCATTGATTAAAAGTCAATTGCTCTACCAACTGAGCTACGGGCCCCCTTAATATATATCAACGTTTCCTACTTATATTTTAGCCATTTTTTAACATCTTAATAATATAATATCAACATTCATTTATTTCTAGTTCATTAGTCCCCTGATTTATTGTGACGTATATGTGACAAATTTCGCTCGGTTTATTTCTGTGGATTTGAAAATTAATTTACGATTAACAATCAATTGCTATACAACTAAGCTACGGGCTAAATGTTAAAAAATTGCATATTTTAAGCCAAATATTAGGTATTTTCTGGCATTTGCACGGTTATTTTCTAATGCAACAATTAAATGAATACCTTTATACTACTATTAAAAATAATTATAAAATAAGGTATAACCTCTATATTTGATGAAAATATATGCAAAAAAAAACTTTTTTTGTATTTTTGTACAATTTCTATATATTAAGCATGTGTAATGGTTAGTTTTTGTTATTTATTACAGGATTTAAAATGAGATATTCCGATTACCTCAATAAAATAGTAGTTAAACATAGTACTATAAGCTACAACCTACTTACTCCAAATGCAAAAGATGGTGACATTTCTTCATTAAAGCCAAAAAAGATAGAAGTTAATGCATCACAAGCGTTTAAGCTTCTATTTCCTTACTGTTACACAAGAATAATTGAACAATTTAAATCTGTTGCTCCCTTAGTAGCTTACTTGATGCTTTTCCAAATATTAGTATTAAGACAACCAATAGAGTCAGCACTAACATTATCAGGAGGTATAATAGCTGTAATAATTGGACTTACAATTTTTATGGAAGGTCTTAATAAAGGTTTGATGCCTTTTGGAACAATTATAGGTGATAACCTTCCAAAAAAAGCAACTATGTTTGTAGTTTTAGTTATTATTGGAATTTTAGGTGTAGGTGTAACCTTTGCTGAGCCTGCAATAGGCGCATTACAAGCTTTTGGTTCTTCTGTAGATGTTAAAGCGGCACCTTACTTGTATGAAATTTTAAATAACTGGACACTTCCTTTAGTTCTAATGGTAGGAGCAGGTGTTGGCTTTGCTGCTATAATAGGAACAATAAGATTTGTTAAAGGTTGGTCACTAAAACCTATGATATACCTTGCTTTAATTCCTGTTGTTATTTTGACTGGATACGCGTGGATTGATCCAAATTTAAGAAGTATTTTAGGTTTAGCCTGGGATTGTGGTGCTGTTACAACAGGACCTGTTACTGTTCCTTTAGTTTTATCTCTCGGAATTGGTATTGCTAACGCTGCCGGAAAAGGTAACTCATCTTTATCAGGATTTGGAGTTGTAACAATGGCATCTTTATTTCCAATTTTAGCAGTTTTAATTCTAGCTATTATTGTATCGTTTAGTATAACTCCAGAAGAAATTATTGCATCTGCTGCTGCTGCCTCAGAAATAGTAAAACCTGTTCCTAGTATTTGGGAAAAAACTCCTCTTGTGGAAATTATATTAGGTGTAAGAGCTATATTGCCATTAGTTTTATTCTTATTATTTGTTCTATTTGTAATTTTAAGATCATCACTTCCAAATAGAATGATAACAATTTATGGCTTGACCTTATCAATAATTGGGATGTGTATTTTTAATATAGGCTTAACCTATGGACTAGGCGCTATTGGCACACAGACTGGCAGTGTTTTACCTGCAGCATTTATGGAATTACCTATTAGTCAATTTTCTCCAATTTTTCCTGAACTTATAGGTTTAATAATTGTTATTGGATTTGCTTTTCTAATGGGGTTTGGTGCCACTTTAGCTGAGCCAGCTCTTAATGCTCTTGGATTAACTGTCCAAAAATTAACTGAGGGTGCTTTCAAGAAATCTATGCTTATGTATAGCGTAGCAGGTGGAGTTGCAGTTGGAATTGCATTAGGTATATCTAAATTAGTCATTGGATTTGATTTAGCAACTGTACTATTACCTCTTTATGGAATAGGAATAATTCTTACTATTTTTTCCTCTGAGGAATTTGTAAATGTTGCCTGGGATAGTGCCGGAGTAACTACTGGCCCAGTTACTGTTCCACTAGTTTTAGCAATGGGACTTGGTTTAGGAAACGCAGTTTCTGCAATAGAAGGATTTGGAATTCTATCACTTGCTAGTATTTGTCCTATAGTTGCAGTTCTTACAATGGGTATTATAATTCAAATAATTAATAAATCTCATAAAAGTCAATTTGAAGACGAAGAGGAAATTTCATGAGTGAAAGAAATATAACTTACCTATCGGATGCATGTTTAATTACCTGCATACTTCAAACAGGTTTAGCCGAAGATGTTCTTAAAGCTGCAAAAAATATGGGTGCTCAAGGAGCAACAATAAATTATGCTCGAGGTACTGGTATAAGAGAAAGAATGGGTTTACTTGGAGTAACGGTTGATGAACAGAAAGAAGTAATTAGAATTATTGTTTCAGAAGATCAAGTAGATATGGTATTCGAAGCAATGTACTTAGCTGGAAAATTAGATACACCAGGTAAAGGGATAATGTATGTCACTAAACTAGACAAAGTAGCAACATATATTCCAGACTCTGTTCTCAAAAAATTGGCATAATTATCATGGTCAATTCAAGTTACGAAATTATTGCTATGGTTCACAAGGATTACGGTCAAAAAGTCCTTGAAAAAATGCATGATTATGATGGTGTAGAGAATATTATTGTATCTTATGGAAGATCTAGTGATTTATTTGACGATAAGCAATTTGGTGAGTTTGGTGAATCTGCGTATGTAACTATTCTAACAGATGGAACAAATAAAGATTTGATTTTTAATAAGTTATTTGAAATTTGCGACCTTCATCATAAACATACAGGAATAATATTTAGTTTATCAAGAAATAATAATCAAAGCTAAAAAGCTCTATATTTTTTTTATTCCATTTCTAGTAACTTTTAAGCCATTAGCTTCACAGTCCCAGGTTTTTGAAGTTAACCCCTCTCTTCTTAGTTCAACTTTTTTTATTTTTGTAAGAGCAGTTCTTGGGAGTTCTTCTTTAAATTCAATAAAACGAGGTACCATAAAATATGGCATTTTTTCCACACAATAATAAAGTAATTCTTTTTCTGTTAAATTAACTTCTTTATTTTTTACAATTACAACTTTAACTTCATCTTCCTGCATATCTGATTTTATACCGATTGCAGCACATTCAGAAACACCTTCATGTTCATTTATAATTTTTTCAACCTCGAAAGATGATATATTCTCACCTCTTCTTCTCATAGAATCCGTTAAACGATCTAAAAAATAAAACCAACCTTGACTATCTACGTATCCTTGGTCACCTGAATGAAACCATAAATTTTTAATTACTTCTAAAGTTTTCTCTGGAAGTCCATAATAACCTTCCATCATAATATTTGGTTTCTTTGGTCTAACTACAATTTCACCAGGGACATCTGGAGAACATGGTTGATCAAATTCATCAAAAATTGACATTTCATAATTACTTAGAGGTTTTCCAAATGATTTTGGAGGAGTTTTGCCGGGTTCACTACAAGCTACAACATTTAACTCTGTTGAACCATATGCTTCAATAAATTTAACATCAAACCTTTTTTCAAAATCATTTGAAAATTCAGTTGGAATTGGTACTGCATATATTAATTTTAATGAGTTATTTGAGTCATTTGATTTAGAAGGTTGGGAATATAACATATTACAAACCCCACCTGCAGCCACCATTAAAGTTGCCTTATATTTATTTATATCATCCCAAAAATTACTAATACTTAATTGTGGAACTACTACATTTTGAGCATCTACAAGCATAGAAGCCATTAATAAAAATTTACCAGCTATATGAAAGAAAGGAAGATAATTATAAGAAATATCTGAGTTATCTATTTGGTTTATTTGCGCTACATTTACTCCGAATGACCATAGAAAATGATTATTCATTATCACCCCTTTCGATACACCAGTAGTGCCAGAGGTATAAAGCAGACATGCAGTATCAGTATAATTTATATCAATATTTAAATCACCAGTATTATCTCGATATAAACCGTCTAATTTTATAGGATAATCTCTATATTGATCACCTTTATCATTAATGATAAACAACTCAATTTTTTTACATTTTTGACTAATTTTTCTTATTTCTTGACCATATTTTTTATCATATATAATTAATTTAGTATCAGAAGAGTTTAAAATATGTACTAGTATTTCACCTTTATATGCAGTATTTATTGGAACTTCTACTGCCCCTATTTTCGATATAGCAAACCAAACATCAAGATACTGTGGAGAAGAATCCATTAGTACTGCTATTTTATCACCTTTTGAAATACTTAATTCTAATAAACCATGAGCTAGCCTATTAGCACTAGTATTTAAATCTTGATATGTATAGTTTTTTGATTCGGTTAAAACAAATTCATGTAAAGGTTTTGTTATTGATTTATTTTCAAGAATTTTGCTTAAAATACATTTATTACTAGGGATAATTTCATTATAATTTAGTTTCATTATTTTACTTAAATTTAATCATTTCAAATTTTACTAATTATTTCTTTTCTTTTATTTTCAGTCTTAATATCATTTACAATCATTTTTCCATTTTTTTCATTAAATTCAATAAAAACACCGTAAACAGTCTCTGCTTCTTTCTCAGAAATATATCCTTCAATTATATCATTTAAAACTCTGTTCTTATCTCTATTCACAGGGTGGCCATAACCACTACCACCTGAGTCAATTGAGCATATAAATTGACCAGGCTTGAGTTCAACCATCATTGCATCTCCCAATTCTTCAAGTGAATTATTCTCATAAATAATACCATTATAGGACGGTTTAGAATCATAACCACCTAACACACCCTGAGGGGGATACAATTTACCACCTCCTAAAAGACTCACAGTCATTTTATTTTTTCTAGGACCAAAAATAACCTCAGTAGCAGGACCACCTCTAAATTTACCATGACCACACGAGTTTTCAATAATTGATAGAGATTTTATATACATTGGAAATCTTTGTTCCAATACCTCTATACTATCTCTATATAATAAACCCGCACCCACAGGTATAAGAAGGTTTATCATTCCATCAGATCTTGAAGATGCAGGACCTCCTCCTCCTTGAAGATATATTTGATTAATGTATTTAGCATCATCATTTCTCCAATCTTCTCCAGATATTACACCCATAGCACCACCAAAACAGACATTACCTTGACTAAGCCCGAAACCTTCACCCAACTGTGTAAATGCTGACTGTCCGATATTTACCAGTACATCTCCTAAGTTTGTAGTTCCAACTGAACATGAGTGAGGAAAAGTAGGAATACCTACACAACATCCCTCCCTAAGTTTAACTTTAACACACCGAAAACTACCTGTATTTGTTGGTATATCATTACTAAGGCAATTGAATACACCTTGAAGACCATAACATGTTGCAGTTGATTGAGTTAAATTCAATCCAGTTTCAAGGCAATCTGCATTTTTTGTTAAATCAGTTTCAATAATTCCCTCATCAGGTTTTATTTTAATTTTCATATTTAACTCAATACCATCGGGTAAAAAAGGTTGAAGGGGGTCGTGTTTACCAGATGCATTTAAAGTACCAGCTGGTAGTTTTTTTATAGCATTTCTGCACCGTCTTTCAGAATAATCTAACCATTCTGTTATAAATTTTTTTACTTTATTCTTACCATATTTATTTAAAAACTCTTTAAGCCTTATCTCAGCAACTCTTGCCGCACCTACTTGACTTAAATAATCTCCATACCACTGCTCCGGTACTCTTATTCGCCTTTTACACATTCTAATTATATCATCTACATCTTTATAATTTTCTTGAACCTTAACTGCAGGAAAAATTAATGCTCCTTCTTCATAAACATCTTTTGCTTGAGGCATATAAGTAGTTGGTAAAGCATTACCAATATCTGCCTGATGGCCTTTAACAGATAAAGTAAACATGTGTTCACCTTCAAAAAATACTGGCACTAAAACCGATATGTCAGCTGCATGACTATTACCTTCATATGGATCATTGTGAAGGAAAGCCTGACCTTCTTTTAAATCTGGATGATACTTACACATTGTTTCAGCTTGAAGATTAGCTCCAAATATATGAGCAGGAAGGCCCTCAGCAGAGGCCAAAATTTGATTATCCTGAGTTACAATTGATGTTGAAACATCTCTAGATTGAGCAATAACTGACGATCTAGCAGACCTTAAAACAGTTAAAGCCATTTCTCTTGTAATTGCATCTATTCTATTAGACATTACAGATAACTGAACAGGATCAATCATTGTTTCTTGAAAATTTGAAGGTTTAATATTTTTATTTATTTTTTCCTCTAATATATAGTTTCCACTTTTACTTAGTCTTACTTTCATTTGTGGATACACAACAAGAGTAGAGGTAGTTTCCTCAATTATAGCAGGACCCTCAATTTGAGAGTTTTCCTTAATTCTATTTCCATCATAATATTTTGTTTCTAAAACTCCATAGTTTGAAAAGTAAGCTTTTTTTATATCAACTTCATAGTCATCTTCTTTTGGTAAACTAATTATTGGCTGTAGTTCTGTTTTTTCTGTCTCTGCTATAATTCTACCTTTCCAATTTAAACATTCTACAACCGCTCCCTCTTCTATAACACCATATAACCTTTTATGATTTTTATGAAATTCTTTAATAATTTCAGCTATCTGTATTTCTCCTATTTCGTTATCTGAAACTAATTTAATTTCAATTTCCCATTGTTGATTTAAATATCTTGCATCACAAAAGTATTCTCTTTGAAAATTTGATATACCCTTACTTTTTAAATTATTCTCTACCTTATCTAATTGACTATTTATATTACTAAAAGCTAGTCTTACCTTCTCAGATTCCCATATATCAGTTCTAGTATATGCTGACGAATTAAACTCTCTAACAATATTGGAAAAATGTGCACCGCAAGCACTCAATGCTCCTGCTGTTTTAGGAATAATAACTTTATTACAATTCATTGATTCAGCTATAGGTAAAATATTTAAACCAGCAGCACCTCCACCAGCAACTATAACAGACTCAGTTGGGTTCACACCTTCATTAATGGTTATTTCTTCAATAGCTTTTATCATAGTTTCACTTGATATTGTGATTATAGCAGCAGCAGTTTCTAAAATATCTAGTTTAAGTTTATCAGAAATTTTTGCTATTGCTTGTTCAGCAAGCTGTCTGTTTAAAGTCATCTTTCCTCCTAAAAATTTTTCAGGAGATATGTAGCCTAATACAACAGCAGCATCAGTTACTGTGGCAAGTTCACCACCTTTATCATAACATGCAGGACCAGGAGTTGCACCAGAACTTTGAGGCCCTACTCTTAACAAACCACCATCATCAACCCATGCAATAGATCCTCCACCTGAACCTATACTCCTAACATCAACTGATGACATACCTAAATTATGGCCTCTAAATTCTTCAATCAACCATGTATCACGACTATATTTTACCTGACCTGATCTTACTAAGCTTACATCAAAAGTAGTGCCACCAGTGTCTACAACAATTACATCGTTACCAAAATCTTCATAATTAGAATACTCTAGCCCTGAAATAGGAGCCATTGCCGGACCTGATTTGACCATATAAATTGGTTTTTCAATAACATCGTCAATATGCATGGAACCACCAGAAGAAGTACTTATCAAAAATTCTCCTTTAAAATTAATTTTATTTAATTCATCTTTTAAACCTCTAAGATGATCCTGCATCAACGGCTTTAAAGAAGCATCAATCATAGTTGATGATGCTCTAGGGTACTCCCTTATAATAGGGTTTAGCTCGTGAGAAAGTGTAAATGGAATATCAGGTAATTCTCTTTTAATAATTTTACCAATTTTTATCTCGTGATCAGGGTTTACAATAGACCATAACAAGCACACACCAATTGCTTCAATTCCTTCAGATTTTATTTTTAATAAATTTCTAACTACTTCTTCTTCATTAAGATTGACTAATACACCACCTTCTGAGTCAACTCTCTCTTCTACACCAAAGCATAATTTCCTAGGAATAAATGGAGGAATAGGATCAATATCAAGTTTGAATGGAGATTTTTTTCCACCACTTCGATATGATAATATATCACGAAAATTTTTAGTAAAAATACCAGCTACTCTTGCTGTATTATTTGTAACTATTGCATTTGTAGCTCTGGTAGTTCCATAAATTAATACATTAGTTTTATTTAATAATTCTTCAGCTGATATACCAATATAACTAGAAGCATCAGCAATACCTGCGTAAACTCCATCAAAGCTTTTATTTGGAGTAGTAGAAGATTTCCCAAGATATATACTTCCACTATTATCAGTTACAACAACATCTGTAAAAGTTCCCCCAGTATCAATTGCAATCTTAAAAGACATCACCATCAACCTTAATTAATTATCTTCTTGATTAATAATTTTATATATTTAATATATGAAAATAAATAATTAAATATGATAATTTGTCTTTTTTTTAATTATTTAACCCTAACATGTATTTAATTTACAAAAAATGCTAAAGAAATTGACTCCACTTGAAGAAAAAAAATTTATTGGGTGTATTGGTGCAATAAATATTGACAGGTCATATAAGTGTTATCAATCTTTTAATATGGGAGATTCAAATATTGCAAATTTAACGCAAAGCGTCGGAGGTGTTATGTTCAATATAACATCAACTTTAAATAACCTCTCTCATAAAGTAGATTTAATAAGCTTCTTAGGCGATGATATTGAAAGTATAATTGTCAAAGAATATTTGACGCAAATCGGGATAAATACATCAAATATATTTACAATAAAAAATCAAAAGACAGGTACTTATACGGTAATTTTAGATAAGCAAGGTGAGATAATCATTGGTGTAAACGATATGTCGATAATTGAAAAAATAAAAATAAATAATTTTGAAGAAAAATTAAATAAAATAAATGCTAATACTTGGGTAATAGACAGTAACTTTAAAGAAAATTCATTAGAAAAAATTGTGAGTTTACTTAAAAATAAAAATTTAATTGCAACCGCAGTATCTAAATATAAAGCACCAAGACTAAAACCAGCTCTAAAATTTCTGGATTATCTTTTTTTAAATGAAGACGAACTTTTTGCCTTAACACCCAAAGAAAAAAATTTAAGAAATGCAATTGATTCAATTCTTAAATTTGGCACTAAAAATATATTCGTTACACTTGGATCGAATGGTGCTATTGCTGCTAATAGTAATAACTTTATACAAGAATCGGTTTTTCCAACAAAGGTAGTTGACCTTAATGGTACCGGAGATGCTTTTTGTGGTGCTGCAATATCATATATAAAAAAAAATATGCCCCTTATAGATATTTTAAAATATGGCTTAGCTTCCTCAAGTTTGTTAGCGGAGGTTAGTGGATCAACAAGAAAAGATTTAAATCATAATTTAATAAATAAAAGATTAAGTTCGAAAAAAATAATTTAAATGTTTCCTATTAAATTTTCTCCTGAAGTTAGTCATGCTTTAAATAATAACTACCCAGTTGTTGCAATAGAATCAACAATTTTTGCCCATGGTTTACCCTACCCTATGAACTTGGAATGTGCTCAAGAGATAAATAAAATAATTTTAGATAATGGTGCTACTCCGGCTATAATTATTCTTGATAGCGGTTTTATAAATATTGGTTGTAATAATAAATTGTTAAAAAAAATTACAAATAATCAGAATATAGTTAAAGTTAGCACAAGAGAAATCTCCACAACATTAGTTAGCAACAAATGCGGTGCAACAACTGTTGCAGGAACTATAGTATGTGCTAATGCAGCTAATATTAATATAATGGTCACAGGTGGAATAGGTGGAATACATTCAAATTTTAAACATACTCATGACATGTCAACGGACTTAATAGAATTAAGTAGAAATAAAATATCAGTAGTATGTAGTGGAATTAAATCAATTCTTGATATACCTAAAACGCTTGAATATCTTGAAACTATAGGGATACCAATTATTGGTTTTAATACTGAAAAATTTCCAAGTTTTTATAGTACAGATAGCGGATTTCTAAACACCTATAATGCTAAATCATTCGACGAAATTGCTTTAATCATAGATAATCATAAAGAAATTAAAGGAGGAGTTATTATCACTAACCCTCCCCCTGAAAAATATTCTATTGATAATGAAAAAATTAAAAAATGGACTAAAAGGGCCATAGAAGAAGCTGATAATATGAATATTACTGGAAATAAATTAACCCCTTATATATTAAAACGTTTAAGAGAGATAAGTAATAATAAAACACTAAAAACAAATATAGAACTGATTTATGATAACGCTAGAATTGCATCCAATATAGCTGTATCACAAATGAAAATTTTGAATAATAAAGATTAATAATTATTATTTATTTTTTGAAAGAAATTCTAAAACTTTTTCTGGCGGTCTAGCAATAAAAATTCTATCTTCAATTTGAACAATTGGTCGCTGTATCAAATTTGGGTATTCAATCATAAAATTTATTAACTCGGTATCTGTAAATTTATTTTTAATTGATATAATTTCTTTATATATTTTTTCGTTTTTTCTAATTAATTCTATAGGGGAAATATTTAACTTAGATAAGACAGTTTCTAATTCATTAAAAGTTAATTTATTTTCCATATAAAGAATTATATCTATTTTAAGACCTTCAATATTCAATAATTTTAATGCTTCACGGGATTTACTGCACCTTGGGTTATGGTAAATTTTAATATTATTCATTTTAATAACACAAAAAACAATTTTAGAAGAAAGGCGACATTTGCCGCCTTTCCGTGATTGGGCTATACGATCAGCCCTAATTTCATAAAATATAACCTATATTATAAGTTATATCCTTTAATTTTTACGAACATCAAAGCTGATCGACAATGTTCCGAATCACTAGACATTGGATCACCTCCTTTCGGTTGTTAAAGATATGAATATATTATATATAAAAATATATAAATTAAAGACTGAAAATTTATTTTTTTATATAAATCTATCATATTATTCGCTGAAAATATTATTTGAAGTTGGGGAATAAATATGTATTACAAAAGTTTAAAACTTGAGATTTCAGAAAAAATTGCTTTGGTTACCTTAAGTCAACCTAATAAATATAACTCTATGATACCAATTTTTTGGAAAGAAATAATAGAAGTATTCAATAAAATAGAAAATAGTAATGCACGAGTTGCGATAATAAACGCCGAAGGTAAACATTTTTCCTCAGGAATTGATTTAGATGAATTCTCATCTTTAGGTTTAACAGAAGGCAAAGATATGGCCGTAAAGCTGAAAATATTAGAAAAATAATTAAAGAACTTCAAAAAAGTTTTAATGTAATAGAAAACTCAAGAATACCAGTAATAGTAGCCATACATGGCGCTTGTATAGGAGGTGCAGTAGATTTAATTTCTGCTTGTGATATCAGGTATTGAACAACTGACTCATTTTTTTCAATACATGAAGTGAATATTGGTATGGTAGCTGATGTAGGTACGCTTCAAAGACTTCCAAATTTAATTCCGTTAGGATTAATAAAGGAATTAGCTTTCACAGAAAGAAAATGTACTCTGAAAAAGCTCTAAAATCTGGTTTACTTAATGAAATTTACACTGATAAAGATCAACTTATAAATAGCGTGTATAAAATTGCCAGGGATATTTCATATAAATCGCCCTTAGCTGTTTCTAGTACTAAAAAAATAATAAAATATAGTTTAGATCATAGTATTCATGATAGTTTGGACTATGTAGCATTATGGAATTCTAATATGCTTCAATCTGATGATTTCTATGAGGCTATTAGCGCTAAAATTCAAAAAAGAAATGCGAAATTTGATGATATTTACCCCTCACCTAATTTGATAAAATAGATTTATAATCTCCCTTTTGGCACATAATTTGCTATTTATTTAATACCCTCTAAGGCTCGAGGTTTTCCCAAGAGCCCGGTTGGTCCGCATGAAGCGGAGAACCGCCTGTTAATTGCGGATCGACCGGGGATTTGTTATAATTAATAATAGGTAATTTTTTCCTATTTAATAAATATGCAAGGTAAAAAGTGATAAAAAATGACTGATGTAGCAGAAGCTAAAGATAATGAAAATACTAATAAAGGCGATATTGGCTCTGATAACTGGAAACCTCCAGAATTAGGTGCTGAAACACCAGAACAAATTGCTGAAAGACAAAAAGTTGCTGCACGTCTAGCTCTACGTAATCTAAGTGGTCCACAAAAAGCTGCTATTGTAATTATGGCTATCGGTGAGGAGAGAGCTGGAGAGATGTTTCAGAGAATGGATAATGAAGAAATAAAGTATATTTCTCAAGCTATGGCAACTTTAACTACTCAAAAATCAGAAGTAGTAGAAGAATTACTTTTATATTTTGTATCACAATTTTCATCCACAGGAACAGTTATCGGTGGGTTTGAACAAATGGAAAAACTTTTAGGTTCATCTATGAGTGCTGAAAGAGCTGCAGAAATTATGGGTGATATTAGAGGTCCTGCTGGAAGGACGATGTGGGATAAACTAGCACATATTCAAGAAGCTACATTAGCAGCATATTTAAAAAATGAGTACCCTCAAACAATTGCCGTAGTACTAACTAAAATTGTTCCTGACCACGCAGCTAGAGTTTTAGGAGAACTTCCTGAAGAATTAGCAAGTGAAGTAGTCGCTAGAATGTTATCTGGTGAACCTGTAAAAAAAGAAATATTACAAACTATTGAAAAAACTCTTGCAACAGAGTTTATGGCTAACTTAGCCAGGACAAGCAGAAGAGATGCTCATGAAATGATGGCAGAAATTTTTAATAATTTTGATAAAAGTACTGAAACAAAATTAATGGACGGACTAGAAAAAAGAGATAAAGAAGGTGCTGATAGAATTAAAGCACTAATGTTTACATTTGAGGACTTAATGAAACTCGATCCATCTGGTGTTCAAACACTTCTTAGAGATGTTGATAAAGGAGACCTCGCAATTGCACTTAAAGGTGCTACCCCTGAAATATCAGAGCTGTTTTTTAATAATATGGCTGAAAGAGCTGCAAGTATTTTAAGAGAAGATATGGAGACTACCGGTCCCGTAAGGCTAAAGGATGTAGAAGAATCTCAAGGTAAAATTGTCGCAAAAGCTAAAGAATTATCAGAAAAAGGGGATATAGTCATTCCTGAAGGTGGCGGAGATGACGAACTTATATATTAATAAAAAAAAATTCGCATTTATTAAAAATTTAATATAATTTTGTATTATGACTGATAATACTCATAATTTTAATAATCGATATACTTTCTCTACAATTCCATCAAGAGAAAAATATTCATGGCCTAATGGAAGTAAACTTGCTGTATACTTTGCACTTAATGTTGAAGCATTTGAGTTTGGATTAAATCCTGGCGCTGACTTTACATCAATGCCTAAGGCACCGTATCACAGAGGCTATGCGTATAGAGATTATGGAAATAGGGTAGGAATATGGCGATTATTAAACCTTTTTAATGAATTTAATTTTCCTTGTGCAATTTTAGTAAATGGAAGTGTTTACGAAAAATGTCCAGAAATACTAGTTCCTTGGAGAGATAGGGGTGATGAATTTGTTGGTCATGGGCGAACAAATTCAGAAAGACAAGCTGAGATGTCTTATGAAGAAGAAAAATCTATGTTTTTAGATGTAAACAAAATATATCTTGATAATGAAGGAACAATTCCCAAGGGTTGGCTTGGACCTTTTATTTCTCAAAGCCCTAAAACACCAGAATTACTTATTGATAACGGGTATAAATATATGCTCGATTGGTGGTTTGATGATCAACCACAATGGTTTAGAACTGATAATGGTAAAATTTTGAGCATCCCATATCCATCAATGGAGTTAAATGATATACCTGCTTTTATAAATAGAGGTATAGATGATGATGCTTTTACGAGAATGATGATAGATACATTTGATGAAATGTATGAAGAATCAGCAAAGCAAGGTTGGGCTCAAATTAATTGTTTTTCCCTGCACACTTTTTTAATGGGCCAGCCACATAGAATAAGGCAGTTAAGAAAAGTTTTCAAACATATTTCTAGCTATCATAAGGACATATGGATTTGTCACCCTGGTAACATATCCGACTATATGTATCAAAAATAATTAATATTTTTTAATTGATTTTTTTTATTCTTTTCTTATTGAATTACAAAAATAAATACAAATTATACAATTATAAATTATAATATATATGTAACAAATTATAATTCATTAAAATAATTTAAAATTACTTTTGTGCACCAAAGACTGGATAAGCAGGTGTACGAGATACTTTTTTATATTCAGGTTTCTCATCTAAAAACACACTTTTAGCCATTTGATGTTTAAAAATTTTATTTTTATTGAATCCAGAATCAATCATAATTTTACTTAGGTCTTGATCATGAAAGGTTCCCCAGAAAGGTTCTGCATTGTAGTGTGTTGACCAATCACCGAGCGTATGATCATACGGATCAGGCATATCTTCATATTGTGGAGCATCAAAATGAGCCATAACACCATTTGGGGCTAATAATCTATAGCATTCTGATAATATATTCCTCAGAGCTTTATTTGATGTTTCGTGAAATAGTATATGTGAAACAATTAAGTCAAAATACTCATTTTTAAAATTTGTATTTTCTGCATTTTGTTGAGACCAATTAACAGGAACACCTAATGACTCAGCTCTAGCATATGCATAACGTAAACAGGGAGCAGCAACGTCAATTGCATAAATTTCTGCATTGGGAAAATAATTTGAGTAAGGAAGTGTAGAATGGCCTACTGTGCATCCCATTTCTAATATTCGTATCGGTTGAAAATTTTCATATCTTTTTTTAACAAAATTTGCAATTGATCTCCCCATATCATCATTTAATGGACCGGATGCACCCATAGCAAATAAATTATAACTTCTGTCATATTCTGCTCCCGCAAATAAATCATCCTTACAAAGTTCAGTATGATAACCACCAGGTTTGCAATGTATATCAACAGCTGTATGATAGCGAGGTATTTTTAAATTTTTGTCTAAATTTAAAGTTCCTTGTCTACGTAAATTAGTTCTATTGAAATAATTTTTTGATTTCTCAATAAGGCTTTCATTTTGTCTTTCAACACTTTCACCAATTGAATCAAACATCATTTCTTGTGTAGTTCTTCTTAAACTACCCCATGCTTGATTGTACCATTCTTTCTCCATATGATGCCTTACTTCATGTCTATTTTTTGGAGTACGTTGATTTAACGAAATGAATTTGGGTTTTACTACATTTTGGTATAGTTTCCTTTTACCAGCCATCAAATCAGTAGAAACATGTATCATCATCTCTTTTACAAAATTTTCTCTTGATTCTTCATCATGGTCAGGATTTGCAAACATTTCATGTGGAGATATAGAATTCATAGCATTACCTCAATAATTAATTTATATTTAATTATATAGTAAAAAATATATTTTCAAATAATAAATATTATAATTTTAATTAATAATTTGATCTAAAATATTTTTTTCAATTAATTTATGTAATTTTAATGTAATTACACCTGGCACACCATCTCCAATTATATTGTCATTAATTTTTACAACTGGTATAATTACATTTGAAGAGTTAGTAAGCATAGCTTCACTAGATTTAAGAGCATCCTCTAAAGAAAATTTTTGCTCTGAAATTTCTAAATTTTCTCTTATAATTATATCTTTTAATACCTTTCTGGTTATACCTGGTAGAACTTTTTTAGAAATAGGACCTGTAAATAGTTTTTTTTCTTTGATAATCCAAAAATTAGATGAACTGCCCTCATTAATTATTGAGTCCTGATCTAGCAACAATGCTTCAAAAGCATCATTATCAACTGCTTTTTGTTTAGCTAAAACATTTGGTAAAAGAGAAATAGTTTTTATATCACACCTTCCCCAACGGATGTCTTCAGTCGTAATAACATTTACACCCTCTTCTATAATTTTATGATTTATTTTATTATTTCTTGCGGTAACAAAAAAGGTTGGATCTATATTTTTTGGAAAAGCATGTTCTCTTTTTGCATTACCTCTTGAAATTTGAAAATAAATAATTCCATTCGTTATCTTATTTAAAAAAATTAATCTTCTGAATATAAAATTCAAAGTTCTTCTATTATATTGAAAATTTATAGTAAGAGTTTTTAAATTTTTCTCTAACCTATCTATATGTAAATCAAAGTCTATGAGGCTAGAAAATCTAACAGGAATAACTTCATAAACTCCATCAGCAAATTGATTGCCTCTATCTTCTATATGAATAAAAGCTTTTTTATGCGGAACATAAGAACCATTTATATATGAAACTCTAGACAAAAATTAATTTCTCCAAAAATTGGGGCTTATGAATATTAGCAGTAACATTATCTCAATTCTACCTAAAAGCTGTGAAATAATTATTATCCACTTAACAATTTTATCCATTTCATAATAAGGAATTGATAAGGACAAAAGCTGTGCACCAGCCCCAGTATTTGTAAGTGAAAGGGTTGATAAAGACAAAGAGTCAACAAAACCTAACCCAACTAAACTGAAAAGAATTGAAATTAAAACAAAAATTGAAATAAAAGTCATAAGAAAACTCCAAGTCCTTCTTAATGAATTTTCATCAATATTTTTTTTCATATAATTAATTGGATAGACACCATTAGGATGAGTTAATTTAAATAATTCTGAAAAAGTTAATTTAAAAAAAACAATCAATCTTAATTGTTTTACTCCACCTGATGTGGATACACTTGCCCCACCAATTAGCATCAAACTTATAAATAATATATACATTATTGAATTATAAATATAATTTTCATTTGGAATTAAGTAGTAACCAGTTGTTGTTACTGAGGATATAATATTAAATACACTTACTCTTAAACTTTCAGTAATTTGATTATTTGTGTAAGTTAAAAAAACAAAAATACTTACTATAAAATAAATTATGATAATTCCAATTAAGTACTTTAATTCCCCTTCATTAGTTAATTCTCTCCATTTGCCATTAGCAACTGCCCAATATAATGTAAAATTTAAAGAACCTAATAACATAAAAATACAAATAATAAACTCTATTGTTAAACTTGAAAATTCATTTATTCCTAATGTTTTTGAACTAAAACCACCTGTTGAAACGGTACTTAGCGCATGAACAACTGAATCAAAGGGTGACATTCCAAAGATTATTAAAGAAAAACTACATACAACTGTGAGCAATAAATATATCCACCATAAAGATTTGGAGGCTTGGATGAATCTATGTACAGCAGTATCTCTATCACTTTTCTGCAGACTTGAATGAAAAAGATCCATCCCACCTATTCTCATTAAAGATAAAACTGAAATTGCAAGAATAATAGTCAGAAAACCACCTATCCATTGAAGAAGAGATCTCCAAAACAAAATACCTTTTGGTGATTTTGATACATCAATTATTATAGAAGAACCACTAGATGTAATGCCTGACATAGACTCAAAAAAAGCATCAGTAAAATGTACAAAAATATCAGAAAACAGGAAGGGTAAAGATGAAAAAAGTCCAAGCAAGGGCCAGACAAAAATAGTAAAGATAATTATAACTTTGGTGCTAAAATTATATTCACTACCCCGAGAAGCAAGCAGTAATGCAACACCAGAAAATAATCCAAGAGAGGATGAAAAAATAAATGAAAAAGCAACTGATATTTCATTATATGAAAATGAAATTAAGGCAGGAAAAAACATCGCCAAAGAAATAAATAATATTGACCAACCAAAAGAAAATAATAAAGTAGAAATCATTTGTATAAAAATATCATTAAAAAAAATCAAGTCTTACAGCAAAAAGTTTTTCTACTCTTTTTATCATACCTTTTTTTGCAAACAAAATAACTTTATCATGGATCGCTATACTTGTTTCACCTCTAGGAATAATAACTTTCTTATCTCTTACAATAGCTCCAAAAGTAATACCAGTTGGTAAAGAAAGTTCTTTTAAGGTTTTACCAATTAGTGGAGACGTCTCTAATGCCTCTGCCTCTAATATCTCTGCACTTCCATCTCTTATTGAGTGAACCGCTTTAATTCTACCTCTTCTAATATGTTGTAATATACTTGAAACTGTTATTGCTCTAGGGTTAACTACTGCATCAATACCTAGAGACTGCATAAGTGAATCATATGTTGAATTATTTAATAGAGCCATAACTCTACTTGCACCCTCTCTCTTAGATAAAAGTGAGCTCAGAATATTTACTTGATCATTATTAGTTACAGCTATTACTGATTCAGCGTTTGATACATTAGCTTCAGTTAATATTTCTTTCTCTAAAGAGTCACCATTAATTACAACAATGTTATTTAAATTTTCAGCAACAAATTCTGCTCTTTTTCTGTTTTTTTCGATTAATTTTAAAGAAATATTCTGCGACTCCTTGATTAATTCAGAACTAAGATATAGGCCAATATTTCCTCCTCCTACAATAACTAATTTCCTAGCTTCTTTTTCTTCATGTCCAAAAGCAGTCATTGCTCTAGTAATTTGACTGGATTCAACTGCAAAAAAAACTTCATCATCAACAAGTAATTGATCATCTGCATTTACAGTAATTACCTCATCATTTCTCAATATAGCGAAAACTCTTAAAAGCAAATCTGGAAATAACTCTGTTAATTGTCGGAGTGGAGTGTCAATAATTGGACAATTTTTTTCAACTTTTAATGAAATAACTTTTACAAGATCGTCTGCAAAACTTATCATATCAGTTGCACCAGGCACATGAAGTCTATTTGTAACTGCTCGAGCTATCTCTATTTCAGGAGAAATAATTACATCTATAGGCATGTTATCTCTACTAAATAAATATTGCCATTGAGGTGAAAGATAGGATTGAGATCTAATTCTTGCTATTTTGGTTGGAATATTAAAAATAGAATGAGCTACTTGGCACGAAACCATATTTACTTCATCTTGTCTTGTTACAGCGATAATCATCTCAGAGTCATTCGCACCCGATTTTTCTAAGATATCTGGTTGAGAGGCATGACCAACGATTGTTTGAACATCAATAGTTTCATGAACTCTTCTAATTAATTCTGGATCAATATCAATAACAGTAACATCGTTATTTTCACCTGCAAGATGTTTAGCAATACTTGCTCCTACTTGTCCTGCTCCGCATACAATTACCTTCATTTATGCCTCATATTATTAACAGCTAATTTCTCAAAGAAGAACTTATTCCCAAAGACTTTAACTTTCTATGTAGTGCCGATCTCTCCATACCAACAAATTCAGCAGTTTTTGAGATATTACCTCCAAATCTACTAATTTGTGTAATTAAATACTCTCTTTCAAAAAACTCTCTTGCTTTTTTTAAAGGCATTGCTATTACCTCACCATTACCTGAATGTCTGAATGATTGAGAATTATCTGCTATATCATCTACAGGTATCATTTCTGGCTTAATAGGCTCCTCACTATTTCCAGGTGCCATAATAAGTAGCCTTTCAATTAAATTTCTAAGCTCACGAACATTCCCAGACCAATTTCTTGATTGCAATACAGCTATAGAATCTTCTGACATAATTCTTGGAGCAAAGCCTATACTTTGAGCAGTACTTTCCATAAAACTTTTTGCTAAGATCGGTATATCTTCTCTCCTTTCAGACAAAGGAGGTATTTTTATAGGTACTACTGATAGTCTATGAAATAAATCTTCTCTAAATTTACCCTCACTTATTTGATTAAATAAATCTTTACTGGACGCACTTACGACTCTTATATCAACGGTAACTTCAGTTGTACCACCAACCCTATAAAAACTTTGATCTTGAAGTACTCTTAAAATTCTACCTTGTGTTTCCATAGGCATATCTGCTACTTCATCAATAAATAGAGTTCCTTTATGTGCTTTTTCAAGAATTCCTATTCTTCTTGGACTTTCTGGTTCCTCTATTCCCTCTTCAATTCCAAATAATTCTTGATCAATAGTTTCAGGAGACATTCTCGCAGAGTTTAATACTACAAAAGGACCATTTGATCTTTTAGATTTATTATGAACTAGTCTAGCTGCTAATTCTTTACCAGAACCTGGAGGACCCGAAATTAAAACTCTACTTCCTGTAGGTGCAACTTTCTCCAAAGATGCTCTCGTATTACTTATTGCATTAGAGTTTCCTAATATTATATCACTCTTACCACTTTGTTGTTTTAATAATATATTTTCGCTTCTCAAATTAACAGTTTCGATTGCTCTTTTTACTACCATAAGCAACCTTTCAGCGTTAAATGGTTTTTCTATAAAGTCATAAGCACCTCGTTTGATTGCTGATACCGCCGCTTCAATATTACCGTGACCACTAATCATAACCACTGGTAAATCAGGTTTTTCTTTTATTATTTTATCTAATAACTGAAGACCATCAATATCACTTCCTTCTAACCAAATATCTAGAATTACTAAAGAGGGAGTAACTCTATTTATTAAATTTAGAGCAGAATTGCTATCACCCACAGATCTAGTCAAAAAATTTTCGTCTTCTAAAATTCCTGAAACTAGCTCCCTAATATCAGCTTCATCATCTACAATTAATATATCACCTAAAGTCATAATGTTACTCTGCTGCTTTTTTTATACTTGGAAAATTATTTGATAGATCTGATTTATTTAAATAAAATGTAAGTTTAGCTGTAGCCCCAGCATCTTTATTATTTTCTATAGTAAATAAACCATCATGATCTTCCATTATTTTTTTAACAATAGCTAATCCTAGACCAGTACCTCTAATTCTAGTTGTTACATAAGGTTCAGTTAATTTTCCAATTAATGCCATAGGTAAACCAGGACCATCATCATTTATAATTAAACTAATTTTAGTTTTATCTTTACTTACAGATATAGAAATATTTCCCTTATTAGAATTTTCTGATCTTATTGCCTCTGCAGAATTTTGAATAATATTAGTTAAAGCACGTGATACTTGCCTTCTATCACAATTAATAAATATTTTATCATGAGTTTTATTTATATGAAAAAAAATGTTTTGATTAGCTTGTTTTTGCATAAAACATACTTCTGAGATAATTTCTACTATATTCTCTATATTAAATTCAGGTGAAGGCATCCTAGCAAAGTTAGAAAATTCATCTACCATTCTTCCTATTTCATCAACTTGCCTCACAATTGCGTCAGTACACTTTTCAAAAGTATTTTTATCATCTTTTATTTGATCCATATATTTTTTATTCAACCTTTCAGCTGAGAGTTTTATGGGCGTAAGTGGATTCTTTATTTCATGTGCAAGTCTCCTTGCGATATCTGACCAAGCAGCCCTTCTTTGAGCAGAAACAAGTTCAGATATATCATCAAAGGTTATTACATAATTACCATCCACCGAATCATGGTTATCTCCAGATACTCTAACAAAAAATTGTTGAAAATTACCTTTTCTATAAACTGGGATTTCACCTTCAGTTAATTGACCGTTTCTACTTATAGATAAATTAATTAAATCTTTAAACTCTGGAAGAATATCTATAATTGGAGAACCTATAAATTCATCCTTTTCAATATTTAATAATATACAAGCTGATTTATTGGGAAGTGTAATATTTAGGTTCTTATCTACACCTATAACACCTGAGGATACTCCAGCTAGCACTGTCTCAGTAAACCTTCTTCTCATATCTAGTTGTTGATTAGCCTCTATTAATTTTTTTCTTTGATTTTCAAGTTGAGATGTCATTCTATTAAATGCTCTTCCAAGCATACCAAACTCATCATCTTTTTTACCCTCCTCTACCCTTACAGTCATATCACCAGTTCTTACTCTTGCAGTGGCCATAACGAGTTGTGATATAGGGGAAACTAATCTATTTGAAAATAACAAGCCTATCAAAATAGCCATTGCTAAAAGTAATAAGGCCATTAAAATTAAAACCATAGCTAATCCAATTTCAATACTTGGACGCTCTGCTTCTAATTTTTCATAATCTTCTCTTGCTTTTCTAACTCTTTCAGCATAGCCAATTACTCTAGGATCAACTAATCTTCCTACAGCTAAATAAGTATCAGTAATTATATCTAACCTCATAACTGCTCTTACTCTAGCCTCATCACTTCCACGGGCTAGAACAACCTCTCCAGCTCTTGCTCGATTTAAAATATCTAATTCGAATGGACCATCACTTGTTAGGGTTTCACTAAGAGGTGAAGCTGCTAAAATAACTTGTCGACCATCAATAACTATAGCCTCAGATAGTCCTCTCGCCTCCGAAAAAAAAGTAAGAGCATTTTCAAATGTTTTACGATTACCCGATCTTAACAAAGTAAGTCTATTTTGTAACTGTGAAGCTACCGCTCTTACATCTGCTTCGATACTTTTTCTATTTTCTAATATATATGCTTCAGCAATTATAACTGATTGATTTATAGCCTTACTAGTGTTCTCACTAAACCATACCTCAACACCACTTTTTATAAATAAAGCAGAACCAAGAGAAACTACTAATGTAGGAGTCAGAGCAATCAAAGATAAAACCCAGACCAACCTGACTTGAAGACGTGATCCAGCTAATTTTCTTCTTCTCTTAAACCATAGGTCTACCAAACGCCTAACTACCATTATAACTAGGGCAATTAAAATAACGGAATCTATAGCAAGGAAAGTCCTGACGTTTTCTCTTTTGAATATAAACTTTTCTAGATCGTTAATGGCTAAAAATGTAGCTATAGCAAATACTATTGCACAAAACAGAAAGAAAAATGCTATATATCTCTCAATAATTTGCCCACGAGAGCTAAATGATTTATTTAAAGCCAAGTCTTCTAGCTTGTCATATGACATTTATTTTATCCAAAAATACTATGGTTGATAATAAGCAACATTGTTGCATTTTAGCATCAGTATGTCTAGCGATGTATCTCTATTTTTAATTCTTTAATTTTTTTTCTTAATGTATTTCTGTTTATACCGAGCAAAACAGCCGCTTTATTTTGATTCCCATCAGTAAATTTAAGACAAATTTCTATAAGTGGTTTTTCGATTTCTGAAACAATCAAATTATACAAACCAACTTGGGTATAGTTAGACTGACTATTATTCAAGAGAAGTTTAATTTTATTTTCAAGAAAGTCTACTAAAGTATTGTTTTTCATTAATTTATTTATATTATCATGGTTTTTTAATAAGATATTTTGCACCATCTCTGCAGATATTTCTTGTTCAAAATTAAGTATACTTAACCGTTTAATTAGATTTTCTAATTCTCTTATATTTCCTGGCCATGAGTAATTATTAAGTAAATCAATTGCTTTACTACTAAAAAACTTTTTAGGTAAACCTTCATCAGCTATTTTTTCTAAAAAATGATTAACTAGTAGGGGAATATCAGTTTTTCTTGATCTCAAAGGAGGAACAGATATAGGTATAACATTTAATCTAAAAAATAAATCTTTCCTAAAAACTCCCTTCTCTACCATATCATCTAAGCTATTTTGTGAAGCTGAAATTATTCTAGCATTTGATTTAATTACCTCCTTACTTCCAATGGGTGAAAATTCTTTTTCCTGAAGAACTCTAAGAAGTCTAGTCTGAGCAGAAAATGGCATATCTCCTATTTCATCTAAGAATAAAGTTCCATCATTTGCTTGTGAAAATTTCCCTTTTTGTTGATTTATAGCTCCAGTAAAAGCACCTCTTTCATGACCAAATAATTCACTTTCAACTAAATCTTTAGGAATAGCAGCCATGTTTAATGCAATAAAAGGATAGTTTTTCCTATCACTTAATTCATGTATAGTCTTTGCAATAACCTCTTTACCAGTACCTGACTCACCTATTATTAGAATTGATAGATCATTGGAAACAACTTTTGATATAGTTTTAAATACATCTTGCATAGATTTTGATTTACCAATCAAAGATAAAGGGTTATCAGTTTCAATATCATCAGTTTTATTTAAATTTTTAGAATTTGAATAAAGTGCTCTTTTGAAAATATCAAGTAAATCATTTATATCAAAAGGCTTAGGTAGGTAATCAAACGCTCCTTCTTTATTAGATCTAATTGCAGTAAGTAGATTACTTCGTGCACTCATAATAATTATTGGAAGATCTTTTCTTAACTTCTTAATTTTTTGAATTAAATCAATACCGTCACCATCAGGCATTATCACATCTGTTAAAACTATATCACCTATACCAGATTTAACTTTCTCCATTAATTCATTAGCGTTTTTTAATGAAATAACTTCATATCCTGACCTTAATAAAGATTCTGTCAGAATTATTCTTAAAGCTTCATCATCATCAGCTAAAAGCACCTTATATTTTGACATAATTTACCTTTTATTTGCTATAGGAAATCTTACAGAAAAAATTGTATAACCGTCCTCAAAATTATGATTAATTGTTCCATTATGCTCTGTCACTATTTTTAATACCATTGGCAAACCTAGACCAGTACCATCAAATTTTGTTGTTATAAATGGGTCAAAAATTTGTTCTGTTATTTCTTTTGGAACACCCCCACCTTTATCTTTGATTAATATTTCAATTGGTAAAAATGATCTCTTCTTATTTTTTTTATCTAAAACTTTAAATTGTATGTCACTATTAAAGGACGTACAGATAATTACTTCACCTTTATTTTTTAAAGCTTCCACTGAGTTTTTAATTAGGTTAGTAAATAACTGTACTAGACTATCTCTATTTCCATTAATATTTGGTAATGATGGATCATATAATTCTGTAAATTTTATATCTTTTCCAAAACCAACTTTTGCAGCATTTATAACACTAGTCAAAATATCATGTATATTTAAATTCTGACTAAAATCTGAATTTAAATCATCAAAAAGAGACATTTTGTCAACTAATTTGATAATTCTATTAATTTCTTGTTTTATAATATTTATAAATTTCTTATCTTTTTTTACAATATTTTCTTCAAGCAATTGAATTGCCCCACTAATCGATGACAAAGGTGTTTTAATTTCATGTGAAATTAAACTAGAAAAACCACTTAAAGAAAGATTACTTTTAATATTATCATAGTAACGATCATGAGCAAATGGGAAATCTTCAAAAATAAGAATAGCCAAATCATCATATCCACTAATTTTATTAAAAAAAATATTAATTAAAATTTCTCCTTTATTAGGAAAAAAGACTTTTAAATATTTTTCTGTGAATGAAAAGGTCAAGTTGAAAGATTTAATTATTAATTGAATTATATTTTCTTCAAAAAAAATTACCTCTTCAAGTTTTTTACCAACAATATTTTTAAAATTTTTAGAAAGGAAATTTTCAGCAAAATTATTTATGTATATAATTTTCAAGTCACTAGAAATAATTATAGTTGGCATAGGAATGCTTGAAAAAATATAATCTAAATTTTGAATATTTTTACTTTTATTTATCATCATTAATTTTTAATTTAAATACATACTTTTTAAACTATTCTTTACAAATTTTGGAGATTCAGACCTAATTGTTAAATTAACTAGTTTTGTGGGTAATTCTTTTTGATACTGAAAATATTTAATTAAGTGTTTACGTGCAACTCTTACCCCAAGCTCAAAACCATAATGAGATAAAATCTCTTCATAATGTTGACTAATAAAATTATACTTATCTAATGTTGAAACTTTTCTATACACGATTGAGTTATTTATATTTGATAATATTTTTTGAAGTATCCATGGCCTCCCTATTGCAGCCCTTCCAATCATTACACCATCTGCTGAAGATTCCTCTAAGGCTCTTCTTGCTGAATTATTGTCATAAATATCACCGTTAACAATAATTGGTAATAAAACATTATTTTTAACCTTACGTACCTCTTTCCAATTAGCATAATCTTTATAGAATTGACACCTTGTCCTTCCATGTATCGTAATTAGTTTTACACCATTCTCTTCAGCAGCTTTTGAAATTTCTGGAGCATTTAAATTATTTTCATCCCAGCCTAATCTCATTTTTAGAGTAACTGGTAATTTTACTGAATTTACAACAGATTTAATTATATCATTTGCTTCATTTAAATTTCTCATAAGAGCTGATCCTGAGAGTTTTCCTGTAACTTTTTTTGAAGGGCACCCCATATTGATATCAATTATATCAGCACCCAGTTGCTCGCAATACTTGGCTGCCTCACTCATCAAATATGGTTCATTTCCTAATATTTGAATGATAAAAAAAGAACTATTATTATTACGATATAATTTTTTTTTAACTTTATCGTTAGAGTAAATTATCTCTCTACTTGCAACCATTTCTGAATATGAGGGAATTGATGTAAAGGAAGATAACGTTTTTCTAAATGGGTAATCTGTGAGTCCCGTCATTGGGGCCATAAAAACTCTATGTTCTTTTACAAAATTAGATAAAATATTTTTCATAAAAATTATATAATTCTAGTGTTTGAAAAATAAATAATATATTATAAAAAAAATTATATTTCTACACATTTAATTTTTAATATAAAAATATTTTAAAATCACTAAATTTTTTTTGAAGGATTGAAAAATTGATTATATGTGCACTATTATTAGCTGGAGGTGTAAGCTCAAGATTAAATAATCCATTACCTAAGCAATACTCAAAAATAAATAATAAACCTTTAATTTGTTACTCTATTGATAAATTTTTAAAACACCCAAAAATTGATAATATCCATATTATAATCAATAAAAATCATACAAAATTTTATAATGATATAAATAAAATATACCTATCTAAAAATATTAAGCTTCCAAAGCCTATAATTGGAGGACCTAGCAGACAAGATTCTGTAATTAATGGTTTAAATTTTTTATACAAAAAACCCTATGAACCTAATTATGTAATTATTCATGATGTTGCAAGACCATTTTTATATAACCAAATAATAAATAAACTTATAAGTGAGGTTGAAGAAAATTTAGGTGTAGTGCCGTTCTTACCTATTAATGACTCTCTAAAAATATTTGATAGTGATAAAAAAAAATATAAATATATTGATAGAAACTTACTAATTAAAATTCAAACACCTCAAATTTTTTGTTTTAAAAGTATTTATAAGTCCCATTTAAATATTGAAAATTTAAAATTATTTTATGACGATTCTTCTGTTGCGGAAAAAAATAATATGCCCATAAAGTTTATTGATGGAAATGAGAATAATTATAAAATTACTACAAATTCAGATATGGAAAAAGCAAATATGTTAATTAATAAAAATGATAATAATTTTAGAGTCGGCCAAGGTTTTGATGTACATAAATTTACTACTGGTAATTTTTTAAAGCTAGGTGGAGTTACTATACCATTTACAAAAAGTCTATTGGGTAATTCTGATGCTGACGTTGTACTCCATTCTCTAACCGATGCTCTCCTTGGAGCAGTTGGAAAAGGTGATATTGGCGAACATTTTCCCGACAACACTAAAAAATGGAAAGATTCTGATTCAGCTCTTTTTTTAGAAAATACTATGAGAATTCTAGAAGCAAATAATACTATCATAATTAACATAGATATAACTATAATTTGTGAAAAACCAAAAATTTATAGTTATAAAAATGATATAAAAAAACAAATTTCAATTTTGACTAAAATTGATGAAAATAATATAAATATAAAAGCTACAACGACTGAGAAACTAGGTTTTTTGGGTCGTGAAGAAGGTATAGCGTGTCAAACAATAGTTTTAGTAAAAAATATAAATGTTTAAAAAAATTAAATTTTTAATAATACGTATAATTGTAACCTGGTTTGGGATTGGTTCTTTTAAATACTTTCCAGGTACATTAGGATCCATAGCTTCTCTTCCATTTGCAGCATTATTAGTGTATTTAGGTGGGGATTTACTCCTAATTTTTTTTACAATATTTATTTTTTTTATCGGTGTATATATTTCAGATATATATAGTAAATTAACTAATAAAAAGGATCCTTCAGAGGTTGTAATTGATGAAGTTGCAGGACAATGGATGGTTTTAGTGTTTGTTCCATTAGATTTTTACTTTTATTTATTAGCATTATTAATTTTTAGATTTTTTGATATCTTAAAACCATGGCCAATAAAATTTTTTGAAAAAAAATATGATGGAGGTTTTGGAATTATGTTTGATGATATTCTTGCTGCAGGATATTCTGTAATAATATTCATAATTATTAAAAATATATTCATATTATGAGTAAAAATTTTAAATTAGCTAAAAAAGTTGTAGATAAATTATCTAGTATAAATTTAATGCTGACTTCTGCAGAGTCATGTACTGGCGGACAGTTTGCTTCAACAATTATAGATATCCCAGGTTCATCAAAAATATTTGATAGAGGATTCATAACTTATCATGATAAATCAAAAATTGAAATTCTCGGAGTTCCAGAAAAATTAATTAAAACCCATGGTGCTGTTAGCGAAGAAGTAGCAATGGCAATGGCAGAGGGAGCATTAAAGAAATCTAATGCTTCTATTTCAGTGTCTTGTACTGGGATAGCTGGACCATCAGGTGGAACTAAAATTAAACCAGTTGGATTAATATATATTGGAATTATCTATGAACAAAATAAATTTTATCTTAAAAAAAATTTTGGAAATATTGGTAGGTCTTTAATTAGAGAACTCACAACTAAATCAATACTTAAATTAATTTTAGATTTACATTTATAATGAATTACAAAAAATCAATTCCTTTTTTTATTACTTTAATTTCTGTGACTGCTGCTGGTCCAGTAGCTATGCAATTATATATTCCCTCTGTACCATCAATAAAAGAAAATTTTGATGTTTCATTAGGGGTTGTGCAATATGCTTTTAGTATTTCTCTAGTTACTATGGCAATCTCTATGCTCTTTTATGGTCCTTTATCTGATAAGTATGGAAGAAAGTTTATTCTTATATCTGGTATAACTATTTTTATTATTGGTTCTCTTATTGCTGTATTTTCTACTAATGTGATTATTTTAATCATTGGAAGAGTTCTTCAATCAATTGGTGGTGCTGGTGGTCTTGTAATATCCAGAGCAATAGTCAGAGATATATATGGCCCAAATGAAGCTACTAGAGTTTTAGGAACATTAATTACAATATTTATTGCTGCTCCTATGATAGCAGTAATTTTAGGAGGTTTTTTATCAGATTACTTCGGCTGGAGGTCTATTTTTATTGTAACAGTTTTTATAGGGA
Organism: Rhodospirillaceae bacterium; assembly: GCA_002722055.1. GTDB lineage: Bacteria > Pseudomonadota > Alphaproteobacteria > SHVP01 > SHVP01. The sequence continues at coordinate 68,879 of PBKD01000005.1, read as the reverse complement.
TTATTATTTTATTATTGATTATTTTTTTCCTTCCAGAAATAAAAAATAATAATAATGAAATTAATAATATTAAAAATACTTTTTTAGCATATATAAAACTTCTAAAATCTCCAATTTTTTTAGGATTTGCGATGCAAGGTGCCTTTGCACCTGGTGCTTTTATGTCCTTTATGGCATTAGGCCCATACTTAATGATTATAGAACTCAAAAGACCCGCTTCTGAATTTGGAATATATTTTGGAATAGTTACTTTAATTTTTATGTTTGCTAATTATATTGGAGGCAAATATTCAAAAAAATTTGGTATAGAAAAAATGGTTTTTATTGGAGCTATTATTTCTGTTATTGCCGGAATATCTGGTTTAACACTTTACCTTTATCTTGGTTTATCAGTCTTATTAATGTTTACTATTCAATCAATAAGTTCAATTGGTAATGGTATAGCTATGCCAAGCTCTCAAATTGGAGCAATGAATGTTAAACCAAGTATCTCTGGAACTGCTTCAGGTGCTGCAGCATTTTTTCAAACAATTATTGGAGCTATCTTTGCCCAGACAGTTTCGAGTATTAATTATGATATGGCTCTTGTTTTATTTTTAGCTACTTTGATCGCTGCTATTGGTGCTATACTTTTCGGATCAATTCCCATGATTAAAGCTAAAAATTAAATTAATATGGAGATTTAAATTGAAAGCAATAGTTGTTAAAGAACCGGGTAGTTATGATGTTTTACAATTAAAGAATATTGAAGAGCCAGTTCCAGATATTAATCAAGTAAAAATAAAAGTAGCATACTGTTCTCTTAATCCATTAGATACTCACTCAAGAGCAGCAAGAGTATCATGGGGTGCACCAAAAATGCCTTATACCCCTGGTTACGAATATTCAGGTAGAGTCGTTGAAATAGGTCAAGGAGTTGATAAAAATCTATTAAACAAGAAAGTTGCAGTTGTCGGCCAATGGGGAGGTAATGCTGAGTTTGCAATTGCTGATACAAAATCATTAATTCTAATTCCAGAGAATATAGATTGGCAAATTTCATCATGCATCTCAACATGTGGACCTACAGCATGGCATTTAGTAAATTCTGCGGGTAAAGTAAAAGAAGGTGATAATGTTTTAATACATTCAGCCGCTGGCGCAGTTGGAATACTAGCTTGTCAAATTGCTAAAACAAATGGCGCTATTGTTTATGGTCTCGCTGGAAGTGATGTCAAATGTAATTACGCAAAGAAATATGGTTATGATTATTTAATTAATAGAAATAAAGAAAATTGGCCTGAAGAATTAAATAATATATCAAACACAAAGGGAATGAATGTAATTTTTGATGGTGTATCGGGGAATGAAGCAATATATAATTATCAAATAATAGCTCCTCTTGGTAATATTATTTATCTAGGTCAAACAGCTGGCCCACCTCCAAAAATAAGTATTTCAGATATAATTGGAAAATCCTATAGCGTAACTGGTTTTGTACAATTTTTTCATCAAATCAAATCTAATTTTATTGAGAACAAGGAACTATATGATAAAATTTCTAAAAATGAATGGAAAATACCTATAAATAAAATTTCTAAATTAGATGAGGTTCCTAATCTTCACAAACTATTTGAAGAAAGACAGCTTATGGGTAAAACACTAATTAAAATTGGCGGAGATATTTAAAAATAATTTTTTATCTTTTACCATAAATATCTATTGCCCTTAACTCAAAAGCGTCAATCATTTTTTCAACAGCTCTATGAAAAACTGCACCTATAATTTTCTCAAAGACTATAGATTTAAACTCAAAATCAATATCAAAAAACACTTCTGTAGTATTTAATTCGTTATTAGCTATGAATCTCCAGTTATTATTCATATATTTAAATGGACCATCTATATACTTTACAATTATTTCATCAGGGTAATTATATTTAACTTCTGAGGTAAATTTTTCTCTAAACATTTTAAAGCCTATAACCAGGTCTGCAATGATTAGACTATTTTCTTTTTTGTTAACTCTTGAGGCAACACACCATGGAAGAAATTCAGAATAAGAATCAATATCTAATACTAAATCACATAATTCAGCCTTGGTATATATAAGTTTCTTTTTTTTTGATAATTTGGGCAATATCTTAATTAATTTGGTTAACTGTATTATTTTTTAATTTAATAAAATCTTCACCTGCAAAAAAAGATGAACGTGTCATGGGGGATGAGGAAACCATTAGAAAACCTAAATCGTAGGCAATTGATTCAAATTTAGAAAAATCATTTGGAGTGACGAATCTATCAATACCAATATGTTTAACTGTTGGTTGAAGGTATTGACCAATAGTTACAAAATCAACTAGATGTTTGCGCATATCTTTTAATACATCAATTATTTCATCATTAGTTTCACCTAACCCCACCATAATCCCTGATTTTGTATAAATATTTTTATCTAAAATTTTTGCTTCTTTTAATAATGTAAGACTATGATAGTAAGCTGCACCAGGTCTTACATTTTTATATAACCTGGGAACAGTTTCAAGGTTATGGTTAAAAACATCTGGTTTTGCATTGACAATTTTATTTAAAGCATTTTTCTTTCTTAAAAAATCAGGAGTTAAAACTTCTATAGTTGAATTTGGAGATTGGATCCTTATTTCTTTAATTACTTCACAAAAGTGAGAAGCACCTCCATCATTTAAATCATCTCTATCAACAGATGTAATTACAACATGATTTAAATTAAGTTTTTTTACTGCAGATGCTACATTAAATGGTTCAAACTTGTCCACTGTATTTGGTTTTCCAGTTGCAACATTACAAAAGGAACAACCTCTTGTGCATATATCTCCTAGTATCATGAATGTGGCATGTCCTTTTTTCCAGCATTCACCAATGTTAGGACATGATGCCTCCTCGCATACTGTATTGAGTTTTAAATTTCTCATTAAATTTTTTGTATCAATATATTCCTTACTAACCGGTGCTTTTACCCTAATCCAATTTGGTTTTCTTTTTATTGGATTATCAGGCAAATTTACTTTTTCAGGATGCCTAATTAATTTTTTATACGTTAAATTACTCATTTTAATTATATATGTAGTGTCTTATCAAAAGCATCCAATACTGATTCATGCATCATTTCTGATAATGTAGGGTGTGGAAAAATAGTGTGAAATAAATCTTCTTCAGTAGCTTCTATATTCTTAGCAATTGAATATCCTTGGATTAACTCAGTTACATCAGTACCAATCATATGAGCTCCTATCAATTCTCCTGTTAAAGAGTCAAATATAGTTTTAACGAAACCCTCCTCATCTCCTAAGGCTATTGCTTTCCCGTTTGCCTTAAAAGGAAACTTACCTACTTTAATATCAAATCCTTGATTTTTTGCTTCTGATTCAGTAAGACCAATACTTGCAATCTGAGGGATACTGTAGGTACAACCTGGAATACCTAATAAGTTTAAAGGATTAACATTTTTAAGATTAGCAATTTTTTCAACACAAATTATCGCTTCATGCATTGCCTTATGAGCCAACCAGGGTGGGCCTACCACATCACCTATAGCATATATGCCACTCTGACCAGTTCTATAATATTCATCTACCTCAATATGATTTTTATTAATTTTAATATTATTAAAATTTTCCAGCCCAATATCTTCAACATTACCTTGAATACCTACCGCTAAGATAACTTTTTCAAATTCTTTAATTATTTGTTTATCTTTTGATATAATATCAGCAGATATACAAGTTTTTTGGATATTTATACTTTCTACATTAGAGTTACAGATAATATCTATACCAGATTTTTTAAAAATTTTTTCAGCGAAATCAGAAATCTCTTCGTCTTCTACAGGAAGAATTCTATTTTGTAACTCAACAATAGTTACGTCAACATTGAATGCATTATAGAAAGTTGCAAACTCCACTCCTATTGCACCTGAACCAATAACAAGAATAGATGATGGTAACTTTTCAGGTATCATTGCATTTTTATAATTCCAAACATTAACTCCGTCAGATTTAATTTTATCTAAATCTCTAGATCTTGCACCTGTTGCTATAATGATATTTTCAGCACTTAAATTGATTGATGAATCATTTTGAAAAACTAATAAATTATTAGGACTAATTATTTTCCCATGACCTTTTATTAAATCTACTTTATTTTTTTTTAATAAATAATTTACACCATTTGTCAGTTTTTTTGAAACATCCCTGCTTCTTTTTATAATTTTTTTAATATCAAATTGAATATTATCAGCTGAAATGCCAAATTTTTCTACATTGTTTATTAAGTGGAAAACTTCTGCTGATTTTAGTAGGGCTTTGGTAGGAATGCATCCCCAGTTTAGACATATTCCTCCAACATTGTCTTTTTCTACACAAGCTACTTTTAACCCTAGTTGAGCAGCTCTAATGGCAGCAACATACCCTGCTGGTCCTCCTCCTAAAATTATCAAATCATATGTTTTTTTAACTGTCATAATTAACCAAAAATATTTTAAAGCATCATAGATACAGGATCTTCCATAAACTCTTTAAATTGAGTAAGAAATTTTGATCCTACTGCACCATCTACAACCCGATGATCACAAGAAAGTGTGCAAGTCATAACATTTGCTACAGATAGAGCACCACCTATAACAACAGCTCTTTGTTCCCCTTTTCCAACTGCTAGGATAGCTCCTTGGGGGGGGTTAATTACAGCTGAAAATTCTTTTATTCCATACATTCCCAAATTAGATATTGAAAAAGTACCACCTTTATACTCTTCCGGTTTAAGCTTATTATTATTAGCCTTAATAATTAGATCTTTCATCTCATTTGATATTTCAGCAAGGCCTTTATGATTTGCGTTTCTAATTACAGGTGTTATTAAACCGTCTTTTAACGCTACTGCAATTGATATATCAATATTTTTGTACTGGATTATTGATTTTTCTGACCAACTAGAATTTGTTTCAGGAACCTTTGATAAAGATTGAGCTACTGCGCTAATGACAAAATCATTAATTGATAATTTAAATTTTCCATCTTTAGATCTATTATTTAATTCTTTACGCAATGATAATAAATCATCAATTATACAATCCACAGTTAGATAAAAATGTGGAACCTCCTGCTTTGATTGTGTTAACCTTTGCGCTATTATTTTACGCATATTAGAATTTGGAATTTCAGTATAATCATCAGAATTATTTATAAAATCTTCACTAATATTTTTAACTTGATTACTGTTATCTGATTTATCAATATAAGCAAGGATATCATTTTTTACTATTCTACCTTTTGGGCCAGAACCAGTAATAATGTTTAAATCTAAATTTGCTTGAGATGCCATTCTTCTAGCCAAAGGGCTAGCAATTACTTTCTTTAAACCTTGATCTATTTTAACTACTTTTGCAGGTAATACCTTATCAATATTATTATTTATAGATGAGGTTTTTTCTAATTTAGAATTCTTATTCTCTATACTTTCTTCTGATTTGCTTTTCTGTTCCTCTATTGTTTTTTTAGAAATATTTTGCTCTTCAGAATTACTAATATCAAATTTATCAATTGATTTTTCATCTTCTCCCTCTTCCAGCATTAATGCAATAACTTTGTTAACAGGTACCGATTGAGAACCTTCAGAAACCAAAATTTTACTAAATATACCGTCTTCTACCGCTTCTACTTCCATAGTAGCTTTATCAGTTTCAACCTCAGCTATTACATCACCAGCAAGTATTTTATCACCTTCTTTTACTAACCATTTAGATAAAGAACCCTCTTCCATTGTAGGCGATAAAGCGGGCATTTTAATTGATATAGGCATATGAAACTCCTGTAATTAAATATAGCTTACTGCTTTTACAGCTTTAACAATTTCATCAACACATGGTAATGCTAACTTTTCAAGGTTTGCTGCATATGGCATTGGAACATTTTTACCAGTTACTCTTATAACAGGTGCGTCTAAATCATCAAAACCTCTCTCCATAATTAAAGCTGATATTTCAGACGCAATACCACAAATTGACCAACCTTCTTCAACTACTACCACTCTATTAGTTTTTTTCAATGAATCTAGTACTGTTTCTTCATCAAGTGGGCTTAATGTACGAAGATCAATTACTTCACAATTAACACCATGATTTTGCAAAAGATAATCAGCTGCCTCAATTGCAAATTTCACTGATATTGAGTAAGCAATAATAGTAACATCATTACCCTCTACTATTTTTTTGGCTTTACCGATTGGGATATAAGTTTCTTTATCTTCTTGGATACTAAATTTTTCCCCATAGAGCAACTCATTCTCTAAAAATACAATTGGGTTTGGATCTAATATTGATGATTTAAGTAAACCTTTTGCATCTGAGGCAGAATATGGAGCAACAACTTTTAACCCTGGGATTTGAGAGTACCATGATGCATAATTTTGTGAATGCTGAGCAGCAACTCTTGATGCGGCACCATTTGGGCCTCTAAAAACTATGGGAACAGATACACTTCCACCTGACATATAGAGAGTTTTTGCAGCAGAATTTACAATGTGATCAATTGCTTGCATAGCAAAGTTAAAAGTCATAAATTCTACTATGGGTTTCAATCCTCTAAAAGCTGCACCAACACCTATACCTGCAAATCCATGTTCAGTAATTGGTGTATCAATCACTCTTTTAGATCCAAATTCATCTAATAAACCTTGACTTACTTTATAAGCACCTTGATATTCTGCTACCTCCTCTCCCATTAGGAATACTCTATCATCTTTTCTCATTTCTTCAGCAATAGCATCCCTTAATGCTTCTCTAACTGAAATAAAATTTTCAGTTTTTTGAGGTTCACTATAGTTTGCAAAATCATTTTCATTTTGGGACGGTTTATAAGTAACATTATTATCTTCAGGTGAGATATTATTTTTTTTCTCTTGTGTTTGATTGTTACTATCTTCGATATTATTAGTTAAATGAGCTATTACAGAATTAACTGAGACATTTTGAGATCCTCCAGGAACTAATATTTTTGATAAGATACCTTCATCTACAGCTTCAATTTCCATAGTTGCTTTATCAGTTTCAATTTCTGCAATTATATCACCAGCTTTAATATTATCGCCCTCAGAAACTAACCATTTAGATAATGTTCCCTCTTCCATTGTAGGGGATAGAGCCGGCATCAAAATTTCTATAGTCAAAAAAATATCTTTCTTAAAATAACATTAAACTTCTATTAAAATATCTTTATATAATTCTTCAGATTCTGGTTCTGAACTCTCTTCAGCAAAAAGAGCAGCATCAGCAATTATCTTTTTAATTTCTTTATCTATATCTTTTAATTCACCCTCTGATGTAAGCTTATTATCGATTAAATAATCACTAAAAGATTGAATAGGATCACTATCTGATCTTATTTTTTTAACCTCTTCTCTTGATCTGTATTTAGCTGGATCTGACATTGAATGACCTCTATACCTATATGTCATTGCTTCTATAATATAAGGGCCTTTTCCTGACTTAACATGTTTCACAGCTTTTTGAATAGCTTTTTTTACATCTAATACACTCATACCATCTACCTTAGAACCAGGAATACCAAATGCTTCACCTCTCTTAAAAAGCTGTTTTTGTTTAGTTGAACGTGATACTGAGGTACCCATTGCATATTGATTATTTTCAATAATATAGATAACTGGCAAGGACCATAAAGCTGCCATATTATAAGACTCGTGAACTTGACCTTGGTTTGCAGAACCATCACCAAAATATGCCAATGTTACTTGATCATTAGATAAATATTTATTGGCAAATGCAATACCAGTTCCTAAGGTTGTAGAAGCGCCAACAATTCCGTGTCCACCATAAAAATTTTTATCTTTAGCAAACATGTGCATTGAACCACCTTTACCTTTAGAACAACCAGACGCTTTACCTGCTAATTCTGCCATAACATATTTTGGGTGAACACCAGCAACAAGCATATGACCATGGTCTCTATAAAGTGTGATTACTGCATCATCTTGAGATATAGCTGACTGAGCACCAACAACAACAGCCTCTTGTCCAATATAAAGGTGACAGAAACCACCTATAAGCCCCATTCCATACATTTGGCCCGCTTTTTCCTCAAAACGGCGAATAAGTTGCATAAAATAATAGTAATCTAATTTATTATTATTTTTAACAGATAGACCCTTAGAAATATCAACCATATGAATGTTTACTTTTTTTGATCATATAAACATTGATATAATTACATATGTTAATTCTTCAATAAAGAATAGAATAAAAAAAAAAGGGTTTATAATTAATAATTACTTATTTTTGAGAGTTTTATAGCTAGTTTTTAGTTAAAATTAGGGATTATCAATTTTCTGAACGTATCAAAAAGTCGCTAGGATGAGTAAAACCTAGTTTTTTTCTTGCTTGCTCTTCCAAAAGGTCTAAGTCTAAACTTGAATACCTTAAACCCTGTGAAATTTTTTCACTTTCTAATCTCTGATTTCTAAGCAATATTAGTTCATTTTCAGCTATTTTATTCATCTGAGTAAGGGAAAACCAGGCAATAAGCCCTCTCTTACCTTCAACAAAACTGACACCAAAATAAATTATTACCAAAATCAAAAGAAATGGTGCAAATGCGGCTCTAGTTCTTCTTCTAATTTCAAAAAAAATAGTCATTTCCAGAATTGAATCATAAATTGTATGTTTACGTCAAATAATCAATTTATATATATATGCATTGTTAGAGACTGTTGCATATAAGACTCAAAAAAAATTTAGAATGGAAATTTACTCATCACCCCTGTAAAACCTAGCTCTTCTTCAATCCTTATTAATTGGTTATATTTCGATGTCCTGTCTGATCTTGCCATCGAACCAGTTTTAATTTGCTCTGATTTACTGCCTACAGCAATATCCGCTATTACCTCATCCTCAGTCTCTCCAGATCTATGAGAAATAATAGTTTTAAATCCATTTTTTTGAGCAAAAGAAATAGTTTCTAATGTTTCAGATAGAGTGCCAATTTGATTAGGCTTTATAAGAATAGCATTACCTACATTTTGCTCGATACCTTTTTTTAAACGTTCAACATTAGTCACAAACAAATCATCACCTACTAATTGAACTTTATCTCCAAATGCTTCATTTAATTCTCTCCAACCCTCCCAATCATCTTCGCTCATTCCATCTTCTATAGATATAACAGGATAGTTATTAATTATTTTTTCATAAAAATTAATCATCTCTTCTCTATCCCTCGTTACGCCCTCACCTTTAAAAATATACTTTCCATCTTTAAAAAATTCAGTTGATGCTATATCTAGAGCAATTGATATATCCTTTCCAGGTGCATAGTTAGAGTCATTAATGGCTTTTAGTAATAAGTCTAAAGCCTCATTTGTATTTGATAGATATGGAGCAAAACCTCCTTCATCCCCAATATTAGTATTTAGTCCTAATTTAATTAAATTCTTTTTCAATGATTGAATAACGTTGTATCCCATTTCTAATGTATCAATAAAAGAATTTTTATTTTTTGGAATAATCATGAACTCTTGTATATCTATTGGATTATCTGCATGAGCACCACCATTTAAAATATTCATCATAGGAACTGGAAGGGAGTTTACCGAAGGACCACCAATATATCTATAAAGAGATAAATCAAGCTCTGTTGCGCTGGCTTTAGCTATAGCAAGAGATACTGCTAGAATAGAATTTGCCCCAAGATTACTCTTATTAGAACTCCCATCAATCTCTATCATAGTATTATCTATTAATTTTTGCTCTTGGGATTCTAGTCCAGATAAAACATCAAAAATTTCATTATTTACTGAATCAACAGCTTGCCTGACACCCAATCCACCAAAACGCTTTTCGTTATCTCTTTTTTCACTAGCCTCATATGCTCCGGTTGATGCTCCTGATGGTACAGAGGCTCTACCTGATGCGCCAGATTCTAGGATAACATCAACTTCAATAGTAGGCTTACCCCTACTATCCAAAATTTCTCTACCTATTATGTTATTAATCGCTGACAATTTTTACCTTAAAAAATTAAAAATATAATTAAAATTTATTTTTTTTTGCTAATATATCAAATTCTATTAAATTTTCTATTAGATTATACATTTCATCCAATGGAACCATATTAGGTCCATCTGAAGGTGCATTATCAGGATCATCATGAGTCTCAATAAAAAGGGCAGCTATTCCGATTGATACTGCTGCTTTTGATAATGTTGAGATAAACTCTCTTTGACCGCCTGATGAATCACCTTTTCCACCAGGCTGTTGAACCGAATGAGTTGCATCAAAAACAACAGGAAAACCAAATGATTTTAAAATTGGAAGAGATTTGAAGTCACTAATAAGGTTATTATATCCAAATGAAGTGCCCCTTTCTGTTACTAAAATATTTTTATTCCCAGTATCAGAAATTTTTTCGATTACATTCTTCATATCCCATGGAGCTAAAAATTGACCTTTTTTTACATTAACAATTTTATTTGTTCTTGCTGCAGCTATAAGTAAATCTGTTTGCCTACAAAGGAATGCAGGGATTTGAATTATATCAACAACTTCAGAAATTCTATTGCATTGTTCAGGAAGGTGAACATCAGTTATTATTGGACATTGTAATTTAATTTTAATTTCTTTAAATGTTTCAATTGCTGCGTCAATTCCAATTCCTCTCGCTTTAGTAATACTTGTTCTATTTGCTTTGTCAAAAGATGTTTTAAATATAAAATTAATTTTAAGCTTAGTAGTGATGTTTTTTAATTTAGTAGCAATTTTAATTGCATGTTCCTCTGACTCTAAGGCACAAGGTCCAGCAATTAAAGTTAGTGGAAGATCATTAGATATACTAATTGTTTCATTGAGAGTAATTGTTTTATTTTGGATATTCATTATACAAGCCTAGATTGTTTAACAGATGCAGCAATGAATGATTTAAATAAAGGATGAGGATTTAATGGTTTGGATTTTAGTTCTGGATGAAATTGCACACCTATAAACCATGGATGACCAGATAATTCAACTATCTCCGGTAATGAACCATCAGGTGAAATACCTGAAAAAATCATACCAACATCCTCTAATTTTTTTTGATAATTTATATTCACCTCATACCTGTGCCGATGACGTTCATTTATGAAATCCTTTTGATATATTTTACTAACCTTTGAACCTTTTTTTAATTTACAGTTATAGGAGCCAAGTCTCATAGTGCCTCCTAAATCACCACCTTCTTTTCTTTTTTCTTTAATATTGTCTTTAACCCATTCAGTTAATAGACCGATAATTGATTCCTTATTTTTACCAAATTCAGATGAAGTTGCATTAGCTAAACCAAGCAAGCTTCTAGCAGCTTCTATTACAGCCATTTGCATACCAAAACAAATTCCAAAGAATGGGATTTTTCTCTCTCTTGAGAAAGTAATTGTATTTATCATTCCTTCTGCACCTCTATTTCCAAATGCACCTGGAACAAGTATACCATGAATGCCTTCTAAATTAGATGAAGGATTTGTTTTTTCAAAAATTTCAGAATCGATCCAAACTATTTCAACCTTTACATTATTTGCTAAACCACCATGTGTAAGAGCTTCTACTAGAGATTTATATGCATCCTCTAAAGATGTATATTTACCTACTACTGCAATTTTAACTTTTCCTTCAGGATTATTTATTCTATTACTAATTTTATACCATGGAGAAAGATCTATTTTATTTTTATCATGTAATTCAAAAACTTTTAAAATCTCATGATCAAGACCTTCTTCATGGTATGAAATAGGAACATCATATATAGAATTTACATCTAGTGCAGGAATTATTGCTTTATCGGTTAAATTACAAAATAAAGCTATTTTTTTTCTCTCATCTTTTCCAATATCTTTTTCGGTTCTAATCAAAAGAATATCTGGCTGTATACCTATTGAGCGTAATTCTTTGACAGAATGTTGGGTAGGTTTTGTTTTTAGCTCGCCTGAAGCTTTCACAAAAGGCATAAGTGTAAGGTGCATAAAACAATATTTATCTCTGCCTAAATCATTTGCAAGCTGTCTTATTGACTCAAAGAACGGCAGACCTTCAATATCACCCACTGTCCCACCAATTTCTACTAAAATAAAATCATGGCTTTCTGTATCGTGTAAAACAAACTCTTTTATTGCATCAGTAATATGGGGAATTACTTGAACTGTTGCGCCCAAATATTCTCCTTTTCGTTCTTTAGAAATAACATTTTGATAAATTTTTCCAGCAGTAATATTATCCGATATTTTTGCAGAAACGCCTGTAAAGCGTTCATAATGACCTAAATCCAAGTCTGTTTCAGCACCATCATCAGTTACAAAAACTTCTCCATGCTGATAAGGACTCATAGTCCCTGGATCAACGTTTATATATGGGTCAAGTTTTCTTAACCTTACGGAGTATCCTCTTGCTTGAAGAAGAGCACCTAAACAAGCAGAAGCTAGTCCCTTTCCTAAAGATGAAACCACACCGCCAGTAACAAAAATAAATCGCGTCATGGACCCCGGTCATACAATAAAAATTGCGATGCGGAAAGCAAAAAATAAAAAATTAAATAACTGTTTGTTATTTCAATCATTTATTGGAACTGACGGCGAGGATTTTTTATCAATTTTATCAGAATTTTCCTGAATAATTGGTTCCTCATCATCAAATATGGAACGATTTTTATTATCTCCAGAAGCCAAAAGAGCTAATACTATACTGGTAGCAATAAAAGCTGTTGCAAGCACGGCGGTTGTTCTGGTAAGCGCACTGGCTGCTCCACGTCCAGACATAATCCCTCCACCAGGATTCCCACCTATACCAAGTGCCCCTCCCTCGCTTCTCTGAAGCAATACAACACCCACAAGGGCAACGGCTATTACTATATGTAAAATTAGCACTAAAGTAATCATGAATAATTTGTTACCAGTTCTTGGGCAAAAATTCTAGAAAATAAATTAAAAAATTAATTTAAATTTCTGCAGACTCAATTATTTTAATAAAATCTGCTTTTTTTAGACTTGCACCCCCTACAAGTGCCCCATCTACTCCATTTATTGAAAAAATATCTGATACATTTTCGGTATTTACAGAACCACCGTATAATACTTTTATATCCTTATTATTGCCTTCAGTATCCAATTTTTCTCTAATTTTGCTATGGATTGACATAATTTCATCTCTTGTTGGAATTTTTCCTGAACCTATAGCCCATATTGGCTCATATGCTATAATTTTTTGGTCAAATTCAAGTTTATTAATTCCCGACTCATCAATTTGACGAATTACAGCTTCTGATGCTAAACCTGATTTTCTCTCAACAAAACTCTCTCCTACACATAGAATTGGTATTATTTTTGACCTATTAATGGAATTTAGCTTTTCAAAAATTAGTTTATTATCTTCAAAATGATTTGCCCTTCGCTCTGAATGACCAATTATTGCGTATTCACACCCAATATCCTCAAACATTTTATAACTCAAATCACCAGTATATGGCCCAATTTCAGCATGATGACAATCTTGTGATCCAATAGAAACAATAGAATTGGAAAAAATAATTAAAGCATCTCTTATTATCAAAGACGGGGGACAAATAACAATTTTAGAGGATACCTTCATTTCATTTATACTTTGATTTATGCTTTTCAGTAGCTCAATGCCTTGAAATATTGAGGGATTCATCTTCCAATTAGCTACTATAATTTTGTGATTTTTCATATTTTAACTTTATACCTAAAAATAATTTATTTAAAGTATTTCTAATAAACCTTGTCGAATAATAGTCATGCTTGTTATAAGACAGTATATAAATAATTTTTAGGAAATTATGAACTGAAAGAATACAATGTTAAATTCTATGCGAAAAGGTATTAGCTCCTGGTTTATTAAAATTTTATTAGCACTTCTGATAGTTAGTTTTGGTTTGTGGGGTATAGGTGATATTTTTATTTCAGGAGGAAATAAATCTTTATTAGCTAAAGTTGGTAAATACGATATTAATCAAAGAGATTTTCTAAAAGAATATTCAATAAATCTCGATAATTTATCTCAACAACTCGGTAGAAAAATACAACCAGATGAGGCAAATAGTTATGGCCTAGTAAATCAAACTCTTGGAACGATGATAACAGATCTAATGTACAAACAAATAACTGATAATTATGGTATGGATATAAATAATTCGACAGTAAAAAAAGAAATTATTTCTATTCCTAGCTTTCAAGATTCAAGTGGTTCTTTTAATAAATTTGCATTTGAAAGGTATTTAAATATAACCGGACAAACTGAAGAAGAAGTAATAACTAAGATAAAAAATGATATTGCAAAAAGACAAATTTTCCGATCAGTTTCCTCTGGTTTTTCAACCCCTAATGATATTGTAAAAAGAATTTATAAATTTCGAGAAGAGAAAAGACAAATTAGTTACATAGAATTAAGTAATAAAATATATAATATAAAAAATATTGATGATTCGGATTTAATTTCTTTTTACGAAAAAAATAAAAAATCCTTCTTATCACCCGAATTTAGAAGCTTCTCCTACATAAATATTTCCCCTAAAATTTTATCTAAAGATATAAAAGTTTCTAAAGATTTAATTTTAGAAAAATATAATCAAGATAAAAGTCTTTACTTTAAACCAGAGGAAAGGTCAATTATTCAAATTATTGCTAACTCTAAGGAAGATATCTTGGATGTATATGAAATAATTAATAGTAAAGAAATAAATAATTACACACAAATAAAAAATCTAAATCTACCTAACATAAGTTACAATCAATTAGAAAATATAAGCTGGAATGAGTTACCAAAAGAATTAGCAGATTTTATTTTTAACTTAAATACTAATCAATGGAGTCAACCATACAAAAGTAGCCTTGGTTGGCACCTTATATATACATCTAAATTAAACCCTGAAGGTATAATCCCATTAGACAAAGTTAGTAATAAAATAAAAAATGAAATACAATTAGACAAGGCCTATGATGCTATTTATCAAATTTCGAATCAATTAGAGGATCAATTAGCTTCTGGTAAAAATCTAAAGGAAGCAAGTAACATAGTTGGTTTAAAAATTACTGATATTCCTCTAGTTGAAAATAAAACTGACTCAAAATTTTTAAATAACCTATCAATTACAGAAAAAAATAAATTAATTTCGAGTGTTTTTAATTCAATTGAAATAAAAAATTCAGATTCTTTTGACACAGAAGAAGGTGGATTGATTTACTATACTGTAAATAAAATTAAACCAGTTGAAACTAAATCATTCAAAGATGCAAAAAATGAAGTTCTAAAAGAATGGAAATTTAAAGAGCAAAATAAATTTTTAAAGATAGATGGGGATAAATACTTTAACAAGATTAATAACGGGTTTACGTTAGAAAAATTGTCTGAAGATTTAAATATTAAGATAAATTATTTTGATGATTTAAAAAGAACTGATACAAATAAGGAGGACGCCTTAACTAATGATATTATTGAAAAAATATTTCTTAGTGAAAAAAATCAGTATATCTCATCTTTTAATAAAATAGATGGTAAATTTTTAATTTTAAAAGTTACTGATATCAAATCACCTATTAATAATCAAATTAATGACGAATATATGAGAATAAGACAATCACTTGATGCTTCATATTCAAATGATTTAATTGTTTTGCTCAATAAATCACTAAGAGAGAAAATAAACATCCAAATTTATAATAATAATATTGAAAAAATTAATTTTAGTGGATTAATTAATTAATTTTTTTTTTCAATTATTGAAGAAACACTATCTAAAATAATGCCTTTTTTTTTAGCTATTGGATACCATTCTGCTAATGCATCAATGGTCCATTTTTGAAGGTGTCCTATTACCACTACGTAACCTTTAGTTTTTGAAATTTTTTCTGCCTTTTTTAATTGACTTAAAACATAATCTTTATCGTGAATATTATCAATAAATACATCCCTACTTAGAGTTGGAATGTTATATTCATTAGATATTTTTGCAGCAAGTGAATTACTCGTAGTTTTTGAGTCAACAAATATAATATCTCTTGATTTAATTATTTCAAAAAAATTTTTAATTGATTTAGAGTCTGACGTAAACTTACTTCCCATATGGTTATTGATCCCTACATATTTGTCAAATTTTGACAAATTTTTATCTATATTTAATTTTAATTGTTCTACACTATGACTTGTTAGAAGAGCATTAGGACCAGGGTCAATAGATATATTTTCTGGCTCCATTGGCATATGAACTAAAATATCATAACCTGAATCATTTACAAGATTAACTTGATAATCTAAGTTATTTGAATAAGGTAAAAAAGCAATTGTAAGATTTTTTAATTTTAGACTAAGTAAATCATTTAATTTATTTATATTCATTCCAGCATCATCAATTATTATTACTATAGAATTCGAAATACCATATTGTTTATTTATATTAGATTCATCTAACTTATTTTTCGATTTATTTTTTAATTGCGAATTATCTTTTAATTCTAATTTATTTTTTTGTTTAATATATCTTTCAATAATTAATTTTTTTTCAGACTTATCAAGTTTTTTATTATTTTTATATTCTGCCATTTTTTGATTATTTGTTGATTTATTCTTACTTTCATCAACATTATCAAGAAATATACTTGATAGATAAGTTGCAAATATTAGAATAATTCCTAAAATTAAAAATAAGTAAATATTTTTTTTAATTTTGGATTTCTTAATAATTTTTACCATAATTGTGTTTTAACTTTTTAGTTTTTTGTGGTAGAAAAATATTTATTAAATAATTAAATTACCATAAAATAAATGAATAATATTAAAAAATATATATCGGATTTAACCAATAATAAAGATTTGTCTCAAATAGATTCTATTGATGCCTTTAGTATAATAATGACAGGCAATGCAACTAATTCACAAATTGGAGCTTTTTTAGCCTCTTTAAAATCTAAAGGTGAAAATATAGACGAGATACTTGGTGGTGCAATTGTCCTAAGAAATAATATGGAAAAAATTGAAGCTAAACCTGAAACTTTAGATATTGTTGGTACTGGGGGGGACTCAAAGGGAACATATAATATATCAACAACTTGCGCAATAATTACTGCTGCTTGCGGTATACCAGTTGCAAAACATGGAAATAAAGCGGTATCTTCAACTTCAGGTTCAGCAGATATTTTAAATCAATTAGGAGTTAATATAAATATAAGTGTTAAAAAAGTTAAACAATGTTTAGATAAAATAAATATAGCTTTCCTGAATGCACCTAATCACCATCCAACTATGAAAAATGTAGCTCCAGTTAGGTCAGAATTAGGAATTAGAACGATATTTAATATTCTTGGCCCCTTGGCAAACCCAGCAATGGTTAAATATCAATTAACTGGTGTATATTCAAAGGACTGGGTTAATCCAATCGCAAATGTTCTCTATAAATTAAACTTTAAGAACGCTTGGGTTGTCTATGGAATGGATGGGATGGATGAAATCACTACTACAGACTCTACATATATAAATGAATTAAAAAATGGAGAAATAAAAGAATTTTATATTAAACCTGAAGATTTTGGAATACCAAGATGCAAACCATCTCATTTAATAGGGGGAGACCCGTCGGATAATGCTAAATCTTTACTTGAACTTCTTAAAGGAGTACGTTCACCATATAGAGATATTGTTCTATTGAATACCGCAGCCTCACTTAAGATATGTGGTAAGGTTAAAAGTATTTCAGAAGGAATTAAAATTGCAGAAGATGTTATTGACAGCGGCAAGGCTTTATCTTGCCTCGAAAAGTTGATTGATTTTACTAATAATTAAATTATGAAAAATATACTTGAAGATATATGTAATTATAAAAAATTATTTGTTAAACAAAGAAAAAAATTATTATCACTTTCAGAAATAGAAAAAAATTGTAAAATTATTGATAAGCCAAGAGGTTTTCATAATGCTTTAAAAAACTCTTTAGGAATGAAATTTAAATTAATTGCTGAAGTTAAAAAGGCTTCACCATCTGCTGGTTTATTATTTGATACTTATAAACCAGGGAATATTGCAAAAATATATCAAAAAATGGGTGCTAGTTGTATATCAATATTAACAGATGAGATGTATTTTAAAGGACATGACGATGATCTTAAAGAAGTTAGGAAATGTATAAAACTACCTTGTCTTAGAAAAGATTTTATAATCGATCCTTATCAAGTTTTTGAGTCAAAATTAATAGGAGCTGATGCAATATTACTTATTATGGCAGCATTAGAAGATAACCTAGCAAGAGAAATAGAGGAAATAGCAATTAAATTAGATCTAGATATACTCATAGAAGTACATGATGAAAATGAATTACAACGAGCTCTAAAATTGAAAAGTAAACTTATAGGTATAAATAATAGAAATTTAAAAACACTTCAAACAGATACGTCAACAACAAAGAAACTAGTGCCTCTAATACCAAAAGATTATACAATTGTAAGTGAAAGTGGTCTCAAAAGAAATAGCGATTTAGATGAATTATATGAAATTGGAGTTAAATGTTTTTTAATAGGTGAATCGTTATTAAAAAGTGATAGTATTGCCGATGCAACAAAAAACATTTTATATAGCTAGATGACAAAAAATCTTTCACATATTGATAAAAATGGTGAAATCAATATCGTTGATATTTCAAAAAAAACTAAATCTCGGAGATTGGCTAAAGCCTATGGTGAAATAATTGTATCAAAAAAAACTATAGATTTAATTAACGATAAAACTATACCTAAAGGTAATGTTTTTTCTGTTGCAAAAATTGCTGGCATAATGGCTGCCAAAAAAACATGGGAATCTATTCCTCTTTGTCATCAAATTAACTTAACAAATATAGAAATTAATATATCTATAAATAAAAAAGCAAATCATATAAATATTACATCTATCTGTGAAGCTGAAAACAGTACAGGCGTAGAAATGGAAGCTCTAACAGCTGTTAGCACAGCTGCACTTACAATATATGATATGTGCAAAGCAGTTGATAAAAAAATGATTATAAATAATATAAGACTATTAAAAAAAACAGGTGGCAAATCTTCACTCTAATAGAAAAAATGATTACAGTTAAAAGTGCAATAAAAAAAATACAATCCAATACTAAAGTTATTTTGGATGAAGTAATTCATATAAAAGAAAGTTCAGATAGAACCCTTTCTCATAATTACAATTCCTCTTTTTCAAATCCTCCCTTCAATGTTTCTTCAATGGATGGTTATGCATGTAAACTGAAGGATTTAAAAACATTACCTATAAAATTAAATTTAATAGGAATATCTTCAGCTGGGAAAAATTTTAATGGAAAAATAAAAAAAAACGAAACAGTAAGAGTTTTGACGGGTGCAAAAATTCCTGAGGGGAGTGATATAGTTATAATTCAAGAAAATACCTCTAATAAAACAAAAAAATCTATAACAGTGAATAAAATAAATAAAAATTCTTTTATAAGAAAAAAAGGAATGGACTTCAAAAATAATGATAATTGGGCTAAGCCTGGTTTTCCAATAAAAATAAAAGATATAGCTCTTGGATGTGCTATGAACATAGAAAAAATTAAAGTAAAAAAGAAACCTAAGGTAGCTATTTTATCTACTGGTGATGAACTTGTTAATATTGGAAAAAAAACCAAGGATTTTCAAATTATTTCTTCAAGCTCAATAGCTTTGAAAACTTTAATTGAAAGCTTTGGAGCTAATGTAACAGATTTAGGAATATGTAAGGATAATAAACTACTGATAAAGAATAAAATTAAAAATATTAAAAATTTTGACCTATTGGTAACAATTGGAGGTGCTTCAGTTGGGGATAAAGATCTAGTTAAGTCTTCTTTACTTGAGAAAGGTTTCAATCTAATTTTCTGGAGAATTGCAATGAGACCTGGTAAACCGGTTTTTTTTGGATTATTAAATAAAGTACCCATTATCGGACTTCCGGGAAATCCAGTTTCAAGCTATATATGTTCATTAATTTTTGTAAAAGCTGCTATACATAAGATGCTAGATAGAAAAGATAAAATAATCAATGAAAGTATAGGCATACTAGGTTCAGATCTTAAAGAAAATGACGAAAGAGAAGATTATATAAGAGCTAAGATAAAAATAAGTAAAGATAACGAAAGAATTATTTACCCTCATAAAATTCAGGATTCTTCTATGTTATCTATATTAGCTAAAGCAGATTGTATAATTAGAAGACCACCAAATTCTAAAAAAGTTAATGCTGGCTCTAAGGTGAGTTATATTGAATTAAAATAAATATAAATTTTTATAATTTATTATTTACATTCAAAGAGAACAATGATAGAACATTCAAATGTTCTATTTTTGTTCGGATAATTATGCTTACTAAAAAACAATCAGAGATACTATTATATATATCAAAAGTATTAGAAGAGAAAGGTGTTTCACCATCTTTTGAAGAGATGAAGCTAGCTCTTAATTTAAAATCCAAATCTGGTATTCATAGACTAATATCAGGCTTAGAGGAAAGAGGTTTTATTAGAAGATTGCCTCACAAAGCAAGAGCATTAGAAGTAGTTAAATTGCCTAATAATTTAGATAATCATAAAACTAAATATTTCTCTACAGATTTGATATCAATACCTTTTGTAGGAAAAATAGCAGCTGGAACAGCAATTGAAGCTATAAATAATGATACTGAAGTAATTGATATACCAAAAACTATGATTAACCCAAGATTTCAGTATTTTGCATTAAGAGTTGAAGGTGATTCTATGGTTGACTTAGGGATACTAGATAACGATATAGCAATAATTAAATCAGTTAATTTTGCAAATAATGGTTCAGTTGTTGTAGCACTAATAGATGATCATGAGACAACATTAAAAAAATTTAAATCTGACGAAAAATCTGTAACACTCGAACCTGCAAATGAAAACTATGAAATAAAAGTATTTGCCCCCAATAGAGTAAAAATACAGGGAATATTAGCAGCAATATATAGACTATATATATAAATACGTATAGAAAATATATAGCTTAATTTTTATATGTATTTGATATGTCTGAAGTAAGAACTCGATTTGCCCCGTCACCAACTGGAACCTTGCACATAGGTGGGGCTAGGACTGCTCTTTTTAATTGGCTTTACGCCATGAATAAAAATGGTAAGTTTTACCTTAGAATTGAAGATACAGATAAATTACGTTCAACAACAGAGGCTATAAACGCAATATTTGATGGACTTAAATGGTTGGAATTAAATTGGGAAAAACAAGTTATTTTTCAATCACAAAATATAAATAGATATAAACAAATTATTGATTACCTTCTTGAAATTAATTGTGCATATTACTGCTATGCTAGTGAAATTGAATTACAAAGAATGAAAAAAGAATCTAGAGAAAAGGGTTTAATTAAATCATATAATGGTTTATGGAGAGATAGGATACCAAAAGCAGAAGATAAGAAAATCAAACCAGTTGTTAGATTTAAATCTCCTCAAGTTGGCCAAACAATTTTAAACGATCTTGTGCAAGGAAAAGTAGTAGTTAATAATAACCAACTTGATGACATGATACTTTTAAGGTCTGACGGAACTCCCACTTATACTTTATCAGTTGTTGTTGATGATTACGATATGAATATTTCTCATATAATTAGAGGTGATGATCACCTTAATAATGCTATTAGACAAATAAACATATTTAGATCTCTAGGATGGAAAGTACCTAATTTTGCACATATTCCACTTATACATGATTCAGATGGAAAAAAACTCTCTAAAAGAAATAATGCTGTAGGAGTAGATGAATATAAGAATATGGGAATATTACCTCAAGCTATGAAAAATTATCTTTTACGCCTGGGGTGGTCAAATGGCGATGATGAAATTATATCAGAAAATGATGCAATAAATATTTTTTCAATTGAAAATATCAGAAAAGCACCCTCAAGGTTTGATTTAAAAAAATTAAAAAATATAAATAGTTATTATTTAAAAAATACTCCACAAGATAAAATATTAAGCTGTATTTATAATTTGCTTGAAAAGAAATATGGAGAAAAAATAATTAAAGATAACTTATTTAAATTAGAGTATTTATTGAGTGATATAATTGAAAGACATGATAATATAAATGATATATTTTATAATTCAAAATTTATTTTTAATAAAATTATAAATTTAAATAATGATACAATAAAAATAATTAAAAATTCAAATAAAAAAAATATAATTAATTACATAATACAACTTAAAGAGATTAATGATTGGAATGTTAACAATATAGAAAATTCTGCTAAATCATTTGCTAAAAATAATTCTTTGAGTTTAAAGGATATAGCCATGCCCTTAAGGGCATGCATTACAGGAAGTAAAAATTCACCTAATATCTTTAAAATTATGTTTATTCTTGGTCAAAAAGATACTATAAAACGTATAGAAAAATATTATTTGTAAAATAATTCAATATTTACAGATACTTACATAATTTTGTAGATATATTATTTAAAAGAAAGATATCAAAATATATATTTAGATGGAAATAAAATATAATAAAAAAAATTTATGGGGAAATTAATTATGTCTGAGAAAAAAAGTTCTAAAGAAAATAATGTTAGTGCTGAACTTTCTGGTGACGGTTTTAGTATAAAACTTCCATTAGTAAAGGGTTCATTAGGGCCAGATGTAATTGATATTAGGTCTTTATATAAAGATACAGGAAAATTCACATTTGACTCAGGTTTTACATCAACAGCAAGTTGCGAGTCACAAATAACTTTTATAGATGGTGACGAGGGGGTTCTCCTCCATAGAGGATATAGTATTGAAGAATTAGCTGAAAATGGAGACTATCTAGAGGTATGTTATTTATTGTTAAATGGAGAACTACCACAAAAAAATGAATTAGATAGTTTCAAAAAAACTATTACATACCATACAATGATTCATGACCAAATGACTGATTTCTTCAAGGGTTTTAGGAGAGCCGCACACCCTATGGCTGTTATGTGTGGTGTTGTTGGAGCATTATCTGCTTTTTACCATGATAGTCTTGATATAGATGATCCTCAGCACCGTGTAATATCGGCTAACAGATTAGTTGCTAAAATGCCTACCATCTCTGCGATGGCATATAAATTTTCTGTGGGACAACCATTTATTTACCCAAGCAATAAACTTGATTATGTCTCAAATTTTCTTCATATGATGTTTTCAGTACCTGGTGAAGACTTTGAACAAAATGATATACTAACTAAAGCTATGTCAAGAATATTTATTTTGCATGCTGATCATGAGCAAAATGCATCAACATCAACAGTAAGATTAGCGGGATCATCTGGCGCAAACCCATTTGCATGTATTGCAGCAGGTATAGCTAGCTTGTGGGGGCCGGCTCATGGTGGAGCCAATGAAGCAGTTTTAAAAATGCTAAATGAAATAGGTTCTGTTGAAAATATAAAAGAATATATAAATAAAGCTAAAGATAAAAATGATCCATTTAGGTTAATGGGTTTTGGACATAGAGTTTATAAAAATTATGACCCTAGAGCTGCAGCCCTTAAAGCAAGTGCTCATGAAGTATTAAACTCTCTAGGAGTTGAGAATGAACCATTTTTAGAATTAGCACTTAAGTTAGAGGAAATAGCTTTAAATGATAGTTATTTCCAAGATAGAAAATTATTCCCTAACGTCGACTTCTATTCAGGAATTATACTTAAAGCAATGGGTTTTCCAAGCAGTATGTTTACAGTTCTTTTTGCTTTAGCAAGAACAGTTGGTTGGATAGCACACTGGACTGAAATGATTGAAGACCCAAATCAAAAAATTGGTAGACCAAGACAACTATATACTGGATCAAAGCAAAGGAAATATCTAAATATTTCAGAGCGTTAGATTAATATTTAAGAAATTTATTTAGATTTTTCATTTACTATATATTTAGATTTTTCATTTACTATAATTGAAGGAACATATTCATCAAGAAGATTGTCTTCAACTAAAAGTTCTTTTTTAACTTTTGATATTTCATTAATTTGACGTTGATATTTTTGTTCGTCTAGTAATAAACTAGAAACTGCTTCATATAAATTGTTACTAGTGCATTTATTTTGAATAAACTCAGGGTAAATTAATTTATTAAGAATGATATTTGGTAAACTTATCCATTCTGTTCTTACTAATAATTTTAAAATAAAATATGTAAAAAAAGACATTTTATAACCTATAACAGAAGGGATTTTAGATATTGCTAATTCTAATGAAACTGTTCCTGATGTAGCTAAGGCAATATCTACACTAGGAAAAATATCATACTTATCTTTTGCTGAAAAAACTTTTGGTAAATCATTGGATATAGAATTTAAATTTTTTAAATATTTTTTAGTCATATTCATATACTCTTCAGGGACCATATATATAACCTTAAGATTATCAATTTTCTTCATCATTATAATTGAAGTATGAATATAAACAGGCAACATTCTTTTTAATTCATTTAATCTACTACCTGGTAGAACTAAAAGAATCTTATCGTCTAATTTCAAGTTCATTTGTTTTGATAAAAAATTTTGATTTCCTTCTTTAAAGGATTCAATAACTGGATTTCCAATATAAGATGATGACAGACCATGTTTTATAAAAAATTTAGGCTCGAACGGTAGTAGTGTGAATAAATGATCATAGTATTTTGATATTTTTTTAGCTCTTCCTGGTCGCCATGCCCAAACAGAAGGAGCAACAAAATGTATTTTTGAAAATTTATATTTTTTAAGTTTAGAAACAATTCTAAAATTAAAATCTGGTGAGTCAATTGTAATTAAAATATCAGGTTTGCTTGAAATAATATATTTTCTTAAATAGCTAAGATGAGATATTAACCTTGTTAATTTTGGAATTATTTCAACTATACCCATCACAGATAAATCTTGAAATGGTATTAAATTTTTACACAAACCCTCTTTATGCATGAGTGGTCCGCCAACGCCCTCAAAAAAAATTTTACCCTGATAAAATTTTTTAATTGAAGCCATAACTTTAGATCCAAGAATATCACCTGAATGCTCACCAGCTATAATTATTATCTTTAACATCTAAATTAACCAAAAATTATATAGATACAATAAATAAATTATTCTTATTTGCTAAACTTATTACTTTATTTTTTTCCAAAATTATTGTTAGTTCTGATTTAATTGCTAAGCCAGAAAAACCTGAGGAAATTAGCAATTCTATTGTATTCAAACCTATTGTGGGTAAATCAACTCTAATATCCTGGTGTAATTTAGGTATTTTTACTAATATTGGTTTTTCTTCGTATGACATTTGACTACATCTTTTAATTAAAGAATCAGTGCCTTCAGGACCTTCGACTCCTAGAACTCTATTTGCAGAAATTATAACTGACTGTCCAATATCATACTTAGAGATACTATCAATTAGATCTCGAGCAATTAGTATCCCTTCATTTTGCTGTTTAGATACTTTACTGACGGTTAGCAAACCTTTTTTTACAAATAAGGATGGTAATATATCTTTAACACCAAGAACATTAAGGTTTTCTTTTTTTAAAAAATCTATGAGTATTTCAAGAGAATTATTGTCCCCTTTTGATTTTATTATTTTAGAAATTAAAGCTGCACCCTTTAAATCTATACCAGAAATAGATTTTAGGGTTGGCCTTTTGAAGGCACCTACTAAAATAATATCTCTACAATCATTAATTTTTATATATTCAAGTATTTTACCAACTTTACCATAATGAAATTTTTTTGAGACAATACCATTTAGGTAAATATTTTCATCAATACCCTTAAGACCAATTAGTAAAGGTTCTTTTTTTTGTTTTTTACATTCAAAATAAACTAGTTTTGGTAAAATACCATTGCCCGCAATTATTGCTATTCTACTCAATACTTTCTATCCTAGGTTGACAAATTCTTCGTGATGAGTCTTTTTGTACAAAATTTACAATGTCAAGTACAAGAGAATTATTTGAATATAAACGAGCAACATCTTCTATTCTTTCCTGAAGAGTACCCTCTGGAGCAAAAAGCATTCTATAAGCTTGCCTCAAACCGTTAATATCTTCTCTATTAAAACCTCTTCTCTTTAAACCAATAAGATTTAAACCTGATAAGCTTGCTCTATTTCCAGTAACAGTTCCATACGGAATTACATCATTTTCAACGCCTGACATTCCACCAACCATTGAGTGGGCTCCAATTCTTACAAATTGATGAACAGCAGCTAGACCTGCAACAAATGCATAATCGCCCACCTCTACATGCCCCCCAAGAGTAGCATTATTAGCTAAAATTACATTATCTCCAACTTTACAGTCATGAGCAACATGAGAACTAGCCATAAACAGACATTTATTGCCTGTTATAGTTAACATACCACCTCCCTCTGTTCCTGGATTAATAGTAACATATTCTCTAATTATTGATTCTTTCCCAATATTAAGTTTTGACTTCTCACCTCTATATTTTAAATCTTGTGGTGGTAAACCTATAGAAGCAAATGGAAAAATTTCAGTTCCTTCACCAATAACTGTATAGCCATCAATAACTACATTTGACCTTATTTTAACATTTTTTTCAATTTTTACATTTGGTCCAATTACACAAAAAGGTCCTATAGAAACAGAGTTGTCAATCAGAGAATTTGAATCAATTATTGCTGTATTATGGATTTTGTTCATTTTCTCTATCTACCACCATTGCAGTAAAATCTGCTTCAGCAACAAGTTTTTTTTCAACTAAGACTTTACCATTAAATTTCCATACTAACTCCCTACTTCTTAATTTTTCAACATTAACATACAATGTATCCCCAGGTACTACTGGTTTTCTAAACCTGGCACCATCAATTGACATAAAATACACTAACTTACCCTCAGCTTCAGGGCCTAGAGTATGTACAACCAAAACAGCGGCTGTCTGCGCCATTGATTCAACCAACATAACTCCTGGCATTATTGGATGATTAGGGAAATGGCCTTGAAATTGTGGTTCATTTATACTCACATTTTTAATTCCAGTTGCACTTTTATCTGGAATCATTTTTGTAACTTGATCGATCATTAACATAGGATATCTGTGAGGTATCATTTCCATAATTCTATTAATATCAACGGAAGGTAAAATTAAACTAGAATTTTGTTTAATATTCGTATCTGTCATTTTTTACCTCTATTTATTTTTGAAATATTTTTTATAGTTAATGTTTGTCTATGCCAATCTCTAATAGGAACTGCAGGAAAACCGCCATATGTTCCTCCTGGAGGTATATCATTAATTACACCTGATTTAACAGCAAATTTAGTTCCACTTCCAATTTTTAAATGACCGGATATCCCTCCTTGTCCAGCTATCATAACATAATCACCAAGAATTGTACTTCCAGCAATTCCAACTTGACCAGCAATTATACAGCCAGAACCTAAAATTACATTATGAGCAATATGAACAAGGTTATCTAAAAAACAACCATTACCAATAACTGTATCTGGACCAGCACCTCTATCAATAGTACAATTTGATCCAATATTTACATTATCACCAATTAAAACTCTCCCAAGCTGAGGAATTTTTATATGTTTTTCTTTATTTGGGATAAAACCAAAGCCATCTTGGCCTATTCTGGTTCCAGGTAATATTTCAACATTATTACCAATTAAACAATGTGTAATTGTTGTATTTGAATGAATAGAACAATTATTACCTATTATTACTCCCTTTCCTATAACAGTGTTAGGTCCGATTATAGAGTTTTTTCCTATTTTAACACCTTCTGAAATATATGTACTATCAGAAATTTTACAGGTATTATGAATATCTAGATTTTTTTTGGATGAAGAATTTTTATATATCATACTTACATCTGAAACATCAGGGTAAAATTTCTGTGCTGCCAAAGCATATGCAGATCTTGGTTGGTCACAAATTACTAAACTAATTGATTTTGGAGCATAAGTAATATATTCATTTGAAATAAAACAGAATTCTGTTTTTGTTTTTTTTAAATCATTAATTAAAGAGCTGTCATCCATAAATGAAATTTTTCCTTTTGAAGATGCACCCAAGTAGGAAACATCATCTATAATTAAATCACCGTCTAATTCATTATTATATATATTACAATGGCTTAAAATTTCATTAAGAGAAAATGGGCCAACATTTTTAAAAAATCTTGGATCTGCCAAACTACTTAACCAATTCTTGAAATTTAACTTCAATAGCTGGAAGTTCAGCATCTAACCTTTTCATTACATCCGATGTAAGGTCTAAGCTCCTGGGTGCAAAAGCAACTTGAGAAGCAAAAAGAACTACATTAACAGAAAACGCATTAGACGACTCAATTAAAATAGGCCGTAAATTATTATTAAATTCTCTTATAGCTTCTGCCTCAGCTTTTTGAAGAAGCTGAGATGCTTTTTGCATTCTTTCTTGTAAACTCTGTACTTTTTTTCTAAATTCATTATTTTTCTTCTTAAATGCTTCTTCAGATAAAACAGTTCTTTGTTTTGCAATTTCCTGTTCTTCTTTTCTTAAGATTTCTTCTTTTGAGCGAAATTTTTTTTCATATTTCAGTCTTTCACCAGTAATCTGATCTCTAATACTTATTATTGCTTTAGACTCTTTTTTTATTCTTTGAATATCAAGTATACCAATAATTGCAGGTTTAAAATTTTCAGCAAAAACGTTGTAAGGTATAATAATAATAATAAAAAATATTAAAATTTTACTAATTAAACTTTTATTCATTTAAAACCTCGTTCCAAAACTAAAATATATTTTTTGTGTTTTATCAAAACTTTGTTTTTTGACAGCTTCTGAATAATCTATTCTTAGAGGGCCTACAGGAGTCTGCCAGGATGTACCAATACCTACAGAAACTCTTGGACTACCAATATCAGATAGGTTGTTACCGCTTACATCAATCATTGTCAAGCTACCTATCTGAGTAAAAAATAGACCTTTTACAGGCAAATCTGAATCTCTGCTCAAAGGAAATTTTACTTGTGCTGTTCCAGAATAATACATATTACCTCCCAAAGAGTCATCAGTGACAACATCCCGGGGACCAATCCCACCACTTTTAAAACCTCTAAGGTTAGAACCACCCACAAAAAATCTATCAACTATACTTACATCATCACCTAAGCCATGAATATACCCTTGGTTAAATACAATATTTGTGACTATATTTTCCCATATTTCATTATAATAACTATAATCGATAGTATTTTTAATGAAAGTTTTATCGCCACCTAAGCCAGCAAAAGTTTGGGAAAATCTGAACAAATAACCTTCAGTTGGGAACATAAAACTATTTAATTCATTATAAGATAATTCATACCCAATTGACGATTCTAAATTTGATCCCTTTTCCGATCTGATGAAAGACGAGATATCACTTGAAAAATCTGCTATTGTATCTTTACGAAGAGTATATGATAATTTACTTTTAAGTTTTTCACTTAATGGGTAACCCACCCGCAAACTAAAACCGACCGTTTTTGAATTAAAAGAACTAGTATCTTGAAGATCAGCAGATTTTCTGAATAAATCAAAACCTGCAGAATAATTATTATCTAAAAAATATGGATCTGTAAATGATAAATCTATTTCTTGAGTCTTAGATGATAACCTTAGAGATGTTGAAAGTTTCTGTCCTTTACCTAGAAAATTTCTTTCTTTAACTGAAAAATCACCTAGTGGTCCATCTGAAGAAGATATTCCCATACCTAGACTTAATTCTCCTGTAGATTTTTCCTGAATCTTTAAATCTAAAATTGTTTTATCGTTTGAAGTACCTCTATTTGTTTCTAAATCAACTTTTTCAAAAATTCCTAAATTTCTAATTTTATTTACAGACTCAGAAATTTTTTGAGAATTATATGGATCACCTTCAGAAAATGTAAATTCTCTTCTGATAACTTTATCAAGTGTTCTCTCATTACCTCTAATATTAATTCTTTCTACGTAGACCTTTGATGACTCTGATATATTTAGAGTAATATCCACTAAATTAGAACTTCTATCTAAATCCAGTACTGATTGAACATTTACAAATGCATAACCCTGATTACCAAGTTCATCTGAAATTTTATTAACTGATTTCTCTAATAAAGAAGAGTTATATATAGATCCCTTTTTAATAGTTACTACACTTTTTAAATTCTCTAAGTTTAAAGATTTAATACTAGATTTAAAATTGATATCTCTAATTGAGTATTTTTTTCCTTCAAAAATTGAAAATAATACATAAAAACTAGAGTTATCAAGTGAAAGTTCTCCTGTAGCTGAGTTAACTCTAAAATCAATATATCCATTCTCATTATATAGTTTTCTTAATAACTCTTTATCTAATGATAATCTATCGGGATCATACCTATCCGCAGATGTTAATGGTCTTAAAATAGATTTACTTTTACTTGCTATTTCTCTTCTAAGTCTTTGATCAGAAAAAATAGAGTTTCCTATAATATCAATTTTTTCAATTTTAGTTATTGGGCCTTCTTGTATTTCAAAAATTAAGTTGACTCTATTGTCTTTTAATTTAATTATTTTTGGTTCAACTATAGCTCCAAATCTTCCACTAAACCTATACAACTGAATTATTCTTTGAACATCAACACTTACTTTAGATTTAGTATATGTGCTTCCGGGTGATAACTGAACCTCAGTTTTTAAATCTTCTGATTTTAATCTTTTGTTACCTTCAAAAAATACTCCATTAATAATTGGATTTTCAATCACTGAAATAATGATAGTATTTCCGTCTCTTTGGATTTGAACATCTCTAAATAAACCAGTTGCGTATAATGACTTAAGTGAGTTATTTATTTCACTTCTTGACACTCTATCGCGTAAATTAAAAGTCATATATGAGATTATTGTTTCTTTCTCAACCCTTTGATTACCTTTTATAATAATATTGGAATTACTTTGTGCATTTACGTTTGATAAAAAAACACAGGACAAAAAAATAAGTAACATATTTATAAATAGCAAAAATTGTATCTTATTAATAATTTTCAATTGATTGCTCTCTTAATTCTAACTAAATATTCTATAAATTGTATTAAAAAAATTAACTCTACTTAGATCATTAACTGTGGTTAATAAAAATAAAAAAATTACTACAATTAAACCTAATTTCATACCAAATTCTTGCACTTTAATACTTAAGGGTCTACCTAAAATTGCTTCAAAAATGTAAAAAAGTAAGTGACCACCATCTAACAAAGGGATAGGAAATAAATTAACAAGGCCCAAACTTATGGATAAAAAAGCCATAAGCTGAAGCACGGCAATAATACTTACCTGAGCAACATCACCTGTCATCTTAGCAATTCCAATTACTCCAGCAAGTTCATCAGTACTTCTTTTACCAAACAATATCTGTTTAATGGCAACTAAAGATATTTTAATTACACTATAAGTTTGATCTATGGAGGATAATAAGGATGGTATAAAACCAAGTTTAATATATTCTGTTTCATTGCTACGAACACCCAGTTGGCCAATTTTATACTTATTTCCAAAATTATCCTCGATCTCAACCAATGAAGGAATAACAATTAAATCAATAACTTTACCATCTCTCAATATATTCATTTTTAGTTTTATATTAGGATTCAATTGAATGATACTTCTTAAATCTTCAAAATTTTTAATTTTATTTCTACCTACTGATAAAATAGTATCTCTTTCTTTAAGACCATATCTTTCAGCAGCACTATTAGGTAAAATTTCATTAATAATTGGTAAGGAAAAAGATTTACCATACACTAAAAAAATAAAAGAAAAAATAATTATTGATAAAATGAAATTTGCTAATGGCCCTGCCACCACTATTGAGGCCCTTTGAAAAATTGTTTTATTATGAAACATTAAATCATGGTTTGGTGATTTCTTATCAATTTTTGATTGATTAGGCATTGAAGCAGGACCCATATCACCTAGAAATTTAACATATCCTCCGAGTGGAATTAAACTAAACCTCCACCTTGTACCATTACCATCAAAAAAACCAAATAATTCTGGGCCAAAACCTATGGAAAAAACCTCAACTTTTACAGAATTTATTCTTGCAATTAAATAGTGACCCATCTCATGTACAAATACTAATAAAGTGAGTACAATCATAAAAGGGACTATATAATTAATTAAATTTATAATTACATCAAACATTTGCTTATTTCTTTTTTTGTTATTTCTCTAGAAATATTATCAAGTTCAATTATTTCTGAAATACATGTTGATTTTTCTGGCTTATATTTTTCTAAAACATTCTGTATGATTGATATAATATCTGTAAATTTTATCATTCCATTTAAAAAAGCCATTACTGATTCCTCATTAGCAGCATTAAGAGCCACACCATAGCCTTGATCAGAATATAATACTTCCTTACATATTTTTATAGCAGGGAATTTCTCTATATCTGGATCCTGGAAAGTTAATTTATCCATCATAGCTAAATCTATTTTCTTTGCTGAATTAGATGCTCTACATGGCCAATTTAATGTATATGAAATAGGTATTTTCATATCTGGTGTTGACATTTGAAGAATTATAGAACCGTCAATAAACTCTACTAAAGCATGAATAATTGATTGGGGATGTACAATTAAATCTAACTTAACATTACTATTTTTTTCAATAAAAAAATAATGAGCTTCAATAAGCTCTAATCCTTTATTCATCATTGTTGCAGAATCTATAGAAATTTTTGGACCCATAGACCAATTTGGGTGAGCTAATGCTTCTTTAGGCGTAATATCATGAAATTTATCCTTATTTAAATTTAAAAATGGACCACCTGATGCTGTGAGAATAATTTTTTCTACCTCTCTACCAGAATTTAAATTTAAAATTTGAAATATTCCATTATGTTCTGAGTCAACTGGTAATAATATAGCTGAATTTTTTTCAACCTCAGACATAAAAATATTCCCTGCGCTTACTAAACACTCTTTATTAGCTAATGCTACAGTTGTACCTTGTTTTACTGCAGAGATTGTTGGCTCTAATCCAGCCATACCAACTATAGAAGACATAACCCAATCAACAGGAATTGAAGCTGATTCAATTAATGATTTTCTCCCGGATAATATTTCTATATTTGTTCCAAATAGTAGTTTTTTAAGTTCATTATAATTTTTTGGATCACTTAGTACCACTCTCTTTGGTTTAAATTTTATAGCCTGTTCAGCTAAAAGCTTATAATTATCAAAGCATGAAAGAACTTCGATTTGATATTGACTTCTATTAAGTGAGATTAAATCAAGAGTACTTTTTCCAATTGATCCAGTAGACCCAAGAATACTTATTGACTTTTTATTTTCTATTTCTTGGATCAATTCCATAATCTCCCCAGATCAAATGTAAAATATATTATAGAAAAGAAAGGTATGGTATATATAAAGCTATCAATTCTATCTAAAATACCACCATGACCTGGTATCAAATTTCCACTATTTTTTACACCAAATCTTCTCTTAAACAATGATTCACTAAGATCTCCTAACTGCGCTAATAAAGAAACAAAAATGACTAATAATAATAATAAAATTAAATAATTAAATTGAAAAAAAAAGTGTAAAGTTAATAATACAGCAAGGGGTAACAAAATTGATCCAATAGCACCAGAAAAAGTTTTATTAGGACTTATTGAGGGAATTAGCCTTGGACCGCGAAAAATATTACCAAAAATATATCCACCAATGTCAGATAACCAAACTACACTAAAAAATCCTACAATGAATGTATATTCAAAATATGCAGATAACCTTAACATAACTATAGATAAAGCAGGACATAATATCAAAATATAACCTAAAGAAGGAAAAATTAAGTTTCTTTCTTTCTTAGAAATGATTAAAGTGAATATAAATCCAATTATTAAAAATAATAATAAAAATAAATTTTCTTTATAATACATTGTCAAAAAAATTATGGGAATTACAATCATTGATCTAATAAAATAAAGAGGTTCCAATATTTGCAATTGTATAATTTTATCCCACTCATATAAAGCAAGTATAACAATAAATATTATCAGTAAAATAAAATAGCTACCACCAAGATAGAATGACCCAAGGACAATAGGCACAAGTATTAGTGTAGAAATTAATCTTTTTAAAAATTCGTTTTGCACATAAAACCTAAATCACGAAGAGGCCGAACCATAACGTCTTTCTCTTTTCTGAAAATCTTTAACTGCTGCTATAAACTTTTCTTTATTGAAATCTGGCCATAAAGTTTCAGTGAATAATAGTTCAGTATAAGCTAATTGCCATAATAAAAAATTACTTAATCGCATTTCGCCTGATGTTCTAATTAATAAATCAGGATCTGGTATACCTGAGGTATATAAATAATTATTTAATTTAAACTCATCAATTTCATCAACTTTAATTTCACCAATTTTAACTTTTTCACATATTTTTTTTACTGCATAAGTTAATTCATTACGAGATCCATAATTTAACGCTAAACAAAGTTTTAAACCAGAATTACCTTCTGTAATTCTTTCTGCCTCATTAAGCAGCTTTTGGATATCATCAGATAGGGCAGATTTATCTCCAATAATTTGAAATTTAACATTATTTTTATGGAGATTAGTTAATTCTTTGGAAATATATAACTTTAACAATGACATTAAATCATTTACCTCTAGAACAGGTCTTTTCCAGTTTTCAGAAGAAAAGGCAAAAAGAGTCAAATAGTTAACACCCAAATTTGGACATACCTCAACAACCTCCCTAACAACTTGGGCCCCTTTTCTATGTCCAGCAAGGATTGATAGACCTCTTGAATGCGCCCATCTTCTATTTCCATCCATTATTATTGCTACGTGATTAGGTGGTGATGCCAATACGTCTTCTGATATATTTATTAATGTACTCAAACCTGCATAA
Organism: Rhodospirillaceae bacterium; assembly: GCA_002722055.1. Classification (GTDB taxonomy): domain Bacteria; phylum Pseudomonadota; class Alphaproteobacteria; order SHVP01; family SHVP01. Next base: position 33,936 of record PBKD01000005.1, on the reverse strand, counting down.
CCTCTTCTGATTTTTTTTCTTGAGCAGTATCGATATCATTTATCTTATTATCAGTTAACATTTGAATTTCAGATGAAGATCTTTTATGCTCATCTTGAGAAATTTCCCCTGATTTCTCTAATTTTTTTAATTGTTCCATTCCTTCTCTTCTAATATTTCTAATTGCAATTCGTGCTTGTTCAGCATATTTCCCTATAATTTTTGTTAACTCTGTTCGTCTTTCTTCATTTAATTCTGGTATAGGAATTCTTATCAGTTGACCATCAACATTAGGATTCAAACCTAACCCTGATTCTCTAATTGATTTTTCTACATTTTGAATTTGAGATTTATCCCATACTTGAACTGTTAACAATCTAGAGTCTTGCACACTTACAGTGCCAAGTTGATCAATTGGCATATCAGAACCATATGAATTTACTTTTAAGGAGTCTAATATTTTTGTTGAAGCTCTACCTGTTCTTATACCTGATAATTCATTTAAAAAATTTTCAACAGTAAATTTCATCTTTTTTTCAATTTCATTTTTATCTAAAGACATATTCCTAACCTTTAATTAATCTCTTTCAGAATTATAAATTTTTGTATGAGATCCTTCACCTGATATAACATCAGCTAGCGCATTTTCCTCATGAATTGAGAAAACAATAATAGGTATATTTGAATCCCTAGCTAAAGTTATTGCTGCTGCATCCATAACTTTCAAATCTTTCGAGAGAACATCTAGATAGCTTAATGATTGATATTTTTTTGCAGAGGTATGGATTTTAGGATCAGAATCGTAAACTCCATCTACTTGAGTACCTTTTAAAAGCACATCACAATTCATTTCTGCCGCTCTTAATGCTGCAGCTGTATCTGTTGTAAAATATGGATTACCTGTACCTCCTGCAAAAATTACAACTCTTGATTCTTGCAAATGATGCAACCCTCTCCTTCGTATATATGGTTCACAGACTGATTGCATTGGAATAGCAGACATAACTCTTGTTGAAATATCAAATTTTTCTAAAGCATGTTGCATAGATAGGGCATTAATTACAGTTGCTAACATACCCATATAATCCGCACTAGATCTTTCCATACCCTCTTTAGCTGCTGAAGCACCTCTAAAAATGTTACCTGCTCCAATAACTAAGCAAACTTGCACACCCATATTAACAACTTTTGATATTTCATTGGCAGTTGAAGTTACAGTTTCCCAATCAATTCCAAACTGTTGTTTTCCCATTAGAGCTTCACCGGAAACTTTAAGCAATACTCTTTTAAACTTTGGTGAAGAAAGCATTTATATATTCCATTCAAAGAATTATTAGATTAACATATTAAATAAAATTTTAAATCGTTATTGTTTAAGTATTTTCTCTCCTAATTGAAAACGTACAAAACTGCTAATACTAACCTTGTTATTAAATTCTTTACTGAAATTAAGCAACAAATCTGAAATTTTTGTTTCATTATCAATAACAAAGACTTGATCATACAAACAAACTTCCTCAAAAAATTTTCTTAATCTACCTTCAACCATTTTATTTATAATATTTTCAGGTTTACCTGACTCAATGGCCTGGTTTTTATAGACATCTTTTTCTTTGTTAATTATATCCTCACTAAGATCGTCTTTTGATATTGAAAGGGGGGAAGTGGCTGCTATGTGCATTGCAATCTGCTTTGAAATGTTATCAATTTCTTCATCAACTTTTTCTGCTTCAATACCGACAAGAACCCCTATTCTTCCCAAATTAGGAGCCACAACATTATGGATGTAGCTACAGATTTTTCCATTTTTTACAGATATACTTTTAACCCTTTTGATAGATAAATTTTCACCAATGGTAGATACTAACTCATTTAATTTTTCACTAATAGTTATTTCTGAGTCGGGGTAAGGTTTGCTTAATAAATTATCTAAAGAGACTTCTTCATACAATGCTTCATCAGCTATTGTACTGACAAAAGCTTGAAATTGATCATTTCTAGCAACAAAATCAGTTTCAGAGTTTACCTCAATGATAGTTCCTAAATTATTATTTACTTTAACACAAACTAAGCCCTCATTTGCATCTCTATCAGATTTCTTTGCTGCAGTAGCAAGACCTTTTGTTCTTAACCAGTCAATCGCCTCTTCAAATTCACCTCCTGATTCAGAAAGTGCTTTTTTACAGTCCATCATTCCTGCGCCAGTTAAGATTCTTAATTCTTTAACTAATTTTGCTGATATATCAGTCATAATATTCCCTATATTTTACCCAACCCTTTTAAAACTTTTATTTAAGAATTATTTTCCTGGTTTGATGTTTTATTTTCATCAGTTTTTGAAGTTTCCTCAACAATAGTTTCTTCAGGCAATTTTTCAGGATTTGGTTCTTCCGAAGATCCTATATCAACGTTAGTATTAGATATTTCCTGTTGTAAGCCGTCTAAAACTGCGTCAGACATCAATTCTAAATATAAATTTATAGCCCTAAGTGCATCATCATTTCCAGGTATAGGATATGTTATTCCATCAGGATTACTATTTGAGTCAATAATAGCAACAATAGGTATATTTAATTTTACTGCTTCCTGAACAGCTATTTCTTCTTTATTTGTATCAATAATGAAAATAATATCAGGAAGCCCTCCCATTTCTTTTATACCACCTAAAGCGCGTTCTAACTTATCTCGTTGTCTTTGAAGATTAAGCCTCTCTCTTTTAGTTAAACCTAGATCTTCTTTAGCTAATTGATCATCAAAATCTTTAAGCCTATTGATAGATACAGAAATTGTATTCCAATTAGTAAGCATTCCACCTAACCATCTATGATCAACATAATATTGCCCACATTTACTTGCTGCATCTTTAACAGCTTCAGATGCTTGTCTTTTAGTACCTACAAAGAGAACTCTTCCTCCTTTAGATACAACATCTCTAAGTGCATTTATTGCTGCATGGATCATAGGAACAGTTTGTCTAAGATCTATTATATGTATTCCATTTCTCTCACCAAAAAGATAGGATGTCATTTTAGGGTTCCATCGCTGTTTCTGATGGCCGAAATGAACTCCAGCTTCTAATAGCTGGCGCATTGTAAAATTTGGTAACGTCATTTTTTCTTTCTCCGGTTAGACCTCCGCGATATATCACTTTTAAGTGACCGGAAAGATTTGCAAATAAACAAAACTTATTATCGCGTGTGAATTTATTTTATAGTTTTAAACTGATGAATGACTTAAATCAAGTATTAGAATCTAGGAAATTGAGAAAAGTAACCCTAAATCTTCCTTATATTTATATCAGATTGAAATATTTTCAATTTATTAATCAAATCTTGAGATATTAAATACTCTCCAGGTGTCTCTATTTCTACCTCTTTATTTTCTTCAGGAATTGGAACTCTAAGCATAATTTTGCTCTCTCCATTTTTTGATTTTTTTAATATCTCAGTAATTTTATTAAGTATATTTAATATTTTTTCTCTTTCTGAATGCCTTGAAAAATGAATTTCTATACTCTCTTTTGAGTCCGCAAGAGATTCGTCTAAATCTTTTAAAATATTTACGGTTATTCTTATTTGACCATCATTAAACCTATAATCTGAGAAAAGTAATACCCTCCTACCTGTAATGATTTGCTCCCTATACTTATTAAATTGTTCAGAAAAGAAAACAACTTCGAAGGATCCTGATAAATCAGATAGTTGAACAAAAGCATATTTATTTCCCCTCGCAGATATTCTTTCTTGAACTGATTCAACTGAACCAGCTAATATTACTTTACCATTATCAGATTTATTTCTATTTAAAATTTTATCATATGATGATACTCCTAATCTTTTTAATCCATTTTTATAAGAATCAAGAGGATGAGAAGATAAATAAAAACCTATAGAATCAAATTCCTCCTTTAAAATATCTAATTCGGACCAATTTTTAATGTCTTTTATACTTATCTCTTCATCATCTATCTTATTTCCAAATAAGTTGCTTTGTTTTGTTATCTTATCATCATATATTTTAGAAGAAAATTTTAATATTCTTTCAGTTGAATAAAATATTGAAGCCCTGTTAATGTCTAATGAATCAAAAGAACCTGACTTCGCAAGACTTTCAATTTGCCTTTTATTTATTTCACTTGGATTTATTCTAGATGCAAAGTCAGCTATAGATAAAAATTTACCATTAGAATTTCTCTCTTTAATTAAGCTATCCATGGCTTGTTTTCCTACGTTTTTTATTGCTGACAAACCATATCTAATACCGAATTTTTTTTCTTGAATCTCTTCAACAATAAACTCAGATTCAGAGAGATTGATATCAGGTTGTAAAATTTTAATTCCTAAATTTTTTGACTCTTTAATAAATATACTTAGTTTATCAGTATTATTTATATCTAAACACATTGTAGCTGCCAAAAATTCTACTGGATAATTTGCTTTCAACCATGCAGTTTGATAAGAAATTAATGCATAACCAGCAGAATGTGCCTTATTAAAACCATAACCAGCAAATTTATCTACCAAATCAAATACGTATTCAGCTCTATCATTTTCTACTCCAAGTTTAATCGCACCCTTAACAAAAATATCTCTTTGGGATGCCATTTCAGATTTAATTTTTTTTCCCATCGCTCTTCTAAGTATATCTGCTTGACCCAGACTATAACCTGCAAATACTTGAGCAATTTGCATAACCTGCTCCTGGTAGATAATTACACCATATGTATCAGATACAATTGGTTCTATAGTTTTATGAAGAAACTCAGGATCTTCTGTACCATTCTTACAAGATATATATTTCGGGATATTCTCCATAGGTCCTGGTCGATATAATGCAATTAAGGCAATTAAGTCTTCAAATTTAGAAGGCTTTGAATCTTTTAGTAATTCGCGCATACCGCTTGACTCTAATTGAAAGACACCAATCGACTCACCCTTTTGTAACATTGTGAAGGTTTTTTCATCATCGAGCGGAAGATTATTTATATCAATATTTATATTTTTATTTTTTAAAAAATTTATTGTTTTCTCAATTACAGTTAAGGTTTTTAAACCTAAAAAATCAAATTTCACTAACCCCGATAACTCTGCATATTTCATAGAAAATTGAGTTATAGGCATTTCCGATCGAGGGTCCCTATAAAGAGGTACATTTTCAATTAAGGGTTTATCTGATATTACTAAACCTGCGGCATGAGTAGATGCATGTCTATATAAACCTTCTAATTTAATCGAAATATCAATTAAGTTCTTTATCGTCTCATCTTGCTCAATTAATTCACCAAACCTCTCATCTGATTTTATTGCCTCCTCTAATTTAATTGGATTAGCAGGGTTAAAAGGTACCATTTTACAAATTTTATCAACTAAGTTATAAGGAAGTTGCAAAACTCTTCCAACATCTCTTAAAGCGGCCCTAGCTTGTAATGAACCAAAAGTTATTATTTGAGCAACATTATCTTCACCATATCTATCTTTAACATAATCAATAACTTCGTCTCTTCTTTCTTGACAAAAATCAATATCAAAATCAGGCATAGATATCCTATCAGGGTTAAGGAACCTCTCAAAAATAAGACCAAATCTAATAGGATCAAGATCTGTAATTGTTAATGCCCACGCGACCAAAGAACCAGCACCAGAACCACGTCCAGGGCCAACTGGTATATTTTTTATTTTTGCCCATTTTATAAAATCAGCAACTATAAGAAAATATCCAGCAAACCCCATTTTATTAATAACTTCTAATTCATATTTTAACCTTAATTTATAATCATTAATTTTCTTTTCTAATAATTCATTATTTAATCCTTTAAAATTCATATCACTTTGAATTCTTTCAATAAGACCTTTTTCTGATTGATTAGTTAGCTCTAATTCTTCAGTTTCTCCAGTTTTTGTTTTAAATTTTGGTAACATTGGTTCATTATTTGGGACTATAAATGAGCATCGTTTAGCAATTAAAATAGTATTTTCTATAGCTTCTGGTAGATCTGCAAACAAAAGTGACATTTCCTCAGCTGATTTAAACCGATGCTCTGAGGAAAATCTAACCCTTTCATTATCATCTAAATATTTTCCACTAGAAATACAAATAAGAGCATCATGTGCTAAATACATACTTTCGTCAGAAAAATAAGGTTCATTGGTTGCTACAATTGGAATATTTAACGAATAAGCTAAGTTAATTAATTCACTTTCTGATAATTTTTCATTCTCCAATGAATGTCTTTGTATTTCAATATACAACCTATTCTTGAAAAGTTGATTAATATTTTCTAAGTACTTTTTGGAGTTTATAAAATCTTTTTTTAATATTAATTTATTCAATAAACTGCCCGGGCCTCCAGTCAAAGCTATTAAACCAGTATTGTATTTATATAAATCTTTAATTTTGACTTTTGGTTTACTAGGCAAATCAGATTTCAAAAATGATTTACTAGATAATTTTAATAAATTCTTATATCCCTCCTGATTTTGAGCAAGTAAAACAAACTTACTTAAGTATTTATCATCTTTAATAAATTCTTCAACAAAAACTGACAAACCAATAATTGGTTTTATACCATTCTTTACACATTGATTTGAAAATTCTAGAGCCCCAAACATATTTGAATTATCAGTTATGGCTATAGCTGGCATCTGGTATTTTTTACACAAATCAATTATATCTTCAATTCTTAGAGCACTCTCTGCTAAAGAATATGCAGAATGTACATTTAAGTGAACAAAGTTAGAATACGTCATTATATAATATCTTTGTTATTCATATATTGATCCATTTACTAATTTAATTACTCTATCAACTTGATTACTTATGTATTCACTATGCGTAGCAATTATAGCCGTTAATTTTTTTTCATAAATTATTTCTTTAATTATTTTAAAAACATTTTCTGCTGTCTTCTGGTCTAAATTACCAGTAGGTTCGTCTGCAATAAGTAGATTTGGTTGATTAATTATTGCTCTCGCAAATGCACAACGCTGCTGCTCTCCACCAGACATTTCTGATGGTTTATGATTTGTCCTATTCTTAAGACCTAAGTTATCTAATATACGTAATGATTCTTTTTTTGATTTTTTTTTAGAAAATCCCGCTATCATCTGAGGGATCATCGTATTTTCAAGAGCAGTAAAATCAAACATTAAGTTATGAAATTGATATACAAAACCAATATTTTTTAATCTAAACCTAGATTTTTGTACCTCACTCATATCATTAATTGTTTTTCCAAATAGATTGATATTACCACTATCTGGTCTATCTAATATTCCAATTAAATGCAAAAGGGTAGACTTGCCTGAACCTGAAGGCCCCATTACTGCAACAATTTCTCCCTTATTAATTTTAATATCTAGATTTTTTAATACATCTATTTTTTTACTCCCAATTTTATAACTTTTTGATAAAGCATTAATTGAAATAGTTTGGTTATTCATATTTTGGTTATTCATATCTTAATACTTCTACAGGTTCTAGTCTTGAAGCCTTCCATGAAGGGTAAATAGTAGCTAAAATGGATAAAAACAAACTCAAACAAATAACAGAAATTACATCAGCTAAAATTATTTTTGCTGGTAACTGTGATAAAAAATAAACTTCAGCAGCAAATAGATTGTTTCCAGTAAATTTTTCTAAGAATGATTGAATGGAAGATATATTTTTTGCGAATAGAACACCAATAATTGATCCAAAAGAGGTACCTGCTATACCTATAGTAGTACCAGATAGAAAAAAAATTTTCATTACTGTAAATTTACTTGCACCTAACGTTCTTAGTATAGCAATATCTCTGCTTTTTTCTTTAACTAGCATTACTAAGCCAGATACTATATTAAATGCTGCAACCAGTATAATTAAAGTAAGGATTAAAAACATAACATTTTTTTCAGTCTTAAGAGCATTAACATAACTAGAATTCAATTGTTTCCAATCTATCATCTCATAGTTATTAGGCAAAATTAAATTAATCTGCTGACTAATAACATTAGCGTCATCTGGATTATTTAATCTAATATCAATAAAACCAACTGATTCATCATAATTAAAAAGCTTCATAGTATTTTTTAGATTTAAAAATATATAAGTTGAATCATACTCATACATTCCTATATTAAATATCCCACCAACTACGTACGATTTTGACCTTGGAATACTTCCTATTGCTGTAGAAGTAACTGAGCTTGTTAAAATTGTTACATTATCTCCTAATTTAATATCAAGTAATCTTGCTAATCTATATCCAATAATTATTTCATTTAATTTAATAGAATTGAAATTGCCTAATATTAAATTCTTATTTAGAATTTCAACTTTTATTATATCATCATAAGTTATACCTCTTACAAGTGCTCCAGCTACTTTCTTATTTGATTTAACCATTACCTGGGAGTCAATTATAGGAAATACAGATTTAATGCCCTTAATCAAAGAAATATTTTCAGATAAATTTTTATAATTTTTTATAGAACCTTCATTGCTTGTAATAATCACATGTGGATTTATTCCTAATACTCTACTAAATAATTCTTGCCTAAAACCATTTTGCACAGCTAGAACTACTATTAATGCCGCTACTCCAATAGTAATTCCAAAAAATGAAAAAGCGGATACTATAGATATAAAATTCTCCCTTCGCCTCGACTTGAGATAACGAAAAGAGATAAAAAATTCTAATTGTCTTATCATAAATTAATTAAATTTTTCTGTCAGGTGATTGATTAAACTCTCTAATTTTAAAAAATATCTTTTATTTGTTGCTCTTTCTTTAATTTCAAATAAACCATTATCCTTACTTTTTGATCCTATAAAAACTTGATATGGTAATCCAATTAAGTCCATATTTGCAAATTTAGATCCTGCTCTTTCTGATGTATCATCGTAAAGGACCTCTAAACCAGCTATTAGTAAGTTTTGGTATACTAATTCACTCATTTTATCACAATATTCGTCACCTTTTTTAAGATTTAAAATTCCCACAGAAAATGGTGCAACATTTTCTGGCCATATAATACCTTTATCGTCATGAGAATATTCAATAATTGCACCTACTAATCTTGAAACACCTATTCCATAGGATCCCATATGAACGGGCAACTGTTCACCTTTATTATTTATTAAATTTGCTCCCATAGATTTAGAATACTTTGTGCCAAAATAAAACACATGACCCACTTCTATCGCTCTACTATTTACTCTATTTTCTGGAGTTGTAAGTTTATTATACTCTTTCTCGTTATGAATATCATCAGTTACCGCGTAACATTTTGCCCATTTATTATATTCTTTTTCGACTAAATTCTTGTCTAAAAAAATATCTTTAGAAATAGATTCAAACTCTAATAATTTTTTATCAAAAAAAATATCACTTTCACCATTAGGAGCTAAAATAACAAATTCATGACTCAAATCACCACCTATGGGTCCAGGGTTTGCTTTTACAGGAACAGCTTTAAGTCCTAATTTAGAAAAAATTCTTAAATAGGATAAAAAATTTTTTTGATATGTTAAACGTGATTGGTTCATATCTAAATCAAAGGAGTAGGAATCCTTCATCAGAAACTCTCTGCCTCTCATTACCCCATACCTTGGTCTAAGCTCATCTCTAAACTTCCATTGTATATGATAGAGTAACAATGGCAGATCTTTATAACTTTTTAAATGGGTTCTAAATATATCAGTTATGAGTTCTTCATTTGTAGGTCCGTACAATAAATCTCTATTTGATCTATCTTTTATACGAAGCATTTCTTGTCCGTAATCTTCATACCTTCCACTTTCAATCCAAAGGTCAGCTGGCTGTATAGTAGGCATTAATATTTCTTGTCCTCCAATATAATCTTGCTCACATCTAATAATTTCTTCAATTTTTTTTAAAACTTTAAATCCTAAAGGTAGCCATGAATATATTCCTGCTGAGGACTGTTTTATCATTCCTGAACGTAACATAAGTTGATGAGATATTACTTGAGCTTCTGACGGGGCTTCCTTTAAGGTTGGTAAAAAAAATTGTGAGATTTTCATGAATCAGTTACCTTAATATTTCATATCATAACAATAATTTAGTCTGGTCAAATTAGTAAAAAAAAGTGAAAAATACATTATTGAATTAAAAATTTTATAGCATGTATAAAATTTACAATAAATCCTAACCTAATTAAATATACTAGAATAATTAATATATTAACCCTATATAAACAAGCACTATAAAGGTGGCACTTTTACCAATAAAATATAAAAAATTGTGGATAAAGTTTAAAAAATACGACTTAAATAGTGACTGAAAACCAATAATATTATATTATTTAACTCTTAGGCTGATTATGGCTAGGCATTAGCCCAAGTTTAGGGAGGAAATAACCTAGTCTCTACGCGCTTGTTCATTGAATTTGAGCGCGACTTAAAAGCAGGGTCAAAACCCTGCTTTTTTTTTATTCTGTAATTGAAAAAATTTTAAAATAAATAATTAGCCAAAGGCAAAACCAAATAAACCCTGCTAAAACTGTTGTAATTAAAAATTTAATTATAATTCTTGGCTTGGCTGGTGCACTTTTTTCATTTCCCAAAATAACAGTTTCATCTGGTCTGTTTCCCCATGGCAATACAATAAATAGACTTATCCACCAAATAACAAAGTAAACTGCTAAGCTTGTCAAAAAATTCATTAACTTCAAACCTCTTCTAGTTCAATAAGAGTTCCATCAAACTGTTTAGGTTTTAAAAAAATAACAGGTTTACCATGTGCACCAATAGATGGTGATCCGTCTCCAATTATTTCAATACCTTTTTCTTTAAGTAAACTTATAGAGTTTTTAATACTTTTTACTTCATAGCATACATGATGTATTGCACCATTTGGGTTTTTTTCTAAAAACTTTTTTATTGGAGAATTTTCCCCTAATGGATGCATTAACTCAATTTTAGTATTTCCTAAATTAACAAATATTATAGAAACACCATGAACCTCAAGGTGCTCTATATCAGAAACTGTTGCACCAAGAATATCTTTGTATTTAAATTTTGCTTCATTTAGATTCGGTACAACTATGGCAACATGATTTAACTTTCCTATCATTGTAATTCCTTAAAAAAATTTAATTATTTAATTATTACTTTAATCAACATATTTAATAATTACTTTTGGCCTTTTATCTGATAATTTTTTTAAAATTCTATTTACACACTGTCTTACAATTAACTCATATTTTGTTTTATCAATTAGTTTCATTTTATAGTTTTTTTTAATTTCATTAATTAATTGATCTTCAAATTCCATATAATTATCCAATACACCAATTGAAGAAATATTTATATTATACAATTCATTATTAAATATAATTAAAACTATAAAAACAACACCATTCTCTTTTATTCTTATTCTTTCTTTAATTACGTCACTTTCCGGTGAAATTTTTATATTACTATCAATCAGTAATTTTCCAGAAGGGACATTACATTCTATAGAAATAGGAACTTTTGATAAGTTAACAAGATTACCGTTATTAATTAAAATTTGATTATTTATTCCTTTTTGTTTAGCATAATTTACATGTTCAAGAATATGTCTCGCTTCACCATGAACTGGAATTAGAGATTTTGGTTTTAAGATTTCATATAAATACTCCAACTCCTCTCTTCCTGGGTGGCCAGAAACATGAACTAATTCATCTTTTTCTGTAATTATTTCCACACCTAATCTTGTAATTTTATTTATAACCCCTCCAATTTTTTTTTCATTACCAGGAATTATTTTTGAAGAAAAAATTAATAAATCATCTTTATTAATTTTAATTTGGTGATCATCATTAGCAATTCTGCTTAAAACTGCTCTTGGCTCACCTTGACAGCCAGTACAAACAATAATTGTTTTTTTATCATTAGATATTTCACTTCCATTCACATAATTACTAGAACTTTGTAAATATCCACAAGATTTAGCTATTTCAAGAGATCTATTTAAAGATCCCCCAATAAAACATATATTTATATTAAGTTTTTCAGCAATAAAAATAAATGAAGAAAGTCTAGCAATATTTGAAGCAAAAGTTGTTATAAAAATCCTTTTAGATGAAGATGATTTGATTATTTTTAAAAGATTTTTTCTAACATCGTTTTCAGAACCTGATAAATTTTTATTAAAAACATTTGTTGAGTCACAGATAAGGACATCAACTCCCTTTTTTGATAGGTTTTTTAAAAATTTTATATCAGTTTTATTTCCAATCAATGGATTTTTATCTATTTTCCAGTCTCCAGAGTGGACAACTGTTTTATTACCAACAGATATTGATAGGATACTAGATTCAGGAATAGAATGAGTAATATTTCCATATATAACTTCAAAATGGCCTATATTTACTGGCTTTAAATACTCAACCTTTTTTAAGAATATACCTTCTTCACATTCTGTATTTCTTATTTTAGTTTCTAATAATTTTTTTGCAAAATTAGTTAAATATATGGGGCAATTAAATTTTTCAAATAAATAAGGGACTCCTCCGATATGATCTTCATGTGCATGAGTAATAAATATAGCTTTAATATTTTCAATAATTGAGTCAATAAATTCAGTATTAGGTATTACAATATCAACACCAGGGTAATCATCACCAGCAAACATTATTCCCATATCTACAATAATCCATTGATTATTATAACCATATAAATTCAAATTCATTCCTATTTCATTTGAACCGCCTAATGGAACAAAATATAAAATATCTTCATTAAATTTCATTAATTTACCACTTCAATCAAATTATTTCGACCTCACCACCAGAAATTACTTTAGTAGAGTTATCAAGTAATTTCATTATTAAGGATCCATCTTTAGTTATACCTTCAAATTTTCCATATAATTTTTTATTATTTACTGTCACAGAAATTCTTTTTCCTATAGGGTAACAATTCCTTAACCAAATTTTTTTTATTTTCTCAAACCCTTCTATTAGCCAAACATTATAAAACTGTTCCAATGCATTTCCAACTTCTTTAATTACATCAACTATTTCACAAAAATAACCATATTCATAAAGAGATGTAACATGATTTAAATTTTTAGGAAAATTTTTTATATTGATTCCTATTCCTATAACGACCCAATCAACTAAATTACTATTTAATGAAGGTGAGGTTTCTAATAAAATACCAGAAATTTTTTTTTCATGAAAAAGAATATCATTTGGCCATTTAATCAAAAAATTTTTTTTATCTTGTGTAATATTTGATAATGCCTGCTTTACAGCTAAGGAAGATACAAATGATAATTGAGAAACTTCCTGTTTCAAAACACTAGGCCTTAATAGAATTGAACAAAATAAATTCCCTTTTTGTGACTCCCATAATTTACCAGATCTTCCTTTACCATTATCTTGACTAATTGCATGAACTAGAGTTCCTTCAGGAAAGGATTTAAAAGCTAAATCTTTAATAATTTCATTAGTACTCCCTACAAAATCATACCTATAGTACGAAAAGAAGGAACTTAAACCTTGAATTTTATTCACTGAATAATTGATGACGCGGCATGATGTGCCCATGAAATTAAAGGTGTTGGAGCAACTATAAAAAATATTGTAAAAATACCGCTGATACTTAATAAAGAAATCATAGAAGCACTATTAGGTTTCTCAAATATATCCACAGGATCATCAAAATACATTATTTTTACAATTCTTAGGTAATAAAAAGCACCTATCACACTAGAAATCACACCAATTACGCAAAGAATATATAAACCACTATCGACAGCAGCAAGAAAGACATAAAATTTACCAAAAAAACCAGCTAATGGAGGTATACCTGCTAATGAGAACATTAAAATTCCAAAAATAATAGCTAAAAATGGATTATTTTTTCCTAGACCAGAGAGATCATTTATATTTTCCACCATAACTCCATTAACTCTCATTGATAAAATAACTACAAATACACCAATATTCATAAATAAATAAATAAACATATAAATAAGGACACTCTCAACACCTTGTTGTGTTCCAGCTGAGAGTCCCAAAAGCGCAAAACCCATGTGACCAATTGAACTATAGGCCATCAATCGTTTAATATTTGTTTGCCTAATAGCTGCCAAGGACCCAATAACCATCGATGCAGCAGAAATTAATATAACTACTTGTTGCCATTCTGGTACAAGGCCATAGAATGGAACATATACTAATCTAATAAATAAGGCCATTGCAGCCACCTTTGGAGCCATTGATAAAAATGCTGTTACTGATGTTGTTGATCCTTCATATACATCAGGTGTCCACATATGAAACGGAACTGCTGAAACCTTGAATGCCATTGCTGATATTATAAAAACTATACCAACAATTATACCTAAAGAAGGTTCATTATTTGAGTCAAACATTGCTTGAATTGTCTCAAAATTTGTAGTTCCACTAAAACCATAAATTAAAGAAGCACCATATAGGAGCATACCAGATGAAAGCGCACCCAAAACAAAATATTTTAAACCAGCTTCTGATGATTTAAGCGTATCCCTTTTAAATGCAGCCAAAACATATAATGCTAAACTCTGCAACTCTAGACCAACATATAATGATATTAAATCATTAGCTGATACCATCATCATCATACCCAAGGTTGAAAGCATTATCAGGATAGGGTATTCAAATTTTTCCATACCCTCGTTTCTAATGTAACTTAACGACATTGCTAATGCGGCAATAGCACCAATAATAATTAAAACTTTTGAAAAAATAGAAAAGTCATCTACTATAAAAATATTTGAGAAAATTATTTCATCTTTTGGACCTAATATACAAAATAAAGAGGTAAGAAATAAACTTAAAATAACAAGCCATGAAATTAGATATGTACTTTTATTACCTTTAAAAACACCAAAAATAAGTAATACCATACAGATTACTGACATAAATATTTCTGGTAAAGCTGGAAGAAAGTTTGGAACATCATTATATTGCATATTTACCTACCTATTTCCAGCAAAGTTTTGGTTGATTGTAAGATCTAATGCAAGAGAATTTTGATAAATTAAATTTTCTACAGAAGAATGCATCACAGACAAAAGCGGTTCAGGATAAATACCAAATGTAATTATAGCTATGGCAAGCGGAAGAAGTATTAATACCTCCCTTTTATTTAAATCAAGAATTTCTTTTAATTCTAGTTTGATAAGGTCACCAAAGATAACCCTTCTATATAAACTTAATGCATATGCGGCACTTAGAACCACGCCAGTAGTTGCAAAAACCGCAACCCATATATTTATTTTAAAAATACCAACAAGAACTAAAAACTCACCTATAAAACCACTTGTGCCCGGTAAACCTACATTTGCTAAAGTGAATAATAGAAATAGAAATGCGTACTTTGGCATCCTATTAACTAAACCACCATAGTTATCAATAAGCCTTGTGTGCATTCTATCATAAATTACACCTACACAAAGAAATAATGCACCAGAAATTAGCCCATGACTAATCATTTGAAATAAACCACCCTCAATACCTTGCTGAGTAAAAGTAAATATTCCTAAAGTAACAAACCCCATATGTGCAATAGAGGAATAAGCCACTAATTTTTTCATATCTACTTGTCTTAGTGCTACAAAAGAAGCATATATTATTGCTATTACACTTAAAACGAAAACTAGAGGAGTAAAATATTCTGTTGCATTTGGAAGCATAGGAATAGAAAAACGAAGAAAGCCATAAGCACCCATTTTAAGTAAAACAGCAGCAAGAATAACAGAACCTGCAGTAGGTGCTTCTACATGTGCATCTGGAAGCCATGTATGAACCGGCCACATGGGAATTTTTACAGCAAAAGAAGCAAAAAATGCAATCCATAACCACTTTTGGAGAGTAAAATCAAAATTAAAAGCCATTAATGACGGAATGTCAGTAGTACCTGCTTGAAAATACATTACAATAACAGCAACTAACATCAATAATGAACCAATTAGAGTATAAAGAAAAAACTTAAAAGTAGCATATATTCTGTTTGATCCGCCCCATATTCCAATTATTAAAAACATTGGAATTAAGCCACCCTCGAAAAAAATATAAAAAACTAAAAAATCTAAAGCTGAAAAAACTCCTATCATTGCAGTTTCAATTACTAAAAATGCAATCATGTATTCTTTTACTCTTGATTTAATTGAAACCCAGCTTGCCAAAATACAAATTGGCATCAGAAATGTAGATAAAATTATAAATAATAGTGATATACCATCAATACCCATGTGATATGAAATATTTTCTGATAACCAACTAGTCTTTTCTACAAACTGGAATTCAGCAGTTGATTTATCAAATCTTAGCCAAAGAATTAAGGACAAAATAAATGTAATTATTGTTGTCCATAAAGCTAGGTATTTTGCATTTCTGGCTACAGTTTTTTCATCACCTCTAATAAATAAAATAAATGCTGCACCAACCAGAGGCAAAAAAGTAATTATTGATAAAATTGGCCAAGATGTCATATCTACACCAATAAAAACCATGATACAAACAATACAACACCAGCTAGCATAACAAATGCATAATGATATAATAGTCCACTCTGAAGAAGTGCTATTTTTTTAGATATACCATTTATCATTGCAGAAAAACCATCAGGCCCGATACCATCTATTACTGTTTCATCACCTTTTTTCCATAGAAAATATCCTAGCCACCTACTAGGATTGACAATAAGGTAATTATACATTTCATCAAAATACCATTTATTTAGTAAAAATAAATAAAGTGGTTGATTAGCATTTGCTATAATTTTAGGTATATTAATCTTATAAATATAAAAATACCATGCTAACAAAATACCTAAAATAGAAATTATTACGGGTAAAATTTTTAAACTAAAGTGTAAATCATGTGCCGCTTCGATCAGATCTCTTCCGGCCAATACAAAAAGCGAGTTTCCCCAAAATTCAGAGTTATGATGACCTGTCATTACTCCAACACATAGAATACCTGAGAAAATTGCTCCCATAGCTAAAAGTATCATTGGAATACTCATTGAGAAAGGAGCCTCATGCACATGAGACATAACAGATTTTTCTATACGGGTTTTTCCATGAAATGTCATGAATATTAGACGCCATGAATAGAAAGCTGTTAAGAAAGCAGCAAATAAGGCCATCCAAAAGGCAAAGTTAGATATCGAAGAAGAACCTGCATATGCAATTTCTATAATTAGGTCCTTGGAGAAAAAGCCTGAAAAAATTGGAATACCTGCCAAAGCTAAAGAACCAATCCAAACCATCAAGTAAGTAATAGGTAACAGAGTATATAAACCACCCATCTTTCTCATATCTTGCTCATCGGACACAGCATGTATGACAGAACCAGATGCAAGAAATAATAATGCTTTAAAAAAGGCATGAGTAAATAAATGAAAGATTGCAGCTGAATAAGCTGACAAACCCACAGCAATGAACATGTAACCCAACTGACTACAAGTAGAATAGGCAATTACTCTTTTAATGTCATTTTGAACTATAGCAACACTAGCAGCAAAAAAAGCAGTAATTGCACCAGTTAAGGTTATAAAATTCAAGGTAAAAGGAGCATACTCAAATAACGGAGAGCACCTTACAACCATAAAAACACCTGCAGTAACCATTGTAGCTGCATGAATTAAAGCAGAAACAGGAGTAGGACCCTCCATTGCATCTGGTAACCAAGTATGTAATAAAAATTGTGCTGATTTACCCATAGCTCCAATAAAAAGAAGCATAGTGATTACTGTTAGGATATCTAAATTCATGCTAAGAAATAGAAACTTTTTTCCTTCAAAGTTTACAGCTTGATTAAAAACATTTTCGTAGGTAACTGAGTTAAAAAATAGAAAAATAGCCATAATACCTAGAGCAAAACCAAAATCCCCAACTCTGTTTACAATAAAAGCCTTAATGGCAGCTGCATTAGCAGAGGGTTTTTTGAACCAAAATCCTATAAGTAAGTATGAACA
This sequence comes from Rhodospirillaceae bacterium, assembly GCA_002722055.1. Taxonomy (GTDB): domain Bacteria; phylum Pseudomonadota; class Alphaproteobacteria; order SHVP01; family SHVP01. The sequence continues at coordinate 15,999 of PBKD01000005.1, read as the reverse complement.
TAGTCCAACCCCTTCCCATCCAAAAAATAATTGAACAAAATTATCAGATGAAACTAACATTAACATTGCAAAAGTGAATAATGATAAATAGGTAAAAAACCTAGCTTTATGAGGATCTTTCTTCATGTAACCAAATGAATACCAATGAACTAAAGCAGATACAGAAGTTACAACAACAAACATCACGATTGTTAAAGTATCAACCATTATTGACCAAGAAAAACTCAAATCTCCCGAATTTATCCATTCCAATATTGTTATGTTTTCGTTAATTATCTTATGGCTAAAAATCAATTTTAGAAAAACATAAAAAGACAAAATTGAACTTATAGAAACTGACAAACTTGTAATAAACATTACAAATCCATGGCCTAATATACGAGAAAAAACCCCAGCTGTAAGAGCTGCTAATCCAGGAAGAAAAACAATAGAGATATATAACAAAATCTACCCTTTCATAATATTGAGATTTTCCACATCAATATTTCCTCTATTCCTGAAATAAATTACTAAAATAGCAAGACCTATTGCAGCTTCAGCTGCTGCTACTGTAAGAACAAACATGGCGAACACTTGACCAGTTAAGTCTCCCAAATGAGCAGAAAATCCAATTAAATTAATATTTACAGCTAATAAAATTAACTCTATAGACATTAAAATAATAATAACATTTTTCTTGTTTAGAAATATTCCAAATACGCCAATAGTAAAAAGTATAGCTCCAACTGAGAGATAATGAGTAATTCCTATTTCCATTAAACACCTGCCCCAGGAGTAACTTTTTTTATTTCAACTGAGTCTTCTCTTTTTCTAGATACTTGTTTAGCAATTACTTGTTTTTTTATTCCTGGTCTTGATCTTAAAGTTAGAACAATAGCACCTATCATAGCTGTTAATAAAATCAAACCTCCAGATTGAAAAAGGTATATATATTTTGTATAAAGTACATTCCCTAGGGCTTTAGTATTTTCAACTTCTTCTATTGGTGGAATAGGCAATGAACTAACAGCCAGTATTTGTGGATCCTCAAATTGACTTGATAAAATCAGAATAAGCTCTACTAATAAAATCAAACCAATTAATAAACCAATAGGTAAATATTGAAGAAAACCTTGCCTTAATTCTACAAAGTTTATATCTAACATCATCACTACAAACATGAACAGAACTGCTACTGCACCAACATACACAATTACCATAATCATAGCCAGAAATTCTGCACCAACGAGAACAAACAACCCAGCACCGTTAAAAAAGGCTAATATCAAAAAGAGAACTGAATGAACTGGATTTTTTGCAGAAATGACCATAATAGCAGAGGCAATAATTATGCCTGCAAAAATATAAAAAGCTATCGACTGAATGATCATTAAATTAACTTTCTAAAAATATTTACCTATAGAGAGAGTCTTTTTCTAAATTTCTAGCAATTTGACTTTCCCACCTATCACCATTTGCAAGAAGTTTTTCCTTATTATAAAATAGCTCTTCCCTGCTTTCAGATGCAAACTCATAGTTAGGCCCCTCAACAATAGCATCAACTGGACATGCTTCTTGGCAAAAACCACAATAAATACACTTAGTCATATCTATATCATATCTTGTGGTTCTTCTTGAACCATCTTCTCTTGGTTCTGCTTCAATAGTAATTGCCTGGGCTGGACAAACTGCCTCACACAACTTACAAGCTATACACCTCTCTTCACCATTTGGGTACCTTCTTAAAGCATGTTCACCTCTAAATCGGGGACTTAAGTGCCCCTTTTGAAAAGGATAATTAATAGTAGTTTTTTTCTTAAACATATATTTAAAAGTTAAAATCAGACCTCTAACAAGCTCAATGAGTAAAAAAGATTTGATTCTTTGTTCTATATAAGACATCACATTCTCCAAATTACGAGTTTGGTAATAAATCAAAAAACAATAAAAAACCTGCAGTTAAAACAACCCAAACAAGAGAAAAGGGAAGAAAAATTTTCCAGCCTAATCTCATTAGCTGGTCATATCTATATCGAGGAAAGGTTGCACGTACCCATATAAATAAAAAAAGAAGAAATGTAATTTTCAATACAAACCAGATAGGACCAGGTAACCAATTAAATGGAGCTATATCAAATGGCGGAAGCCACCCTCCAAGAAACAAAACTGCAGTCATTGCACTCATAAGAATCATATTTGCATATTCTCCTAAGAAAAATAATACAAAAGGCACAGCAGAGTATTCGACCTGATATCCCGCAACCAATTCGGCTTCAGCTTCTGGAAGATCAAAAGGATGCCTATTTGTTTCCGCTAAAGCAGAAATAAAAAATATTACAAACATAGGAAACAAAGGAATAGCAAACCATACAGTTTTTTGTGCTTCAACAATACTTGATAAGTTTAAAGAACCTACAACCAATAACACGGTAACAATTACAAAACCCATAGAAACTTCATATGAAACCATCTGTGCAGCAGATCTCAATGCACCCAAAAATGGATAACGAGAATTACTGGCCCATCCAGCCATTACTATTCCATAAACACCAAGAGATGAAACTGCAAATAAAAATAGTACCCCTACATTTAAGTCGGATATAACCCAACCTGGAGCAAAAGGTATGACAGCCCAAGCAAGAAAAGCTAATATAAATGTTAAAACTGGTGCGGCTAAAAATACTACTCTACTTGCACCTGTGGGTATGATTGTTTCTTTAAGAAATAATTTTAAGAAATCAGCAAATGATTGAAGCAAACCCCACGGACCAACAACATTTGGACCTCGCCTTAATGTCATTGCTGCAATTACTTTTCTTTCAAACCAAACAAGAAATGCAACAGAAATGGCAACAGGTAAAGCCACTGCTAAAACTTGAGCTAATATAATTATTAAAGGATATATAAAATTAATAAAAAAATTTTCCATTTCAACTATTTATACTTTTAATTCTCTTTTCATATTCATTTTTACATAAACCCATGGTATGAGAAGCTCTAGTTATTGGGTTAGTCATATAGAAATCTCTAATTGAAAAACCGAGTGACTTTTTATTGATTGCTCCATCTATACCAAATTCTTTCCATTCTTGGGGTTGAAATAAATCTATTTTGGAAAAAATAGGATGTTCATTTTCCATTAAACTCCTTAACTCTACTAAATTATTAAAAGGTAGAGGGGAATTTATTACACTTGAGAGAGCTCGAATTATTGTCCAATCTTCTCTAGCTTCATTAGGTGGAAATGTTGCTTTTAATGCTCTTTGAACTTTACCTTCTAAGTTAACATAAGTTGCATTTTTTTCAGTATAAGCAGCACCGGGGAGAATTACATCAGCATTCCTTGCTCCTATATCTCCATGATGACCTTGATAAATAACAAAACTATTTGTGAGTTTATCTACAGAAAATTCATCTGCTCCTAATAGATAAACTATATCAAGATTTCCATTTTCGCTGTTTTCAATAATTGAGTTAAAATCATAACCTCCCTGACCTGGAACAAAACCAAGGTCTAAAGCACCTACCCTCGATGCTACAGAGCTCATAAAATTAAAACCATTCCAATCACCTCTTACTATATTATATTTTTCTGATATTTCTCTAATTCTAAAAATAATTGCTGATGAGTCTGGTCGACATACCGCTGAATTTCCAATAATAATCATTGGAAAATTTGCTGAATTAATTTTATTAGTTATTTCATGCTTTCCAGATGCAATTTCATTTAAAACGCTTGGATCAGAACCTAAATCTGAATAGGGATAAGTAAGTCCATTTTCCCTATTAGGCAATGAACCAATTAAAGCTACATCAAGATCTCCAGTTAAATATCTCTTTCTTATTCTACTATTCAATATAGGAGCTTCCCATCTAGGGTCACAACCTACTAATAAAATAAAATCTGCTTTATCAATTCCACAAACTTCTGAATTGAATATATAACTACCTCTAAAAGATGAATCAATAACACTTCCATCCTGCCTGCAGTCAGTATGTGGTGATCCAATAATATTAAAAAGTTTTTTTAGAGAAAAAATAGACTCACAGTCTGCTAGATCACCTACAATTGCAGCAATTTTGTTAGACTCAGTGTTCTGAATTTTTTTTGCTATAACATCAAATGCATCTGACCATTCAGATTCAACGAGTTTATTATTTTTTTTCACCCAAGGTCTATCCAACCTTTTACAACCAAGACCATCATATGCAAATCTTGTTTTGTCAGATATCCATTCCTCGTTAATTTCTTCATTTATTCTAGGAAGAACTCTTTTAACTTCTCTTCCTCTTGTATCAACCCTGATATTACTTCCTAGAGCATCGTGAATATCAATAGTCTCTGTCTTTGACAACTCCCATGATCTAGCTTCAAATGCATAAGGTTTCGAAGTTAATGCTCCTACGGGACAAAGATCAATTATATTGCCAGATAATTCGGAAGAAATGGTTTTTTCAATAAATGTATCAATTTCCATTTCTTCTCCCCTTCCAGTTGCACCTAATTCTGAAACACCTGCAACATCTTGAGCAAATCTCACGCACCTTGTGCAATGAATACATCTAGTCATAACTGTTTTAATTAGAGGCCCTAAATTTTTATCTTTAACTGCTCTTTTATTTTCACTAAATCTATTTTTATCTCGGCCATAAGACATCGCCTGATCTTGAAGATCACACTCACCTCCTTGATCACAAATTGGACAATCAAGAGGATGATTAATCAATAAAAACTCCATTACACCATTTCTTGCCTTCTTAACTAATGGACTATTTGTAGTTATTACCATTCCATCTGTTACAGGCATTGCACAAGAAGCGATAGGTTTAGGAGATTTTTCCATCTCTACCAAACACATTCGACAATTGCCGGCAATAGCAAGTTTTTCGTGATAACAAAACCTGGGTATCTCAATGCCAATTGACTCGCATGCTTGTAGAATAGTTATTCCATTTTCAACATTAACCTCTTGATCATTTATTTTTATTTTAGGCATATATTATCTCTTAAGCTGCTCTTTTTGGATTATTGATTGACTCAATATCCTGTTTCTTAAAATTAATTATTCTCTCTTCAACTTCGCTCCTAAAGTGACGAATTAAACCTTGGATTGGCCAAGCACTTGCATCACCATGGGCACAAATTGTATGGCCCTCAACTTGACTAGCTACGTCTAATAATGTGTCTATCTCTTCTAAATCAGCATCTCCTTTTTCAAGTCTTTTCATGACACGCCACATCCAACCAGTTCCCTCTCTACAGGGAGTACATTGGCCACAACTTTCATGCATATAAAACTTTGATAACCTTGCAATTGATGATATCAGATCTGTGGATTTGTCCATAACTATAACAGCTGCAGTTCCTAGACCAGATTTAACAGAAGAAAGCGAATCGAAATCCATTAGAACGGTATCACAAATACTCTTGGGTATCATTGGAACGGAGGAACCACCTGGAATAATGGCCTTTAAATTATCCCAGCCTCCTCGAACTCCCCCAGCATGCCTTTCAATTAATTCTTTAAGCGGAATTCCCATTTCTTCTTCTACATTACAAGGTGAGTTAACATGACCAGAAATACAAAAAACCTTTGTTCCTGAATTTTTAGGTCTCCCTAGGCCAGAAAACCAGCTACTGCCTCTTCTAAGTATTGTTGGTACTACGGCAATACTCTCAACATTATTAACAGTTGTTGGACAGCCCCATAGACCCATATTTGCTGGAAATGGTGGTTTTAATCTTGGCTGGCCTTTTTTACCTTCTAGGCTTTCAATTAAAGCCGTTTCTTCACCACATATATATGCCCCAGCACCTCTATGCACATAAATATTAAAATCCCAACCGCTCCCACAAGCATTTTTACCCAAATAACCATTCTTTTGAGCAGAAATAATTGCTGACTCAAGCCTTCTGGCTTCATTTATAAACTCACCCCTAATGTAAATATATGCTACATGAGCACCCATAGCAAAACCAGCCAACAAACAACCTTCAAGTAATTTATGAGGATCATTTCTCATTATATCCCTATCTTTACATGTACCTGGCTCACCCTCATCAGCATTAACCACCAAATAATGAGGTCTTCCATCCGATTCTTTAGGCATAAATGACCATTTTAGACCAGTAGGAAAACCTGCTCCACCCCTACCTCGAAGTCCAGAATCTTTTATTATTTCAATTATTTTATCTGAACCCATTTCAATCAAAGCTTTGGTATTATCCCAGTCTCCTCTGGCTTCTGCCCCATGAATATCCCATTCTTGAAGGCCGTATAAGTTTGTAAATATTCTATCTTTGTCTTTTAACAATTTTTTATTTTCCTTCGTCTAAAAGTGAATTTCTCTGCCCCATAGGCATACTTCCATTCCTACCAATTTGAGATCCGGGGGATAATTTAAGATCGCCTTTTTTAAGCTGATCAATTATTGAGTCCATCGATTCTTTTGAGAGATCCTCGTAATACTCATCTCCAATCCATGCGACTGGTGCGTTAACACAAGCTCCAAGACATTCGACTTCTAGTAAAGTAAACTTATTATCCGATGTTGTTTCTCCAAAATTAATGTTTAACCTTTTCTTACAAACATCAACTATGTCTTTAGAACCTCTTAATGCACAGGGTGTAGTTGTACAAATCTGAATAAGATTTTCACCTACCGGAGCTAAATTATACATCGTATAAAAAGTGGCAACTTCGTATGCCCTAATTCTTGGCATCTCTAATAAATCTGCAACATAATTAATGGCGGCTATTGGTAACCAATTAGAATTTTGTCTTTGTGCTATATCTAATAGTGGGATGACTGCAGAAGCTTTTCTATTTTCAGGATATTTACTCAATTCTTTTATTGCTAATTCGTAATTATCTTTTGTAAAAGAAAACTCTTTAGGTTGATGTTCACTAGATGCTGGTTTTCTGTTAACTGTCATCTATCTATCTCACCAAAAACAACATCCATACTTCCAATAATCGCTACTGTATCTGCAAGCATATAACCTTTTGACATATAGTCAGCTGCCTGAAGATGAGCATAACCCGGTGCCCTAATTTTACATCTATATGGTTGATTAGTTCCATCAGAAATAATGTAAACTCCAAATTCGCCCTTAGGAGCTTCCACAGCGGTATATGTCTCACCAGGAGGGACCTTAAAACCTTCAGTATATAATTTGAAATGATGAATTAAAGCCTCCATAGATCTCTTCATCTGTCCTCTTTTCGGAGGAGAAAATTTATTGTTTTGAACTATTATTGGTCCCTTGGGTATAGTTTTTATACATTGATTTATAATACTCAAACTTTGCTTCATCTCTTCAATTCTTACCAAATACCTATCATAACAATCGCCATTTTTTCCTACTGGAATATCAAAATCTAATTCCTCATATATTTCATATGGCTGAGATTTTCTTAAGTCCCATGGCACCCCTGATCCCCTTAACATTACTCCTGAAAAACCCCAGTCTAAAGCATCTTCAGGAGAAATAATTCCTACATCCACATTTCTTTGTTTAAATATTCTGTTATCCGTAAGCAGGCCTTCTAAATCATCAATCAATTTTGGAAAATGTTTACAAAACTCAAGTATGTCTTCAAAAAGACCATCAGGAAGATCCTGGTGAACTCCACCAACACGATAATAAGCTGCATGCAAACGTGCTCCACATGCCCTTTCATAAAATTCCATTAACTTTTCTCGTTCTTCAAAGCCCCAAAGACTTGGCGTTATTGCACCTACATCCATTGCCTGTGTCGTAATATTAAGCAAATGATTTAACAGTCTACCAATTTCATCAAAAATAACCCTTATATATTTTGCACGACTAGGTACTTCTAATTTTAATAATTTCTCAGCAGCAAGAACAAATGCATGTTCCTGATTCATTGGAGCAACATAATCCAACCTATCAAAATAAGGTAAAGCTTGAAGATAAGTTTTATTTTCAATCAACTTTTCTGTTCCACGATGAAGTAACCCTATGTGAGGATCAGCTCTTTCAACAATTTCTCCATCTAACTCTAAAACAAGTCTCAAAACACCATGAGCTGCAGGGTGTTGAGGACCAAAATTCATTGTATAGCTGCTTATCTTTGAATCACTCATTGATCACTTTCCAAATCATCTTTACTTTCCTTTGATAAAATATATTCTGCCCCTTCCCAAGGACTCATAAAATCAAAATTTCTAAACTCTTGATTCAATTTTACTGGCTCGTATACGACTTTATTTTCATTTTCACTGTAGCGAACTTCTACAAAACCACTTAATGGAAAATCTTTTCTTAATGGATGGCCTTCAAAGCCATAATCTGTTAGTATTCTTCTTAAGTCTGGATGTTTTGAAAAAACTATTCCATACATATCCCAAACTTCTCTCTCATACCAAGATGCTGAAGAGTAAACACTAACAACCGATGGAATGGAATTATCAGAGTTTGTCATTACTTTTAATCTAATTCTTTGATTATGTGATAAACTTAGTAAGTTATATATGACTTCATACCTAGTCTCTCTCTCAGGAAAGTCAACACCACATATGTCTACTAATACTTTAAATTGACAAGAAGATTCATCTCTCAAAAATGTTAAAACTTCAATTATTTTATCAGAAGTAACATTCAATATAAGTTCATTATTTATTACCTCATGTGACGTAATACCATCCATTACAGAAGAGGAAATAGTTTCAACGAGTTCTTTGAGAAGTTTATCCATAATTTAATAGCCTATGTTCTAGCTATAGTGCTTGTTCTTCTTATTTTTTTCTGAAGCTGAAGAATACCATATACTAATGCTTCCGCTGTAGGCGGGCACCCAGGAACATATATATCAACAGGAACAATCCTATCGCACCCTCTAACAACTGAATAAGAATAATGATAATACCCTCCCCCATTTGCACAGCTTCCCATTGATATAACATATCTGGGTTCAGCCATTTGGTCATATACTTTACGCAAAGCTGGAGCCATTTTATTGGTTAAAGTCCCAGCAACTATCATTAAGTCACTTTGCCTTGGGGAAGCTCTAGGAATAACTCCAAAACGATCTAAATCATATCTTGGCATTGCAGCTTGCATCATTTCAATCGAGCAACAGGCTAAGCCAAATGTCATGAACCACAATGAACCTGTTCTGGCCCAATTTACTGCATGGTCTAATTGAGTTACTACAAACCCCTTATCATCAAATTCTTGTTTAGCATATTTAAAATATAAATCATCTGCTGATTTCGGATCAGATGGGCTATTGATAATTGAGTTTTTTTCTATTCCCATTCTAAAGCTCCTTTTCGCCATTCATAAATAAAGCCAACAGTTAATATACCTAAAAATATAAGCATTGACCAAAAACCAAAGGCACCAGTTTCACCTAAAGTTACAGCCCAAGGGAATAAAAAAGCTACTTCCAAATCAAAAATTATAAAAAGTAATGCAACTAGATAAAACCTAACGTCAAACTGACCTCTTGAATCTTCGAATGGAGCAAATCCACATTCATAAGTTGAGAGCTTTTCCTCATCAGGTTTTTGTTCAGCAGCGAAAAAAGAAGCTGCTATAAAGGCAATACCCAACATTATTAATAAAGCAAGAAAAACTAAAATTGGTAAATATTCTTTTAAAAGATCATCCATAAATAATTCTCTATTTAAAAATTAAATAACCCGATAGTGTGTATTTACTTGAGAATAATTCTCAAAAAAAAATTCTATATCTAAACCTATTACTATGAAATTCTGTTTCAAACAACTTTAAGAGGACAATTTCTTGATAAAAATATATAAAAATATCAATTTTTATATTTTTTTTTAAAAATTGGATTTTTTAGACATAATTAAAGAGTTTGTCTCAAAATTTTTATATTAACAAATGTGTCAAAATGGTCTTGATTCCTCCATTATAACTATTCTATTTATTATTCTTTCAAAGCCAAATAGTCATTAACTGCGGAGTGCAGTGTATATATATTATCCAAAATTGCTGATGTGTATGGTTGCAATAAATATATAAATTAATTCTAAGGTTATGAGCTTTATTTATATTAATAATTTAGTAAAGTAAAACTTTCTACTTCAGACAGATCTTTTTTTACTAAATTAAAATTAGTATCTACATACAAAAATTTTTTTAGATGAGAACGAATTACTGGATGAATTACTTTTTTAAAAAATTTTTAAAAAAACGACATACGACATATAGGCAACAGATAATTTTTATTAAAAAAACAGCTAGATATTCTCTAAAATATTCTAGTATATATTCAAAGCCTTTTTTTAAATCTTTTGGAATAAGTTAAACATAAATATTTTAATACCCATTTGCCTCGAAACATCTTTAAATTTAGATGGTTAACAATAAAATTGTCAAAATTTAAAAAAAAAATCTTTAAATTTGTATATATATAATTATGTTATATTTATCTGAAATTAATTCTGAGAGCAAAGAGTTAGAATGTCATTCATTAAAAATCAAATATTTAAATTTGCAAAATCTCAAGGTGTTAAAGCTGGGATTGTTCCAGTTAAAACACCTGAAAACGAAAAAAGTAGAGTTGAGGAGGTAAATCGGCTTGGAATTCTTAATAAAGATTTAGAGAGAGACAGAAGATTTAACAATATAACTCAAATAGCGGCATATTTAACTGACTGTCCAAAAAGTAGCATAAACATATTAGATGATAAATTTCAAATTACAAAGGGAAATTATGGTTTTAATGTTTTACAATCAACTTTATTTGAGCAAGCTCCTAGAGATATTACATTATGCCAGTATATCTTAGAAACTCCTAAGGAGCAGTTAATCATAAATGATATAGATCTAGATGTTCGAACAAAAAATATGAAAAATATGGTTATAGCGCCTGAACTAAGATTTTACGCAGGTTCTCCACTTATAACAAGCAAAGGTTTTACAATAGGAACTCTGTGTGTAATGGATAAAAAACCTGGAAAACTAGAACATTTTCAAGCAGAAGGACTAAGATTATTAGCTGACCAAGTAATATCCTTTTGCGAAATCGATTATCAAAATAGTAATGAAACAAACGATGAAAATATTAATACAATTGAAAACTCAGATGTAAATCTTGAAGCAAATTACTTCTCATCAGCATCTATTTTATTTACTGACTTTATTGGGTTTACCAAAATTACCGAGACAATTGAGCCAGGAGAACTTATAGCTACTTTAGATGAATTTTTTATTGGTTTCGATAAGATTTGTAAAAAATATAAGATTAAAAAAGTAAAAACAATTGGAGATTCTTATATGGCTGTTGGTGGAGTACCTGAAGGTTATCCAGACCACCCAAAACAAACTTGTTTAGCTGCCCTAGATATAGCTGAGTTTGTAAATGGAATGAATATTCAAAGAAAAGTTTTAGGAAAAGAACCTTGGAAAATTAGAATTGGAATACATACTGGACCTATAATAGCAGGAAATTCTGGAGAAAATTTTGATATATGGGGTGACTCAGTAAATATCGCTTCTAGAATTGAGTCCTCTGGTGAAGAAGGAAAGGTACATATTTCTAATGCAACATTTAAATTTATAGAAGAAATTTGTGATAGTGAAAGTCGAGGAGATATAGAGTTAAAAAATAAAGGATCTATGAAAACTTATTTTTTAAACTCTTTAAATTAATTTATTTTAAAATTAATTGGTACACTTATAAACCTACTAATTCCTTGCTTACTTCATATAACTTTTCAGACATTTCAGAGTCATAAATCTTAGAGTTTGGAGCTTTCATAGGCCACCCACCGCTCCTATCTTTTTTATTTTTATAAACACCAACTTGCGAAAAAAATTCTCCAGACATTTTAGGGACATTCTCATCAAGTAATACAAATAAACTTGTATGTGACCCAATATGATAATCTATCTTTCCCCCTAAAATTAAAGCTACAACTTCTGTAAATAATTTTGCTACTGGGTTACGGGAAACATACCTCTCAAGATTAGTTCTTACCCACCCTGGGTGAATACTAACCGCAGTTACACCTTTACTTAAAAGTCTTTCTGATAAGTTTTTTGTATATAAGCAATTTGCAAGTTTTGATTGTGCATAAGCTTCTGCCCTATTATATTTTCTTTTATCAAAATTTAAATCTTCAAAATTTATATCAGGAGGTTTATTTCCTGGTAATCCGTCTATTGCAACACTTGAAACATTTATAACCCTTGATGGAGAACTAGCTAATAATTTATTTAGAAGAAGCTCAGTTAGTAGAAAATGACCTAGATGATTGATACCAAATTGAGACTCAAAACCATGTTTAGTAATTTTTTTTGGTGGCATCATTATTCCAGCATTATTTACTAAAGCACTAATTGTTTCGATTTCGCTATTTATTTTATTTGCACACGCTCTAACTGATTCTAGATCTGATAAATCTAATTCAAGATAACTTGCTTTACCCGGTAATTGTTCAGATTTAATTTGCGATATTGAGAATTTATACTTTTCTTCATCTCTACATGCAAAATATACATTAGCACCTTGCTTCATGAGCTGTTCAGCTGTACCAAGCCCAACCCCTGAGTTAGCACCTGTGATAATATAGTTCTTAGATGAAAGATCAATATCGAATAATTTTGGATCACATTTGAGAGGTTTTGGAACATAGGCCATATCAAATATTACTTTCCAATTTTATATCTTGTTGCATACAAAACTTTAGATTATTTTACTAAAAAATATCAATAATTTAATTTGTAAAACGATATTTATTTATATTTAATATAATAAAAATCACCATTAATTTGAATTATTTTAATGATCAGGTGAATATATATGTGTGGAAGATTTACTTTAAAAGAGGCAAAAAAGGTAAAAGATCAATTTAATGTTAATATATCCCCTTCATTTAACATAACACCTGGCACAAAAATACTCACAATTGATAATCAAAATAAAACAAGGTTTCTCAATTGGGGGTATAGACCAATATGGGCTAAAGATAATTTCAATTTAATTAATGCAAGAAGCGAGACTATCCTTGAAAAGCCATCTTTCAAAAACGCCAGAAAGTGCTTAATTGTTGCCGATGGATATTATGAATGGAAAAAAGAAATTAAAAAAATACCCTATTATTTTCATATGAACAATAGTCTATTTTTTTTTGGAGGGTTGTTTAACGATACCTCTGGATGTTGCATAGTTACTAAAGAGGCAGAAAAATCTTTAGCTGATATTCATATTAGACAACCAGTTATTATAGAAGAAAGCAATAAAAATAAATGGCTTAATGAGGAGTATAATTTTGAATATTTATTTGAATCAGACATTACTTTTCATAAAGTTAGCAACAGAGTTAACTCGCCAAAAAATAATAGTCCAGAAAATATTTTGGAAGTAGAAAAAAATTAAATAATATATTATTAAAAAATATTATTAAATGATTCAAAATCACCTATATTTTTATTTTCTAAATAAATTAGCGTAGAATGAGTTTGATTATTTTCGATTATTTCTAGATCAAAATTATTATTTAAATTTAAAAATTGATTTTCATCTAAGATACTGTCTTTTTCTAATAATATTTTTGGTTCTAGAAATTCTTCAATCTTTAAAAATTTTTGATTAATTTCATTGTTTACAAAATCATTATTATCAAGGTTATTAATATTTAACTTATCAATTGAATTAGTTTCCTTGGCATTAAAACTTGAAACACTAAGTGCTACTTCTCCAAAAATTGATTCATCACCATTGATATGCTTAATGGATCCTGTGGAAAGTAAAACACTATCACCAAATAATTCACCATTTTTATCAATGCTTAATTTAAACTCTGCAAAATTAAAATCAGATAATAATTTCAATTCCCCCTGATCGGTAAAACCATCTGAATTTTTGTCTTGCCATATTTTTAAATTTGCAAACTGGGAATCTAAAGAATTAATGACTCCATCATTATTTTCATCTAGTGTTGACAATGCACCAACTCCAGTATTAACCCCATCTACAAAAAATTCAGAAAACATTTCTCTTATATCATCGACAATACCATTATTATTTTTATCCAAGACTAAAAAACCATCATCAGGCGCTACCCAATCATTCGGTTGTTGAGAAACATCTGGATTCATTGAAAATGAGATACTTTGGTTATCTATGTGAATAAACTCAAACCCATCACCGTCTAAATCTAAAACAATTGGATCTACTAGGGTTGCTGCATATTGGACAAGGTTTGGCGCATAAATATCTTTTATGTTATCTACACCTGGAGAATTGCCATTACCACTCATATGTTTGTTAATTGGAATTGATGAATAAATCACATGGCCTTGTCCCTGTGGGTAAACAAAAGTAACAATTTCATCTGGGTTATTAGTTGTTAAGAGAGGTATAGCATTATTTGGAAGACTAGCTAACTCTACAAAACCATGTCGGGAATTGTTTACACCATCTAAACTGTTGTCATTTAAATTACCGGCCAAACCTGAGGAAACTATACTGGTACTTAAATTTGAATCTTTAGCTTGCGTACTTAAATTAATATCCTCTGCAACTTGTCGTGTAAAAATTACACCATCCAAACCTGGTATAGTATTAGTAAGCTCAACTTCGTTATTTCCTATTCCTTGATCATGGAAAATTAAAACTAAACCAGAATTAATTGCATTCCCAATAGAGGCCTGGTTTTCAAACTCACCACCACCTAGATCAGCACTTGTACTAGGGTTTTGTGCAAGTAAAATATCTATAGCAGCTAAATCAGACGCACGGACATTTTCTAAATCAAGACCTGTAGTTGTTCCAGATGCAGTTGCACTTACTGCCTGATTAGGATTCCCTGATTGCAAACCTAAACCATAATAACCTACAACTACAGGATCAGCTCCAATATCATGTGCACCAACAATATTTACGTTAAGAGTAGCAGTATCTGATAGTCCATGTTGATCAGTAATTGTGTAATTGAAAGTTTCAGTTAATATCTCACCTGCTCTTAAATCATTAACTACAGTATTTGTATTATTAAGATCATATATAACTACTCCATTATTCAAAATTCCTATTGATCCATGAGCAGCATCAACAAACCTCATAACGCCATCAGTATTGACATTTATAGGGGAACCAGCTCCTTCAATTGAACCAGTTCTAAATGACGTTACAGTAAAAGTATCCGCATCAATATCAGTATCATTTGATATAACATTAATAGGAAATAAGCTACCTGGATCATTTTCTGTGGCGATTAAAATATCATTCGCTGCAACAGGAGCATTATTAGTTTCTTGTGCTGTTCCTACCGAAACAAGTAATGTTTGTATTGTAGTTGCACCATGTTCATCAGTTGCGGTCACATTTAATGTAACTGATTGATTTGTGAAGTTATTTGCAACTGCAAGGAACAACATATCAGGAAGAAAAGCTTTTGCTGCTTGAGCTCCCGCTGCAAAAGCCTCAGAGGGAGATGCGCCATTTTCAATCGCTGCTAAGAAAGTAGATTCAACAAGAGTGTTAGTCTGAGCAAATTCTTCTGCTGTAATTCCTAACTCTAATGCCTTGGCTTGAGCTGCCTGACTCCCTGCTGTAAAAGCTCCAGTAGTAGAACCTGTTTGAGCAAGCGTTGCCGCGAAATGTTCTGCCCCGTGGCTAAAGATTTCATCTAAACCACTATTAATATTCGCTGATACAGTACCAAGAGATCCTCCCGTAACAGCAACAGAAATTGTATCTCCGTTGGGGTCTGTTGCGAATACACTTATTGCATCAACACCACCAGGCGACAAAGACAATGAAGAAAAAGGTGTCAAAGTTGGTGGGCTATTAATCAAATTTTCACCAGCACCATTTAAAGGAACCTCCTCAGGTATTGGTTGAAAAATAGGTTCAACAAAAATAGGTTCAAAAATTAGTTCAAAGATTGGATCAAATATCGTGTCTGGCTGGAATCCTATTGGTTCAAATCCGCCAGGACTAGGAGTAAATGGACCGGGATCAAAACCTCCAGGACCAGGAGTAAATGGACCAGGATCAAAACCTCCAGGACCAG
>PBKD01000004.1 GCA_002722055.1 Rhodospirillaceae bacterium | reverse complement strand
TTGTGACGTATACCGGTGTCGAGTTGCTTGCGGCAGTTGTGCCAGCTATTGGTTTTTTATTTTTATGGAAGAAAAAAGATAGGGAATCCTTTAGTCAATTGATTGGTGCAGTAGGTGTTAGTGCAATTGTATCAGCTAATCCTTTGTTAGCGATTGTAGTAATAATAGCCGGAGCGTTAGAATATAATAAAAGAAAAAATAAATCAGACCTTAAAAAAGCTCTACCTGCATTATCAAAAGGAGCAATACTCAGTAGTATAGTTCTACTATCTTCACATATTATTGCTGGTCCAGTTTGGGTTGGAATTGTAATAGGGATTATTCTGGTTATTCTTCTTCGGAAAAAAATTGAAGGAATAGATTACAATATATTTATTACAAAGTTATTTTCGCTTTATAAAGATTCTATAAAAAAGACTACTTAGACGACTTTATAAACCTTAGCAAAAGTTTTAATAATGGATCCACTTTTAATTATTATACTTATTCCAGTTTATCTGATCGTAATTTGGTATATTTTTTATGAATCTCCGCGTGATACAGGAGATCCAACAAAACCAATATCTTGGATAGGGTGGTATGTAATAGCTTTTTTCTTTGGAATTATCCCTATGCTTCTAGTTTTGTCTGCATATTGTAAGGCGAGAGGTAATTTAGAAAGAAAGAACGAAAATATAACAATAGAAGAAGATATAAGTAATGATAAAAATATTAAAAATCATGAAAATAAAATTATTGAGCTTACTAATATTTTTCTAAAAACTAAGATACCTCTCATTTGGGTAATAGTTTTGTTTGTAATTATTTAATGAGTTCAGGTGGCTGGAGTAAAAATAATTTATTATTTTGATTTTCTTTGCAATCAAAAAATAAATGAATATCAACCTTTATACTATCATTATTATCAGATAAAAACTTTTCTTTAAGTGTAACATCAATTTCTAATTCGCCATTATTTATTTGTGTTGTTTCGTCAATTATTGCCATTCCGCCATCTTTTCCTCCCTGAAGGTGGCTAATTAAAAATCTAGTATGGAGCTCTCCCTTACTAGCAGGTTTAGATAATTTTATGTTTAATCCATTTAGTGTATTTTTAAACTCTCTAAACACTGAATAATTTTTTTGACCTATATTTTGCGAATCTGGCCCTTTCAAGATTAGAAATGGAATAGAATTAAATGAAGGTTTCGGTTTAATATAGTTCTGATTTTTTTCTTCAAATACTCTACCAACTTCTGTCCAATCTCTATTGAGATAAAGAAAATCTTTAACAGCGTTAAATACTGGAGGTTGAACTGCATCATCTACAATAATTATTCCTCCTGGAGACGCAAACCTTGAAGAATTAATTAAATCAGTTAATGCTCCTGTATAAGTGTGGTCTCCATCTATAAAGATTATATCAAACCATAGTTTTTCATTAAATTTAGTAATGTTAAAGAAGTCATTTGAAGTTGAGATTACTGGCATTGTATTTTTTTGGAATTCTTTTTCCCAAGTTGATATTTCTTTTTTTATGAATTCATTCCTATTTTTATTTGCTTCTATTGTAAGAATGAAACCATCTTTGCCTAAAGCTTCAGAAATAATCTTTGTAGTTCCAGCTAAGTATGTACCGATCTCTAGTGCTGACCTAGATCTTATTGATTTAATAAGCTGAAATAGAAACAATTTAGCTTTTTTATTTAGTAATGAATTAGGAAAATTTTTACTGAAATTGTCCAAATCTAATTCAGATACTTTTTTAGCTATTATTTCCTTAATTAATTTTTCTGTATTTCTGGGCTCATTCATCATAATTAAATCCAAAAAAGGTTAAAAATAATATACAAATAGTAAATAACGTATTAATTATATGACTTAATTAAATATATATTTATTAAAGGAATAATTTGGTAAATAGGGTTAAATCAGAGATTATAGTTGATGCTTGTATTAAGATTGCCGATCAGAATTTTCTTCCAATTTCTATAGTAAAAAAGGGAGATAGTGAAAGAGGTGAAATTCTTTTACGTATAATAAATCGAGTAAATAAATCATTATTTTATAGATCAAAATTTGATCTAAATATCAACTTTAGTTGGCAAACTGCTGGAAGTGGTGTTTTTTTAGATGTCTCAGAGAGTATTGAGTTTATTGCGAAAGAGAAAAAAATTGACTTAGATATCTGGATAATTGAAATAGAAAAATTTTCAGAAGGCATTGATATAATTAAACTTTTTGATTTTAATAAACCTTATTTTATAAATTTAACATAAATAAATGTTCATAATATATACGTTTATGTCTATTATTCATTGGCCTAAATTCTTAATTCTTGACATTATTTAATCGATTTCATAAGTTGGTTCTACGAAGTTCTAATCAATTTATAAAGAGTAGAGAAATAATGAAGGTTTTAAGGTCATTAAAATCAGCAAAGAAACGTCACCGTGATAATAGAGTGGTTAGGCGTAGAGGTAGGATTTATGTGATCAACAAGAAAAACCCCCGCTTTAAAGCACGGCAAGGCTGAACTATTCATCATTCGTCAGATTGTCCGTTGCACTTATATATAAAATTAATATTTTTTGAGGTCGATTATGAGTGAAGATAATGATCAAATAATAAAAATAGAAGCAGCCACTTTCAGAAGGTTTTTGAAACATTTAGATGATAATAAAGAGGTTCAAAATATAGAATTGATGCTTCTAGCTGACTTTTGTAGAAATTGCCTGTCTAAATGGTATATGAGTGAAGCAAAAAATATTGGTAAAGATATAAGTTACGATCAAGCAAGAGAGATAGTCTATGGAATGCCTTACTCAGAATGGAAATTAAAATATCAAAAGGAAGCTTCTCCTGAACAGCAAAAAGAATTTGAAAATAGAAGAGGATAATTATTCTAAAAGTTTTCCGTCCATGGTCTTAATTCCACTTCATGAGACCAAGCGCTTCTAGGTTGATAATGAAGTTGCAAGTAACAACTTGCAATATCATTAGGGTCTAAAAAATTTTCTTTAGTATTCGCATTTAGTTCTTTATTGACTGCACCGTCGATATTCACCCAGAGAACATGAATACCCTTAGGATGAAGTTCTCTTGCCATACTTTGAGCTAAAGCTCGAAGTCCAAATTTACCAATTGCAAAAGCTGCAAAATCTTTACTTCCTCGCATTCCAGCTGTTGCTCCAGTAAAAATTATTGTTCCTTTATTTCTTAATAAAAATTTTTTTGATATTTCTTTCCCAAATATAAAACCTCCAAGGCATGAGACTTTCCATGCTTCTTCTATTTCGGTAGCGCTTAAATCTAAAATACTTTTTTTTACAAATTTACTTGGGTTATATATGCCTATTTCTATTGGCCCAAGGTCTCTTTCTGCGGTAGAGACAAAATTAATTACTTGGCTTTCGTTAGAGGCATCAACCTCATAAGTTTTAACATTCACATTTAAAAGTTGTTCATTATTTGCAATAGTATTTAAATTATTAATATTCCTAGAAGCAAGAGCGATATTGAATCCCTCAGATGCAAACTTTTTTGCAGTAGCGAGGCCTATTGATGGTCCCGCTCCAAGAATAATACAACACTTACTGGTATTCACTCTGCCCTCTATAATTAAATTATAAAATTTTTTATATTAATTGTTTGTATAAAATATATACTATAGCTATCTTGAATATAATAGAAATTTTTTTGAGAGTACAATTATGACTATTCTTATTACTGGAGTAGCTGGGTTTATTGGTAACCATGTTGCTTTAAAGTTACTAGAGCGAGGTGAAGATGTTGTTGGTCTAGATAATTTGAATAATTATTACGATGTTGAGTTAAAGAAAAGCCGTTTAAATAGGTTGTCAAAATTTGAAAAATTTATATTTATAAAAGAAAATATAGATTCAAAAAGCTTTTTCACCTCTCTAGAAAAATTTGATGATATTGATAGAATTATTCATTTAGCTGCTCAGGCTGGTGTTAGGTACTCAATAACGAATCCCTTTGATTATGTAAAATCAAATTTAGTAGGGCACCTGCATATACTAGAATATGCACGTTCAAAAAAGAATTTAAATAATTTGGTTTATGCTAGTTCAAGTTCTGTCTATGGTGGTAATACTAAAACTCCATTTTCTTTAGATGATAAAGTTGATACACCAGTTTCGTTATATGCTGCAACAAAACGAAGTGACGAGTTGTTAAGTTACTCTTACAGCCATTTATATGGAATAAATCAAGTTGGTCTTAGATTTTTTACTGTTTATGGTCCTTGGGGTAGACCAGACATGGCATTATTTTTGTTTACTAAATCAATTTTAAATGAGCAACCAATCAAAATTTTTAATTATGGTGATATGTCCAGAGATTTTACTTATATCGATGATATTGTATCCGGAACAATATCTGCGTTAGATAATTGTCCATCTAAAAAAGATAAAGTCCCTCATAGAGTTTATAATCTTGGCAATGATAATCCTGAAAAATTATTAAGTTTGATCGAAGTAATCGAGAGGCATATAGGTAAAAAAGCGATTAGAAAATTTGAGCCTATGCAGTTAGGAGATGTTAAAAATACTTTGGCTGATATAGAAAAATCGAAAAAAGATCTTAATTTTTACCCAAAAGTAAAAATTGAAGAAGGTGTCCCATTATTTATTAATTGGTATAGAGATTATTTTAATCTATGAAAATTTCTAGAAATATTTTAGATGAGAAAAATCTCAATAAATTTCTTGCTGCTATACCATATGCTAAATTTATTGAGATTACTGTTTATAGAATATCTTCAAATAATGTAATATTAAAGTCCAATATAAATAAATGGAATCTAGAGGGCTGTAATGATGACGAAATTAATAATAGCTTTATGTATGGTGCAATTGATACGGCTGCGTATCTAGCTATTCTAAATAGGGTTGGAGAGTATAGGCCTGCGGTGACGTTAAGTTTAAAAATTAGTCATTTATCTACAAAGAGTCTAAATAAATATATATACTTTAGAGCTGATTGTATTAAATTAAGTAAAGACAATGCATATTCTTTTGTTAAAGTCTTTCAATCAGATAAAAAAGTAATTGCTAACGCAAATGCAACATTTTTATTTAAACCTTTAAAATCAACAGAATAATTTAAGTATAATGAATATAGAATGTAGCCTAAAAAAGATAATCTCTAAAGCCAAAGAAAATTTTGATCCATCTATCATTTCATCATGTATACCCTATACTAAAAGAACAGGCATAATTTTTATGTTAGAACAAAATAACTTTTACGCAAAACTTAGATTCTCTGAAAATCTTATTGGAAATCCAGTTAATAATGTTTTGCACGGAGGTGCCATAGTTGCGTTATTGCAAAATACAGCACAGTACCATATTCTGTGGCAAAAAAATTTAGATTATATCCCTAGTATTATTGATATATCAGTTAATTTTTTAAGAAAGGGAAGAAACGTTGATACTTTTGCTAGAGCAATTATTATCAAAGATGGTAAACGAGTTGTTAATGTAGATGTTAAGGCTTGGAATGACCATGAGTATAAACCCATAGCTAATGCTAGTATAAATTTTTTGTATAAAGTTAATGAATGAAATTAAGAAAATACCTTCTTGGGATTTATCTGATTTATATGACTCTATAAAGTCAGAAAAAATTTCTATAGAATTAGAAGAGATAGATAATGAAATAATTTTTTTTAACAAAAAATATAAAGATAAATTATTATTATTAAGCTTAGATAAATTATATATATCTATTTTAGAATATGAAAAAATTAAAGAAAAAATAGAGAAGATATACAGTTTTGTAGATCTTATTACTTCTGAGAATTTATTAGATATTGAGGTCTCTAACAAAGGGCACTATCTCAGAGAAAAACTAGATAAATATTCTGCAAATATTATGTTTTTTACCTTAGAAATAAATAAATTAACTTCAAGTACAATAATAGAAATTTCAAAAATTGAGAATATCTCAAGGTATATTGAATGGATTAATAATATAAGAAGTATGAAGAAATTTCAATTAAAAGAAGATTTAGAAAAACTTTTAATTGAAAAAAAATCTACAGGTAAAAATTCATGGATTAGACTTTTCGATGAAACTATTGCCTCAATATTTGTTACAGTAGATAGTGAAAAATATAGTTTAGATAGGGCATTAGACTTAATGTCTAGTAGTTCAAAAAGAGAACTTAGAAAACAATTTGGTTTATCTCTCTCAAACGAATTTAATAAAAAAGAAGATCTATTAGCTTTTATTTTAAATACAATAGTTAAAGATAAAGAAATTGAAGATAGGTGGAGGGGTTTTACCAATGTTGACAGTTCGAGGCATATCTCAAATTTTATTGAACCTGAAATTGTTGATTCATTATTTACATCGGTGAAAGAGTTTTATCCTCGAATATCTCATAGGTATTATAATTTAAAAAGAGAACTATTAGGTTTCGAGAAGTTGAATTTTTGGGATAGAAATGCTCCTTTAAACTTTGCAGAAGATACTAAATGGAAATGGAAAGATGCTAAAGAATTTGTATTATCAGCTTTCTTTGACTTCTCTCCAAAGTTAGGAGAAATTGCTAATCTATTTTTTCAAAATGAGTGGATAGATGCACTTCCAAGAAAAGGTAAAACCTCTGGCGCCTTTTCACATCAAACTATTCCAAAATTACATCCATATATATTGATGAATTTTTATGGAAGGAATAATGATGTTATGACTCTTGCTCATGAACTCGGTCATGGTGTTCATCAAGTTCTAGCCTCAGAACAAGGATTGCTTTTATCTGATACACCTTTGATTCTGGCTGAAACTGCATCAGTTTTTGGTGAACAATTGGTATTTCAATCTTTATTAAAATCATGCTCGAGTATAAATGAAAAAAAACAAATACTTTCAAATAAAATAGAAGAAATGATTAATACAGTAATAAGGCAAATTTCATTTTATGATTTTGAAAAAAGAATACACAATAGGCGTAGAGAGTCAGAGCTTAATAAAAGTGAAATAAATGAATTATGGCTTAAAACCCAAAAAGAAAGCTTGGGTGATGCATTTGAATTAGGTCCAGAATATAGAAATTATTGGTGTTACGTTTCGCATTTTTTTCATAGTCCATTTTATGTATATTCTTATGCATTTGGTGATAGTTTAGTAAACTCTCTATTTAAGGTATATCAAAATAATTTTGAAGATTTTGAAAGTAAATATTTGGACCTCCTAAAAGCGGGAGGGTCAAAAAATTATAAAGACTTGATTAGGGTGTTTAATTTAGATGCCTCAAACCAAGATTTTTGGTATAAAGGGCTTGAAGTAATTGAAAATTTGATTGACGAATTAGTAAATATAGATGTAGAAGCATAAAATAGGTTTTTTTATTCTTTGTACGGAGAAAATGATGACAGAAGAAAATTTAGACTATGAAGAGAAAGAAGATACATGGAGTCTATTTGTAAAGTTAACTCAATGGAGCTCTGTTTTAGTAATCGCACTCTTGATTTTACTAGCCTTTTTTCTATTATAAAAAATCCAAATAAAATAACCTAAAAGTTACTACTATCAATTATGAAATTAGCAGTTTTAAAAGAAAAAAGAGATTTTGAAAAGAGAGTTTCCGCAACTCCAGAGACTGTAAGGAAGATAATCTCTCTTGGCTTAGAGGTTATGGTAGAAAAGGGTGCTGGTCTTGGCGCTCAAATAACTGATGATCTTTATAACGACGCAGGGGCAACTATATTTGAAAATCAAGATGAATTGAAAAATGCTGATATAATTATTAAAGTACAAAGGCCTATAAATGAACTGGATAAAGGTGAGACAGAATGCAGTAATCTTAAGAAGAACTGTATTCTAATTGGTCTCTTAGATCCCTTTAGTAATTTAGAACAAATACAACAATATGCTGAAAATAATATTACTGCGATATCTCTGGAGCTTGTTCCAAGAATTACCAGAGCTCAAAGTATGGATGTTTTATCATCACAGTCTAATTTAGCAGGTTATAAATCAGTTTTAGAAGCAGCAAATGAGTACGGTAAGGCTATGCCTATGATGATGACTGCTGCAGGTACGGTTGCTCCCGCAAAAGTTTTTGTTTTGGGTGCAGGGGTTGCAGGTCTTCAAGCAATTGCTACAGCTAAAAGATTAGGAGCTATAGTTTATGCAACAGATGTTAGGCCAAATGTTAAAGAGCAAGTTGAGTCTTTAGGTGCAAAATTTGTGATGGTTGAGACTGAAGAGTCAATTGAATCTGAAACATCAGGCGGTTATGCAAAAGAAATGAGTGAGGATTATCAGGAAAAACAAGAGAACCTTGTTAAGGAAACTTTATCTAAGTGTGATATTGCTATTTGTACAGCTCTTATCCCAGGTAAAAAAGCACCCATACTTATAAAGAAAGAAACCGTTAAGATAATGAAATCAGGTTCAATAATTGTTGATTTAGCGGTTGAGCAGGGAGGTAATTGCGAATCCTCAGAGTATGGTTTAGTTAGCAATGTAAACGGGGTAAAAATTATAGGAAAAGCTAATTTTCCTAGTCTAATACCTTTAGATTCATCTAATCTTTATTCTAAAAATATTTTGAATTTCTTAGATTTGTTAATTAAAGATAAAAAAGATTTCGATAGCATTGATTGGGATGACGAAATTATTAAAGCTACTACTCTAACTAAAGATGGAAAAATTGTGAATAATGACTTTACTATTAAATAATATTTTTAAGGAATTACAATGGAAAATTTAGTTATTGATCCTTTTATATTCCAACTATCAATTTTTGTTTTAGCAATTTTTGTTGGTTACTATGTAGTGTGGAGTGTTACCCCAGCTCTTCATACCCCACTCATGTCTGTAACTAATGCGATATCAAGCGTAATAATTGTTGGGGCATTAATTGCTGCCGGACCCGGTGATTTGAATTTATCAAAAATTTTTGGCTTTATTGCCATTGTTTTGGCAGCGATAAATATTTTTGGAGGCTTTGTAGTTACACAACGAATGTTAGAAATGTTTAAGAAAAAAAAATAGGTAGGTTTAATTTTGATTGTTAATATATCTGCTGTCGCTTATTTAATATCTGGTGTTTGCTTTATTATGGCATTAAGGGGCCTTTCGTCGCCTATTTCAGCAAGAAGAGGTAATTTATTTGGTATCATAGGAATGCTTATTGCAGTCATAACTACACTCTTTAATCCAGGAATATTAAGTTTTGAACTTATTATAATTGGTCTTTTAATTGGTGCAATAATTGGAACAACTATAGCTCGTAAAATCCAGATGACAGCAATGCCTCAACTTGTTGCTGCATTTCATAGTTTGGTAGGTTTAGCTGCAGTTCTAGTAGCAGCTGCTGCTCTTTACTCTCCTGAGTCTTATGGAATAGGAAATAGTGGAAATATTAAAATTGCCAGTTTAATTGAGATGGCTATTGGAGTAGCAGTTGGAGCAATAACATTTACTGGATCTATTCTAGCTTTTACTAAACTTCAAGGTTTAGTTAGTGGAAACCCTGTTGTATTTTTTGGTCAGCACTGGCTAAACCTAATTCTTGGTGTATTAATTATTTTAATTTCAATCTACTTTGTATCTACCCAAGACTTACTTGCATTTTGGATTTTAGTAGCCTTATCTCTGGCTATTGGTATTTTATTGATCTTGCCAATAGGTGGAGCTGATATGCCAGTAGTAGTATCAATGTTGAATTCCTATTCAGGTTGGGCAGCTGCAGGTATTGGCTTTACACTTGAAAATACAGCCCTAATTATTACTGGAGCACTAGTAGGTTCTTCTGGAGCAATATTGTCCTACATAATGTGTAAAGCAATGAATCGTTCATTCTTTAGTGTAATACTTGGAGGGTTTGGTGGGGAGTCAATTTATAAAGATGAAACAGGTGAAAAGTCAGTAAAGCCTGGTAGCGCAGAAGACGCTGCTTTTATAATGTCAAATGCTGGTTCAGTTATAATTGTTCCTGGATATGGTTTAGCTGTTGCTCAAGCGCAGCATGTAATAAAAGAAATGTCTGATGCATTAAAAGAGGCCGGAGTCAAAGTTAGGTATGCTATTCACCCAGTTGCCGGAAGAATGCCAGGTCATATGAATGTTCTTCTTGCTGAATCAAGTGTAGACTATGATGATGTTTTTGAGTTAGACGAGATAAATTCTGATTTTTCAAACTCAGATGTTGCTTTTGTAATAGGCGCAAATGATGTTACCAATCCCGCTGCTAAAAATGATCCTCAAAGTCCGATATATGGAATGCCAATTTTGGATGTTGAAAAATCTCAAACTGTTCTTTTTGTTAAAAGATCGTTATCACCCGGATACGCAGGAATTGATAACTCAGTATTTTATAGAGACAATACTATGATGCTTTTCGGAGATGCTAAAGAAATGGTTGAAAAAATAGTTAAATCAATTTAAAAAAACTAAGAATCCCGCTGTGCTTTTTTTCTTGCTAGTTTTCTAACTCTTCTTATAGCTTCTGCTTTTTCTCTAGCTTTTTTTTCTGAGGGCTTTTCGTAAAAATTGCGAAGTTTCATTTCCCTAAAAATACCTTCACGTTGCATTTTCTTCTTTAATGCTCTTAATGCTTGATCAACATTGTTATCTCTAACTGAAACTTGCAAAAAAAACTCCTAAATGGTTTAAAATAAATTATACTTATATTAAATTATAAGATGCGGTCAATAGCACAGAGTTAATAGAATGTGAAGTCATATAGGGTAAAATATCATAATATTTGTTAAAATTATCTAAAATTAATGAAAATTTATAGGATTATGGATGTCTATACTAAAAATTGCTAAAATGGGTCACCCAATTTTACGAAAAAAATCTGCAGAAATATTAGATCCAAGGTCGGATTCAGTTAAATATCTAGTTGAGGATATGATTGAAACTTTGGAGGATATTCAGGGGCTAGGTTTGGCTGCACCACAAGTTCATGTTTCTAAAAGATTAGTAATTTTTTATTCACCAAATGAAAACCCTAATCATAATAATGCGCCATTAAATATATTAATAAATCCAAAAATTGAGCCTCTAGGAACTGAGATGGATTATGATTGGGAGGGATGTCTTTCGGTCCCTGGCTTAAGAGGACTGGTCCCAAGGTATAAAAAGATCAGATATTCAGCTTTTAATGAGGAAGGTATTTTTTTTGATAGAATAGTAGACGGTTTACACTCAAGAGTAGTTCAGCATGAGTGTGATCATTTAGATGGAATACTATATGTACAGAGGATGGATAAATTAGAAAATTTAATATTTGAAACTGAGATGAAGTTTTATAATAATCTCTAAAATAATTAAAAAGGTCAGAAATTGGAACGAAAAGAAGAAGAATATTTAAAATATTTTGATAAAATTGAGATTGATGTTTTGTATAAGTTGATTGGTCACACTCCATTTACTGGTTGGTCTGCTAATTCGTTGAATCTATGCTTAGAAGAAAATGGAAATCTAGACTCAATCGAAGAGCTTTTTCCAAATGGAATTGATGATCTAACTGATCTCTATATTAAAGTAGCTGATAAAAAACTTGAATATGACTTGCGGGCAGTAGATTTGAACAGTAAATCAATCAGAGAACGTATCAAGATATTATTAAATCTTAGATTAGATTTTTTTGCCAAAGAAAAACAGGTAATTACACAAATTATTGGAAAAGATTTATTATTGGGCCCTCGGTCAAGTTTAGTAAATAGAATAGGAAGTTCAGTTGATTTAATGTGGAGGCTGGCTGGAGATAGATCTCTAGATTATAATTTTTATACAAAGCGAATTTTATTAAGTGGGGTATATATATCAACTATATTATTTTGGTTAGAAGTCGATAATAGGGATGATGTTTCAAATTTCATTGATAGAAGAATTTCTAATGTGATGCAGATAGAGAAAATTAAAAAGAGCTTGAATTCAATTTTTGTTAAAAAAAAATTTAATTTCCCTTTAAAATCATTTTTTTAAAATAAAATTTAGATGGCCCATTTTTCTATTTTTTCTTATTTCTTTTTTACCATATAAATGTACTTTTACTGCTGGGTCTGAAAAAAATTTTTCGACTGATTTAATCTCATCCCCTAAAACATTTTTCATTATTATATTTGAATGTCTGTATGTATCACCAAGCGGTAAGTTGCAAATTGACCTTATATGTTGTTCAAATTGATCAGTTACTGATCCATCGAGTGTCCAATGACCTGAATTATGCACCCTAGGTGCTATCTCATTTACTAATAGTTTATCTTCTTTTGTCAAAAACATTTCTATACAAATTACACCGATATGTTGCATATTGTTTGCAATTTTTACTCCAATTTCTTGAGCTTTTAATTTTATATCTCCATTAATTATTGAAGAAACTTTACTAGTTCTGAGAATTCCATCCTCATGGAAATTATCTACTGGTTCATATATTTCTATGTTGTCATTATTTTTTCTTGCAAGAATAACTGAGATTTCTTTTTTAAAATCAATTTTCTTTTCAAGAATACAATCTTGATTACTTAGTTTATCCCATGCTTTAATAAGTTCTTTAAGATTCTTAATTAAAAATTGACCTTTACCATCATAGCCTAGTCTATTTGTCTTAATTATTGATGGAAACCCAACTAATTCTGATGCTAATTTAAGATCTGCTAAATTTGAAATCTCGTGAAATTTAGTAGTGTTAATTTTCTGAGAATTTAAGAATCTTTTTTCTTTTATTCTATCCTGAGTTATTTCTAACGATTTTAGTTGTGGAGCTATATCCGAAAATCTAGTAACCGTTAATACTGTATTTATAGGTATATTTTCAGTTTCAAAGGTAATAATAGAACAATCTTTGGCGAATGATTTAATTTTATCTAATTCATCAAAATTACCAATAGTATGATAGTCTGAAATGTTTACAGCAGGGTTATCTTTATTATCAGAAAAAATATGAACTTTATAGCCAAGTCTCTGTGCAGCAATACACAACATTTTACCAAGTTGGCCTCCACCTAATATCCCTATAGTTGAACCTAAAATAATTTTTTTATTCATTTAAAGCATTTAGTTAGAAATTGTGGGGTCGGGTATATTTGCAATATCTTTTTTTAAATTATTTTTATATTCAACAAGTGAATGATTCAAATTTTTATCCTCAATACCAAGAATAGATATAGCTAAAAGTGCTGCATTGGTGGCGCCTGAATCTCCAATTGCTAAGGTTCCAACAGGCACTCCTTTCGGCATTTGAACAATAGACAAAAGACTATCAACACCATTTAGGGTGCTAGATTTAATAGGGACACCTAAAACTGGAATTGTGGTTAACGAAGCAACCATTCCAGGTAAATGAGCCGCTCCTCCGGCCCCAGCTATAACAACTTTCAATCCTCTTTTTTGCAAATTTTTTGCATATTCATACATAATATCCGGCGTTCTGTGAGCAGAAATAATTTTGGTTTCAAAAGGAATATTAAACTTTTTAAGAATTTCAGCAGCTAATTTCATAGTTGGCCAATCAGATTGGCTCCCCATAATTATACCAACTTTAGCTTCCAAACTATTCATTAAAACCTCCCAAAAAATTACAAAATAGAAAAATATCTATTAAAAATATAATCAATATAGGACTGGGACATTAAATTATATTTGCCAACTTCAAAATAATACATTATTCATTTTATTTTTACTAATATATAATAGTTATATTTCTACTATGTGTGTTACAATATATTAAATTATTGAAAATACTTTATGATTATATATGAAAATTAATCCTATAGGTCCAGTTGGAACTTCCAAAGTAACTAGAGTTCGAAGAACTTCAAATAGCTCTTCGAGCAAGGTAGCTGATGCTTATTCAACATCCAAAAAAGATCCTGTTGATGACCAAGTTTCAATTATGGGTATTCCTGAAGCTGAATTAACGCCTAAAGTTAGGGAAGCAATAATGTCTCTAATGGCTGAGGTGGCGGCCATGAGGAAAGAGATTGATGCAACTAAAAATGAGCTGGCCAATCTTGCCAAGTTAGCTGATAGAGACTCCTTGTTACCAGTTCAAAATAGAAGAGCTTTTGTAAGAGAATTAACAAGATCTATGGCAAGAGTAGAACGTTATGGTAAGCCCAGTAGTATTGTGTATATAGATGTAAATGATTTGAAAAAAATTAATGATAATTTTGGTCATGTCGCTGGTGATGAGGCACTAAAACATGTTGCTAAAGTGTTGGTTGATAATGTTAGAGAAATTGATCAAATAGGACGTTTGGGAGGAGATGAGTTTTGTGTAATCCTTGACGAGGCAGATACAAACTCTGCAAAAGAAAAAGCTGATGAATTAGCTAGGGCTATTACAGATAGTCCTTTTATATTTGATAATCAAAATTTGATAGTTAACGTCGCAGTAGGTGTGTATACAATTACTGGAAGTGAAGATGTAAGTCAGGCGTTAGCCGAGGCTGATAAAGATATGTATGAAAATAAAAGACAAATTAAAAAAAATGATCAATCATAAAAAAAATAATTAGGACTCTAACTATTATTAAAAAATCTTTTTCAAAATTTTCTATAGAACTATATTCCAATAAAAAAATTGAAAAATATTGTTTAAGTATTCAGGAAGAATTTAATATTGATGTAAATTTACTTTTATTCTGTATATGGATGGCTTTAGAAAAAAAAATAATTTTACAAAAAAGAGATTTTGAAGTTCTTACTTCATTAACTATTAAATGGCGTATTAGTATTGTGGAAAAGTTAAGATCTGCAAGATTAATGTTAAAGAAATTAAAAAAGGATGAATTTACTGATATTTATGAGTCATTAAAGAGATTAGAAATATCTAGTGAATTTATAGAACATAATATAATTATAAAATTTTTTTTAGAAAAAAATAGATTTGATGTAAGCTATTTACCTGCTGAAGAAATATGTGATTTTAACTTAAGAAATTATTTTGAATCATTAAATATAGATAACATTAACTATAAACGTTTTATTAATTTACTTTTTTAGACAAAGTGTAAGGAGTATTTTTTGTAAATTAATTTATTTGATCACGTAATTTAAATTTTTGTATTTTTCCAGTAGATGTTTTTGGGAGATCAGAAAAAATTATTTTTTTTGGCACTTTAAATCTAGCCATATTTTCATAGCAAAATTTGATAATGTCATCTTCGGTAATTTTCATATTATCTTTAAGCTTTATAAATGCACAAGGAACCTCACCCCATTTCTCGTCATTCTTGCCAACAACCGCTACTTCTAGCACAGATTCATTTTGAGAAATAATTTCCTCAAGCTCTATAGATGAGATATTTTCTCCTCCAGATATGATAACATCTTTAGATCTGTCTTTTAGTTCTATGTACCCATCAGGGTGTGTTACACCTAGATCACCTGAATGAAACCAGCCGCCAGAAAAAGCCTCATTTGTAGCTTTTGAATTTTTTAAATAACCTTTCATTACAACATTTCCTTTAAACATTACTTCTCCTATAGTTTTTCCATCAAATGGAATAGGTTTAAGTGTATTAGGATCATTGACTGAAAGGTTCTCTAATGTTTGATATTTTACTCCTTGTCTCGCTTTTATTTTTGACCTTTCACTTGGATTCATATTATTCCATTTAGGATCCCATTCATTCACAACAGATGGGCCATAAGTTTCTGTTAAACCATATAAATGTGTTACTTCAAAACCTAAGTCTTCAATTTTTTTTATTACTGTAGATGGGGGTGGTGCAGCTGCAGTTGCAATATGTATTTTATTTTTGAATTTAACGGGTTTTATATTTTGTAAATTTGAGATCATGTTCAAAACTATTGGGGCACCACATAAATGAGATATGTTATGTTTTATAATTAAACTAAATATTTTATTTATATCCAGCTTTCTTATACAAACATGTGTGCCCATAGCTATGCTTATAGTCCAGGGAAAACACCAACCGTTGCAATGAAACATAGGTAGTGTCCATAAATAAACAGGGTGATTTTGCATATTCCAAGCGAGATGATTTCCTATAGCTTGTAAATATGCGCCTCTGTGATGATAAATAACCCCTTTAGGATTTCCAGTCGTGCCAGATGTATAATTTAAAGTAATAGCATCCCATTCATCATCAGGAAGTTTATAATTAAAATTTTCTTCGCCACTATTTAAAAAATTTTCATAATCGATAGTATTTTCTAGCTTCAAATTATTACTAAATATATCTTCAATGCATATTAATATTAATGGATTTTTTGAAAACCCAACTATATCCATTACAATTTTTTCAAATTCTGTATCATATATGAGTATTTTTGTTTCGCTATGATCAATAATAAATGATAGAGTCTTAGCATCTAACCGAATATTCAAACAATTTAATACACCTTTAGTCATTGGAATAGCATAGTGTGCTTCAAGCATTGGTGGGGTATTAGGACAAAGTATTGATACAGTTGTGCCTTTTTTGACCCCGATATTTACTAATGCAGATGCAAGTTTTTTGCATCTCTTAAAAAAACTATCATATGTATAAGTTGTATTTTCATATATAATAGCTTTTTTGTTGGGGAATGTATCAGCTGTTCTTTTAAGAAAAGTAATAGGCGATAATGGTTGATAATTAGCTTCACACTTGCTTAGATAATCTTCAAATATATTTTTTTCTTTATTATTCATAATTAAAAATGAGATTTATAAAAAAAAATAAGTTCAAAAAAACATTATCAATGTAAATTTAATAGAAAATTAAATTTTTTCAGGGTCATTATTTAATACATTCTGAGAGGTTTCTTTTGCTAATTTAGCTGCTTTTTCATCTCTGATTTGTTTATTTTTAAGTTTTTTTACTGCTTTTTTTATTTCAGTATCAAGGTTAGTTTGAGAACACATACCAAGAGTGACTGGGTCCATTAATTTTAAATTTGCCATATTCCAATGAGTTCTATCCCTAACAGATGAAACAGTTGGTTTTGTAGTGCCAACTAGTCTACAGACCTGAGCATCAGATAATTCTGGATGGTATTTTATTAGCCAGGCTATTGCATCGGGTCTATTTTGCCTTTTTGATAAGGGAGTATATCTTTGTTCGTTATCCTTTCTACCTAAGAAAATATCAGTTTTATTAATACCAAGTTTTTGTTCTTTATCATTTTCACATCTGTTTATTTCTTCTTGGGTAAGTTCACCTTGAGCAATTGGGTCTCTTCCAACTATTCCCAAAGCAACTTCGCCGTCAGCTATCCCTTGAATTTCAAGAGTGTGAAGGCCACAAAATGTTCCAATCTGGTCAAATGTTAAAGATGTATTGTCTATCAACCAAACTGCAGTGGCTTTTGGCATTAGGGGTTGTGTCATTTTTACCTCATAAAATATTATTTATATTCTATACATTGTTAAATTTTTTTCAAATACTTTAAGGTTCCCCTTGGAGGATAATCTTTATCTATAGCAAACTTAATGCCCGTTAACAATTGACTTACTGGTGGTCTTGTGAACGGCATTGATTGAATATTTGAAAAGTAAAGTTTCAAGTCATAGTCTACGAGAAACAAGGCTGGTTCAACAAAGATTTTGGGCTCAGCAATTTTTAATGAAGAGTTTGGGATTCCTCTAGATAGAAATAAGCCCCATTCAAGGGCTTTTTCTGGGCTAAGATTGTAACCTATATTTATACTCTCTAGACCCCATTCATTAAAAGATTGCAAAGCACGTTTATAGTCATCTGTGCTAATTGCAATTAAATTTGTCCCAAGCTCATTAAATTTATCAATTTTTTCATCAAATTCCTTTAGGTAATCCCTACAGATAGGACAGTGTAAACCCCTATATATTATAATCAACGTAAAGTTATCTGGTCTAGAAGTGCTTAAAGACCAATTTTCAATTTTTAATGAATTTAATTGTAGGTCTGGTGTTTTAGATCCTGGAAAAATTAGTTGTTTTTTTGTCATTATTGCGCCCAGATTTATTTAAGATTAAAAAAATCTATTTTATATAGTATAAAGAAAACATTGCATTTTAGAGCAGGTTTACAGATGGACGATGATGATATTGAAAATAAAAAAAAGCAAGAATATTTTTGTGTAAATTTAACTAATTTCTCCAAGGATGAATTAAATGAGTATATTATATTTTTGGAGCAGGAAATTAAAAGAACCAATAAGGAAATATCAAATAAAAGTTTTGCACTAGGAGAGGCTAATTTATTATTTAAAAAGAAGAGTTAAACCTTTAGTTTATTTCTAGGGAGTTTTATTTTAATGATTAAATCACATAAAAAAGAAGATTATAAATACTTTTTAGAAATTCCTACTAGATGGATGGATAATGATGTTTATGGTCACATTAATAATGTAATATATTATTCATTTTTTGATACGGCAGTTAATCGTGCCTTGATTGAGCTCGACCTTCTTGATTATAACAAAAGTGAAATAATTGGTTTGGTAGTTGAAACTTCGTGCACATATCATAAACCTATAAATTTTCCCGATATAATTGAGGCAGCTTTCATAATTGATAAATTGGGTAATTCAAGTATTAAGTATAATATAGGTTTATTCAAAAAGGGGGAAAGTGAGCCGTGTGCGACAGGCTATTTTGTGCATGTATATGTTGATAGGAAAACCAGAAAATCAGTGCGATTACCGGATTCATTCAGAGAAAAAATAAGAAATCTGACATAAATACAAATTGATTATTTAATTTTTAAGCCTTCAAAGCGTTTATTAAATTTAGCGACTTGTCCTCCGGTATCAACCAGTCTTTGTTGTCCCCCTGTCCATGCGGGATGAGACTTTGCATCAATATCAAGCGTGAGAGTGTCACCTTCCTTACCCCATGTTGATTTAGTCTTAAATTCTGATCCATCAGTCATAACTACGTTAATTTCATGGTACTCAGGGTGAATGTCTTTTTTCATAATCAGCTCCTACAATATAGTCCTTATAGCAGTAAGTTGGCAGTTAATTCAAGAAAATGTTAATCAAGATATTTGAAAAAAATGAAAATTAATAATATCCTCTCTTTTTTATGGGAGAAATAAGTTGGCACGTAAATCATCCACCTATGGGGGATCACTCGATGTTTCCAGTGAAAGAGCAAAAAGCAAAGAATTAAAACATTTAAAGTTGTTGTTTAATTTTGCAAGGCCTTATTGGAAAACTATGATCTTAGCAATTATAGCACTAATTGGTGCTGCAATTGGAACACTAGGTATAGGTAGAGTAATTCAATTATTAATAGATAGAGGTTTTGAAGAAGGATCTAGGGGCTTAAGTGAAATCATAATTTTAGCATATTTAGTTGTATTAATTATTTCAGTTGCAACCTTTATGAGGTACTATCTGGTTATGTGGTTAGGAGAGAGGGTAGTCTCTGACCTACGTGCTTCAATCTATAAAAAAGTAATTGCACTTAGTCCAAGTTATTTTGAAATAAATAAAACTACCGAAGTTTTATCAAGAATATCTATTGATACTACTTTAATACAATCAATTGTTGGAGCAGGTGCTTCAATTGCTCTTAGAAATTTAATGTTATTAATAGGAGGGTTGATAATGTTAAATATAACTAGTTTCAAATTATCTCTATTAATAATGATTTCAGTTCCCTTAATTATTTTACCTCTTATCATATTTGGAAAAAGAGTAAGAAGTTTATCTCGTGAAACTCAAGCAGCAATAGCAAATGTCAATTCTGTTGCTGATGAGACCTTAAAAGAAATTAGAACTGTTCAGTCTTACGTAAGAGAAGATATAGAGTTTTCTAGATTTGTAGGTAGAGTGAACTCTAGTTTTAGTAAGGCAAAAAAACAGATTATGGCTAGAGGTCTTTTAACCTTCGCAGTTATTGCAGTTGCATTTGGATCAGTTGTTTCAGTTTTATGGATAGGGGCATCAGACGTAATGGTTGGAGATATGACGGCAGGAGATTTAGGTGCTTTTGTTGTATATGCAATAATGACTGCTGCTTCGGCTGCTGCTTTATCAGAGGTATATGGTGACTTGCAAAAAGCAGCAGGAGCATCAGAAAGAATTTCAGAATTACTTTCTGCCAAATCAAATATTAAGGTTCCCAATAATCCTCTTAAAATTAATACTAATCCTCATGGCAATTTAGAATTCAAAAATGTTACATTTGCATATCCATCAAGACCAGAAATCAATGTTTTAAACAATTTTTCTCTTGAGATAAAAAGTGGCGAAACAGTTGCGCTTGTTGGACCTTCTGGTTCTGGTAAAAGTACTATTTTTCAATTAATATTAAGATTCTACGACCCTAAGAGCGGTTATATTAGTTTCGATAATTTAAATATTATAAGAGTTGATCCTCGCGAATTAAGATCAAATATAGGAGTCGTCCCCCAAGAGCCGGTAATTTTTGATACCGATGTCTGGAAAAATATATCGTATAGCAAGCCAAATGCCTCTGAGGCAGAAATCATTTCAGCTGCACAGGTTGCAGCAGCAACTGAATTTATAGACAGATTGCCAGATGGATATAATACAAACCTTGGAGAAAGAGGAGTAAAATTATCAGGTGGGCAAAAACAAAGAATTGCGATTGCTAGATCAGTTTTACATAACCCTTCCTTATTATTACTTGATGAAGCAACAAGTTCCCTCGACACAGAGAATGAGTCTATTATCCAGGCTTCTCTGGAAAAAGTTTTAAAAAATAGAACTACAATAATCATAGCTCATAGACTAAGTACAATTCAGAAAGCTGATAGAATTATAGTTCTTGATAAAGGTTTAATTATTTCTCAAGGCACTCATGAAGAGCTTATGAAAGAGGGTGGTCTATATGCAAAGTTGTCAAAGATGCAATTTAAAAATATAAATTTAAGAGAGGTCAATTAGGGCAAATATTAAATATTAAATCAAAGATTTATTTTTCAGTAAATTTAAATTCTATTCTTCTATTCCTCCTAAATGATATCTCATCATTGCCTGAGTCTAATGGTTGGAAGCTTGCGAAGCCGGTTGCGGCTAAGTTTTTGGGCGGTATGCCTGCTTTGATTAAAAATTTTACTACATTTGATGATCTAGCACTGGATAATTCCCAATTCGATGCAAAATTATTGTTATTTATCGGTCTCGAGTCAGTATGCCCATCCACTCTAAGTATCCAATTAATTTCAGAAGGAATAGAAGGTATAATTTCTAGAAGTGTTTTTGCTATATCAATTAGTTTAACTTTTCCTTCATCCTCTAGTTGTGCTGAGCCAGAACTGAAAAGTACTTCTGATTGTAGTACAAACCTATCTCCTACAATTAAAATATCCTTTCTATCACCTAAAACTTCTCTAAGCTTACCAAAAAATTCTGAGCGGTATTTTGAAAGTTCCTGCACTTTTTGAGCTAAAGCCTTATTTAGTTTATTACCCAAATCTGAAATAATTACTTTTTGTTTTTTATCCTGTTCTTCAGCTTTATCTAGAACATTTTGAAGCGCTTCAAGCTGAGCTCTCAAAGCAGCTATTTGTGCATTTAAATTATTTATTATTTTGGTGTTCTTATTTGATTCATTTTTTGCGACTTCAAGTTTATTCTTATTTTCAATAGCTCTACTATTCTCTAAAATTAATTTACTTTCTAATTCTTTTTCTCGCCCTTTTAGTCTAGTCAAGATGACTTTTGTTTCTTCAAGAGCTTGACTTATCTCATTTGTGCTAGTGTTTAACTCAAAAATCTTTTTCTTTGATTTCTCTAAATCGAAGGATAGTTTATAATTCTTTTCTTCTAAATTTTTAAATTTAATAAGATTTTCTTTTATAGTATCATCTTGATTCTTAATTTCCTTTTTAAATTCTTCAATATAATTTTCTTTCGTTGAAATTATTATTTCCTTCTTTGAAAGATCATCTAAGATGTTTTTTTTCTCCATAATTGTTTTATCTAAGCTCTCTTCTAGATTGATTACCTTTAATCTAATTTCTTCATTATTTTTTTTCTCTAAAGAGAGTGAGTCTGTTAAATTAATAATTTCAGAGTTTAGTTCTTCAAGAGCTTTGTCCCTACCAGATAGTGCTTCAGTAAGAAAAATCTGCGCAAGCACAAAAACTACTAATAAAAATACAATAACTAGTAATAATGCAGCTAATGCATCAACAAAACCTGGCCAGTAATTTTGAGAAATAGTGCCTTTACCTCTTCTTGACAATATATCCCTCAGTCTTTCTTTCTAATATTTGTCATAGAAGCTGCTAAGGTCTTAGCAAGTAATTTGAATTCACTTCTTAGTTCATAAAGCATTTGCTCTTGCCCCTTTGTGGTGCTTTGGACTAACTGGCTACTATAATTCTCTATATTTTTTAAATGTAATTGAAGATTTTTAAGTGAAATTGAATTCTCAGTTTCAGAAATTCTCTCTAAAATTGGCTTCATATCTATTTGGCTCTCTACAAGCTTAACCATTAAATCTTGTTCTGTTTTTGTTTGTTCTGTAAGTGTTGCTAAGCCCTCTTGTAGTGATAAAATTACCTTATCTGTGTTTTTTCTGCTTGTTTCAGCTGAAGCAACAGTTCTTCTAAGGTTATCTAAATTTTCAACTGTTTGCTCAAGCAAAGCTTGAACATAAACTGGAACAGACTGTTCTCCATCAATTATTGTATTTGAGGATGTAAGCTGTGTTTTCTTTGAAAGCCATTCTTCAAGTTCATTATAAAATCTATTTTGAGCTTGTCCCGCTTGAAGGTCCAGGAAACCTAATATTAATGAACCTGTTAATCCAAAAAGAGAGGATGAGAAAGCTGTTCCCATCCCTTTTAGAGGAGCTTCTAGGCCTGACTTAAGCATGTTAAATTGACTAGTAAAATCATCGCCGTCTATTTTTAGAGTTGAAATCGCGCTAGTAACAGATGTTATGGTTTCCAGTAGGCCCCAAAATGTTCCCAACAATCCTAAAAAAATGAGTAAACCGGTTACATACCTTGATATTTCTCTTGATTCATCAAGTCTAGAAGAAATTCCATCAAGAAGTGTCCGCATAGATAATGTAGATAGGTTTTTTTTAAGTTTACTATCTCCTAACATAGTAGCCATTGGGGCAAGCATTCTAGGAGGTTTTTGTTCAAAAATTAAAGATGAGTTTTTCTTATAACTAGTTATCCATTTTATCTCTGGACTTAATAAAAATACTTGTCTGAAGACATAAATTATCCCAACTAATAATACTCCAATGATTAATCCATTAATGGCAGGATTAGCAAGAAAAGCTTGTTTAAGAGGATCATTCAAAAATACTGCAATAGCAATAACAATGATTACAAACCCTGACATACGTATAATTATGTTGTGCGTTTTTGACATTATTTTAATATTTCAAAATTTTAAGCTATTATATTATTGTGGCATTATTGAGACATCAACTCTGTCAGTTTGATTTCCATCATTTACTTCACCTAATGCTCTAACATCTATATTGGTTGAGTTAACTCCGAATTGTATAAGCTCAGTTCTAATAGCTAAAGCTCTAGATAGTGAGACTCTCCGAGCGTATGTAGGTCTATTTCCTGAAGTACTCGCGTATGCTTTAATTTGTATCCGTGAATTTTGTCTAATTGACATTGATGCAATTTTTGATAATTCCGATAGGTATTTTTTGTCCAGATTAGTTTGGGTAGGCTTAAAAATTATTCTCTGAAAATTGTTTGACTCTGATAATTTTGATTTATTATCCAGTCTACTAATTTTATCACTTTGACTATTGAAAGTTTTAGCTTCCTTAATTTTATTAGGTAATTTTAGTTCTGTCCTTTTGGGATTAATTATTTTTTCAGAAGTCAATGGTTCTTTTTGAATGATTTTAATTTTTCTTTTGCTTCTGTTATCTCTAATAACTGTTGATCTCTCTAGTTTTTTTAAATTCTTTGAATATAATTTTTCTCTAGAGACTTTTTCGATTGGCGCATTTTGCATTACTTCTTTAGACATTATTTTTTTATTTGGAGTATTTGAGATTTCTTTTATATTCTTGGGCCAAACTAGCGTTATCTTTTTACTAATTTTCTGTCCAGGATATTTAAGTTTATTAGATGATCTGGTTTTATTATGTATTGAATTAAGATTCACTTCTACTTCTGGCTGGCCTTCTCCACCAATAACAGTTGTATAGGTCTGAGCATATATGCCAGTAGCAAGAAAAAAGAAGGAAGCTAGTATTAAGCTAACTACTATAAATAAATATTTGTTTATTTTGTCCATTTGATTATTTATTAAATTTAACCTAATTTTAATTTAACATTATTTATTTTATACTTTCTATTTCAATATTGATAGAAGTTTTGTATATAATTCAACATTACCGGCTATGATATCTTTTTTAAATGATAGTTGAGTGTCGTTATTCTTTATGTTTACCATGCCCCCTGCTTCAGAAATAATTAGTGATCCAGCAGCAATCTGACAAAAATCTAGACAATTATGCCATAAACCATCTAGTCTTCCTGCGGCAACGTAAGCAAAATCTAAGGCGGAAGAACCTAAAAATCTAATTTCTCCATTATCGTGTTTAATTTTTTTAAAACTTGTGTGTATTTTTTTATCTGGATCATGTCTAGCGTTTGGTGCGTTAGAAGAAAAAATTGCATTCTTTATGTTTTTTCTAGCTGAAACTCTGAGTCTTTTATCATTTACAAATGAACCATTGCCTTTCTCAGATACAAACATTTCATCTCTAAGGGGATCGTATATCACCCCAGCTACAACTTCATTTTCATTCATCGCTGCAATAGATATAGAAAAATAGGGGATTCCATGAGATATATTTTTTACCCCATCTAGAGGTTCAATAACCCAAGTATGTAACTCGTCCTTTCCTTTTCTGAGGTTATTCTCTCTAAATAGTAAAGACCACTCTGGTCTACTTTTTACTAGTTCATCTAATAAAATTTTATTTAACTTCATTTCAGTTTTATTTACAAAGCTTTCTGTTCCTTTTTTTGAAGTATTAAGCTGATCAATCTCACCGTAGTCTCTTAACACTGGTTTGGATGCTTTTCTTACAGCAAGAATCATCACGTTTATAAGTGGTGTTTTAATGCTCACGGGATTTAATCTGCCCTTTTTAAGTATGTCCCATCAGACGTATTAACTACAACTTTATTGCCTTGCTCAACAAAGGGAGGAACCATTACTCTTAAACCATTTTCAAGGACAGCTGGTTTGTTTGATGATGCCGCTGTTTGTCCCTTCACAACTGGTTCCGACTCGATAACTTCAAAAACCATAGTCTCTGGAAGTGAAATACTAATAGGCTCACTCTCAATAGTATTAATCTTAATAGACATACCTTCTTTTAAATAAATAGAATTATTTGATATAAGGGACTTATCTAATTCTATTTGCTCAAAATTTTCAGGATTCATGAATGTATATTTTTCGCCATCATTGAAAAGGTATTGAAACTCTTCTTCACTTGTGTTTAATTTTTCAACGGTAGTTTGAGTTCTAAGTCTAACATTTGTTTTGCTTCCATTTCTTATATCACGCATCTCTAACTGGTTAAATGCCCCACCTTTTCCAGGTTTGACGTGTTGGGTTTTTAAAACCAACCATTGAGTATTGTTATAATCAATAACTATTCCAGGTTTAATTTGGTTAACTTGTATTTTCATATTCTTATATCAAAAATTAAATAAGTATTATTAGTATAGAAGAGTGCCATTTGCAAACTAACATTATGAAAGATTTTAATAAAATTATTCCATGCTTAATTTGGCATCTCTTTGAAATATTCATTTAACGCGAAAGCTGGTCCTCTAGGGTGTTTCCATACTGATGAAATTACAGCTAAATAATCTGCTCCAAAAGTAACTAAGTCCTTAAAATTGTTTGGTGTTATTCCTCCAATAGCAACACTAGGCGTGTTTGAAATTCTTTTCCACCATTCTAAAATTGATAACTCTGCATAAAAATCTATTTTTTTTGATGTTGATTTATTGAAAGCTCCAAAAGCTACGTAATTAGCACCTAAATTTACTGCTTTACAGGCAAGGTCAATAGAATTGTGACATGTCGATCCAATAATTAATTTATTACCAAGAATTTCTCTTGCTTTAGTAATTGTAGAATCATTTTGACCAATATGAACTCCATTAGCACCTGATTTTAGAGCAATATCAGGTCGATCATTTATTATTAAAGGTACATTAAATTTTTTTGTTATTTCTAGTAAGGAGCTTGCAGTTTTTAAGATGGTTTCATCTGAGCAATTCTTTAAGCGAAGTTGTACGTAAGATACGAGATTAGTCTTAATTGCTTTCTCGAAATCTTCTATAAAATATTTTAAATCTATTTTCTCAGGAGTAATAAGGTATATTCCAAATTTTTTTCCCATAATCTAATATTTTAAGTTTCAAGATCGGATATATATTTACCTTC
The DNA here is from genome assembly GCA_002722055.1 of Rhodospirillaceae bacterium. Taxonomy (GTDB): domain Bacteria; phylum Pseudomonadota; class Alphaproteobacteria; order SHVP01; family SHVP01. The sequence continues at coordinate 45,958 of PBKD01000004.1, read as the reverse complement.
GTGAGCTAAGCTATTCATTTTTGCTCTATGAATAAATGCTTTTTGGCTATTTAATATATTACTATCCTTTCCTCCCCATTTATTTAAGGCCGTTTGTTGAAGTGCTCGACCGTAGCTAAAAGTAACTTCCCATGGTAAGTTTGTAGATTGATTCATATAATTTAAATTTTCTGTAGCCTGTATTTCAGTTTGCCCTCCAGATAAAAAAGCTACTCCTGGAACACTTTTAGGTACGCATGCTGATAGAATATATAGGGTTTTATCAGCTACTTCAGAATAATTAATATCTTGATCTGAATCTGAACCTGGAACTATCATATTTGGTTTAAGCACTATAGCATTTAGGTTTACATTAAATTGGTTCAGTTTATCAAATACTATTCTTAGTGTTGTTTCGGTTACTTTTTGGCAAGTATCAATTTCATGATTTCCATCCATAAGCACCTCAGGCTCTACAATGGGCACAAGTCCACTTTCTTGTGCTGTAGATGCATATAGTGCTAATGCTAGAGCATTAGCTTCAATTACTTCATTAGGTGTAAATGAATTGATAATTTTTATAACTGCCCTCCATTTTGTAAATTTTGCACCTAACTCATAGTATTCATCGCATCGCTGCTTAAGAAGGTCTAAACCTTGAGTAATAGGATACTCATTAAAGCCTGGACACGGCCAAGTCCCTTTATCTACTTTAATCCCTGGAATGATATTTTTTTCTTCAAGTATTTTTGTGAATTTTTTACCGCTGCTACTATCTTGTCTTAAAGTTTCGTCAAATAATATAACCGCACTGATGTATTTTTCAATTTCTGGGGCAGTAAAAAGCATTTCCCTGTATGTTCTTCTATTTTTTTCATTAGAATCTACCCCAATACTATCTAATCGTTTTTTTATCGTTCCGGTGCTCTCATCAGCTGCCAGGATACCTTTGCTTGGAGCAACCATTAGTTTTGCAATATTTTCAAGATTAGAATTATTCATCACCCTCACCATTTTTGTAATAATAATTTATTATTTAATATTAAATTTAATTTTTGGATAAGTCTATTACATCTGAAATTGAATCAATCATTTTTACATTTTCTATAACTGCCATTTCGTAGATTTCATTAATTTTAGGGTTGCTAAAAATAATATTCTTACCCCCATGTCGAATAGTATTCATTACTAAGCCTGGGTCTTGCCCACAGTCTATCCACATAGTAATTTTTAACCCTTTATATATATTGTCTAGTTCATTTTTAAGATTAATAAAATAAGACGGGCCAGAGTTTCGAGTTGAATTATGTGAAGAAACAAGGGATACACTTGATCCTAAATTCTGTTGTATAGCTTTTTTAGCTTGGTCAAAAGAGTTGATAATAAAAGGTTTATTTACTAACAATGACTTTGCCATTGCTTTTTATAATTTCCCCATAATTGCAGCTGTATCAAGCATCCTATTTGAAAAACCCCACTCATTATCATACCATGATAAAACCCTGCATAATCTTTTTCCCATAACTTGTGTTTGAGTGAGATCGAAATTAGAGCTAGCAGAGTTATGATTAAAGTCACATGAAACAAGAGGTTTATCACTAACTTGCATAATTCCTTTCAGTGAAGATTTTGAAGCTTTTTTTATTATTTTATGAATTTCATCAATGGAGGTATTTCTTTTTGCGGTGAATTTAAAGTCAATAAGCGATACGTTCGCTGTTGGAACCCTGATAGCGGTTCCGTCTAATTTGCCTTTAAGTTCAGGAAGCACTAAACCAACTGCTTTAGCAGCACCAGTAGATGTTGGTATCATTGATTGGGCCGCTCCTCTGGCTCTTCGCATATCCGAATGAAGTGTGTCTTGAACATTTTGATCCCCTGTATATGCATGAATGGTAGTCATAAAACCATAATTGATTCCAATAGAATTATTTAAAACCTGCGCCACAGGTGCCAGACAGTTAGTCGTGCATGATGCATTAGAAACGATCTGCATATTCTTTTTAATTTTTTTGTGGTTTACACCAAAAACAACAGTCAAATCTTCATCTGATGCGGGAGCTGATATAAGAACTTTTTTCGCTCCAGCTGAAATATGCTTTATTGCATCAGCCCTTTTTGTAAAAATTCCTGTACATTCAAGAAGTATATCAATTTTTAATTTTTTCCAAGGAAGGTTTTTTGGATCTCGTTCTGAGAAAACTTTTATTTGATTTGAGCCTATGATGAATGAGTTACGAGAAACATTAATATTACCATTAAATTTTCCATGGTTACTATCATATTCGAAAAGATGAGCATTAAACTCTGCTGAGCCTAGGTCGTTTATAGCTATAACTTTTAGGTCTTTTCTTTTTGATTCTTCTAAAGCTCTCAGTACTAATCTGCCAATTCTTCCAAAACCATTTATTGCTATTCTAGTTACCATTGACTACTCCCAAAATTTATAAGTTTCATACTAAGTTTTATTCCTAGCGATAGAAAGAATTTTATCTACATTTATTTCAAAATGATCATAAAGATCCTTGTAAGGCGCTGATTCTCCAAAAGTTTCAATGCCTATGAAATGATCATTATTCTGCAAGTATTTATCCCAGCTCATTTTGATTCCAGCCTCAATAGCAATTTTCTTAGTTTCAGGTTGTAATATTTCTTTTTTATATTCATCTGATTGTAGATCAAATAATTCCTGACAAGGGAAAGATACCACTCTGCAATAAACACCCTCTTCTTCGAGAATTTCTTTGGCTTTAATTGCAATAGATACTTCAGAGCCACTTGATAAAATAGATAAATTAGCTTTTTTCTTTGAGGCTGATATTTCGTAAGCGCCAAATCTACATAAATTTAATTCATCGTGGCTTTTCCTTAAAGTATCAAGGTTTTGTCTAGTCAACGCAATTACTGATGGAGAATTCTTTGAATGAATAGCCAGTGCCCAGCATTCAGCAGTTTCAATTACATCTGCAGGTCTAAAAACTAATACATTTGGAATTGCTCTTAAAGAAGCTAAGTGTTCAATAGGTTGATGTGTCGGTCCGTCTTCTCCTAGCCCAATAGAATCATGGGATAAAACATAAATAACTTGTTGTTGCATAAGCGATGAAAGTCTTAAGGATGGCTTTAAATAATCAGAGAATACTAGGAAAGTGCCTCCATAAGGTATAAGGTTTCCATGTAAAGCTATACCATTCATGATGCCTGCCATTGCATGTTCTCTCACACCATAATGAATGTAAGTTCCATTAAAGGATTCTTTTGAAATAATTTCCATTTTGTTTGTTTTAGTATTGTTAGAACCTGTTAGATCGGCAGAGCCACCAATCAAATTTGGTAAGGAATCATAAAAAATTTCCAAAACTTCTTGAGAGGCTTTTCTAGAAGCAATACTTGGCAATTTTTTTGACATGCTTTTTTTATAGGGGGCTATTATTTTATTAATAATATTTAGGTCCAAATTTTCTATTTTATCAAATAATTTCTTTTCTTCTGGTTTTAGAAGCTTAAATTTAGATTCCCAAAGTTCTGAATATTTAGAACCTTTCCCCCCTGCATCTCGCCATGCATTCAAAATAACATCTGGAATATCAAAGGGTTCATTTTTCCAGTTTAATAATTGCCTTGCATTAATTATCTCATCTTTACCTAAAGGTGATCCATGAACACCACTTGAGCCCTGTTTGTTCGGCGCACCATATCCAATTATTGTCTTACATGAAATAAATGATGGTCTTTTATCCAATTTTGCTTTCTTAATTGCTATATCTATTGCTTTAGGATTGTGGCCATCAATTTCTTGAACATGCCAGTTAAGGGATTCATATCTTAGAAGGGTTTTTTCAGAGTTAGTTAGGTCTATAGATCCGTCAATAGAAATACCATTATTATCAAAAAACATTATCAATTTTGATAAACCTAGGTGCCCCGCTAATGAGCTAGCTTCATGACTAATACCTTCCATTAAGCAACCATCTCCTGCAACAACATATGTAAAGTGGTTAACTACTGAGTCATTTAATCTTGAGTTCAAGATTCTCTCGGATATAGCCATTCCAACAGCATTAGCTACTCCTTGGCCCAAAGGGCCAGTTGTCGTCTCAATGCCAGGTGTGATCTGGTATTCAGGGTGTCCAGGTGTTTTACTCCCGAGCATCCGAAATGACTTTAACTCCTCAATAGTCATATCTTCATATCCCAAAAGATATAGAAGCGAGTACAAAAGCATTGATCCATGTCCGGCGGATAATACAAACCTATCTCTATTTGGCCAGCGAGGTTTTTTGGGATCAAATTTCATATGATTTAAGAAAAGTACAGTTGCGACATCCGCGAAACCCATTGGTAAACCAGGATGACCAGATTTTGCCTTTTCTATTGCATCCATTGATAAAAATCTTATTGCATTTGCTAAAACACGTTCTTCAATAGGATGTTCTGACATATTTAAACCTTTTTAATTCATAATTTATCAAAATAGACTTGTTAAAAATGACTTCAGATTTCAATATCGTCAACAAAGAAAACTTGATAAATGACTTTTATTGAATAATATCAGGATTGAGGTAAGATAAAATAAGATTTTTTTTTAAAATAGTTTTTTTATAATTTATTTGGTTATTGTATCTTTTTTGGAGTTGGAATTGTCTGAATTTGAAAAATCTAAAGAAAAGTTTGAGGAGGCCTTGTTCAACTTGGAAAAGTTAGTTGACCAAATGGTTGATGAAAGCTCAAAGAATAATCAAATTGAGTCTAATAATAAAATTACAGAAAAAACTGAAGATTTAGCAGTTTTAAAAAAAGAGCGAGATGATTTAAAATCAAAGCTCTTAGAGGCAAATGAAAATTACAATTCTCTTTCTTTGGTTACTACTAAACTTTCTAATAGATTGGACGAAACTATAAAAAAATTAAAATCTGTTTTGGAATAAATTTATGGCAATTGTAGATATAGATATTAACGGTAGAAGTTATCAAATAGCCTGCGACGATGGTCAAGAAGATCATCTAACAGAACTTTCTGTCAAAGTTAATCAAATAGTAAAAAATCTTGTCGCTTCCATGGGTCAGGTAGGTGATGCAAGACTCATATTAATGGCTTCACTACTTTTAGCCGATGAGTTAAATGATATTAAGGAATCAAATTCATCACCAGTGGCCTCTAAATTAAGTTTTGAGGCAACTCAATCTTTAAATATTGCAACTAAGCGAATTTTGGATGTTGCGGCAAAGTTAAATAAATAATACTTTGTGAATAGCGGGCACTGCAAATCAGGAAAAGCAATATATCTCCCGGGCCGTTTCTTCTCACTTGGGAGCTGTCTCTGTTGGGATTGTGGTCTTAATATCGCGGCACCCACCTACTGTTAGTAGGCCAAGGTAGAAATCATGATTTTCGGATTTTGCGGTCCCGTGTAAGAAAAAGTTAAGTGATGTGAAATTGAACAAAAAAGCTCTAAGATTAAAATTATTATCTTTAAAAGAAGCGAATCCACTATTAGCCTGGGAGCCCAAAGCTATATCTGATAATTTATTAAAAAATTATTTTTTTTCTAAAGATAAAGTAATAGCTGGTTATTGGCCTATGAGAAATGAGGCAGATCCTAGATATCTTATTGCAAAACTATTTAAATTTGGTTGTATGATTTGTTTGCCAGAGGTTACTTCCTATAGTAAAATTCTTAATTTTCGAAAGTGGCGTCCTTTCGATCCACTTAGGCCTGGAAAATTTGGCACATCTCAACCATGGGGTGATCAACCCTTATTAGTTCCAGATGTAATACTGACTCCCTTAGTAGGGTTTGATAAAAAAGGAAGTAGATTAGGATATGGTGCTGGTTACTATGATACTACTATAACTAATCTCAAGAAAAATAAGGGTCAAACGATTGTTGTGATTGGTGTTGGAAGAGAGATACAGAGGGTAAATTTTGTTCCTATTTCTGAACATGATGAAAGGCTTGATATAGTTGTAACAGAAGAGAATTTTGAGAGGCTAGATTGAAGTTACTTTTTTTAGGAGACGTTGTTGGAAAAGTTGCAAGGGAGAAAGTAATTAACTCAATACCTATGTTAAGAGATAAACTTTCACTCGATATTGTTATAGTCAATGGGGAGAATGCTGCTGGAGGTTTTGGTATTACTTCCGAAATTTGTAAACAATTTTTTGATTCTGGTATAGATGTAATCACAGGGGGCAACCATTCATGGGATCAATCAGGAATAATAGAGTATATTGAAAAGGAACCAAGGCTTCTAAGACCATTAAATCATGTTAAGGGAACACCCGGTAGAGGTTATTATTTTTATAATACTTTTGATGGTAAGAAAATTTTAATAATAAATCTTATTGGTCAGGTTTTTATGAAACCCATTGAAAATCCATTTTTAAGTGTAGATGATTGTTTAAAATCATCTAATCTAGGCAAAACAGTAGATTTAATTTTTGTTGATTTTCATGCTGAAGCTACTAGTGAGAAAATGGCAATGGCGCAATTTCTTGACGGAAGAGTATCAGCTGTTATAGGTTCTCATCAACAAATACCTACTGCAGATTCGCAAATTTTAGATAAAGGAACTGCTTACCAGACGGATGCTGGTATGTGTGGTGATTATAATTCAGTAATAGGTATGCAAAAGGATGTTCCTATAAATAGGTTTTTAGGAAAAATTTCAAAAGATAGATTTAGGCCTGCTGGTGGGGATGCAACGATATGTGGTGTCGTAATTGAAACAAGTGAAGAGACAGGTTTGGCAAAAAAAATTACACCTTTGAGACTTGGGGGAAGACTAAATGAAGAATGGCCAACTTAGTATGATGTTTTAATTTTATTACTATGTTAAATTATATTTTAAAATTTAATCATATAAAATAAGATAAATATTATGGCTGGTCACTCGCAATTCAAAAATATAATGTACCGCAAAGGTGCTCAAGATGCAAAAAGAGCTAAAGTTTTCACAAAACTAATACGTGAATTAACTGTAGCATCCAAAGAAGGAGGTGCTGATCCAAGTGCTAACCCAAGGCTAAGATCGGCAATTTCTGCTGCTAAATCAGGTAATTTGCCTAAAGATACAATGGAAAAAGCAATAAATCGTGGCACTAATTCAGGTGTTGGCTCAAATTTTGAGTCAGTAAGGTACGAAGGTTATGCTCCTGGAGGGGTTGCCTTCATCGTTGATGCGCTTACTGATAATAGAAATCGAACAGCAGGTGAGGTAAGAGCGGCTTTTGTAAAATATGGGGGTACTTTGGGTGAGACCAACTCAGTTGCTTTTCAATTTGATAGAGTAGGATCGATAAGGGTAAAAACATCTGAAAAAGATTCTGATAAAATGTTCGAACTAGCTATTGAATTAGGTGCAGAAGAAGTTATTGATACAGAAGAATACTATGAATTTATCACAACACAGGAAAATTTTTATAATCTTCGTAACTCTCTGGAAACAAAAATATCAGATGATATTTCTGCTGAATTAATATGGAAACCAAAAAATCTCATTAAAGTTGATAATGAAACCGCTGAAAAAGTTCTTAAAATTTTTGAGACTTTGGAAGAGAGTGATGATGTTCAAACAGTAAGTAGTAATTTTGATATTTCTGATGAGACTTTAAATAAATTGAGAGGGTAAATGATACTTTTGAGATTCAAATGTTGATTTTAGGCTTAGACCCAGGACTTAATAATACAGGTTGGGGTTTAATCAGAATTTCTGGTTCAGCTCTTAGTCATGTGGGTAATGGAGTTATAAAAATATCCAGAGAAAAAGAATTACCAGAAAAATTATCTTTAATTTATCAGTCTCTTCTTGCGATAGTAGAATCATACTCACCTAATTCAGCTGCTGTGGAGGAGGTGTTTCTTAATAAAAACCCTAATTCAACTCTTAAGCTTGGACAAGCACGTGGTATCTCATTATTAGTACCGGCAAATTATGGAATACCTGTCAGTGAATACTCAACAACCAAAATAAAAAAATCTTTAGTTGGTAAAGGGCATGCTCACAAAGAACAAGTTAGGGTTATGGTAGAACATTTGCTTCCTGGTTGTATAATCAATGGCTACGATGCTGCAGATGCACTGGCTGTAGCTATCTGTCATAGTCACTACAGCTCAAGTAAATCTATATTAGCTGCTAATTTGAAAGTTAATAAATGATTGCAAAATTAACAGGTTTAGTTGAAGAAGTAGGTGAGGGTTGGTTAATTCTTGATGTTAAAGGGGTTGGTTATTTAATTTTTTGTAGTCAAAAAACTATTGATAAAGCACCAAAAAAATTTTCGGAGTTAAGTCTTTTTATAGAAACTCACATTAGGGAAGATCATTTTCATCTTTACGGTTTTAATAGTTTAAAAGAGCAACAGTGGTTTAAAATTCTAATTTCCGTTCAAGGTGTAGGTGCAAAGGTTGCTCTGGCTATTCAGTCTTTATATGAAACAAGTATATTATCTAGGTTAATTTCGGAACAGGATAAAAGTGCTTTTGCAAAAGTTTCCGGAATAGGGCCCAAATTAGCTCAGAGAATTGTGAATGAGCTAAAAGACAAAGTTCCTAGTAGTTTAATTATTGAGCAAAAATTAAATGAATACACTCTGCCAAATGATAAAGAAGACATTATTAATGCTGAGTCTGCTCTTATAAATTTAGGTTTTAGAAAAACTGATATTGATCGGGTTTTAGCTTTGCTAATTTCTGAAAAGAATGATATCGGCTTAGAGGGTTTAATAAGGGAATCTTTGAAACGTCTCAATAAAAGAAGTGATTTGAATTGATGGAAGAAAACAATGAAAAGAGGCTAGTTGACTCAAAAGCTCAAAGCTCTAAAGAAGAAGAGTTTGGGATTAGACCAACACAACTGAAAGATTTTATAGGCCAGTCTAAATTATGCGATAACCTCAGTATCTTTGTTGAAGCTGCCAAATCAAGATCAGAAGCTCTTGACCACGTTTTATTTGTTGGTCCCCCAGGCTTAGGCAAGACAACTTTAGCTCAAATTGTTGCTAAGGAATTGGGTGTTAACTTTAGAGCAACAGCAGGCCCAATAATTTCTAAATCTGGTGACCTTGCTGCTATTTTAACTAATCTTAATGAGAGAGATGTTTTGTTTATTGATGAAATTCATAGATTATCTCCCTCAGTTGAGGAGATATTGTATCCAGCTATGGAAGACTTTAACTTAGATCTAATTATTGGCGAAGGGCCGGCAGCTAGATCAGTCAGAATTGATTTACCAAAATTTACTCTAGTAGGCGCAACCACTAGGTCTGGATTATTAACTACACCCTTAAGAGAAAGGTTTGGAATTCCCCTTAGACTAAACTTTTATGATGTTAATGATTTAGTAAATATAGTTAAGAGAGGTTCTAAGTTACTTGATATTAAATTAGAAAATGAGGGAGCGAAAGAGATTGCCTGTCGTTCCAGGGGCACTCCAAGAATTGCTCATAGGTTGTTAAAAAGGGTTAGAGATGTAGCAGTGGTAACTAAGGCAAAGGTCATAAATAAAAATGTAGCTAGTGATGCTCTAGGTCGTCTGGATGTTGATTTTATTGGATTAGACGCTATGGATAAAAAATATTTATTGTGTATAGCTAAGAATTATTCCGGTGGTCCGGTTGGTATTGAGACTATTGCAGCAGCTTTGTCTGAGCCTCGTGATGCTATTGAAGAAATTATCGAGCCTTATCTTATTCAAATAGGTTTGATTCAAAGGACTCCTAGGGGGCGAGTTTTAACTATTAATGCATTTAAACATTTAAAAATTAAGATGCCTAAGTCTTTTCAGTCAGAGTTTGAACTGGATTAATTTATTGAATCAAAATAAACAAAAATTTTTAATTAGAATTTATTATGAAGATACAGACTCCTTGGGTTTGGTATACTATGCTAATTATTTGAAATATTTTGAGAGGGCAAGAACAGAGTTTTTTAGGGTTATGGGATATGAACTTAATCATATTTCTGACATTTTAAAGATTTATTTTGTAGTAAGAAGTTGTGATTTAAAATTTATATCACCAGCTAAATTTAATGATGAGATAGAGGTAATTTCATATATAAAGCGTTTAAAAAAAGAAATAATTCAATTTGACCAAAAGATAGAGATAGGTGGGAAGGTCTTGGTTAAAAGTATAATTAATTTAGCATGTATATCTCAGACTGGTCATGCTATTGTTTTACCAGATAAAATATATAATATTTTAAAAGATAAATAATTAGTTTACTTAGAAAGAGTATTAATATGGAGCAACAAGCAGTAGAAGCCGTATCGATCGCTGGTTCCGTTTCAGCTGATTTATCAATTTGGTCATTAATATATAAAGCTGACTTTATTGTAAAATTAGTCCTCTTAATTTTGGTTTCTGCCTCAATTTGGTCCTGGGCAATAATTTTTGATAAGGTTAAAAAATTAAGAGATATCTCACAAAAAACCGAAGAATTTGAGGATAAATTTTGGTCAGGGAGTTCTCTTGAAGAATTATATGATAATTTAAAATCAGGGGCTGATCATCCAATGGCTCTCTTGTTCGTCTCTGTTATGAAGGAGTGGAAAAGGACAAGTAAGGTTTCAAAATTAGGTCAACTAAATGCAAGTTTTAAAGACCGTTTAAGTCAAATTATGAGATTAACCATAAGCAGGGAAGTTGAAAATCTAGAGAAATATCTGGGATTTTTGGCAACTGTTGGTTCAACGGCTCCATTTGTAGGCTTATTTGGAACTGTTTGGGGTATTATGAATAGTTTTCAGTCAATTGCTTCCAGCGAAAATACAAGTTTAGTTGTCGTTGCCCCAGGAATTGCTGAAGCACTATTTGCAACAGCAATTGGTCTTGTTGCTGCAATTCCTGCTGTCATAGCTTATAATAAATTTTCAAATGATTTGAACAGATTAGCTAACCGTTTAGATGGTTTTGCTGCAGAGTTTTCATCAATTTTGCTTAGGCAGCTTGAGGAAAGGTCTGCCAAATGACTGCTTTTCTTGCAGAAAAAAAACAACAAAAAAGTACTTCATATAAGCCTATGTCAGAAATTAATGTAACTCCATTTGTAGATGTAATGTTAGTTCTTTTGGTTATTTTTATGGTGACAGCACCACTATTAACAGTTGGTGTGTCAGTAGACTTGCCTAAAACTAAAGCTAAAGCTATCCCAGGTAAAGATGAGCCTTTAGCTATTACCATAGACAGTAGTGGAAAGATTTTTATTCAAGATACAGAAGTTGAATTAAACACTTTAACAGCAAGGCTAAAGGCAATTTCGAATAATCGACAGGATTCTAGGATTTTTATAAGAGGAGATAAAAACATTGATTACGGGAAAGTTATGGAAGTTATGTCTGAAATTACAGCTGCTGGTTTCAATAAGGTTTCATTAATCACAGAAAAGCCATAACAATAGGATATATATATTCTATGCGAATACCAGTTATATTCTCTGTTACTTTCCATATCCTTGTCTTGGGATCTATGTGGGTTACATTGCCCGACCTTCTTAATAATAAGCCAAAAAATGAAGAGCCAATCATTGTTGAATTAGTAGCTCTTGAGGAAGATTTAACTTCTTTAAAAGAAGTTAAAAGTAAACCAAAGAAAATTAATAAAGAAAAGCAAAGCATAAAATCAAAACCAATTGTTAAACCGGTTTCACAAATTCAGGAGGCTCAAAATAAAGAAGTTGTCGAGATTTTTGAGCCTAAACAAAAACCTAAAGTAAAAAAAAATATAATAAAAGATAATTACATTGATCAAACTAAGTTAAGACCAAGGTTGAAGCCTAAACCTCCAAAAAAAGTTAAAGACTTTGATACAAATAGAATTTCTCTTTTGATTGATAAGTCTAGAAAAAAAATTGATGAAGATAAAAATATAGAAAAAAAGAAAGAAAATAATTTTCTCAATAAGCCAAAACTAACTGATGGTGTTCTTAATGAGATAGATAAAAAAAAGAGATTAATAAAAAATGCTCGCATATCATCTCGTTTAACTATGAGAGATATAGATCTAATAAGGTATCAGATTGAGAAGAATTGGACGCCTCCCTCTGGTGCCAGGGATGCTGTTGATTTAGTAATTAAATTAAGAATTGGTTTAAACCTAGATGGGACCTTGAGGGGGGTTCCTGTTATAGTAAATTCAGGCAAACTTAAAGATACATTTTTTAGAGCCGCAGCTGATAGTGCTATTCGTGCGGTATATAAAGCACAGCCATTTACGGGCTTGCCAAAAGCAAAATATGATGCTTGGCGTGATATTACCCTTACATTTAACCCAAAACAATTATTAGGTGGTTGATACTTTTTTATTATAAAAATAGAATATTTACAGTGAGATATTATATGCAAAGAACTATTTTAATTTTACTTATTATTTTCATTTCGACGAAGCTTGCACATTCTCAAGTCGAAATAGATATAACAAGAGGGAATATAGACCCTCTTCCTATTGCTATCTCAGTATTCAATTCAACAGACTTTGATGCTAAAAATGAAAATACAGGAAAAAAAATTTCAGATGTTATTAGCAATAATCTTGCGCGCTCAGGCTTATTTTTACCACTGGATAGAAAGTCATTTATTGAAGATACAGAAAGTATAGTTGAAAGGCCAAGATTTGGTGATTGGAGAGTCATAAATGCTCAAGCATTAGTAACTGGCTCAACTAAAATTGAATCAGATGGGAGGCTAAATGTGTCTTTTAGATTGTGGGATACATTTGCTGAACAGCAAATGACCGGTTTAGTTTATAAAACTAATCCAACAAATTGGAGAAGAATAGCACATATAATATCTGACCAAATATATGAGAGGCTTACTGGTGAAAAAGGTTATTTTGATACAAGAATAGTTTATGTATCAGAAGCTGGTCCTGCAACCAAACGAGTTAAAAGACTTGCAATAATGGATTTAGATGGAGAAAATCATAAATTTTTAACTGATGGTAAGCATTTAGTTCTCACTCCAAGATTTTCCCCTACACGTCAAGAGATAACATATCTAAGTTATTTTAACAAAAAACCTCGTGTTTATATTTATAATATAGATACTGGACAACAAGAAATTCTTGGAGACTTTCCTGGAATGACTTTTGCCCCACGTTTTTCACCTGATGGAAACCAAGTTATAATGAGTTTAGCATTAAGTGGTAATTCTGATATTTACACTATGGATATCAGAACTAGGAAAGTTCAGAGGTTAACAAAAAGTCCTTCAATTGATACCTCTGCATCTTTTTCTCCCGACGGGACTAGGGTAGTTTTTAATTCTGACAGGAGTGGTACACAGCAGCTATATGTGATGAAAGCCAACGGGAAACAGCAAAAAAGAATATCTTTTGGGAAAGGGAGGTATGCTACCCCAGTATGGTCACCCAGAGGAGATTTAATAGCGTTTACTAAATTTTATAAGGGTAGATTTCATATTGGTATTATGAGAGTTGATGGATCTGGAGAAAGGCTTTTAACAGAGAGTTTTCTGGATGAAGGTCCTACTTGGTCACCAAATGGAAGGGTTTTGATGTTTTTTAGGCAAAAACCTAGTAAGTCAGATGGGACTGGTGGCTCATTTAGCCTCTGGTCAGTAGACCTAACTGGATTTAACGAAAGAAGGCTTATAACCCCTTTAGATGCGTCAGATCCAGCATGGTCTCCATTATCCTCAGTCAGATAGATAAAAGATTTTTAATGAAAATGGCTTATTTTTCAATAATCTGGCTGGACAGATGACCAATAGAGGTTTAAAAGCTCAGTTGATTAAATTGAAATAGAGTAGTAAAAGTAAAAAATCACTCTTGAATCTTATCAAATTCGTTTTTTTTTGTTAAGATAGCAATAAGTATTTGTCAATTTTTGGCGACGGAGAAATAGATGCGTTTGAAGTTCATCATGGCAATAGCCGCACTTTTCGTAGCTTCGGCTTGTACTACAGTTACAGATACTGACTCTGGGGCTGGAGGAAGCGGAGAAAGCACGAAATCATCATCATCATCATCTGTGGAATCATCACAATCAAAATCAGCGGAGATATTGCCTGGCAGTCAGGCTGATCTTGTTTCTAATGTAGGTGATCGTGTTCTTTTTGAATACGATAGTTCAGATCTAACACCTGAAGCTAGACGAACATTAGAAAGGCAAGCTGCTTGGTTGAAAAGGTATTCAAATGTAAGTATTACAGTTGAAGGTCATTGTGATGAGAGAGGCACTAGAGAATATAACTTAGCTCTTGGAGAAAGAAGAGCTACTGCTGTAAGTAATTTTCTAGTTGCGCTTGGAATTAATGGTGCAAGGATAATGACCATATCATACGGCAAAGAAAAACCTGTAGCTTTAGGCTCCAATGATACAGCTTGGAGTCAAAATAGGCGTGGAGTTACTAGGGTAAGAGCTCAATAGGTTTTTTTAAATTAAGATAAATTATTTTATCTTAATAACTATTAGTATTTTTGATTTGCTCACCAGAGTAAAACTGGTGAGCAAATAGACCTTACCAAATTTATGCCTTAATTTAGATATATATATTTGCCTATCAAATGTCTTATTGGATCAAATATGTTTTTATTAAATTATTGTAAAATATTAATATCTCTTTTAATTATATTATATTTTCAATTTATTTATGGTCTGTCTTTTGCCCAGGAAACTTTATCCAATCCAGAATTCAATTCAAATAACTCTGTTAACAATGTAAGAGTCTTAAGTAATCGGCTGGATAGCTTAGAAAGAAGCTTACAAGATATTTCAAGATTACTCTATAGAAACGATTCTAAAATCAATTCAAATTCAAATGAACTTGTTTCACAAGGGAATTCTAGTGACAGTCCATTTATTCAAAGAATGACTGCTAACGAGCTAAGAATGTCTGAGTTAGAAGCTGAAATCAGAAAGTTAACAGGTTCCGTGGAAAGAGCTGGAAATGATGTTAATGTAATGAGGCAGAGGATAGATAAGCTTGTAGAAGATTTAGATTTTCGACTAAAGTCGATCGAAACTATAGTGAATAAACTTAAAGCGCCTCTTAAAAAGAATAATGAGTTTAGCGAGAATACTCTTTCAGAGACTGAAAAAAATTATGAATCTTCTAAAGATAATAGTGAAATATCTAAAGAAGAGACATCATCTTTAAAGATAGAGTCTATACTTCCTGATTTAGGCCCTGAAAAACAGTATGCTTACGCAAGAAGTTTATTAATGAAATTGGATTATCAAGAAGCTGAATTAGCGTTTAAAGAATTTATTCGATTGAATAAAGATCATAAGCTATCAAGTAATGCTTTTTATTGGTTAGGGGAGGTTTACTACGTTAAAAAGAGTTATGCAGAAGCTGCTGGTGCTTTTATAGACAGCTACAAATTATTTCCTCTTGGTAATAAAGCTCCTGATAGCCTCTTAAAATTAGGTATGTCTCTAGGAGAATTAGGGAACTCTAGTGAAGCCTGTGAGTCATTCGAAGAGCTTCTTTTAAAGTTTCCTGAAGCAAACTCTAGGATAAGGAGGAGAGCTTTGCAGGAATCGGTAAGAATTGGTTGTAAAAACTAAAACTAATTTAGTCAATTTTTTAGAGGCCAAATTCTCAAAGAATATGGAAACCTTTTTTCCATTTGAGATAAATCCCAAAATTGCTGTTGCTGTATCTGGTGGCTCAGATAGCCTTGCTCTAGTTTTGTTAGCGAAAAATTGGACCAGAATTTATGGAGGTTCAGTAATAGGTGTTACAGTTGATCATTCATTACGGGATAATTCATATAAAGAAGCTCTTGTTGTTAAGAGACAACTGAAAAAATTAAAAATACAGCATGAAATTATAAAATATCGAGGCCCAAAACCTAAATCCAAAATTCAAGAACTTGCTAGAAATTATCGTTATAAACTTTTGGCTAATTTTTGTGAAAAAAATAATATTTTTCATCTCTTAGTTGGTCATCATAGTTTAGATCAAAAAGAGACATGTTTGATGCGAAGTTGGAGAGATAGTGGTTTCATTGGTATGGCAGGAATGAGCGCTATAAGGGAGTTTAATTGTTTTAGACTTTTAAGGCCTATATTAAATTTAGATCCGAATGATTTAAAAAAATACTTATTGGCAAATAAAATATCATGGATTGAAGATGAAGCTAATAAGAACAATTTATTTTTTAGAGTAAAAGCTCGAAATTATTTATCTGAAAATAATTGGAAAGTGGATAAATTAGTTGCAAAAAAAAGAATTAATTTTGAAAAATTAATGAGTAAATATTTTGCTCTAAATGCAGAAGTTAATCAACTAGGCTTCGTAAAATTTAATTTTAATCAATTTGTTAAACTTAAAAAAGAATTTAGAGAGCAAATTTTATCTAGGTCAATTATTACCGTAGCTGGACTAGAATATCCTCCTTCTTTAACAGGTTTAAAAAGGATATCAGACCATTTTGCCAAATCTTTTACTTCAAAAACTCTTGGAGGGTGTTTAATAATAAAAAAAAGTAATAATTTATTTTTTATAAGAGAAATAAGAAATATAGAGCCAAAAAAAATTGAAATAGACAATGAATTAATGATTTGGGATAGAAGATTTAAGATAAAAATGACGAAAAATTACGGAAAACAGCTTAAATTGAGGAGACTTGGTAGAAAGGGTTTTGATCAGGTAACAAATGCAGGTTATTATAATCATCAATCTGATATTCCTAAAGAGGCTTTATTAAGTTTGCCTGCCCTTTGGGAAAAAGATAGGGTTATTTCAATTCCTAATTTAGGGGTCAGTTTGTATCGGGATTTAGACTTTACTGCTAATTTTTCTCCCATTCAATCTTTGTCTCCACCAGGTTTTGCAGTTGTAAATTAAAATAAATAACCTATTTATGTAATTGTAGTTTTTTATTATCGTTTGAATTAGAGAGGTATTTCCCTTGAATAATTTTGGAAAAAATATAGCCCTCTGGGCAATAATTGCTTTAGTTGTAATAGCAATGTATCAGCTTTTTCAAAGCTCAGACCCAGAAAGCATTAAGCGCGATTTAGCATTTTCTGAGTTTATAGCTGAGGTTAAGGCAGGACAAGTAAGGGAAGTTACCATAAAGGGTAATTCGATATCTGGTAATTTAAATGACGGAAGGGAATTCAATACCTATGCGCCAAATGACCCTAATTTAGTTAAAACACTTACGGATCAAGGAGTTTTGATACGCGCCATTCCTCTGGAAAAAGGAAGGCCTGGTATAATTGATATACTAATTGCTTGGTTCCCAATGCTTTTGCTTATAGGGGTTTGGATATTTTTTATGCGCCAAATGCAAGGAGGTGGTGGTCGTGCTATGGGTTTTGGTAAGTCGCGAGCAAGGTTGCTAACAGAAAAACATGGTAAAGTAACATTTCAAGATGTTGCTGGGATAGATGAAGCTAAAGAAGAGTTAGAAGAAATAGTTGATTATTTAAAAGATCCCCAAAAATTTCAGCGCCTTGGAGGTAAAATTCCTAAAGGTGCACTTCTTGTAGGGCCTCCAGGTACCGGTAAAACCCTCCTTGCAAGAGCCATAGCTGGAGAGGCTAATGTTCCCTTTTTTACCATATCAGGTTCTGATTTTGTTGAGATGTTTGTAGGAGTAGGGGCGAGCAGAGTGAGGGATATGTTCGAGCAGGCTAAAAAAAACGCTCCTTGTATTATTTTTGTTGACGAAATAGATGCTGTAGGAAGACACAGAGGTGCTGGACTGGGCGGTGGAAATGATGAGAGAGAGCAAACACTCAATCAACTTTTAGTTGAAATGGATGGATTTGAAGCAAATGAAGGGGTGATACTGATCGCTGCTACAAACAGACCAGATGTATTAGATCCTGCCCTTCTAAGGCCCGGCCGGTTTGACAGACAGGTTGTTGTACCAAATCCAGATATACTCGGTAGAGAAAAAATTCTAAAAGTTCATATGAAAAAAGTTACACTAGGTCCTGATGTAGTGGCTAGAACAATTGCAAGGGGTACTCCTGGTTTTTCCGGAGCTGATTTAGCTAACTTAGTAAATGAAGCTGCATTATGGGCTGCAAGAAAGGGTAAAAAAGTAGTTACTATGCTTGAGTTTGAGGATGCAAAAGACAAGGTAATGATGGGAGCTGAAAGAAGGTCGATGGTTATGTCTGATGATGAGAAGGAATTAACAGCATATCATGAAGCAGGCCATGCTCTAGTAACAGTTCATTGTAAAGCAACAGATCCTATTCATAAAGCTACAATAATACCAAGAGGAAGAGCGCTAGGTCTTGTGCAGAGGCTTCCAGAAAAAGACAAATATTCTCAATCTCAAGAATATCTAAAAGATTCTCTGGCTATAGCATTTGGAGGTAGGTTGGCAGAAGAGCTGATCTTTGGCATTGAAAAAATCACTACAGGTGCCTCAAGTGATATTAAAATGGCAACAGATTTAGCTAGGAGGATGGTTACTGAGTGGGGGATGAGCGAAAAACTTGGCCCGTTAAGATATGGAGATAATGAAGAAGAAGTTTTCCTAGGTCACTCTGTTGCTCAAAAGAAAAATGTTTCTGAAAGCACTGCTCAGTTGATTGATGAAGAAGTTAAAAGGATTGTTAATGAAGCGAATGAAGCAGCAAGAAAGATTCTTGAGGAAAATATGGATGGGCTTCATAAATTAGCAAAATCTTTGCTTGAATATGAAACATTAACAGGAGATGAAATAAAATTAATTCTCGATGGTAAAGAATTAAATAGAGAAGAAGATAGTGATATAGAACAGAGTAAAGGAAGCACAATATCTTCTGTCCCTTCATCTAATAAAAAGGGACCAAAGACTGGTGGTTTTAAACCTTCCCCTCAACCTAACTCTTAAATTTTTTAGAAGCTAAATTAACTCTTTGCTTAAAAATATTTTACCTAATGATAAAATTTATATAGCACCACAAGCGTTAAATTTAGGCAACAATAGTAAATTAAGGCTTGGAGGCAGTAATCTTTATTTTGAACATTTTAAAGTTTTTATCAGGAAAAATTCTAAAACTTTAACTTGTGATATACCATACAAAAATTTACTTGATTGGGCTAAAAACAATAATAGAATAAGTGAGATAGAAGAAAAAATCCACCTGATTTTGTCTAAAAGAGATAGTTTGCATGGAGTTTCATTTAGCTCTCCTACCGTTATGGGGGTTGTTAATGTAACACCGGATAGTTTTTTTGATGGTGGGGAATACTATCTTCATAAGAATGCAATAATTCATGGAGAAATTTTAGCTAAACAAGGAGCAAGTATCATAGATATAGGGGGGCAGTCCACTAGGCCTGGATCTGAATCAATATCATATAATGAAGAGCGTAAAAGAGTTATAAGTGTCATAGAAAATCTTTCTGATCGGTTTTTAATATCTGTAGATACAAACAAGTCTAAAATAATGCGAGATGCAATTAATGCTGGAGCTAAGATTATTAATGATATTACGTCTCTTTCAAATGATAAAGATAGTGTTAAAGAAATTAGTTCAACGAAATGTGGTCTCATACTAATGCATAGTCAGGGAGCTCCTAAAATTATGCAAGAAAACCCCCAATATAATGATGTAATTTTAGATATATTTGATTATTTTGAGGAAAGAATAAAGTTTTGTGAGCAACATGGTATAGATAGATCTAGACTTATAATTGACCCAGGTATAGGTTTTGGAAAAAATGATAACCATCTAAGGCGTTTAATGAAACATATAAGTATTTTTCATGGCTTTGGTTGTCCAATATTACTTGGCTCGTCTCGTAAAAGTTTTATTGGAAGGTGGAGTAAAAAGGAAAAGGAAGAAGATCGTCTTGGAGGATCTATAGCTTCAGTCCTATGGTCCTTATCTCAGGGAGTACAGATGTATAGGGTGCATGATGTAAAGCAAACCTTGCAAGCTCTTAATATTTGGACACATATTGCTGAAACTAAAAATTAATAGTAGTTTTGAAAATTATTCTTTAATGAGTTTTTATGACAAAAATAAACAAAAAAAAATTTTTTGGAACTGATGGAGTTAGGGGCGAGGTAAATAAATTTCCTATGACACCCGAAATAATTCTAAAATTAGGTATGTCTTTAGGTAGCTATTTTCAAAATGATAGTCGTAAAAATAATGTTCTTATTGGTAAGGACACAAGGTTATCTGGTTACATGTTAGAATCTGCGCTGGTATCTGGCTTTACTTCTGTAGGTACAGATGTAATTATGGTTGGGCCAATGCCTACACCAGCAGTTGCAATGCTTACTCATAGTTTAGAAGCAAACTTAGGTGTTATAATATCCGCATCTCACAACCTATATAAGGATAACGGAATTAAAATTTTTGGTTCTGATGGTCATAAAATATCAGATAGTGATGAACTAGAAATAGAAAAAAGAATAATGGATGGTGTTTCACTCTCTCATCCTGATTTAGTTGGAAGAGCTACGAGATTAGAGGGTGGAGTAGGAAGATATATTGAAAATCTAAAGATAAATTTTAAAGCTGGTAAGACTCTTTCTGGTATGAAAATTGTAATTGACTCTGCAAATGGTGCCGCTTATAGAATTGCCCCTCAAGTTTTAAGGGAGTTAGGAGCTACAGTTGTCTCGATTAATGACAAGCCTAATGGGGTAAATATCAATGACCAATGTGGCTCAACCTGCCCAGAAAAAATGATAAGAAAAGTCCTTGAAGAGGGTGCTGATATTGGTTTTGCTTTAGACGGAGATGCAGATAGGTTGATAGTTTGTGATGAAAAGGGTTGCTTAGTAGATGGCGATCACTTAATTGGTGCAATAGTTAACTATTTAAAAAAAAATAATGAATTAAGAAAAAATCATGTAGTTACTACTTCAATGTCGAATTTGGGGTTAGAAATATATTTAAAAAAATTAGGTATAAAACTTTTAAGATCAGAAGTAGGTGATAAGTATGTTTTGGAGAAAATGATTAGTTTTGATACAAACTTTGGTGCTGAAAAATCAGGCCATATAATTTTTTTAGATAATTCAACTACAGGTGATGGTTTGTTAGCTGCAATTAAGTTATTATCAATCATGTTACATGAGAATAAAAAATCCAGTGAGATATTCCATCCATTTAAATTGTTTCCTCAAATTTTAAGAAATATTGACTCTTCGGCATCAAACTCTATTGAAAGCGAGATTGTAAAAGAAACTATCGATTATCATAATAAACAGCTTGGTTCCTCAGGAAGAATCTTAGTAAGGCAATCTGGAACTGAACCGTTAATTAGAATAATGGCAGAGGGAACTGATACTAAGTCAATCAAAGAAGCTATTCATTCTATTGAAAAATCTTTTCAAAAAGTTAATTAGCCATGATTAGCAAAGTCCTAAGTATTGCTGGAACAGACCCTTCTGGGGGCGCAGGAATTCAAGCTGATATCAAAACTATCACAGCATTTAAATGTTATGCGTTATCTGTAGTAACTGCATTAGTTGCCCAAAATACAACTGGAGTAAAATCAATATTAGAAGTACCATTAGACTTTATTTCGACTCAAATTGACTGTGTGCTTGAAGATATAAAAGTTGATACAATTAAAATTGGAATGCTCCATAAGACAAATATAGTGAATCTTATTTCTAAAAAAATCATTGAAAATTCTTTAGTATGTCCTTTAGTAATTGATCCAGTTATGGTTGCAAAAAGTGGTGATGATCTTTTAACTGAGGATGCAAGGAAGTCATTGATAAATAATTTAATACCTCGTGCTACAATAGTCACACCAAATATTCCTGAGGCAGAAATTATTAGTGAAATGAGAATTATTTCTGAAAAAGAAATAGTTAGAGCAGGGGAATTAATTTTAGCTATGGGGCCGTCTGCTGTCTTAATGAAGGGAGGGCATAGTAACAGTCAAATCGTAAGGGATTATTTAATTCAAGAAAATAATATTGATATTTTTGAAACAGATAGAATCAATACCAGGAACACACATGGAACAGGGTGCACGCTATCAGCTGCTATTGCGTCCGGTCTATCTAGAGGATATGAAATAAAAAAAGCTGTTGCAATAGCCCATGAATATGTTAACAAAGCAATTAAAAACGCACCAGGTATTGGTAGAGGTTATGGTCCTCTAAATCATGTTCATTCTATCGAGCCTCTAGCTTAAAGTTATAAATTTATTTGTCTCGATTGAAGTGTGTGATTATTATCTATTTTGGATTAAATGCTTAGTTTGGAGAGTGGTATATGGATAAACTTGTAAAGCCAATTATGAAGCCATTAAACCCAAAATTCTCTTCAGGACCATGTAATAAAAGGCCAGGTTGGTCAATTAACAATATTAATTTAGATAGTCTCGGCAGGTCGCATAGGTCAGTTTTGGCTTTAAGCAAAATTAAGTCTGCAATTGAAATATCAAAAGAAATTTTATCACTTCCAAAGGGCTATGAATTAGGTATTGTGCCTGGTTCTGATACTGGAGCTATGGAAATAGCCCTATGGTCTTTGCTTGGAAAGAATAAAACTGAGGTATTAGCATGGGAAAGTTTTGGAAAGGATTGGGTCAAAGATATCGTAGATGAACTAAAACTTAGGGAATGCAAGACCCATATAGTTGAATATGGCAATTTACCAGATCTAAAGGAATTAAACTTTGAAAATGATATTGTTTTCACATGGAATGGAACTACTTCTGGAGTTTGTGTGCCTGATGGTGATTGGATACCTGAAACTAGAAAAGGTTTAACTATTTGTGATGCAACTTCAGCAGTTTTTTCTTTAGAAATACCGTGGGAAAAAATTGATGTTGCAACCTATTCGTGGCAAAAAGTTTTAGGTGGTGAAGGAGGTCATGGTGTATTAATACTAAGTCCTAGAGCTATAGATAGAATAGAAAGCTATACACCTAAATGGCCAATACCTAAACTTTTTCGTATAAAAAAAGGTAGTAAGTTAAACAGAGGTATATTTTCTGGTTCAACAATAAATACACCATCAATGTTATGTATTGAAGATTTATTAGATACTTTAAATTGGGTTAGACAAATAGGTGGCTTGCCAGAATTAATAAATAGAACCAGTAGGAATTTTGAGATTATTGAGGATTGGGTTAGAAATACAGCATGGGTTGATTTTTTGGCTACAACATCTAGATATAGATCTAAAACTTCAGTCTGTCTGAAAATTGTAGATAAATGGTTTCTTTCTTTAGGTAGTGACTCTCAGTCTAAATTTGTATCAGAGATGGTGAATATGTTAGAGGATTGTAACGTTGCATATGATATTCATTCTTACAGAGATGCTCCATTAGGTTTAAGAATATGGTGTGGATCTACTGTAGAGACAAAAGATATTTCTGCATTACTTCCTTGGCTAGAATGGGTTTTTAACAAATTAAAAAATAATAGAAAGTAGTTAATATGGTAAATGTATTAATATCTGACTCGCTCAGTACTCATGCTAAAGAAATTTTTTTATCTAGGGGTATAGATGTTGATGTAAAAACAAATTTAAGTGAAGAAGATCTAGTTAAAGAAATTAAGAGCTATAATGCCTTGGTAGTGAGATCAAGCACTAAAGTGAATAAAAAAATTATTGAAGCAGCTAAAAATCTTAAAGTTGTAGGAAGAGCAGGGATAGGTGTTGATAATATAGATATCAAAGTTGCATCTAAAAAAGGTGTAATAGTTATGAACACACCATTTGGTAACTCGATAACAACAGCAGAGCATGCTATAGCCCTAATTTTTTCCCTAGCTAGAAAAATACCTCAAGCAAGTGAATCAACTCATTCAGGGAAGTGGGAAAAAAGTAAGTTTATGGGTTCTGAGCTTTTTGGAAAAACTTTGGGTCTTATTGGTTGTGGTAGAATTGGTTCAATAGTTGCTAATAGAGCCATAGGTCTAAAAATTAAGGTTATGGCTTATGACCCGTTTCTATCGGATGAATCTGCAAAGGAGATAGGTGTAACAAAAGTAGACTTTGATGAACTTCTTAGATCCTCAGATTATATTTCTTTACATACTCCATTTACTGATACAACAAAAAATATTATAAATAAAGAATCAATTAATAAAATGAAAAAAGGCATTTACATTGTAAATTGCGCAAGAGGTGGTTTAATTGATGAGAGAGACCTGCTAAATGGTTTAAATGAAGGTAAAATTGCTGGTGTAGCTCTTGATGTATTTGCTGATGAACCTGCTCACAAAAACATTTTGTTTGGCCATGAAAAAGTTATTGTTACCCCGCATTTAGGTGCGTCTACCTTGGAAGCTCAAGAGAACGTATCTATACAGGTAGCTGAACAGATTTCAGACTACTTGTTAGAGGGTTCAATAGAGAATGCTCTTAATATGCCCTCTATTTCAAGAGAAGATGCTCCAAAACTTAAACCATTTCTTGAACTAGTAAGGCAAATAAGTAGTTTTCTAGGTCAGCTAACAGATTTTGAAGTAAAAAAGTTTTTTATGGAGTTTAATGGTAAAGTAGCATCTTTGAATATTCATCCTCTTACTTCAGTAGCCTTGGAAGGTGTATTTAAATATGGGATGGATTCAATAAATATGGTAAATGCTCCCTCTATTATACGTGAGAGAGGTGTAGAAATAATTGAAACCATCAATGAAAACTCACAACAGTATCGCTCTACAATAAAACTTATTGTTGAGGGCAATGGAATAAGAAATTCAGTTGAAGGGGTTGTATTTGAGAATGGAATTCCACGTGTTGTAGAAGTAAATGGAATAAGAATTGAAGCTGAATTATCAAAAAATATGTTATTAGTTACTAATGATGACCAACCAGGTTTTGTTGGTTTACTGGGAGGAATTTTAGGAGAAGCGGGAGTAAATATTGCAACTTTTCAACTTGGCAGACAAATGGCAGGGGGAAAGGCAATGTCATTAATATCTATTGATGCCCCAATAGATGGGACCACACTAAATGAAATTAAATCACTCTCGTTGGTAAATTCAGCAATTTCTATAAATTTTAATTAAATTAATTTCTTTATAATTGTTGTTTGTTATAAGATAAATTATGACTAAAAAAAATAATATTCTACTTCCTGAAGGGTTTAAAGATTTACTAATTGATGAAGCTTTAGCTGAGTCTCAATTGGTTGCTAGCTTGCTAGATAATTTTCGAAAATCAGGTTATGAAATTGTAAAACCTCCACTAATTGAGAATGAAGATAGTATTTTAGATAATCTTAGTAATAAAATTGAAGAAAATATGTTTAAACTTATAGATCCAAAGACACAAAAAACTTTATGTTTAAGGTCTGATATTACTATTCAAATTTCGCGTATTGTTTCATCTCATCTTTCTAAATTAGCAAGACCGCTCAGGTTATCTTATTCTGGAGATATTTTAAGGCTTAAAACATCACAGGTTAGACCAGAAAGACAATTTACCCAAACAGGTTTTGAATTAATAGGAGAAAAAAGTTTTAAAGCAGATGTTGAAGTAATTGCTTTAGCAGTAGAGTCGCTTAAAAAAGTAGATGTGCCTAAAATTTCTATTGATTTGACTCTTCCAACATTTATAGGAGCAATTTTAGATGATTTAGAATTTCCTGGAAAAGAATCAGCTATGATAAGAGAATTTTTAGATAAAAAAGATTTGTTGTCATTAAAAAAATTAGAGCTTTCAAAAAAGACTGATATCTTTGAAGTTATATTAAACTCAATCGGTCCTGTTGAAAAAGCATTGAATACATTAAATTCATTAAAGCTTAATAGTAAAGCTAAAGAATTAATTTTGTATATAAATGATGTTTATCAAGGAATTAAGAAGTTACTTCCAGATGTTACTATTACTATAGATTTATCTGAATATAATGGTTTTGAATATCATACTGGTATAGGTTTCACCCTGTATTCGCCACTTGCTAAATTTGAGTTAGGCAAAGGCGGCAGATATCAGACTGCAAATGATGAAAATGCCGTAGGATTTAGTATTTACCTTGATTCATTATTAAAAATTTCTGCTACTAATACTAAAAATAATAGCAAAAGAATTCTTCTTCCTGAAGACACCACTTATAAACAGGCGAAAGACTTAAGAGATAAAGGCTGGTTAACAGTAATACTTTTTCAAGAAACTCAAAGTATACTAGATGATGCTGAAAGACATAGATGTGAATATGTATTTTTTAATAAAGAGCCAAAGTCGTTGCTCCAATTAAGAAAAATTCTGGAGTAGTTTAATGGTAAATGTTGTTGTTATAGGTTCTCAATGGGGTGATGAGGGTAAAGGTAAATTAGTTGATTGGTTGTCCAGTCAAGCAGATATTGTTGTAAGATTTCAAGGTGGTCACAATGCTGGTCATACTCTAGTTATTGACGATGTAACTTATAAATTAAGTTTACTTCCCTCAGGAATAGTAAGACCTGGTAAGTTATGTATTATAGGTAATGGAGTGGTATTAGACCCCTGGAAACTAGTTGAAGAGATACATTCATTGCAATCTGAAGGAGTAACCATAACACCAGAAAATTTAAAGATTTCTGATACTGCAACTTTAATTTTACCTTTTCATAAAGAGCTAGATGCAATGAGAGAGGACTCTAGTCCAAAAAATAACCTGGGAACAACAAGAAGAGGTATTGGGCCTGCTTATGAGGATAAAGTTGGAAGAAGATCCATCAGACTTGGAGATTTAAAAGACCCTAAAACTGTAAAAAATAGAGTTGATTTAATGGCGTTACATCATGATCCTTTGAGATCTTACTTTGGAGTTAATCCAATTGATAAAGAAAATATATACAAAGATATTATGAATATTTTTTCAAAAATTAAAGGTCATATAAGCCCAGTATGGCAAGAATTACGAAATTCAATTTACCAAAAAAAGAAAATATTATTTGAAGGCGCTCAAGGAGCTCTATTAGATCTTGATCATGGAACCTATCCATATGTAACTTCCTCAAATACATTAGCTGGGTATGCATCAATTGGTTCTGGTATTGGCCCCCAACATTTAAACTATATTTTAGGTATTACTAAAGCCTATACTACAAGAGTCGGATCTGGCCCTTTTCCCTCCGAATTATTCGATAAAAATTTTGATCAATTGGCTAAAAGAGGTAACGAAATAGGAACAGTAACTGGAAGGCCAAGAAGATGTGGATGGTTCGACTCAGTGCTAGTAAAGCAAGTGGCCCAAATAAGTGGGATAAAAGGTTTAGCGCTAACTAAACTGGATGTTTTAGACGGTTTTGATGAAATCAAGATTTGTATCAAATATAAGATTGGAAATAAATTTATTGATTATATTCCAAGCTCAATTAGTGAACAGTCAGAAGTTGAACCAGTTTATGAAAGTATTAGAGGTTGGAAAACAAGTGTGAGGGGAATAAGAAATTGGTTAGATTTGCCTAGGGAGGCAAAAGAATATATTCAGTTTCTTGAGAAACAAATTGGTGTAGATGTAGATATTATTACTACCAGTCCAGAGAGAGAAGACACAATAGTTAAAAGAAATCCATTTGATGAAATCTAAATCGAGCTGTTCTCAATTAAATTGTTGGCCTGGTATGATTTTTTAACAGCCTCTTGAAGTTTTTCGAAGGCTCTAACTTCGATTTGTCTTACGCGTTCCCTGCTGATGTTATATTCTTCTGAAAGTTGTTCAAGAGTGAGGGGTTCATCGGTAAGTCTTCTGTGAAAAATTATTCTTCTTTCTCTTTCGTTAAGGATATCCATTGAATCTTTAAGTACAGCATATCTTTTATCGAATTCGTCTTTTTCTGAGACAATTGTTTCTTGATTTGGAGAGTCATCTTCAAGCCAGTCTATCCAATCACCATCAGAATCTAAATGCATGGGGGTATTTAAAGAACGATCACCTGAGGATAACCTTCTATTCATATTAATAACTTCTTGCTTTGAAACATTGAGTGTATCTGCAATTTTGTTAAGGTTATTTGGATGGAGGTCGCCTTCCTCCATGGCATTTATCTGGCCCTTTAATTTCTTTAGATTAAAAAAGAGTTTCTTTTGAGCAGCAGTGGTTCCCATTTTAACTAATGACCACGAGTGAAGGATATATTCTTGAATTGAGGCCCGTATCCACCACATAGCATAAGTTGCAAGTCTGAAACCTTTATCAGGGTCAAATTTTTTAACTGCTTGCATCATGCCAATATTACCTTCAGATATAAGTTCGCTCAGTGGTAGACCATAACCTCTGTAACCCATTGCTATTTTAGCAACTAATCTTAAATGACTTGTTACGAGTTTATGAGCAGCGTCAGTGTCCCCATCATCTTGCAGTCTTTTAGCAAGTGTAAATTCTTCATCAATAGAAAGCATTGGGAACTTTCTAATTGCTCTCAAATAAGATGAAAGATCTCCATCATTTGATACACTTGGAATATTTGATGCCATATTAATCCTTAGGTTCTGTAATGTTATCTACCTTTTTATACGAACAAATCTGGGTTTGGATCACTAATATACTCTATATGTAGTTACTTAATAATTAATTTCCAGTTTTTTTATCTAATTCTGAGATTTTTTCAAGCATAAAAAAAATTCAAATAGCTATTTTTTTTGAAAGAAAGTCCCTTAAATTATTGATATCATTAGGTAAATTACTTTCAAATTCCATTTTTTCTTTACTTCTTGGGTGTTCAAAGCAAAGTTTGACGGCGTGTAAAGCCTGTCTATTAATTATTTTTTTTTCTAATATTTCTTGATTAATTATTTTCTGTAACTTTTGAGAATTTCCATATGTCTTATCTCCAATTAAAGGATTCTTATTAGAGGAAAAATGTACTCTTATTTGATGTGTTCTGCCTGTTGATAATTTAAAATGTAATTCTGAAGCCAGACTCCCATAATTCTTTAATACAGTATATTTTGTTATTGCAAGTTTACCCTTTGAAGAGTTTACAATAGCCATTTTTTTTCTATTGTTTGGGTTTCTACCTATATAATTTTTTATCTCTCCAGACTGACTATTTAAAATACCCCAAGTAATACCAAAATATATTCTTTTTATAATT
This sequence comes from Rhodospirillaceae bacterium, assembly GCA_002722055.1. Classification (GTDB taxonomy): domain Bacteria; phylum Pseudomonadota; class Alphaproteobacteria; order SHVP01; family SHVP01. Next base: position 17,043 of record PBKD01000004.1, on the reverse strand, counting down.
TTTTTCTTAAATTGTCTCGAAAGTTCTATGTGAGCAAAGTCGTTTTTAGCGATCACTAATAAACCACTTGTATCCTTATCAAGTCTGTGGACTATACCTGGCCTTATAACTCCTCCGATTCCAGACAAGGAATTACCACAATGTGCTAATAAAGCATTTACAAGAGTTCCTTCATAATTACCAGGCGCAGGGTGTACTACCAAACCAGCAGGTTTATTTATTACAATTAAGTCATCATCTTCAAAGAAAATATCAAGGTTTTTTATTTGGGGCTTAATATTACTTATTTCTGGTTCGGGAATAATAATCTCATATATTTCGCCCTCATTAATATTATGATTAGGGTCAGTTATTTTCTCCTTATTATTTGATACATTTCCCTCTAAAATTAGTTTTTTTATTTTATTTCTTGAAAGATCTGGTAAGCTCATTGCAAGAAAAGCATCTAGTCTTTTACTATTTTTTATAGAATTAATTTTTATTTTTTCAATTCTTTGAATTTTTTTCATAAGGTGTGTTTATGCGGCTTCTCAAATTTTTAGTAGTATTTATGGGAATACTTATTATAGCCGGTTTGTCTGTAATTGTTATAACAATTTATAATAGATCTTCTTCTAAGCATGGTATGCACTCTGAAATAGTAATAAATCTTCCTGAAGGATCTACTATTTTGAGTCAAACTATTGATAAAAATAAATTTTTTTTTCACATTACAAAAAATGACGGAAATGAAGTTATTAAAGTTTTTGATGTTAGTAATGGCAAAGAATTAAAAGAAATTATAATTAATAAATGATTTTTATAAGAAAAAAAATTATAAATAAAATAAAATTAGAAGCGAAGAAAACATTTCCAGAAGAATGCTGTGGTTTTTTATCTGGTATAAGAAATAAAGAAATCTATAAGATAGATGAATTTCACCCTAGTGAGAATATATCACAAACCCCAGAGCTAGGGTTTGAAATAAACCCTGAGTGCCAAATAAATTTACAAAAGAAGCTAAGATTGAGTAATAGAAAAATATTAGGCATATATCATTCTCATCCTAATGGAAGTGTTAATTTATCTGCAAAAGATATTTATTTTTTTAATGATAAAGGCTTACTATGGTTTATAGTGGCGTTGAGAGAAAAAAAACACTCTAAAGTTTTAGTTTATATGAGAAAAGATTGTGTCAGTAAGGAATTTTTAAATTGTGAGTACCATATAGAAAATGAAAAATTTTTTAAGTGATAATGTAAGTGGAATATCAAAAGAAATATTAGAAAGTTTAACACTTGCAAACCATGGATTAGTGGATTCTTACGGTGATGATAAAGAAACAGATAAGTTAAACAAAAATTTTGATATACTATTTGAGAATAAAGTAGGATCTTTTCCAGTAGTGTCAGGCACAGCTGCAAACTCTTTAGCCTTTGCAAGTTGTGTACCTCCTTATGGGGCAATCTTCACTTCTGAGGAGTCTCATATAAATGAGGATGAATGCAATGCTCCTGAATTTTATACTGGAGGTGCGAAGTTAATCAATGTTAAATCGAATGATGCGAAATTATGTTATAAGGATCTAATTAAAAAAATTGATAATATTTCTCCTCGTGGAATACATAATTCAAAACCTGCTTTGGTGTCAATTACGCAATCTTCAGAGTTAGGAACGGTTTATAATCTTGATGAAATTAGAAAAATTGCAGAAATTACTCATGAAAATAATATGTTTTTGCATATGGATGGAGCAAGAATTGCAAATGCTGTAGTTTATCTAGATTGCACATTTGCAGATATTACATGGAAATCAGGGGTAGATATTCTATCTTTTGGTGCAACAAAGAATGGTGCGTTCTGTGCTGAGGCAATTATTTATTTTAATAATTATCTATCAGAAAATATTGAGTACTATAGGAAAAGAGGAGGCCACCTGATTTCAAAAATGCGATTTATATCTGCTCAGTTAAATTCATATATTGAAACTGGTATTTGGGAGAAGAATGCTAGGCATGCTAATGATATGGCGTCTTTTTTATCTGAGAGCTTAAAGTCAATTAAAGGAGTTAAGGTTGTTTACCCTGTTCAATCAAATGCCGTTTTTGTAAATTTATCAGATGAAGTAGTAAAAAGATTATTTAATCAGGGTTTCAATTTTAGTTTCTGGGGAGATAAATCTGAAAGAATATACAGAATTATGATAAGCTTTAATACCCCAAGAGAATCAATCATAGATTTAGTTCAAGCAATTAAGAAAGAGAGTAAGGGATAATAACAAGGATATAAAAATGGTTAAAAGAGGGTTTATAAATATTAAAGAAGGTCAAATTCATTACAGATACTTTGGTGATCGAAATAATAATCCACCATTAGTCATGTTACATCCAGGTCCCACATCTTCACATTCTTTAATACCTTTAATTGAAAAATTAGGTGCTGATTATTTTGTAATTGCTCCTGATATTATGGGAATGGGTGACTCTGAGGGCCCTGATATAGAAAATCCTAATGTTGCTTATTTTTCAAACTCAATATTTCGTTTTTTAGATCAGCTTAACATAGAAAATTTTTTTCTTTGGGGTAGTATGACTGGAGCGCATTGCGGTATAGAAATGTCAATACAACAACCTTCAAGAATAAAAAAATTTTATATAGAATTTCTTCAAATATACGATGATAAAGTTCAACAACTATTAGAAAGTGGTCATGCTCCAAAAATTAAATTTGATTATTATGGAAGCCAATTTAATTTCTTATGGCACCTTGCGAGAGATCAACATCTTTTCTTCCCATGGTTTAAGAAGGATAAAGAGTTTGCAAGACCTAATGGACTTCCTTCACCTAAACAACTACATGAAAAAACTGTTGAGCTAGTTAAGTCCGCTGAGACATATCATTTAGCATTAAATGCGGCGCTTAAATACCCTACCAAGGAGAATTTAGCTAAAATCCAAGTATCTTTAATTATTCCAAAAATTTTAGAAAAATTTGTAAAAAAATATGAAGTTCATCAAAGTCTTTGTGTAAGTCCATCTACAGCTAGTAAAGAGCAGGTGTCGAATGCAGCTAAACAGATAAAATTTCATTTAAAATAATATATAAATATTACTTTCTACATATATTTTTTTTAAAGCGTATATGTTAAGATAATTATAAGGAAAAAACTATGAAAAAAAATGATATAAAACCAATAACAATAATTATTTTTTTTGGTCTATGTTGTGTTGTCTTAGCAATTGTAACTACCTAATTTTTTCTAATAAATTAGATTTAATTTTTTCTTTTTTCATCTTATTTATTTTGAGCTTTGTTGTTATATAATTATCAATGTTTTTATATTTTTCATGCACCTCATTTAAGGCGGAATTTAAATAATCAACATCTGCTTTAAGCATTGCTTTAATAGATGATTTACTTGCTTTATTTGGTAAATTTAAAGTTGTTCTCCATAGTTTATTTGTAAGCAAATAATCTTCCATTATGTTTTCATAGTGGATATTTAAGCAAAAAAATATCAGTGCCGAAGCAAAGCCAGTTCTATCTTTCCCAGCAGTACAGTGAAAGACTAAAGGTAGATTATTTTTTTCCAATAATAAATTTAAAAAAAATTTATAGTTACTTATAAAACCTGTGGCATATTCTTTATAAGACTCTATCATTAGATTTCTTACTTTTTTCTCAGTAGGTTTACCTTTGATAAATAGGTCATATAGTTCCACTGAAGCTTTTGTTTCTATAGGTTTTGAATATTTATTTTTTGCGATACTGGAATAAAATTTATATTTATTAAAATTAATTTCTTTCTTACCTCTAAAATCAATTACTGTTTTTATTTTTAAAGATTCTATCTTTATTTGGTCTTCCTTAGACATTTCAGAAAAAAAATTAGATCTGTAAATGGTATTTTTTTTAATTTTAAGCCCATCTTTATTTATATATCCTCCTAGATCTCTAAAATTAGTTACGGAGGGAAGAATCATTTTTTTATTATTTTTCATGCACTATACTCTAAAGTTAATACTTATAATATAACTTATATATTTTAAATTAAATAGAGGTTTGTTAATTTAATATGAATAAAGATAATTTATTTACCCTTGATTATTTTATATCTCATAGAGGAGCTAGCGCTATAGCGCCAGAAAATACTTTTGCAGCAATAAGGTTAGCTAAGTCTTATGGTTCAACCTGGGTAGAGTTGGATGTAAGGTTTTCAGGAGATAAGGAGTTAATAGTTTTCCATGATAGTAATCTATTTAGAACTACAGGAATAAATTCTTCTGTTTTAAATAAAAGCTATAAAGATTTAAAAAATTATGATGTGGGTGAATGGTTTCATAAATCTTTCAAAGGAGAAAAAATACCAACTCTAATAGAAGTGATAAATTATTGTAATAATAATTCTATTAATTTAAATATAGAGATTAAAACTGAAAAAGGTCTTGAGTTTTCTATTGGAAGTAAAGTACAGGAAACTCTAAGTAAATCATGGTCTTCAAAAAATAATTTACTAATCAGTAGTTTTGATTTTAAGCCTCTTAGTAAAATTGTAGAAACACAAAAAGTAAAAAAAATGATATTACTAGAAGAATTTTCAAAAAAAAAATTTGTTAAGTATAATTTAAACTCTTTCTATTATTTTGGTTTAGATTTTAAGAAAGTTGATAAAAAAGTAATTACATACCTTCTTGACTTAAGAAAAAAAGTACTTGTATATACCGTTAATGATCCTTTAGAAGCAAAACTGCTTAAATCCTGGGGAGTAACATCAATATTTACAGACTTCCCAAAAAACTTAATACTGCTAGATGATGGCTAATTTGCTATTATATTTTTCATAAATTCAATTAGATAAGGGCCAACAGATCTATCATCTGTGTTAAGGTGAATAACTTGTGAAATGTGATTATGTCCTGGTATAATCTTGTGATTTACTTTATGCCCTTCATTTTTTAGCTTCTCATAAAAATTTTTACCCTGTTCTTTGAAAACAGGAGGGTCAAACTCTGATGTAAATATGTATAGTGGACAGCATTTTTTTTTGATGAAATTTATCGATGACATTTCACTATATAGATTTCTATTTTTTCCATAATAATTTTCAATAGTATTTGAATTAACTAAATTTAAATCGTATGCGCCAGAAAAAAGAATACAGCCAGCTAAGTTTCCTGACTCAGGGATAGTAGGAGAATTATTAAAAAGATAACTAGCCACATGACTGGCACCGGCGGACTGACCAAATAAGAAAATTTTATCTTTAGAAATCCCAAATTTTTTAGAATTTTCAATTAAAAATTTAATTATTTTTGATACATCTTCTGCTCCGGATGGATATTTATGTTCAGGTGCTAACCTATAAGTAGCATTGATGCCAATAAAACCATTATTTACAAAATAATTTGCGATATTTCCATGAATAAGTTCTGGTTCATCCGGTAAAGCATTTTTATTCCCGCCTGTGAATCCTCCTCCATGTAAATAAATTACTGCCGGCATATTTTTTTTATTTGTATCTTTACAGTAGTGAATATCTAAAATATTTCTATCACTCTCTCCATAGCTTATATCTTTTTTCACATGAATATGATCATTATTTATTTTTCTTAGTAAAGGTATATAGATTTTATAGATTTCTTTAACAACTTCATGATTGAATTTGTTTCCTATACTTTTAATTTTTTCTGAAATATCTTCAGGAGGTGTAATCAATTTTTATCACTCAGCTGCTTGAGCTGGAGCAGGGTCTAACTCTTCTCCTAAATTTTTTACAGCAGGAAAGACTATTTCTTTAAGATAATTCATTGATCTAGATACTAATTCATCAGGTATATTACCAACTTTAAGTGTAATATTCATTCTTCCATGACCTAATTCTTTATGAGCTTTCTCGATTTGTTCTATTACCATTTCAGGAGTCCCACATAAAATCAAACCAGCTTCCACTCTTTCATCAAAACTCATGCCTTTTTGGCCCATTCTCTCATTCACCGCTTTAACTTTAAGTTTATTAGCTTCTTCTTGAGAGCTATAGTACCTTGATTTTTGAACAACTAGCTTTTGTGCTGTTCTAATTCCACCACCAAGTACTCCGAAAAAATATTCTTGGCCTGATTGAAGTACCTTTTTTGCTTCTTCATATGTAGGTGCTACACAACAAGGCATCCCTACCAAAATATCTAAGCTTGTAGGGTTCCAGCCAAAATCGTTTGCATATTTCTTGTATCTATTTATAGCAGTTTTTCCATTTTCCATGTTAGTAAGAGCAAGAATTCCTGCAATGGCATGATGTTTTGCAGCTATTCTAGCAGATCTTTCACTTGATGCTGACATTACAATTCTTGGCATAGGTTTTTGAACAGGTTTTGGCCAAATAGAAACTGCTCGATATTGATAAAATTTACCTTCCCAACCAAATGGCTCAGGTTCACTCCAACATTTTTTAATTAAGTCTATAGCTTCTTCCATTCTCTCATAAGACTCGTCAGGTGATATATTATAAGCAACATATTCATGCGGTATTCCTCTCATAAAACCAGCAACTAGTCTTCCATTACTCATAACATCTAGCATTGCATATTCTTCAGCTAATCTTATTGGGTTCACTAGAGGGACAATAACACCAGACTGAAGTATACCAGCACTTTTTGTTCTATTAGCAATAACTGCTCCTACTAAATTTGGATTAGGCATTAAACCATAAGGACTCATATGATGCTCGTTACATCCAATCCAGTCAAAACCAGCATCTTCAGCAGCTATTTTATCCTCTAAATAGTGATTAAATAATTTAGCACCTTTCTTGGGATCAAATTGTTTATTGGAAACAGGCCAGTCTTGGCCAGCTTTATCTATTCCTGTATATGGCATATGATGAGTGTATGAAAATCTCATAAAATTTACTCCTATTTTTGAAACTATATCACCAAAGAAGATATTATTGTACAAATTGAATTTTTTTGTTCGCATGGTGGACAAAATTGCATATGTTTTTTTGATTGTATAGTTCTAATAGTTTAAAATAGAAATATGAATTCTGATTGGCACTATAAATCAATTTTTGAAATACATAATGATTACAAAAATCTAGATATCCTTCCTTCAGAATTAGTCTCTTATTTTTACGATCGTATTGAAAAGCTTGATCCAGTTCTCTCTGCCTTCATTTGTCTTACAAAAAATGAAGCCTATAAAGAAGCAAAAATCATAGATAATTACGTAAAAAAAGGTAAATTTATTTCCCCTTTAATGGGTATTCCAATTGCTTTGAAAGATATTTGTGATATCAAGGGATATCCCACAACGGGTGGATCTAATTCAAGAAGAGATTTTGTTCCTAAAAAAAATTCAACAATTGTAAAAAAACTAAAGGATTCTGGGGCAATTATTGTTGGAAAGTTAGCTTTAACTGAAGGGGCGTTTATTGAGCACGCTTCAAGAATGCCAGAGCCAAAAAATCCATGGAATTTAGAATATAGTACTGGAGTATCATCATCAGGCGCTGCTGTAGCTGTAGCTGCAGGCTTGTGCACCCTTGCAATAGGTTCAGATACAGGGGGTTCTATTCGCTACCCTTCTATATGTTGTGGAGTGACAGGAGTAAAGCCAACTTTTGGAAGAGTAAGTACATTTGGTATAATGCCCTTAGCTCCTTCATTAGATCATATTGGTCCAATAGGGAGAAACGCCCGAGATTGTGCCGCTTTAATGAATGTAATTTCAGGGCATGATCCAGATGATCCAAATTCAAGTTTTGCTGATATTAGAAACTATTTATCTACTTTTGAATTAGATATTAAAGGCTTGAAAGTTGGGTATGATCCTGAATATAACGAAACTGATGTTGACTCTCAGCTCTATCAGGCAATCAATAAGGCAATGCTTTTTTTATCAGATCTTGGAGTAAGCTTAGTTGAAATCAAAATTCCAAATACAAAAAAAATTACTCCTAAATTTACTGATCTAGTTTCTGCTGAAGCATATTCAGAGAATAAAGAACTTTTAGAGAGAGGTAATGAACTTGGTCAAGTTTATAAAGAACTTTTGATAAATGGCTCAAAATTAAATAACGACTCTTATGTTAAGCTTTTAAAAAGTTCAAGAGAGTTTAGTAATCAGTTAAGTAAAGTTTTTAATTCTGTTGATATAATTATATGCCCTCCTTGGCCAACAGCTGCCCTTAACAAAACAATTGACTCATTAGGGGATATAAATAACCAGGGCGATTTATTAAGATTTACAGTTCCATATAATATATCAGGCAATCCCTCAATTACTATACCCTCTGGTTTCAATAAAGAAGGTATGCCTCTAGCATTTCAGCTCATTTCATCACACTTTAAAGAAGAAAAATTATTTCAATTGTCAAATGCATATCAGTTGAATACTTCGTGGCATTTAAAGCATCCAGATATAAAATATTAGATATGAATCATATGAATTTTTTAGTCTATAAAGGGCAAATTAATATCATTGATACTGATGGGAAAACTTATGACTATGAAAATTTTATTATTACTAGAAATCCAGATGGATCCAGGACTTTAAGAGCAGTATCTCGCTCTCCGAATAGAGATTTATTAAGAGATGTTTATCAGAAGGAGTCTAAATATTGGCAACCAATAGAGGCGTTTGGTAATTTATATTATAAGAATAAATATGAAGGTTCTATTCAAAGAAAATTAATCGATGGAGATTTGCATTCATGGTTATGTAAACCAAATGGAAATTATGATCATAAAGTTTTTTCTATAAAAAAAAATGTAATTTTAGGTTTTCATGCAATTTTTCATGAAGCATGGAAGATGAGGATGGTTGGTAAAAGAAAAAATGAATATAACGAAATTTTAACTTTTACTGTTTCAGATACATGGAATGGTAGAACAATTAGTCATGGAACTATATTATCCTCAACAGCACGATACGAAGGCATAGAGAAAGTTGACGTATCAGCAGGAAAATTCCTTTGTGATAAATTTATTTGGCTTACTCCTTTTGGTAAGGAGCTACTAATATGGTCTCACGGGGATGACTCTATTTTTATAAAAATGCAAGTTATTAAAGGAAATAACAAGGGTGTTATTTATGAGTTATCAAATTTTGAAAAATTCTAATTTATTTAAACCATTACAGCTTTAGCAGACATGCAAATTTCATTTTTTAAATTAGTAGCGTAGACATCGATAGTTCCATTGTCTTTATCTTCGTAGAGATTAAGCATAAATTTCTCTATGTCAAAGATGGGCTTAATTGCTCTAAATTCAAATTTTTTTATATGCTTTTGAAGAGTATTCTCACAAAAATGCATTAAAAAGGTTGCTGTTAAAGGTCCATGAACTACTAATCCTGGGTAACCTTCCTTATCAATTGAGTATTTCCTATCATAATGAATTCTATGGCCATTAAAAGTTATTGCAGAGTACTTAAATAACATAACTGGGTCCGGTATAATTTCCTTCTTTAGACAAGTAGATAAAATATTATTCTCTAATTGTTTTCCTAAGATATTTTTATTAGTTAATTCAGTTTTATTTGGAGCTTCTCTGTATACAATATTGTTAATTTGTAAAATAGACGTCTTACCATCAACTATATATTTTTCTTCTAAATTAACAAAAAGAAGTTCACCACTTTTTCCTTTTTTTTCAGAAATAGATTGGATTTTCTGCTCTCTCAAGACTTTATCACCAATTTTTATATCTTTAAAAAAAGTAATACTTGATCCAGCAAACATTCTCCTTGGAAGATTTGGTGGATCAGGCATAAACTTACCCCTTTTAGGGTGCCCATCTTCTCCAACCTCGCTCATAGGGACATGGGGTTGAAAAAAACACCAGTGTGAACCAATAGGTATAGGATCTCCTTCTCTGGGGGGAGGGCATACTCTATTAAGAACATCATAGAATCCCCATATTGGTGCGATTGTAACTATATCTGTTGCTTTAGAAACTTTGTTCAGGAAATCTTTATAATTACTAATAGAATTTTCAACCATGAAATACTACTCTTTCAAAAAAATTAATTTTGGAAGTCAATTAAATCTAAATCAACTAATTTTTTTAATGTACTTAAAGAAAAACCAGCATTATTAAATTTTTTTAAGCTTTTCTGTATTTTATCTTTAGGTTCATTTCTCAATTTATCTAATGATATATTTTTTTTTCTAGCAAATATTAATGCTGCGTTATAATCAAGATCCTCATTAGAGTTAGAGTCAATATGATTTTCTGAAATATTGGAGATAGCAATTCTAATATATTCATCTGAAATTCCAAAATTTTTAAGCTTGCCATAGATCATTTTTGATGATTTGCCAGACCTAAAAAGAGAAAGAGCTTTAGATTTTGAAAACTCGAGATCATCTAATATTTTATTTTCCTTTAGTTTTTGAATAGTCAGATTAATCCATTGGTCTACTTCATCAATGATTAAGGTATTATTTTTTGATAATTTAATTAATTTTTTTTTAATCACCTTTTCAAGATTCTTACTAGATGAAGAGTATTTACTTAAATAATACAATGAATAGTTATAAATCCACTCTTGAGATATATTTATTTCTTTTTTTTTATTTTTAGAAATCATAAGACTATAAATAAAAAAGACCCAGGTAATCATACCTGGGTCTTTTAATGAAAGAGCTAAGAACTAGCCCTGACGCTTATTGTAAAGATAAAGAAGAATGGCGAGTGCAATCAGGCCTACTAAGCCGCTGTCGCCGAGCTGCTGAATCAATCCAGTTAAGTTACCGACAATGTCTCCTGGAAGGAAAACAACTTGTCGTCCGAATAAAATTTGTAGCACAACTCCAAGAGCGATAAGTGCAAGCACAATTTCTGTAATCTTGGAAATCCAGCCATTAATACGATCTAACCAGTCAGGCATTTGAGTCCTCCTCTGATCGGGTTCATGGACCATAACAAAGTAACAACATCATTATTGTTACGTTTCTTGACCCCGGTCCAAAATGATTTAGTCAAGAAGTGCCGGAATCATAAATAGTGAGTGAAAGATGTCAATTAAATAGCCAGATTTCTGAATATTATTCTTATTTGGCCTCTACATGTAGCAGTGCTTAGCTAAAAAGTGCATAAATCTAGGATATTTTCATCAAAATAAAATAAATATTATGTAAAATAAGGACTAAATGGATGAAAAATAAATGATATCAATTTGTAAGTGTTGCATAAATAACACTAATTTAGCTTCTTATCTTATTAACCGTTCTATTAATTTCATCTAAACCAAGCGCATGGTTTGTTTCCTCCAAAGATGCCATTTTATCTAACCATGAGGAAGAGTCTCCCAATTCTCTCAAATCAGACAAAAACATTGATAGCTGTTTTGTAAGTATCCTTATCATACTGGAAGGAAAAAGTATTACCTGATAACCAATATCTTCAAGTTTTTTTGCAGGCATTAGTGGAGTTTTGCCTGTCTCAGACATATTTACCATATGTACACCAGGTAATTCGCTAATTTGAGATTTCATTTCATCCTCGGACTCTATTGCATCCATAAATAAAATATCTGCCCCAGCCTCGTGATAAGCTTCAAGACGTTTAATAGCTTCCTTAAAACCGTGAGGTGACCTAGCATCAGTTCTAGCTATAATCTTAAATTCATTTGTTCTTCTAGTATGAACAGCTGCTTTTATTTTTTCAACTGCTACTTCAATAGGTTCAATTATCTTACCATCCATATGACCACACTTTTTAGGCCATTTTTGATCTTCAAGCTGGATTGCCGATACTCCTAATGTCTCAAGCTTTTGTACTGTTCTCATGACATTTGGAATATCGCCATATCCGGTATCGCAATCAACAATCAAAGGAAAGGAAGTAGCTCCCCTTATAGCGCTAACATTTGTCTCAATCTCATTTAATGCTATTAAACCAACATCAGGAACTCCATAAGCAGCAGCAGCTGTAGCGTACCCTGAAACATACCCTGCTTCAAAACCTGCTAACTCTGCTAATCTAAGCTCTAAAGCGGTACCTCCACCAGGAACAATTATAGATTTATTATTATTTATGAGTTCTCCTAATTTATTTTTTTTCATTCCTAGTCCTAATTTTTACTAATCAATAATAATGGATAAAGAATTATTTTCTTCAAAACATGCTAGATTCTTTAATGCACTTACTTCGGGTCTTGGTTCAGTATACTGCATGATTACATCTTTGAAAGTTTTATTATTTTTTTTTATTGAAAGGTAATTTGAAATACCTTTATACGGACACCTGAATATTGTTTCAGAAAAAACTAATTCTGCTTCAATTTCATATATTGAAAAGAAATACTTAGGGTTTTTATTAGTTTCAAATAATATAAATGATCTATTAGTTGATAGAATAACCTTATCATCTAATAAAATTTTAATATTTCTTGAAGATTTTATTACATCTAATCTAACATATGGATCTCTTGGATGAGAAAATATTTCCTCTGCTTCCTCATACCAATTATCAAGTTTGTTCCAATAAAAAGCCAAAAGTCCTGAAATATCTTTTTGACCATCAATAGGTTCTTCATAACTCCAAGCAAAATCAATAATATTATTGTTTTTGTATTTATAGTCCCAGTAAGTTGCTGTTCCTTTGAATGGGCAAAAAGTAGATTTATCATTTTTTGAAAGTAAGTTCATTCTGACACAATTTTTTGGAAAATAATATGTAGGAAGGTGTCCATTTTCTAATAAAATAAAAGTATTTTTAGAGGAAATAATTGTTTCATTAAATATTCTTCCTCTAATCCATTTTGCTGATTTTTCCAGAACTAAATTTTGATTATTTTTTTTTAATCTCGGTCCAGAATGATAATTCTCGATCCTTTTATTTGCGTCTAATTCTTTAATTATCATTATAACCTCAATGTAAAACTATTTAATTATATAAATATCTGATTAAATAAGTATATTTATATTCTCAATTTAATTATTTTTTTGTCAATAAATTACATTTAAAAAAGGGTTAATTCATGGATGATACAATTAGTGGTAAGGTGGCTGTTATTACAGGCGGTGGAAGGGGTTTGGGAAAAGCAATGGCTTTAGGTCTTGTTTCTGAGGGAGCTAAAGTTGCTATTACTGCTTCGAGAGAAGGACAAGAATTGGACCAAACAGCTAAGGAGTGTAAAAAAATAGGGGGAGAAGATTGTGTATTAACTATTCAAGCCGATGTTTCTGATTACTCCAAGTGCAAAGTGGCTGTTGAAAAAGTAATAAGCCAATGGGGATCGATAAATATCTTAATTAATAACGCTGGTAGAGGAATGACTTATGTAGATAAGGATTTTGTAAAGAATAGGCCGAAATTGTGGGATATTCAGACAGAATCTTGGAAGATGATTGTTGACACTAATTTAAATGGAATTTTTAACATGTCCAAGCTTACTATTCCGATAATGATTAAAGAAGGTTGGGGAAGAATAATAAATATTTCTACAAGTTTGATGACTATGCAAAGGAAGGGCTATAGTCCATATGGCTCAACAAAATGGGCTGTAGAGGGTCTAACTTGTATATTGGCTCAAGATCTTGAGGAAACAAATATTACTGCTAATATTCTCATCCCCGGTGGAGCTACTGATACTGCAATGATACCTGGAGATGTAGGGGATAAGTCAAGAACGGGGGCAGATGGTAATTTATTTGAGCCTGATATAATGGTTAAACCATCCCAATATTTAGCTTCAGAGCTCTCTGACGGTAAAAATGGTTTAAGGTTTGTTGCGAAGCTATGGGATAATGAAATTTCTATTGATGAAGCAGCAAATAATTCAAGCTTTGATATCAAAAGAAACAGAACTTATTAATTTTTTTCCAGTTTTGAAATTTCAAAAGTTTAGAGAATTTTTGACCTGTCTTCATATGATTTAAATTCTATATAATTATTTGATGGGTCAGATATAAACATATTAGCTACCTTTCCAACGTTATCATGATATTTAATATTTGGTGAGATTTTGAAAGGAACTCTTTTTGCTTTTAGCTTTTCAACTAGTTTGTGCCATTCATTCCATTTCATAATAATCCCAAAATGCTTTATAGGCTCAATAAAATCTATATCCTCTTCAATAATTTTCTCGGTTTCACTAGGTTCTTCTATTAAAACCAACTGGGACCCAAAGAAGTTAATTACTGTAAATTTATCGCCTCGAGACTCAATTCTTTCTTTACAATCAAGAATATTAGAATAAAAACTCGTTGCTTCAATTAAATCATCTACTGCTAGTGCCACGTGGAATACATTATCCTGCATAATTTTACTCCCAATATATAAAAAAATTACAGAAAGTATTGACTAAATATATTTCGTTACGTGTAATACGCCATGCCTGGACCACATGATATAGGTGGACGTAACTTAGGTCCAATAAATTTTATCGAAAAGGAAAAATCTTCCTTAGATAAACGTATAGACATTTTGCAACGCCTTATTGGCTGGGGTGGTGCAAAAGTATATAGAGTTGACGAGTTGCGTTTTAAAATAGAAGGGCTATCCAAAGAAGACTATACAAAATTCAAATATTATGAAAAATGGCTTTATGCTATCTATAATCTATTAGTTGATAAAGATGTCCTCACTGATAGAGAAATTAAAGAAAAAATAAGTTCTTACAAGAATGAGGAAAAGAAAAATTTTTAAATTTAATTTAGGAGATGAAGTATTAGTTTTAAATTATGATCCTCCGGGTCATATTAGGACACCCTCGTATTTAAGAGGAAAAAAAGGGGTGATAGAATTTAGGCATGGAATATTCAGAGATCCTGAAAAACTTGCTCTGGGCAAGCCGGGGTTGCCTAAAAAAGCTCTTTACCTGGTAAAGTTTAAACAAAAAGATGTTTGGGAATCGTATGAAGGGTCTGATAAGGATTCGATTGCAGCTGATATTTACGAGCATTGGTTAAAATTATATAAATAGAGATTTTTATGGAGGAAAAATAAATTTATGTCTCACGATCATGAAAAAACTTATGATGAAATTAGACTTCCAGATGAAATGGAATTGTTGGAAAGAGCAATAAGGGAGTTGTTAATTGAAAAAGGTGTTTTCTCCGCAGATGATTTTTCAAAGCAAATGCAGGAATCAGAAAAAATTTCTCCCGCTGATGGGGCTAAAGTTGTTGCGAGAGCTTGGTCTGACCGAAACTTTAAAAGAGATTTAATTCGAAATCCAAAGTTAGCATTATCAGAAATGGGTTATAATGTCGGTGCTCCAGAGCCTAATTTAGCTGTAGTAGAACAAACTGAAAAAATTCATCATGTGGTGGTTTGCACGTTATGTTCATGTTATCCCAGATCTCTACTTGGGCCACCTCCTGAATGGTACAAAAGTCTTGAATATAGATCTAGGGTTGTCATAAACCCTAGAGAAGTTTTAGAAGAATTTGGAACAAAGATAGATGACGGTATTGAAATTAAAGTTTTAGATTCAACTGCGGATCTTAGGTATTTTGTATTACCCAAAAGGCCTGAGGGAACAGAAAATTATAAAGAGGCTGAGTTAGCTGAGCTTGTCTCTAGAGACAGTATGGTAGGCGTTAGAATTCCACAGAAGCTCTAATCAAATTTTTATTTTATAGCCTCTGTAAAATTTAAATACATGTTTAAATAAATAATTTTTAATTTTTTTAATTTAATCATTAACTAGAGGAAGAGATTATGGTGAAAATTGCTGCAAATATTGAAGTTGATTTTAGTAGATTGGGTCCATCAGAAGGATCATCAATGGTAGTAGTCGGAGGTTGTGGTGGAATGGGGCGATCAATTGTTAAAGCGGCAAGCGATTCAGGGGTTGAAGTTACTGTATTTGATCTGCAAGCATCTTTTGAGAAACACCCTACTGATGATTGTGTTGATTTTAGACCTATTGATGCGACAGATGAAAGAAGTGTGAAGCAAGCTTTTGCAGAATATTCTTCAAAAAAATCTATTGACTCATTAATCAATTTGGTTGGTTTTAAAAATGATTTAATATCCGTGCAAGAACTTAGTGTAAGTGGTTGGGACGAAGTCATTGAAGGTAATCTGAAGTCTGCATTTTTAGTATGTAATGCGGTAATTCCTCTAATGTCTGATCAAGGTTCAATAGTTAATGTTGCAAGTGGTTTAGCTACAAGAGTTCTCCCTGGTTACTCGCCATACTCTGCTTCAAAAGCAGGTTTAATTGCTCTCACAAAAGGGATAGCTATAGAGAATGCTCCTAGAATAAGAGCAAATGCAGTTGCTCCAGCTGCAGTTAAAACTGCATTTTTAGCAGGAGGTACAGGTAGAGTTGAAAATGAGGATGGTGATTGGGATTTAGATTATCAAAAATATATACAAAATATTCCATTAGGAAGATTAGGTGAAGTTGATGATGTAGTTGGGCCTATTCTTTTTCTATGTGGTTCATCTTCAAGGTATATGACCGGACAAGTGTTATGGGTAAATGGCGGTGGTTTAATGCCATAGAGATTAATTTATATAGTTTATGCAAAAAAATGTTTAATTCTCAGTGACAAAATTAAATTTTAAATTTAATTTAGGTGTAATTTAATAAAATTTTTTGAATAAATTAAAAAAATAATATAAAAAAACAAAATTTTATAAAAAAATAATGAAAAATTGAATATTTGGAACTAATTTTTACAATTTTTTGTAAGATAGTTTGCAAAAAACAAAAAAAGAGTTTAAAAAAATAAAACTATTTTGTTTTAATTGTATTTTTAAAATAAAGTTTGTTGTTACATTTTAAAAATTGTAATATTGAAACAATTTAGTATGTTTAGTATTTTGGTGAGTTGGGGAAATTTTTTCCCTTTTTAATAACTTGGGTAATAACTACACGGAGGGTTGGCATGGCGAAAGCTACAACCAAGAAAAAAGCCGCAAAAAAGAAATCGGCTCGAAAGAAGTCAGCGGCAAGGAGGACAACCCGAAAGGCTGCTAAACGTAAACCAGCTAAAAAAGCAACAAAACGTAAGGTAGCAAAGAAAAAAGCACCTAAGCGTAAGGCTGCAAAGAAAAAAGCACCTAAGCGTAAGGCTGCAAAGAAAAAAGCACCTAAGCGTAAGGC
>PBKD01000003.1 GCA_002722055.1 Rhodospirillaceae bacterium | reverse complement strand
TGTCCGATATGTCAAAAACAAATGCAAGAGTGTTAGCATTTATGACATATTTAAATGATGTTAAGGAAGGTGGAGAAACACAGTTTCTTTTACAAAAAACAGCTATAGTACCCAAAAAAGGATTGACTCTTATTTGGCCTTCGGAATGGACACATATGCACAGAGGTGTACCAGCACCGAATGAAGAGAAGTATATCGCAACAGGATGGTTTGAGTTAGCATGAACAAGATAACAGCTTTTTTAATATTTGCATGGATAACTGTTCTTATAGTTGCTGCATACCCTAACCTAGCAAAATCTCAATCTGCACAAAAAGCTCTTATTATGATTTGTGGTGATACTATATCAGCCCTTCAAGTCATTCCCAATAAATGGAATCAATACTTGGTTTGGACTGGCACTTCAAAAGAACGCATTAATAATGAGGGGGAACAGTTGGTGGCACTCTATCAGAATCGTGAAACTAACGCATGGACTTTTCTTTTAATTTATGATCATAGCAATACAAGCTGTATTGCATTCACAGGACAAAATGGAAAAGTAATGGATGGGCGACCTTAAAAAAATTTCCCCAAAAACAATTTATACCATAACTGTTTGGCATGGTGATGAAGTAGAAAGCTACGAAAGTTTGCAACAACCAACAATTAACGACAAATGGTTGACGATACAAAGTCTAAAAAAAGAAATTCATTTTAACATCGACATTATCAATAAATTTGAGGTTTACGAATGACTGAAGCTAACAGAAAGTTATGTATTACAAAAAGATTGGGAGATATCTCTAAAACCAAACACGCTATCGTGTGGGAGTTTGATCATTTAAAAAACACATGGTCAAAAGAAGAAAGACCCGAAGAGTTTGGTGTACGCCCACAATCAATATTACGAAAGACCAGTCATGCCTAAATTTGGAAAATCTAGTTTAAGAAATCTAGCGGAAGTGGATATAGATCTACAGCGACTTTTTAAACGAGTTGTTGAAACTTACGATTGCTCAATTATCGAGGGATATCGAACAAAAGAAAAACAAGATGAATATTTTGAGCAAGGTAAAAGTAAACTTAAATATCCTGCATCCAAACATAATAGACAACCCAGTCTAGCAGTTGATGCTGTCCCCTACCCTTGTGATTGGGAAAATATGAAACAATTTTATCACTTCGGTGGCTTTGTAATGGCGACTGCAAAAGAAATGGGAATAGGATTACGTTGGGGGGGAGATTGGAATGGTAACTTAGATTTTACAGATCAATCATTTCACGACTTACCCCATTTTGAGTTAAAGGATTAGCTATGTTAAATTTAGTGTCAGGAATACTGCCTATCGCTGATAAGGTTTTGGATAGAGTTATTCCAGATAAAAACGCCAAACAAAAAGCCCTTCTTGAAATGGAGGCAATGTTAGTAGAGGCAGAAACTAAAGGTCAATTAGCTCAAATTGAAGTGAACAAGGAAGAAGCCAAATCCGGGTCATTCTTTCGTGGCGGTTGGCGACCAGCTACTGGATGGTGTTGTGTGATTGCTCTTTTTTATGCGTATATCGCTCAACCCTGTGCAACTTTTGTCTTAGCCCAAACAGGACATTTAGTGCAGCTTCCAAATGTGGATATGAGCACCATGATGCCAATTCTACTTGGTATGTTAGGTCTTGCTGGTGCGAGATCCTTTGAACGAGTTAAGGGTAAAGCCTAGGTCTTTAGATTGCATTTTTTTTGCTTTTAAAATAGAGTACACTCTATGATAAAAAGTACCAACTTTGTTCTATTTTTGGCGTGATTTTAGAGGGGTGATTACAAAATCGTTACAAAAAGTTACGGACTTATTTACGGACTTTGCAAATTTTGAGTAAAATATAGAGGTTGAAAACTGTAAAGAAAGTAGTGTAAGGTATTGAAATATATACAAAGTTAAGTCATTCGGAGGGGTGACTGAGTGGTTGAAAGTACCGGTCTTGAAAACCGGCGTGCGTGCAAGCGTACCGTGGGTTCGAATCCCACCCCCTCCGCCATAACACTGACTTATCGCCAGGAAAATTTTCTGAAATACAATAGGTAATAAACATTGATACTTATTCCCTTTATGCTTATTATATTTATCATGCAACTAAGAGTTGATATTCCTATCTCACCCTCCCCCAAATTTAGTTACTTTATAAAAATTTATTTATAATTAAGGAAAAAATATGACCTATAAAACAACTATATTTGAAGCATCAGAAAAAATTAAAGAAAATAAAAAAATACATTTAAAACAAAATGGTCGTGCTGCATTACAATTCCTTGGTTCTTTAAGATCTACAGCTTCGCGAGGTTTAAGGAAAAGTGCTAAACTTTCTT
The DNA here is from genome assembly GCA_002722055.1 of Rhodospirillaceae bacterium. Taxonomy (GTDB): domain Bacteria; phylum Pseudomonadota; class Alphaproteobacteria; order SHVP01; family SHVP01. Next base: position 131,367 of record PBKD01000003.1, on the reverse strand, counting down.
TTGAATCTAATAAACAAGCAAAAGAATTAATAAACTACAAAAATAAAGAGAATATAAAAAATCAAAGTGAGTGGAGAAAGATTATTGAAAATGGAGATAAATTGGCTAGAAATATATATGAATATCAATTTGAGCGCTATTATCAATATCATGGAGGTAAAGAAATATGGGATAGAGCTATTCCTGCAGTAGAGGAATTGAGATCTGATATTGAAGAATCATTTATATCAATAGATAAAACAGGAAATAAGGATAATCTAGAATTAGATCGTAATATTAAATTTCCAGAATATTTTAACATTGAATTTCATACTCAACCTGGTGGATGGGATGCCTACGATCTTTATGCACAAGTCTTTCAATATGGGTTTGGACCCTACGTTTTCCCTTACGGAGGATTTGCTGCAATTGATCCAGGGCAAAAATCAGATAGAGAAGAAATTTGGAATGAAATGCCTAATGATAACTACCAAAGTATATTTGAACCAGGGTGCGGAGCTGGAGGAATGTTATTTAATGCAAGAAAAATTTTTCCAAAAGCAAAATTAGTTGGTTGTGACTTATCGGAAATATTCTTACGTCATGGCTGGAGAATGAGTGAAAGTTTAAATTTAAATATTAATTTTAAACAATGTCTAGCTGAACAAACAAACGAAAAAGACAATTCTTACGATGCAGTTATTAGTTATGCATTTTTTCATGAATTACCTGTAAATGCAGGGAAAAAAATTATTAATGAAATGTATAGAATTTTAAAACCAGGCGGAGATATTTTAATTGCAGATATGCCCAATTTTAATGAAATTAGTTTATTTCAATCATTACTCTTGCATCACGAAACTATTTATCATGACGAACCATACGTTACAGGTTACTGTTCAACAGACTGGAAAGGCTATTTTAAAGAACTAGGTTTTATAAATGTTTTATCTAAGTCACTTTACAATGGACCAGGAAAATTTCCATATATTTACACAGGAACAAAACCTAAAAAATAATATGAAAAAACCTTCAAAAGCTAAATCTACATACAAAGCTTCAGATGCAAGTTTTTTTGAACATCCGTATATTGATAATCTGGTTAAAATGAATACTGAAATTTTAACAGAACTTTGGATATTAAAAGATAGGTTTCATATATTAGAAAAAGTTTTGGAAGAAAAAAAATATATTACTAAAGATGATATAAACGATTATGAACCTAAAGATGAATTTCTTAAATTTCTTGATAATGAGAGAGAGAAAATGATAAAAAAAGTTATTGAAGAACCTCTTATAAAAAAAAATAGATCACTCAATTCAATATTATCGAAGACAAAACAGAACACATAATAACAAAAGGATAGATATGGAAAACCAAAAAGAAACATTTGATAAAAACTCAATGGTATTTGCTGATGCTGTTAAATCAATTTCAATTATTGGAAGCAACGCAAGAATTCAATTAGAGACAATAACTGAATCTGAAATTATTGATGGAAAGAATGTATTTAAAAAAGAGGTTATTAGTACAATCGTAATGCCATTAACAGGGCTAGATGGTTTAATGAATATTTTAGAACAGTTAAAAAAACAAATTAAGGAAAAGAAAAATACAGTTTCTAATTAGGTTCTTTGAAAGCACTTGAAAAACCTTTTGTTATTGGGTGGGTGAAATAAGTAATTAGTCTTCTTTTCCCAACTCTAATATCTGCATTTGCACCCATGCCTTGATCTAATCGAAAATCTGTTTTTTTACTTCTTAATTGTTCTGGTAATATTTGTACTCTTGCTCTATAGAAAATCCCTTGAGCACCATCTATTCCCTCTGAAAAAGTATCTTTAGAAATAAATACTAGCTCACCTTCTAAATCACCATATTCTTGAAATGGAAATGCATCAAGTTTAACTGAAACTGGCAAACCTATCTCCATCTTACTTATTTCTTTAGGGTTAATATCAACTTCTAGAACAAGTGGTTGATTAGTTCTAACAATTGTTAAAACTTCATCACCTTCAGATACAATTGAACCTTTTGTGACTACAGGTGTATCTAAAATAATACCCTCTACAGGGGCTCGTATTTCTACATTATCAACTTGTTTTTGTAGTTTGATTTTTTCTTGCTTTAATTGTAGAAGTAATTCTTCCTCTGACGCAATTTTTTCACTTAAGTCTGATAACCACTGAGCTTTGAAAGCTCTTTTATCTGCTCTAAGTCCAGATTGCTCAGATTTAAATCTTTTTAAACTGTTTTGTGTAGATAAATAACTTAACCTAGCACTTAAACTTGAATCTTGAGCGTTGAGATATTTTAGATATGAACCTATTTTTTTATCATAAAGATTTTTTTGTACCTTTTCTAACCTTTCTTTTAAAACCAATTGTTGTTTGGCAATTTCAAGATTCTTTGTTGTTGATAAAATCTCTTGATTTAAGCGTGAGATTTTCTCAGATAAAGATCTATCTTTAGATCTATATTGAATTAATTTTTTTGTTAGTATTTCATAATTTGATTTATCAATTTTAAGTTCTTTAGATACGTTCTTTCCAGATTGAATTAAATCTCGCTCTAAAGACAGTCTTTTAAACCTTCCTTCTGCAGAATTTATTTTTTCAATTAAGCTAGTATAACTTGAACGAGTAAATGTATCATTTAAAATTGCTAGAACTTGATTGATTTTAACATAATCGCCTCTGTCAACTAATATAGAATCTATTTCAGCACTTCCAGTTGCTTGAACAATAACATTCGGTGCTTTAGTAGTAAGTTTCCCTCTAGAAGAAATTGTTGTATCTACTTGCCCGACAAAACCAAAAGCAACAACGATTATAATTACTGAAAGTATCATAAATACATAATACATTAATAATTTTGATGGCTTCTGATCGTAAATTGCATCAGTATCATATATTTTTTCCTCTATTACTTCTTTGTCTAATACATTTTCTGTTTGTTTATTATCTGAATCTTCGATTAGTGTATTACGATGAGATAGTTCTGTGTTTGCTGAACGTAATTGTGATGATAAGTTTTTCATTATTCTCACAGCTGCATCAGGTTTAGATTTTATGTACTGCTCAAATGAATCTGACCTTACCTCAGTAAGAATACTATCTGAAGTTGCTCTTGCACTTGCACTTCTTGGACTTCCATCAATTAGAGCCATCTCACCAAACAAAGTTCCTGGTTCAATTTCCGCTAAAACTAAGTCACCATCAATACTTGATTTAATTAGCTCAATTGAACCTTCTTTTAGAACATAGGCAAACTCTGCTGTTTCTCCCTCTCTAAAAAGGTATTCTCCGGTAGGTAATTTTCTTTCTTTAGACAAAATAGTTCTCAAACATTAGTATTATTATCATCTTTATTTAATTGAGATAGATCTGAATCAATATCCCACATATTTTTATAAAATTTATTATTAATAAGTAAATCATTATGATTACCTGAACCGACAATTGAACCCTCATTAAGGACAAATATATTATCAAATTTTGTAATAAAACGTAAATCATGAGTAACCAAAATAAATGTTTTATTTCTTGATAATTCATCAATATTTTTTAGTAATTTTAATTGAGCCATTTTGTCTAAATTAGAGAAAACTTCATCAAATAATAAAACTTTGGGTCTTTCAATTAAACTTCTTGCTATTGCTAGAGAAATTCTATCCCCTTGAGACAAAGGAGAACCTAATTGATCTATTTCAGTGCTTAAACCTTGCGGTAAAGAATCAAGCACAGAATCGAATCCAGAAACTTTGAAGGCTTCTTCTAATTCTCTCTCACTAACCTTAGGTTTAATTCTTCTTAAATTCTCTTCAATTGTTGCCGTAAAAAAGACTGGTCTTGGATCAACAAGGGCAACCTGCCCTCTATAATTATTTAAATCAATAGATCTTAAATTATAACTATCAACCTCCATTAGACCTGAATTAGGAACTAGTAAGCCTTGAATAAGACGAAGTAAAGTAGTTTTACCAGAAGCGGATGCTCCAACAATTGCAATTTTTGTTCTCTCTTTAATTTGTAAAGATAGTTTATTTAAAGCATTTGTTTCACCAAAATTAATAGTTACATCTCTTAAATTTAAATTACCCTTAATTGCTAGTTGTGATCCAGTTTGACTTCTTTCAGATTGACCATTCCAGACTTTTGAAATTTGCTCTAGAACTTTCTTCATTCCATCTAAATCAGCAAAAAAAGTTATAAGCTGTTTTATTGGACCTACAGCTTTTCCACCAAGCATATTTGCAGCAATTATCGCTCCAGCAGATAACCCTCCAGCTAACACTAAGTTTACACCAACAAAAACTATTGCGACAGTCATTAACTGTTGTAATGTACTACTAAAATTACTAACAATATTTGTAACTCTAGTTTTATCATTTAGTTTATGTATTGTTCGAGATGCGTTTCTTCTCCAATCTTTTCTTTGTAGATCTTCTAAGGAAAAAACTTTCACTGCTTCTATGCCTGTAATAGTTTCTCTTAATGTTCTTTGTTTATCACGATCCGATGATCCCAGTTCAGAGTTGAGAGATTTCTCTTTCCATTTTCCAAACAGTGATGCCAAACCAGAAATTATTCCAAAAGCTACAACTACAAGCGCCAAGTATGGACTATAACCAAATAGAACTGGTACGAAAATTAAAATTCCAGTTGCATCAAAAAGATTAGTTAGAATTTGCCTTGATAAATAAACTCTTACTTGAGCAGGGCTTTGAAGAGTTCCTTCAAGTTCTCCTGATCCACTAGTTTGAAAGGTTTGAGTAGGAAGAGCTAAGGTTTTATCAAATAAATCACCTGCAAGTCGAGCTTCTATGGTTGTAGATATAAAATTTACAACATAATCTCTTGCAAAGCCTAAAATACCGTTAAAAATTAACGCTAAAACAATTGCCGCAGTTAAAAGATGTAATGTAGAAACAGCTCCATAACCTAATACTTTATCTAAAGAAATTTGAATAAAAATTATGGGCGCAAGACCAAGTATATGAGTTAAAATAGATGTAAGTAAGGTTATAACTATCAACCATTTATGTCTTAGTAACTCTGGAAGAAACCATTTCCAATCAAAAATTCTATCTTGAGCACCAACACCACTATACTTTGAAACTAATACAATATTTTTACTCCATTGTTCTATAAATGAATTTTCATCTAAAGTTTGCACTTCACCAGTAGCATCCAAAGGATCAATTAATAGGAACACTCCTGGAGTATCACTATAGGATTTGTAGCTAATTAAGATTCTAGAGCTACCATCTTTTAATAAAGCAACACAGGGGAAAAAATATGATTTGTTTTTTATTTCATTTAAAGAAGTTTTTTTAAACCTTGCTGTAATACCCAATTCAGCGAACTTATTTTTAAATGATTTTGAAGAACTTAGGCTTTGCCTATCGATCATTTGTTCAATAGAATCTTGAGTAATTCTAACACCAAATTGGTTTGCAATAGAAATTACTCCTAATGCTGCAGATCTAGCTGTTCTCTTATTAATCAAATTTCTAAACTTCTGTATAATAATTCTTGATAAAAACCCGATTATTATACACATAAAAAATCACCGAGGGATAGACCCCCGGTGATTAATTATTTTATAGTAAGATCTATATAAACAAGTATGGTTAATTTTGCTTATTAAGCAGCAAAATCATCTCCACCACCTTGATCATCATTAGGATCTCCATCACCAGCTATACCAGGATCTGCAAACTCATTGCCAGCTGGATCTCCAGCTGGTGGACCTTCAGGTGCACCACCTTGAGCCATATTTGCATCCATTGCACCACCAACAGGATCACCACCGAAATCAGCTGGACCTTCTGGACCTGGAGGAGGTGCTAAAGCATCGTCAAGAGCAGCAAAATCTTGAGGACCGCCTTCCATCGCTGGACCAAACATAGGTGCAAAACCTTCTGGACCATATCCATCTGGTGGAGGAGTACCTTCACACATTGGACCCATATCATTAGGACAGCAGTCTGCAAAACCTTCAATTGCTCCATCACATACTTGGACAGCAGCATCTAAACATCCATCAATTGGAGTACCGGCATCCATTGCTTGCTGAAAAGCATCATGAGCAGGACCTGCTACAGCTTGAAATGCATCTGGTGGAATTCCCATATCAGCACACATATCGCCACATGCTGCTTCAGCAGCTTCAAATGCTTCCATTGGAGCAGCTCCATCAGCTATTGCTTCTGTAAAAGCTTGTTCACCAGCAGCTTCTATGTGCGCGACATGATCTACAGCACCTTCAGCTGCATTTCCAGCTGCTTCAAAAGCAGCTGCAGGGTCAGCTCCACCTGCAATTGAACCTTGAAATGCATCAGCGGCTGCACCCATAACAGGACCAAATACTTCCATTGGAATACCTAAGCCCTCAGCAGCACCTTGTGCTGCAGCACCAGCCGCTTCGAAAGCAGCTGCAGGGTCGGCTCCACCTGCAAGTGCTTGCTCAAAAGCAGCTCCTGCAGCATCTCCAATGGAATCCATTGGATTTACAAAATTGTCTGGCATCATTACCATTTGCTCTCTCCTTTATTAGCAACAAGCACTAATTAGTTGCGTACTTAAATTAAAATTAAAAATTATAATATATACAGAACAGTTTTAATCAAACCATTTGTAACTAATAAATGAATTTTTTAAGATGATTTTTTTAATTTTTAAACTTTAAGTGATAGTCATCACTATATTTAGTAAATAAATAATTTTTTTTCAAATTTGTTGTAGGGAATTAAATAGGTTCAAGGGGAAATTGCATTGATAAAATTATAGCCCCTTCTCCTCCTGATTTAAAATTAAACAGTTCATCCTTACTAAGATAGAAACAACTTTTTTGCTCAATTTCATCGTAATCATATAATATTGACCCTGAAAGTATAAGACAATATCTTCCAAATCCCATTTTAGGAAAAGAAAATTCACTAGATGAATTTTTTGGAAGGTAAGATAAAGATATTCCCAAGTGTGTTTCCTCATCCCAATAAATATCTTCAATTAATTTTTCATTAATTCCAGTTTTTAAAAATATTTTATCTGATAAAAAGAAAACTCTAGGTACAGAAATTAGATTTTTTTTCTGTTCAGGCATTTTTTTACCACCAGAATCCCAATTATTTCTCAATGTTAGGTAACTAATACTAGATTTTTTGGTCATAATTGGTCCATATGGCGTATGTCCACCAGCATAATGAATTGTTATGGAATCAATAAGTTTTTTGCCAAAAATAGCTTTTCCATCCAAAAATACTTGAAATTGATTAGTATCATGATAATGAGCAGGAACTGATGAAAAAGGTGGCTGTTCTACAAAATATGCCTGATGATTTGAATTTTTGGTAATTTTATTTTTTGCTTTACTATCAACATTTTCTGGTAACTCTCCAAAGTAAGGAGTTAAGAAATAAGGTTCATCGCTATCTGTTTCTGTATATCCTTCAACATGAAGCTCAAATCTTTTTTCTTTAATTTTATTCCAATTTGCTAATTCCAAAATTAAAAACCTTCAGAAATCTGAGAAAAAACAATAATTTCCCTTTACATAGACGGAAAAAGGTAAGATTTTAAACCATAATTAATAAAATATATAGTTTTTTATTAAAAATTATTTGTTTTACGTGAGGTTATTTTTGTTAGTTTATTTAACCACTTAATTTTCAAGATACTTTGTTAATTAAGATATTTATTCATTAATTAGGGAGATCGCTAAATGAATATAAAAAAAATACTTTGTGCTATTAGCGTAGCTTTTACTGTTTCTCTATTAGGTACAGTATCATCTAATGCTGGTACATTAGACGATGTCAAAGCAAGAGGTGTGTTAAAATGTGGAATTAACACTGGTTTAGCCGGCTTTGCATATACAGATGATTCAGGAAATTGGAGAGGCTTTGATGTTGCATATTGTCAAGCATTATCAGCGGCTATTTTCGGTACTGGAGATAAAGTGGAGTACGTAAACCTTACAGGTAAAACTAGATTCCCTGCTCTGCAATCTGGTGAAATCGATGTTTTATCCAGAAATACAACTTGGACTTTTTCAAGAGATGTTGATCTAGGTTTTACTTTTATAGGTGTTAGTTACTATGATGGACAAGGCTTTATAGGTCGTAAGTCACTAGGAGCTAAAAGCGCTAAGGAACTTGATGGTGCATCAGTTTGTATTCAAACTGGTACAACAACAGAACTTAATCTAGCCGATTTTTTCAGAGTAAATAAAATGAAATATGAGGCTGTTCCGATTGAAACTAACGAAGAAGCTAGAAAAGCATATCTTGCTGAAAGATGTGATGTTTATACAACTGATGCTTCAGGTTTAGCAGCTACAAAAGCTACTTTTGATGACCCAGAAAATCATATGGTCTTTCCAGAAATAGTTTCAAAAGAACCTCTTGGACCATTAGTAAGACAAGGTGATGAAAACTGGTCAGATATAGCACGCTGGGTACTAAATGCACTAATTAATGCTGAAGAGTATGGTGTAACACAAGCTAATGTTATGAAATTAGCCAGTTCAGCTGGTGACAATCCAGAAATTAATAGAATGCTTGGAACTGAAGGTTCTCTTGGTGAGATGCTTGGTTTAAGTAAAGACTGGGGTGTTAATGTAATAAAAACTGGCGGAAATTATGGTGAAATTTTTGCTAGATATCTTGGAACAAATACAAAACTTGGTCTTCAAAGAGGTGTAAATGCGTTATACACCAATGGTGGTCTAATATATGCACCACCTATGAGATAATAATCTACTACACTTTTTCATGTGCCGAAAATCTCGGCACATGAATAGTAGTAAATAATATTAAAATTATCTTGTCCTTTATAAATAATAATCAATCAAAAAGAAATTTAATAAGAATATACGCTGATGAGCGTGTAAGAAGTTTTCTTTCACAGTTAGTTATAGCTATTGCTATAATTCTTATTGGTATATTTTTTGTATCCAATACAACCAACAATTTAAATGAAAGAGGTCTTGAGCCCGGATTTGGCTTTTTATTTGACCCTGCATTTTTTGATATAGGTCAAAAATTAATAGAATATAACTCTCAATCTAGTTTTGGTAGAGCAATGCTTGTAGGTCTGCTTAATACCCTACTAGTTTCATTATTAGGGATAATTTTAGCTACAATAATTGGTTTTACTGCAGGAATTTTAAGATTATCAAATAACTGGTTAGTAAGCAGGTTAATTACTGCATATGTAGAATTTACACGAAATGTACCAGTATTATTACAAATAATTTTTTGGTGGTCAGTCTTAACAGGTCTACCTAAGGTAAGAGATAGTATTAATTTTGGTGAAATAATTTTTTTAAATAACAGAGGTGTACGTATACCATCACCAATTATTGAAACCAATTTCAATTGGATATTTATAATTTTTATACTATCTGTAATTTGCTCAATTTTTATATTCTATTGGTCTAAAAATAGACAAAATAAAACTGGAAAAACCTTCCCAGTTTTTTTAGTAAATTTGTTCATTTTAATATTACCAGTAATTATCGCATATAGTATTATTGATAATTCTTTAAATTGGGAAATACCAAAAAAAACAAGGTTTAACTTTAAAGGGGGCTTTAATATTACACCAGAGTTGGTGGCACTTTGGTGGGCATTATCAACTTACACCGGAGCATTTATTTCAGAAATTGTTAGGTCTGGGATTCTATCTGTTAACAAAGGCCAAACAGAAGCTGCCAATTCATTAGGTTTAAAAAAATCAGTCATTACAAGAAAAATAATTATGCCTCAAGCTTTACGTGTAATTATTCCCCCATTAACAAGTCAATATCTCAATCTTACAAAAAATTCATCGCTAGCTATTGCTATAGGTTACCAAGACTTTGTATCAGTTGGTGGGACAATATTAAATCAAAGTGGTCAAGCTATTGAAGTTGTTGCAATTTGGATGATTGTATATTTAAGTTTAAGTTTAGGAACATCTTTTTTAATGAATATTTATAATAAAAGAATTGCGTTAATTGAGCGATGAAGAATAAATTTTTCTATAGAAAGCAATCAGAGTTACTTCCTGAAAGACCTCCTCCTATAGCTACCTCAGGTTTAATTGGGTGGTTTAGAAAGAATTTATTTTCATCTCCAATAAATTCTATTTTAACTTTATTATGTATATATTTTTTGTGGTTAATATTAAATGATTTTTTTCATTGGGCATACATTGATGCTTCTTTTGAAGGCAATGATCGTTTAGCCTGCACAAGTAAGGGAGCATGTTGGGCATGGGTAGATCAAAGAATAGGACAATTTTTCTATGGGTTTTACCCACAAGAAGAAAGATGGAGAGTAAATTTAACTCTATTATTACTAATACCAGCTATAGTTTTTGTTTTATTTGATAAGGTTCCAGGTGCAAAATATGGAAAATATTTCTCATTTTTATTTCCATTCATTGCGACAATTATATTAATTGGAGGTTTTGGTCTCGAAGAAGTTCCTACCAAAAAATTTGGTGGCTTCATGTTAAATATTACTGTCGGCATTTCAGGTATTGTATTATCTTTACCTATAGGAATATTACTGGCACTTGGTAGAAGGTCAAAAATGCCTTTAATAAAAACTCTATCTATAGTTTTTATAGAATGCTTCAGGGGAGTTCCATTAATTACACTACTTTTTCTAGCAGCAATACTCCTTCCAATATTTTTGCCGTCTAATATAAGTTTAGATCTGCTAATTAGAGTTATTGTAGTAGTAACTGCATTTTCTTCTGCATATATGGCTGAGGTAATTAGGGGTGGACTTCAAGCAATTCCAAAAGGTCAATATGAAGCAGCACAGGCATTAGGTTTAGGTTACTGGAAATTAATGTTTTTAATTATTTTACCTCAATCATTAAAAATCTCAATTCCTGGAATTGTTAATACATTTATTGGTTTGTTTAAAGACACTACTCTTGTGATTGTAATAGGGTTATTTGATATTTTAAATATTGCAAATAGTATGCTAGCGAATCCAGATTGGATGGGTTTATCAACGGAAGCTTATATATTTATTTCATTATTTTTCTTCATTGCTTGCTTTGCAATGTCTCGTTACTCTATCTACTTAGAGAATAAACTTGATACAAATAAAAGATAATAAGGTAACAAAATGTCTGAAATTAATCCTAAGAATAAATCAATAATTGAAATAGAATCATTAAATAAATGGTTTGGTTCATTTCATGTTTTAAGAGATATAAATCTAAATGTTAAACAAAAAGAGAAAATTGTAATTTGCGGACCTTCAGGGTCTGGAAAATCTACTCTCATAAGGTGTATTAATAGACTAGAAGAACACCAAGAAGGTCATATAATTGTTGATGGAACTGAGCTTACTCATGACTTAAAAAATATAGATTCAATTAGGCGTGAAGTAGGAATGGTATTCCAACAATTCAATTTGTTTCCTCACCTAACTGCGTTAGAAAATTGCACTCTTGCATTAAAATGGGTAAGAAAAATTCCTAAAGTAGAAGCAGAAGAAATAGCAAATGAATATTTAAATATTGTAAAAATACCTGAACAAGCTAATAAATTTCCGGGTCAACTATCCGGAGGACAGCAGCAAAGAGTTGCAATAGCAAGAAGTTTATGTATGAAACCTAACATCATGTTGTTTGATGAACCAACATCAGCCTTAGACCCTGAAATGATAAAAGAAGTATTAGATGTTATGGTTGACCTAGCTAATAGTGGCATGACAATGATTGTAGTGACACATGAAATGGGGTTTGCAGAACAAGTAGCAGATAGAATGATATTTATGGATGAAGGGCAGATTGTTGAAGAAAATACCCCAATAGAATTTTTTAATAACCCTCAATCAGATAGAACAAAGCTTTTCCTTAGTCAAATATTATAAATTTTTATTATTTTTTAGTTAATTCTGCTTCTTCGTGAATAACATTAAAAATCCTGCTAATTAAATCTTCTCTTCTTTTAGATCTAATTAATTCTTCCGATTCATTTGAAACCCAATTATCAATTTCACCTTTATTAATTAAACCTTTTTTTTCAAGAATTAATTCTAAAGTTTCTACCCTATCATAGGTTACAGATAATTCTTGAGTTAACATTATTATAATTGAGAACAGGTAATCAATTTCAGAATTATCAAAAAATTTTGCTTTTTTTCCTTTTGGAGCAGATTCTAATTTAATATTCTGATTTTTCATTTGACACTCATTTCAAAAAATTAAAAGTATTACTTCCAACCTCCAAATGTATACCACACCGCACCATTTCCGTGATCACGTCTCAAGGTTGATTTATCCAATATAGATGATTTAAACTCCTCTTCAGGCGTGGATGGATAGTTTGGAATTCTAGTAAAAAGTAATTTATTTTTTTCAAACCCTGCCTTTGTAATTAAAGATTCAAAATCTAGCTCTCTAAACTTAAGATAATGTGGCTCATTATTATAGAATGCATCCCAGTCCAAATAGAAATTATAATAAGGATCAGTTTCATTACTTGGTGGGAGCTCCATATGCAGCATAAGACCACCAGGCTTTAAAAGCCTATAACATTCTTTCAAAATTTTATTTGTATCTTTAACAGAAACTTCATGAAAGAAAAAACTAGAAGTAATAAAATCAAATGTATTTGATTCAAAACCAGTTTCTAGTGCATTTTTTTGGTGAAAATGTATCGGTATATTCTCAGACTCAGCCCTAGCATGAGCAAAACGTAACAAACTTGCACCAATATCAATTCCATGAATTTCTGCATTTGAAAAAATTTCACCATATGGAATGGTATTAGCTCCAGCTGTACAACCAATATCTAATATTTTATCTGGTTTAAAATTAGGAAATGCGATTTTTAAAAAATTTGCAATTGATGTTCCCACACTCCCCTTAACTAATTTTCTGTGTTGAAGGCCACCTGAAAAAACATTTGTACCATAATGATAGAGCGCACCTTGAGCTACATCATGATCTGTATACTCTGTATGGAAACAACCAGGCATTAAATGGATATCAAGTTCAGTTATTTCTCTAGGAATTTTAACATTAGAATCTAAACTTAGAGACCCACCTGTTGGATTAAGTTTTTGTATTTTGTTTGACTCTTCTATCATTTTACTTAAATCTCTTTCAATACATGATTTAACTGATAACCAAGTCATTAATTGAGCATTATACCTCAAAGAACTCCAACCTTTAAAAATCATTTCTTTAATCATATGAGTTCTAATTTCTCTACCATTAGTCGGATATCTATTATTTAAATCATTAAATTTAGGTTCTACTTTATTTTTATAAACGGACTTCATATCTTGCGCAAAATCAACAAGGATTTTTTTTCTAAGAATAGAAACAAACTTTTGTCTATTAGTTTCATCATGACTAGGGTTAAGCATATTAGCTACATTTTTTATATTACCCATAAAATAATTCCTAACATATTTATATTAAATAAAATCATTCTTACAATTTACTAAATTAATCTTAAGTTTCCCAAGCTCAACTTTTTCAAAATTTAACCCATTATTATCAGATTTTTTTATTTTCATTTTTATTTTCCTGATAACTCTATCTAATGAACTAATTACTTCATTTAGCTGCGCTTTAGATCTAAAAGTTATAGACACTTCTTCAACCATCATCTTATTTGAATAGGCCAAATGATCTGATTGATTCAATTCTTCTAGTTTATTATCAATATCTAACCATATATTTTTCCAATCTTTATAAACCGGTCTATTTCTATAATTATTTTTTTCTTTCCTACTAAGTTTAGAATCTTCTAATTCAACCATAATTCTAACAAATTGCCAAATTTTTAAATTAAAATTTAGCAAGTTACTACTTCTGTTTTCTAATCATGAGATCAGGATTCCAATTAGATTTTTTTAGATCAAGTGGATAACCATAACTATAATCATAAGTTGGTTTAATTACATACTTTCTATCAAATTCAATCCAATTATATTTTTCACCAGATCTAATTATATGTGGCCAATCAGGATGTGCAAACAATGGTCTTCCCACTGCACAAATATCACCTGAATCTGATGTTAAAATTTCCTCACAATCATGCCCATCAGAAATTCCACCATTAACAATCATAGGCAAACCTGAAGATTCTCTAATAATTTTAGACATTGGAGTATTTGATGAAACATCTTTATTATCTTTCCAATCAAATGATGACCAATGCAAGCAATCTACTTTACTATTGCTAAAAGATTTACCTAATTCTTGAGCATATTTTACTCCATCAGGCCATTGCCCTTCAAAATCATCAACACCATCTTGAGATAATCTAACAGAAATTAATTTTTTATCACCTATAGCTTGTCTTACAAGATTAACTGCTTCGATTACTGCTCGTGCATTATTTTCAGCTGAACCACCATATTCATCAGTTCTTAAATTCTGCTTAGGATCAATGAATTGGTAATACAAATATCCATTTGCAGCATGAATTTCAACACCATCAAACCCGGCTTTCATAGCTCTTTCCGAAGATTCAGCAAAACCATTTGCTATCAATTTGATTTCTTCTTTTGAGGCCTCTTTAGCCTTAGGGAAATTAACTTGAGGCCAGGGAGGTTTAAGCCCCCTGTTATACATTTCCTCATCTGTATCTGAATATAAAACAGATCCATTACTTTTAGTAGAACTTGCACTTACTGGGGATTCATTCTCGTATAAACATCGGGGATCAGAAACTCTGCCCCCATGCATCAATTGTAATATAATTTTTGAACCATTCTCATGTACAGCATCAACAATCTTTTTCCATGCTGAAATATGTTTCTCATTTGCACATCCAGGTTGATTTAAATAAGCGACACATCCAAACTTATCTTCAGTATAGGTTCCTTCAGTTATTATCATCGAAACCCCTCCTCTAGCCCTTCTTGCATAATACGCGGTCATTTCATCTGTAGGAGTACCATCATCATCAGAACTCTGCCTGGTTAGTGGAGCCATTATAATTCTATTTTTTAATTCAATATTCCCCAATTTAATTGGAGAAAACGTTTTTGGAAATATATCTGACATAATTTTATAACTTTCTAAAAAAATATTTCTAAGAATATTAATGATTTAAATGGTAATAATTACTTATATTATAATAAACTCTGGATAAAATGTTAAATAATCTTATAATTTTATTCTTAATTTAGTTAATTTTGTTATTTATTAGTTAATTTTGTTATTTATTAGTTAATTTTGTTATTTAAAAGGATAGCTTTAGTCATGGCAAAAATTGGGGTTGATGTTGGGGGTACTTTTACAGATTTAATATTAGAAAAAGGACCAAGAGATGTTTATGTACATAAAGTTCCAAGTACACCTGAAGATCAATCTTTAGGAGTAATACGTGGAATTACTGAAATTTGTGAAATAGGTCAGATTGCTAGAAAAGAGATTGAATTAATCGTACATGGAACCACAGTTGCAACTAATATAACACTTGAGAATAATGGTTCTGAAGTAGGAATGCTTACCTCTAGAGGTTTTAGAGATATATTGCATATTGCAAGGCACAAAAGACCTTATAATTTTTCTCTTCAATTTGATGTACCTTGGCAAAGTAAACCTATGGTCAAAAGAAGAAATAGAATACCAATAACAGAAAGAGTTATGCCTCCTAATGGTAAAATTGTAACTCCTTTAAATGAAAAAGAAGTTATCGAAGCTTGTAAACTTTTTAAACAAAGAGATATAGAAGCTGTAATTATTTGCTTTATGTTTTCATTTTTAAATTCTAAACATGAGCTTTTAGCAAAAAAAATTGTTCAAAAAGAATTACCTGGTGTTTATATATCAACAAGTTGCGAGGTTATTGACGTAATTCGAGAATATGAAAGATTTTCTACAACTGCAATGAATGGGTATGTTGGACCCAAAACGTCGAATTACATTAATAATTTGGCTAATTCATTGAAAAAAGAAGGTTTTAAATCAGAATTAAGAATAATGCAATCAAACGGTGGAGTTGCTACCGTCGATATGACAACTGAAAAACCAGTTACAATTTTAATGTCTGGTCCAGCTGGTGGAGTAATTGGTGGGAAGTGGGCTGGAAATTTATCTAAAGAAAAAAATATTATTACTGTTGATATTGGTGGAACTTCAGCAGACATTTCAACAATTCCAAATTCTGAAATAAGAATTATGAATCCAAGAGATACTTATGTCGGAGATTATCCAATTTTGGCTCCAATGATTGATTTAGCTACAATTGGTGCTGGTGGAGGTTCAATAGCTTTTATAGATAAGGGCGGTGCTTTTAGAGTTGGTCCTAAGTCAGCTGGAGCAGATCCGGGGCCTGCTTGCTATTCTAAAGGTGGATCAGAGCCTACTGTTACAGATGCACAAGTAGCACTAGGAAGACTTGATGTAGATAGGTTTTTAGGTGGAGACATGACAATTAACCCTGATCTATCTAATAAAGTTATTGAGAAAAAATTAGCTAAACCTTTAAATATGTCTGTAAAAGATGCAGCTCTTGGTATTATTAAAGTAATTAATTCAAATATGGCGCTAGCAATCAGAGCAAATTCTGTCGCCAGAGGTTATGATCCTAGAAAATTTTCTTTGATGCCATTTGGTGGGGCTGGGCCACTGCATGGGGTTGCTTTAGCAAATGAAGTTGCAGCAAAAGAAGTTATAGTTCCTCCAGCTCCTGGTATAAATGCAGCTATTGGATTACTAGAAACAGATATGAAATATGAGTTTACAAGATCAGCTCCTTTAGTTTTAGAAAATGCAACTAAAAAAGATTTTGATAGAATTAATAGAGCACTTTCTGATCTTGAAAAACTTTGTAGAGAACGTTTAAGTGCTGATGGTATAATTAAAAAACAACAAAAAATAATTAGAATTGCAGAATGTAGGTATCATGGACAAGGATTTGAATTAAGAGCAGAATTACCTAATGGAAAATTAAATAGTAACAATAAAAATATTGTTATTAATAATTTTCATAAACAACATAATTTAGATTACGGCTACACATTTGGTTCTGACCAAGTGGAAATTATGACTCTTAGAGTTGTAGGTATAGCATCTGTTAAACCTATGACATGGCCAAAGTTAAAACCTCTTGCAAAAGGAAAGAGTAATGCTAAATCACTTAAAGATGCTTTTTTATACAATAGAAAAACTACTTTTGATGATGGTAAAACAGTTACATGCCCCAGATATAATAGAGATAAATTATTAGCTGGACAAAAAATTTCTGGACCAGCAATCGTGATTCAGCATAACTCAACAACCCTAATACCACCAAAACATAAAGCTTATGTTTCAACTTATGGTAATATTCACATTCAAAAAAATTAAATGAGTTTTTATTTGGAGAGAAAATATGACAAAAAAAATAAATAAAAAAAATAATAAAAAGAATAATAAAAAAAATAAAAAAAACGTTAAAGTAGACCCTATAACTCTTCAAGTAATTGGTGGTGCTTTACATACTTCTGCCAGAGAAATGGGACACGTTCTATATAGAATGTCTTTCTCTTCAATTATTAGAGAGTCTGAGGATTTAGGAGCTGGCCTATTTGATGCAAATTTTCAAACATTAAGTGAATCTGATTCTACTCCATTACATATAGGTTCAATTCCTGGTTACCTCCGCGGAATTCAAGATACACTTCAAGATGGAGAATGGTTTGAGGGTGATGTAGTTGTGCACAACCATCCATACCATGGTTCTTCTCATTCTCCCGACCTAGCTATAGCTATACCAGTTTTTTGGAAAGGAGAATTAGTTGGTTTTTCAGCTAATACAGCACATCACATAGATATAGGAGCTGCAACCCCTGGCCTAATTATAGATATAAGAGATGTTTACGCTGAAGGTATGTTATTTTCAGGTATTAAATTATATAGAAAAGGTGAAAGAAACGATGCTATTTGGCAATTTATGGAGTCAAATAGCAGAACTGCTAAAATGCTAATTGATGATATAGAAGCTCAAATTGCTTCTGCTAGACTTGGGGAACAAAGAATGAAAGAGTTAATATCTGAATATGGTATTGATACTTTTAAATCAGCTTGCAATGAACTATTGAATTATACAGAAAGAATGATGAGACAACAAATTAAAGCCATACCTGATGGAATATATCGTGCAGATGGATGGTGTGATGATGATGGAAGAAATAGGGATAAAAAATTACCAATAAAAGTAGCAGTTAAAGTTAAAGGAGATAATGTAACTGTCGATCTTACAGGTTCAGCCGACCAGGTCCCTACGGCTTACAATGTTCCATTTGAGGGCTCTACTAAAGTTGCTGTCTATTGTGCATTTAGATCTCTGCTTCTTGATCAAGCAGAAACTGAAGTTTATATTCCATCAAATGAAGGTTCCTTTAGACCCATTGAAGTAATTGCTCCTGAAGGTTCAATTTTTAATCCAAAATTCCCAGCTGCTGCAGAAGCACGTTTTACTCAATGTAATAGAGTCATAGATTGCATTTATAGAGCATTGTCGCCAGTAATGCCTGAAAAAATTACTGCAGGAAATTCTGCAAGTCTATCATTTATATCTTATGCTGGACTAAGACCATCTGGAGATTACTGGGTATTTTTAGAAGTTAACGAAGGTTCATACGGTGCTAGAGCAAGGAAAGATGGTCCTGATTCAATTGATAATTTAATGTGTAATACCCGAAATAACCCATTAGAAGATCTTGGTATGCATTTACCAATGGTATGTGAAAGGTATGAACTACGTGATGATGTCATGCCTGGTGCTGGAAGACAACGTGGTGGTATAGGAGTAGTAAAAGCACAGAGGGTATTAACAGATGGTGTAATAACTCATGAATGCGATAGACATACAGATGTTCCATGGGGAGCATTTGGAGGTAGTGAAGGAGCTGTAGGTAGGGTTCAAAGATATAACATAAAAGGAAACAAACAAATAACAGAAATGCCTGCAAAATTCTCAGATGTAGATATTAATGCAGATGATGTTATTGCTTTCTATGGACCTTGCGGTGGAGGATATGGTAATCCGTTAGATAGACCAGCTGAACAAGTTTTAGAAGATGTCCTTGATGATTTTTGTACTATTGAACATGCAAAAAAAGCCTATGGGGTTATTGTAACTAAAGACCTTAAATTAGATCATAAAGCTACAAAAACCCTAAGAAGCGAAATGTCAAAATAGTTAAAAATTAAAAATCTAACCTGGAAATAGTGATTTCATTGCATTAGGACCGGCATTAGCTATTGCTAAAGATTTTAAACCTAATTCAGTTTTGACTTTTTCAGCTGCATTTTTTGCTGTTTCTGTACCTAAATCAGCATCCACCATATTGCCAAGGCCCTCTTTTAAAACATTATCCAAACTTGTAGTGAATTGAGCCTGTTGTTCTAATCTTGAAGCTGATGATCCTAAATCTGCTACAGCAGCAGAAACAGTATCTATAGCTTCGTTAACAGTATCAAGTGCCTCAGCTGCACCTTCAGCACTTTCAAGAGATAAATTATCAAAACCAAGATTTTCAGGAGATAAATCTTGACCTTCGATTCTAAATTTTTCTCCATCTTGGGACATCAATACATCAACTCCCTCTGCACCATTTTGGACCAAATTTGTATTATTAAATGAGGCTGATGATGTTAAAGTATTTAGTTGATCAGACATTTGTTTAAATTCTTGGTTTAGAGCTTTCCTTGAAGCATCATCTAATCCAGGTTGATTAGCTTGGATAGCTTTAGATTTCATTTCTAAAACTAAATCACTTGCTGCTTGTCCTGCAGCTACAGCAGTATTAACGGATGCTTCGGCATGGTTAAGAGAAGATTTTATAGCTGTTACCCCAGATAGATTTCCACTTACTTGTTGAGCTATAGCAAAAACTGAAGAATTATCTTTAGGGTTATTTATTCTAAGACCTGTAGATATTCGACCTTGGGTTCCACTGAGATCTTTAAGCCTACTCCCCAAGGAAGAAATATTTGATAAACTTGTAGAAGAAATAGTATTATCCATTTTCATATCCTAAATAGCCTACTTAACCACCTATGTGGCCTTTAACTTTTGCATGTAGACTATTAAATCAGTAAATTTTATACTGAGATTAATATGTAAATTAAAGTTTATTGTACATTAGTTTTTGATATTTTCAATAAATTTCTTAATTTAGTTAAAATTAATCTATAAAATGCATTATTTTTAAAATATGAGGTAAAAATGCTTAAAATATGGGGTAGAGATACCTCCAGTAATGTTCAAAAAGTTCTTTGGATGTGTGAGGAATTGAAATTAAATTTTAAGAGAATAGATGCAGGTGGACCTTTTGGGGGGTTAAAGGATACTGAATTTGTAAAATTAAATCCTCACTCTAAAATACCTGTAATCAACGATGATGGATATATTTTATACGAGTCCCATGCAATCATAAGGTATTTAAATTCAAAATATGGGAATAATAAATTTTGTTCAGATAAACCTAATGAACAAGCAATTATTGACCAATTTATGGATTGGGTTCATACAGAAATATCTACATATATGATACCAATATTGATTGGATTAGTAAGGACGCCTGAAGAAAAAAGGAATATTGAAAAAATTAATGAAAATAACGATAAATCAGAAAATCTCTGGCAAGTATTAGATGACCATCTAAATAATTATAAATGGATATCTCAAAATTATTTTTCATTAGCAGATATATGTTGTGGAGTATGGGTATGGCGAAGATATAATTTAGATATAAGAAAAAAAGATTTAAAAAATATTGATAAATGGTTTGAAAACTTAAAACAAAGAGATAGCTTTAAAAAAATTGTTATGAAACCATTAAGTTAATTATACTAAATAAATATAATTCTAATCTATATTCTTTTTAAGGATTGGCCATCATCAACTGTAAGTATGGATCCTGTAACGTATTTAGATCTATCATCAAGTAAATAATTTAATGTAGACAAAAGCATATCTGGATTACCTACTCTTTTTTTTGGCCATCTTGAAAACATTTTGATACCATTTTCAGTATTAAAAAATTCTTTATTCATGTTTGTAAGAACAAAACCAGGAGAAATTGCATTAACATTTATGCCATATCTAGCCCATTCTAATGCCATAGACTTTGTCATCTGTAACAAAGCACTTTTTGTCATAGAATAAAGAGATTGTTTTGGAATAACATTCTCAGCCAAAATAGATGAGATATTAATTATTTTTCCTTCAATTTTTTTACTAATCATTAATTTTGCTATTCCATTTGCCAGAAGCCAAGGGCCTCGAACATTCGTAGAAAAAATTCTATCAAAATCATTCAAATTCATATCTAAGATAAAATTTTCAATAGTTATTCCAGCATTATTAATTAAAATATCTATTGATCCATAATTAATATCAATATAATTAATAACTTCATTTATATTTTTACTATCAGTCACATCTAACTTTATAATATGAACAGAAATATTTTTATTTGTAATAGACGACTTAATTTCTTTTAGCTCACCAATATTTCTTGAGGCGAGTATTAAATTAAAACCTAAATCTCCCAGAAATTGACTAAATTCTCTTCCAATACCACTTGATGCACCAGTTAATAAAATAGTTTTATTTGACATTATTTAACCATTTATCATATCTAGAAATATTGATTATTGTTGTTTAATGATTATATATATTTTATTAGATTTATACAGTTATTTCTTTAGGTATCTATGAAAAATTACATAATTAATAATCATAATGAAATAAGAATAATATTCTTCATTTTCTTTCTGTTATTTTTTGTTCTTCTTGAGAAATTATACCCCAAAAAAAATAATATTAATATTATATCGATTAGATATATCAACAATTTTATCCTATTTTTTTTAAATACAATATTAATTAAATTTTTATTACCACTTATGGTTATAATTTTTAGTATTTATACTGAAAATTCAAACTTTGGATTATTTAATATCTTAAACATAAATATTTTTATATCATTAATTATATCATTGATACTTTTTGATTTGACGATATATCTACAACATTATTTATTTCATAAAATTACAATTTTCTGGAAGTTCCATAGGGTCCATCACGCAGATACGGATTTAGATGTGAGTACAGGTCTAAGATTTCACCCCGTGGAAATATTAATTTCTATGTTTATAAAATTAATATTTATATCTATTATAGGACCTCCTATGATTGCTGTTTTGATATTTGAAATTATTTTAAATACATCATCAATGTTTAATCATTCAAATATAAATATACCAGATAGAATTGATTTTTTCATAAGAAAATTAATTATTACTCCAAATATGCATAGAATACATCATTCAAATAAATCTAAAAATCAAAATAAGAACTTTGGGTTTAATTTATCGATTTGGGATAATATTTTTAGAACATACAAATTTTATGATAATAATAAATTAGATAAATTAACTATTGGTGTTAGAGAATTTAAATCAAAAAATCAATTATGGGTACACAGAATATTAGTTCAACCATTTAAATAAATTTTATTAATTCACTAATTCTAGTAATGTTTTTAAGATAACTCTCAAATCATTGATAATTGACTTAGATATAAAAAAACTTTCATCAAAATATAATTTATGATCAGGCCTTAACTTTATTTTTTTACTATTATCACTAATATATTTAATTAAATTATCTGGTTCAGGAAAATCATTATTTAAAAATTTTATTGTTAAACCTCTTTTACCAACTTCAATTTTTTCAATAAGTAATTTTTTGCAGATTAATTTTAAATTTATAACTTCAAGAAGATTTGATAATTCAATTGGCGCCTCCCCAAACCTATCTATTAATTCATTTTTTAGAATATTTATATTTTCCTTACTTTCAATTTGACCTAATCTTTTATAAAAACTTATGCGAACATCTAAATCTTCAATGTAGTCATCAGGTATTAATACAGGAATACCTATATTAAGAACTGGAGACCATTTATAATCTTTATTTATTTCTAAAGATTGACTTTGGGCACCTGTTACTGCCTCATTTAACATTTCTTGGTATAGCTCAAACCCAACTTCTTTAATATGACCAGATTGTTCTTCCCCTAATAAGTTACCACCTCCTCTAATATCAAGATCATGAGATGCTAAATTAAAACTTGCTCCTAAATTATCTAATGTTTGCATTACTTCTAATCTTTTATGTGCTCTAGATTTAGTATCTATAAATTGACTTGTTGTTAAATATGCGTATCCTCTATTACTTCCTCTACCAACTCTACCTCTGAGTTGATATAATTGTGATAAACCAAATTTTTCAGACTTGTAAACAATAATGGTATTTGCAGAAGGTATATCAAGACCTGACTCAATTATATTTGTGGAAATTAAAATTTCAATTTTTCCCTCATAGAATTTTTGCATTCTATCTTCTAAGTTATTACCTGTAATTTTACCATGAACGATTAAATATGATACTTCAGGTAGATATTCTGATATAAAATTTTCAATCTCAGAAAGATATTTTATTCTTGGTGATACAAAAAATACTTTACCATTCCTATTTAATTCTCTTTTTATTGCATCTCTAATTGTTAACCTATCAAATGGAAAAATGTATGTCCTTACAGATAACCTTTCCCTTGGTGGTGTTGCAATTAAACTTAAATCTCTCAAACCTGTTAGTGACATTTGAAGAGTTCTTGGTATTGGAGTTGCAGTCATAGTTAAAAGATGGATATCGGGATATTTATTTTTTATTTTTTCTTTATGTTTTACACCAAAGTGTTGCTCTTCATCAATGATTACTAAACCTAAGTTTCTAAAATTAATTTTATCTGTCAATAATGAATGCGTTCCAATAATTATATCAATTTGACCACTTTCTATATCGGTTTTAATTATATTATTTTTTTTATTATTATTAAGTCTTGATAAAGAGGATATATTTACAGGATAATCTTTAAACCTATTTGTTAATGTAATCAAATGTTGACGTGCTAATAAAGTTGTTGGAACAATTATCGCGACTTGCTTTGATTCCATCACAGTTATAAAAGATGACCTAATTGCAATTTCTGTTTTACCGAAACCAACATCACCGCATAATAACCTATCCATAGGTATTCCACTAGATAAATCATTAATAACTTCATTCATTGATTTTTGCTGATCATCTGTCAATTCAAAATGGAATCTTTCATTAAAATCTTGAAATATATCATAATTTATATTTAATTTTGGAGCTTTTAGGTTTTTCCTTATTGCTGCAGTTTTAATTAATTTATCAGCAATAGATTTAAGATTTTTTTTAAGTTTATTTTTCTTTTCAAAAAAATTTAAGCTACCTAGTTTATCAAGAGTAATATTTGAATCTTCAGAACTATATCTTGTAATCATATCAATATTTTCGACTGGTAAATATAGTTTATCACCTCCTAGATAATCAATCATTAGACAATCATGAGCTGCATTTGTAACATTAATTGTTTTTAATCCTCTATAAATACCGATCCCATGATCAACATGAACTATATAATCATTTGCAATAAATGATGAGGTTTCTTTTATAAATTTGTCAACTTTTGGTACGATATTCTTATTTTTATTTTTTTCTATATTTCCAAAAAAATTTTGATATGATAAAAATAAATTATTTTCAATAAAAAAACCTGTTTTAATATTTTTTTTAATTACTATTATCGATTTAGGTTCATAAGATATCTCTAAATTTATCTTATCTTCATAATATACTTTATAACCCTTATCTATTATATTCAGAATTTTAGATATATATTCATCCGAACCAAGAAATAAAAATATCTTATAATTTTTTTGTAAATTATCAGAAATATATTTATTTATCTCTTTAAATAATTCATTATTATTATTAATTCTTAATGAAATAAATTCTTTAGATTTATAACCAGTAAAATTTATAACATTACTTGCTTGGTCAGAAAATTTAAATGGATTAAATTCAATTATAGAATTTTTATTTGTATAACTTTCAAAATTTTTTTTATTTAAATATAAGTAATCGGGCGGAATAGAATGAATTTTGTCTGGGAGAGTCTCAAAATTTTTGTCATACAACCTTTCTTCATAATTTGTTGAAATTTCATCAATTCTTTTATCAATTTTATCTTTTACCAAATAATCCATTACTAAAATATAATCATTTAAAATATCCAAAATTGACATCATATTATTGTAGAATAATGGCAACCATTGCTCACAACCTCTTAATATTTTTTTTTCAATTATTGATTGATAAAATGTATTTTTAACTTTTTCTATACCAAAAATATTTTTATAGTTTTTTTTAAATAATTTAATTGATTTCTTATCAAGAGGAAGTTCGGATGATGGAAAAATATTTATTTTATCAATAATTTTTTTTGAAATTTGAGTAAGTGGATCAAATGTTTTAATTTTTTCAACATACTCACCAAATGTATCTATTCTTATTGGTAATTTATAATTTGACGGATAAATATCTATAATACCGCCCCTTATAGAATACTCTCCTTGCTCCCTTACTGTCGCTGTTCTTAAATAACCAGTATCTGATAAAAAATCTTTTAAAATTTCTATATCTATATTTTTTTTATTTTCTATTTCAAATATATTGGATATATATGCTTCTTCATTGGGTATTTTCTGCAAAACAGCATTTACTGTTGTAATAATTATAATATTTCTTTTATCTAAATTTTTATTTAAAAGT
Source organism: Rhodospirillaceae bacterium (assembly GCA_002722055.1). Taxonomy (GTDB): domain Bacteria; phylum Pseudomonadota; class Alphaproteobacteria; order SHVP01; family SHVP01. Next base: position 105,707 of record PBKD01000003.1, on the reverse strand, counting down.
TCATTTAAAACATTTATTCTTTTAGATTGAATTTCTTTACTAGGAGATGAAGTGTCATATGGCATATTATCCCAAGCTGGAATAAAAAATGCTGGGATTTTTGGTTCAAAGTAAGATAACTTGCTCATCATCTCTTCTGCAGTTTCCCTATCTTGAGTTACATAAATTATTGGTTTAATCTTAAGTAGTTCAAATAGAATAAATACCTCTGATCCGTCTAATACCTCGCTAATTATATATTTAGAAGATTGAATAAATTTATTATTATTTGAGTTAAACAGAGCGCTAACTTGCCACTTTAAAGTTCATGATTAATTTTAATATCTTAGTTTTATAAATTTCTGGTATATTACTTTTTTTCATATACCAGTTAAACAGAATATCATCTGGAATTTCAAGTATAGTTGCAAATTCATTTAATTCGTCATCACTAAAGTTATGAAGATATTTATTTGCAAAGTTTCCAAGAATTATATCCATCTCTTTAGTCCCTCTGTGCATACTCCGAAATATTAATTTTTTTATTTTTTTTTCTTTAGAATTACCCATAATGAAACTATTCTTTAATATATACTTAAATTATAATATTTTTAATATAGTATTTTACTTAATTTTGACAAGGTAATAACTGTGATACAAAGACCAGAAAAACTATTTTTTTTATTTAAACCTATAAATTCATTAATTGGTGTGGGTCCAAGGATAAGTAGTTTGCTGAGTAATTTTTTAGGAGATAGTTTAATAAATTTATTATTTCACTTACCAATCAATATTATTGATAGAACTTACTCAACTAATATTAATTTAGCTGAGCCAGGAAAAATAATAACACTTGAATTAACTGTAAGTAGTCATGTAATTCCAAAAAATAGAAAGTTACCTTATAGAGTTACTTGTTATGATGATAGTGGAAATATTGATCTTGTTTTTTTTAAAGCGAAACAAAGATATATAAAAAAAATTTTACCTGAGAAAAAAAAATGTATCGTTAGTGGTAAAATTGAAGTGTATAATGGTCAAAAACAAATTTCTCATCCAGATAGAATAGGTTTATTAGAGCAAATAAATGAGATAAAAACTATTGAACCTGTATATCCACTTACAGCGGGATTATCACAAAAAATACTTTCTAAGTTAATAAAACAAATTACAAATAATATTCCTGAACTAAATGAATGGCATAGAAATGAAATAATAATTGAAAATTCATGGGTCTCATGGAAAGATTCTTTAATAAATGCACATAGACCAAAAAAAAATTTAGAATTGAATAATAATTATTTTACAAGAGAAAGATTAGCTTTTGATGAATTATTCGCTAACCAAATTGCTCTATCAATATATAGAAAAAAAATTAAAGAATCTGATAGCAAAGGTATAATTGCTAATAAGAGCATAATAGATAAAGTAAAAAATAATATTGATTTTAAATTAACTCATTCCCAGTTAAATGCAATCAATGAAATAATTAATGATTTATCATTACATTCACCAATGATAAGATTATTACAAGGGGATGTAGGTAGCGGAAAAACAATAGTTTCATTAATATCTATGCTTTATGTAATTAACGCCGGATACCAAACAGCGATAATGGTCCCTACCTCTTTACTTGCAAATCAACATTTTAAAAATTTTCAAAAAATTACACATTCTTTAAAAATCAATATTTCTTTATTAACTAGATTGACAAATGAGAAAGAAAAGAAAAAAATATATAAAGGTTTAGAAGATGGCTCTATTGATCTATTAATTGGTACTCATTCTATATTTCAAAAAAATATTAATTTTAAAAACCTTGCCTTTATAGTAATTGACGAACAACATCGTTTTGGTGTCAAACAAAGAATGGCTTTATCAAATAAATCGGTAAATTTAAATACATTATTTATGACAGCAACACCAATACCTAGAACTCTGTCTTTAACAAATTATGGAAATATGGAAGTGTCTAAAATTAATGAAAAACCTTCCAGTAAACCTAAAATCAAAACTTTTGCAATACCTATAAATAAGTTGCAAAATATATATGAAAGATTAAAAAGTACAATAAATAATGATTTAAAAGCCTTTTGGATATGTCCTTTAATTGAGGAGTCGGAGACTCTTGATATATCAAATGTTAATAGGCGTTTTGATGAATTATCTAAATTACTCCCTAAGAATAACATTGGCCTAATTCATGGTAAAATATCCCAAGAAATTCGAGATAAAACTATGAAAGAATTCTTAGATGGAGAAATAAATTTACTAGTTGGAACAACGGTAATTGAAGTTGGTATAGATATACCCGATGCAAACCTTATAATTATTGAACATGCTGAACGATTTGGTTTAGCACAATTACATCAACTAAGAGGTAGAGTTGGAAGAGGAACTAAAGAATCTAATTGTATTCTTTTATATGATCAACCTTTAACTCATAATGCTCATCAAAGAATAGATGTAATGCGTAAAACAGATGATGGATTTGAAATAGCAGAAAAAGATTTAATTTTAAGGGGACCTGGAGAAGTATTAGGCACCAAACAAAGTGGACTTCCGGATTTTAAATTAGTTAATTTGGATGAACATATGCACCTAATTGAATTAGCTAATAAAGAAACAAAAATTATTGAAAAAAACGATCCACTTTTGAAATCAAAAAGGGGCAAATGTATAAGGGATCTATTACATATTTTTGAGAAAGAGGATGCGATTCGTTATATCTTATCTGGATGAAATATCTATTATTTATTAGTATTATTTTTTACTTTTGGAGTAACTAATCCAGCAGAAATTACAAGTTTTATTCCCTCTTCAACAGACATATTTAATTTTATAACATCTTTTTTCGGAACAAATAAAAGAAATCCAGAAGTTGGGTTTGGGGTAGTAGGTAAAAATATATTAAGCATATCATCATTGAAATTATTAAGAACCTCACCCTTTGTTTCAGAAGATATAAAACCTATAGCCCAAATTCCTTTTCTAGGATATTCAATTAATACAACCTCTCTAAAAGAACTCCCAGATTGTTGTTGAATAACTGCAGCAAAAATTTGTTTTAATGCTCCATAAATAGTTCGTATGACTGGTGTTCTATTCAAAATTCTTTCACTTGTTTTCAAAAAGAAACGACCTAGAAAATTAGCAGCTAATGCACCAATTAAAGTTAAAAGTAAAACTATTACAATCACTCCTGAACCAGGAAGGCCATGTTGTAAATATGTTTCTGGATTATACTTAACTGGTATAAAACTACTTACAAATGAATCGAAGAAATTAATTGCTTGTATAGCAAGCCATATTGTAATTCCTATAGGGGCAGTAACTACAATACCAGTCAAAAAATAAGCTCTTAACCTTCTAAATATACTAAATTTTTTTTGATCTTTAGTTATATTCTTTTTATTTTTTACGTCACTAATTTTTTTCTCCATACCGTTCTAAAAAATGTTTACTATCTTTTTTCAACCTATATGATAAAAAATAATATTTAGTCATTTATATCGTTTAAGTAAATAATTTAATAAAATCATGAAAGAAAATGTATATATAAAATCATTAACAACTGCAACTCCTGATAATATAATTCATCAAAATCAAGTATTACCTGCAGCTACATCTCACTTTTCATCAAAAAACCCGACATTTAAAAGGTTGATGAAAGTATATATGAATTCATCTATAGAAACTCGTTTTAGCTCAGTTCCACTTAATTGGTATACAAAAAAACATACTTTCTCTGAAAGAAATTCTCTTTATTTAGATTATGGCTTAGAGTTACTTGAAAAAGTATCTTTAGATGCAATAAATAAAGCAAATTTAACTAATAATGATATAGATGGAGTTGTTGCTGTTTCTAGTTCAGGTATAGCTACACCTAGCTTAGATGCTTTACTTATTGATAAATTGAAACTAAAAAGAAATACTTTAAGATTGCCAATTTTTGGCTTAGGCTGTGTGGGAGGTGTTGTTGGTTTCTCAAGAGCATCAGATATTGCAATAGCTAATAAAGGTAAAAATATACTTTTTGTTGTATTAGAACTTTGTGGGCTTACATTTAGGCATAATGATTTTTCTAAAAGTAATATCGTCGCTACAGCGTTATTTGCTGATGGAGCAGCTGCTGCAATATTGAATACAGAAAAATCAAATTACTCCATAATAGCTAGTGGTGAGTATACTTGGGATCAATCACTGGATGTCATGGGCTGGGATGTTAAAGATGACGGACTTGCTGTTGTATTCTCAAAAGATATCCCTTCTTTAGTAAGAAATAATTTTAAACAAGCTTTAGATGATTTTTTACTTACAAATAATATTAAATTTGAAGATATAAATAATTTTGTTTGTCACCCAGGTGGTATAAAAGTTATTGAAGCATTAGAAGATATTCTTAAAATTAAAAATGGTGGTTTAAACATTTCTAGAGATATACTTAAAAAATACGGTAATATGTCAGCTGCTACGGTCTTATTTGTCTTAGAAAAATCACTAAGTTTAAATAAAAAAGGAAAATATTTAGTTACTAGCTTGGGCCCAGGATTTACTGCAGGATTCCTAATAATTGAGAAATATAATGATTAATATCTATTATTTTATAATGATATTTATAATTTTACAAAGATTTGCTGAGCTTTTATATTCTAATTATAATACAAAAAAATTATTAAAAAATGGTGCAAAAGAATATAATTCAAAACACTATCCATTATTTATTATTCTCCATACTTGTTGGATAGTATCATTAGTTTTATTCATTGACCATAATGATAAACCTAAGACTTCACTAATAGTATTATTTTTTATATTACAGTTCTTAAGGTTATGGGTCCTTTTAACTCTTGGGAAATATTGGACAACTAGAATCATATACCTTGAAGGAACAAAATTAGTAAAAAAAGGTCCATATAAATGGTTAAAGCACCCAAATTATATTATTGTATTTTTTGAAATATTAATTTTACCATTAGCATTTAACTCATGGATAATTGCTATAATTTTTACAATATTTAATACTATTTTATTACTTTATCGGATATCACTTGAAAATAAGGTTTTGAAATATTCATGAAAATATTTTTAAATAGAATTCTATCAAAACAAATTAAAAGATTATTAGTAATCTTAAAATATTTATATTTTTTAATAACTTTTATAACATTCATTATATTAAATAAATCAGTGTATTCTGATACAATGATACTGAAAGAAGGAGAAAACCTTTATATAGAAAAAAAATACGATAAAGCTAAAATTTTCTTTAAAAAATTAGTAGAATACGGAAACTCAAGTGCAGAAACAATGACTGGCATTATGTATTTGAAAGGACAAGGATATAAATCAAATGCTAGTATAGCTGCAATTTGGTTTTATAAAGCTTCATTAAAAGGTAATAAAAATGCCCAATTAATTTTAGGGACTCAATATCTTTATGGTTATGGTGTAGAGAAAAATCTTGAAAAGGCTTATACTTGGTTAGATCTTTCCTCCAAAAGTAAAAATGTTATTGTTTCTAATCAAGCATTAAAGTTTATTAAAGTAATAGAAAGCAGCATAAAGGAAAACGAAATTAAAATTTTCAAAAATCAAAAGAAAAAAATCACAATTAAAAACCACGACTTTAAATAAATTACGTATTAATTTATTTTTTGAATATATCCAATCTATTTTCAATATATTTTTTTTCCCAAATAGCAAGTGTTCTCCCTCTAAACTTTTGAGAAAAAAATGGGATAATTTCTGAACTATCAGGCATTATTCTATGATTATAGACAACAAAATTATTATTATTATTACTATTTAGCCATTTATTTACATTGGCACCATTAATCACATCTAAGGGCTCTTTTATTCTTCCTATAAAATTAAATTGACCATGATATTTACCTATATAGGCCACTCCATATCCATTAGATTTCAAGGAGTAAATCTTTTCGGAAAATTTTTGTAAATCATACCTTTCTAAAAGATAAATATTAAAAATTAAATGTAAAAAAATTACAAATAATATATTTTGAATAGAAAATATATATATGTATTTCATTAGTGTAATATTTTTTCTTAAAAAAATATAAAAAATTGATGATATAGAAATAATTGGAATTATAAAAATAAGACTTATTTCATAATGATCTAATTCTTTCTTAAAAGAAATAAAGTCATTTTCAATAAAAAACATAAAAAATATGAAAATATATAAAATTATAATTATAATTAAAGGTAAATAATTAATTTTATTTATATCTTTATGCAAATAATTTGAACATAAATATGAAATAAGAATACCAACTATTGGTAAAATTGGGACTAAATAATGAGGTTGCTTATCAGCAAAAATAGAAAGTAAAAAAAATGAAGAAAAAATTATAAAAGCACAAAATCTGAAACCTTGATCTAAGATATTATTCTTTTTAATTATTGACTGCCATATAATAGGCATAAAAAACCAAGGAAAAAAAATTATTGGAAATATAGAAATATACCACCACCACTCTCTTTCATGGGACATTCCAGAAATAACTCTATTTGCACTTTGACTCCAAAGTAACGCACTCCTAAATTCTTCACCTCCTAATTTTGATGCATATAAAGCCCAACTTAAAGATATAAATAAAAAAATAATAAGTGAAAAAATAAAACCTGAAAACCAATAAAAAATAAAATATGTTTTATATTTTTTCTTTTCGATATCCCATATAAAATAAAATAAATATACTGGTATTGCGAAAACAAGTATTACGGGACCTTTGGTAAGAATTCCAAAACCAACTGCTACAGAATAAATTGTGTTACCAATTAAAAAATTATATATTTTATTTCTAAAAAAATTAATTTTTGTTACTAAAATACCTACTAAACTCAATGTGAAAAAAAAAGTTAACATAACATCAAACATTGTTAGAGATGAGCTAATTAACCAAAGTAATAAAGATAATAAAATAATTGGAGAAAAAGAAATTATAGATATATTTTTAGGCCATAAAAGTTTTGATATTATATATAAATTAATAATCACACCTAAACTAAAAAAAGGTGCAATAAATCTAGCTATTGTTTCATTTACTCCAATTAAGTTCCAAAATAAATTAATTAACCAAAAAAGTAGAGGGGGTTTATGATGATACAATTCACCATTTAGTCTTGGCACAATATAGTCCTTACTAAGCCACATATCCCAAGCTACAGATAAGTACCTTGTTTCATCTAATGGTAAAATAGGTCTTAGAATAATACAAAGTGTGATAAAAATTACAGAAACAATTATAGAAGTAAAATAAGAAAGTTTAATCACTATAGAGCTCAATCAGATTTCAAAATCTTTTTTTCTTTGTAAATTAAATATATATTTCTTGAATATATTAATAAACCTGTTGATTGACCAACAATGAATACTGGATCTTTACGATAAATAGCATAGGATAAAAGTGTTAAACCACCTATTACACTTAAAAACCAAAAGATAATAGGAATAACACTTCTACCCTCCCTTTCTGAAGCTATCCATTGTATCCAAAAACGGGACGCAAAAACTGCTTGACCAATAAAACCTATTCCAAGCCAAACTTCTGCAGTACTTACCATACTACCTCTCCTTAAATATAATGAATTTTTTTAATCATTGAAATTAGATTTATTCTCAGGAAAATCTCTAATAATTAATCTTTTCTTTAACCATAAAATACCAAAAATATCAATTAACCCTGCGAATAACCTCCCCCACAAACCATAATGAGAAACTCCTTTATATCTTGGTAAATGATTTACTTCAACTGAGTAAACTTTAGCACCATAAGAGATTGCCAGTGCAGGCAAAAACCTATGCATATTATTAAACTTTGGAAAACAAAGAAAAAGTTTTTTTGAAAATAATTTTATACCGCAACCTGTATCAGGTGTATTATCATTTAGTAAAAATGATCTAATTGTATTTGCTAATTTTGATTGTATTTTTTTGTAAATACTATCCTTTCTTTTTTTCCTATAACCAGCAAGTAAGATTTTATCAGAACCAATTTGATCTCTTTTCATTAATAATTTCTTTATATCGTTAGGATCATTTTGCCCATCCCCATCTAAAGTCACTATCCAATCCGAGTTTGATGCCTCAATACCTGACAACAAAGCAGCAGACTGACCTGATTGTTTTTTATGTTTTATATAATGTAGATTTTCCATTTGATCATTAAAATCCATAATTATTTCATGAGTTTTATCAGAACTTCCATCATTGATAATTATAATTTCATAAGGTATTAAATTAATCATTGCATTTTCAATCTTATTTATTAAAAATTCAATGTTTTCTGCTTCATTATGAACTGGGATAACAATACTAATTTTGGGAAATTTATTATTATTTACCAAAGCTAATCTCAGTTTTTTGAAATAGATGCTTGAGAATTTGTAATTTCTGCTAGCTGTTCTAGTTTATTTTTATTTCTTATATAAAGAGCTTTAGATTTTTTTTCAACTATCTTTGCATCAGTTAAATTACTAAGAACTCTCGCAACTGTTTCTCTAGTTGTGCCAGCTAAACTTGCAATTAAAGAATGACTTGGCATTGGTCTAATTACCCAAAGTTCAGGGACCGCAACATCTTTATCCGTTCTTCTCAAAAGTTCAACATAAACTCTTTGCACTGCTCTCAGAGTACTTAGATCCATAATTCTTTCATCTGAAATTCTGATTATTTCAGTAAACCTTTTTAGTATTAAAAAAGAAATTTTTGAGTTTCTATGAAGTAAATCAATAAAAGATTCTCTTTTTACAGAAATTAATACACAATTCTCAATTGCAACAACATTAGCAGACCTTGGCTTTCCGTCAATTGCAGAAATTTCTCCAAAATAATCACCTTCAGTAAATTTAGCAAAAGCAATTTCTCTACCACTATTTGAATAATTAACTACTCTTACGGAACCTGAAATAACGAAAAAAATATCTTTGTTTTGAGCATTTCTATCAATGATTTGTTCAGCTGAGTTATAATTTAATATACTTGCATTATTAGATAAATCATTTAAATCTTTATCATTAATATTCTTTAATAATTCAATTTTGGATAATAATAAATTAATTTTCTGATTCATTGCTTCATATCTAAGTTTAAATTCATACAAATACAAATATATATATATATATTATATATATATATTTGTATATATCAGAATAAATATTTAATTTTATCTTTTTAATGATAATTCGTATGACTTTGCAATTTTCTTTGAAGTAATGAGTAAAGATTTAAAGTATTTTTTTTTAATTTGATTTTTTGAAATAGCATTATCAATAAATCTTAATGCAACAGTACCAATAATACCATTATTTGTATTTATAGGTACAGCAAATACAGATTGCTTCAAATCTGTTCTGGAAATAACAGAGTATCCACTTTCCCTTACTTCAGAAATAATTTTTCTTACAGCATCATGGTCATTTGAAATTGAATTTGATTGATAAGTTTTGTCTTTTGATATATTCGACAATATTTTGTTTCTATTAGCTTGATCTGTATATGAAAGAAACACTCTTCCAGCAGCACTAGTTAAAATAGGAACCCTAAAACCACCAGTTATTTTTTTTAAAGCTAATGGTGAATTCTCGTCAGTAGTCTCCCTCAATATCATCTCCTTTCCATTACATGTGGCGATAGATATTGGCCAAACTATCTCACTACAAAGTTTCTCAATTAAAGGTTTAGCAATCGAAAATATCCAGTCATTATCTGTAAAACCATTAGTTAATGTTTCAATTTTAGATAATAGTCTAAATCTATTATCATTTGGATTTTTAGTTATAAATTTTTCTGCAGATAAAGTTTCTAGCATTCTATACACAGTACCTCTTGGAAGTTTAGTATATTTAGAAATTTCTGAAATTGATGAAGGACCTAAATAATTTATCGCTCTAATAATTTCTAATCCTCTTATTAATGATCTTACAGGTCTAAAATTTTTCATATTTGACATTATATTACCATAAAATATATAGTTTAATTAAAAAGTTAAATTTATAATCTTTAAAAAATAAAAAAATTCAGAATTATGGAATTTTTAAACACTCGAAAAAAATACTAAATATTTACTAAATAGACATAAATAAATAAATAATTATATGTATTTAAAAAAACTATTCTCATAAAGAGAAAAAACCTATAATATTTTAGAAAGTAAATTATTAGGCTTAAATAAATAAAATGATTATAAGTAATAAATTATTATATCTAATTATTGTTCCTTTTGGAATAAGTTTTGTTGCATCAATAATTTTAAGGTTTATTAAGTTGAATATTGTAAGCAGATTAGGATATGTTTCTGCTAATTTAAGTATATTAATAAGTTACTTTTTATACTTTTCATTACCTGAATGGCCAATTAGTGACAAACAAATATTATCATATATAATTATTTTCTCAGGTATAGCGAGTATATTAATTGATATAATAACAGAACAAATATCTTTACTAAGGAGAGTTTTAATAGTAGCTGGTCCTCTTTTAGCTTTAGTTTGGATTAGCAGCATAATAAATACAGAATTGAGTTCCTTCGAACAAATTTTTAAATTTATTACTACATTTATAATTTTTATAATTATTGGTTTCACCCTTGCAGATAAAGATCCAGATGACTCCCAAATAACTATTATTCTTGCTATGTTTGTATTGGGTCTTGGGATATTAGCTCATATAAATGATAAAAAGGAAATTTTTAGTTTATCATTAGTCATCTTCTCAGCATTAATTGGAATTCAATTAACTAACTGGCCTAAGAAGTTTTTGACAAATACTAGTTTGTTATTAGGTATTGGCACTCCTGTATTATCAATTATGGCAATAATATCCCTAGATCAAAGGGTTAATCCTTTTGCTATTCTGACCTTACTTATAATTTTATTTATAGAGAAAGTAATTAAATTACCTCAAGGTCAATATAAAAGTATTATAGGAATAAGGTTTTTAATGATTTTTATTGCTTCAATAATTGTTATATTTGCTTCAATTTCAATTCAGACTAACAGTTTGTTTGAGTTCTTAAAATTATAGTTATTGCTGATTATTTTTTTTATAACTTTTAATAGCCTTATTTAAAGATCTCTTTTCCTTACACAAAGCACATAAATCTTTTAAAATATTATACGTTGATTCAGCTTTAACTATATTATTAGTTTCAAGGTAAGCAATACCTAAATATTCTAAAGTGGGCTTGTGTTTAGGATCAATTTTTAAAGCTTTATCATAATAGCTAAATGCTTCATCATATTTTTTTAGCATTCTATAACTAAAGCCTATAAGGTTTAAGGCATTTGTATTTTCTTTAGTAGATAAAGAATCTTCTGAAATTGATAGTTTTAATTTTTTTATAGCTTTATCAAAATCATTAATTTCAACTGCTTTTTTCCCTTCAATATAATTTTTATCCATTTTACTTGAACTATCTGTATCATCAGAAGAACCCATAGAATAAGAAGTATTAGAAAAGAGAAGAATCAAAGAGATAAGGAAAATAAAGTTTATAAAAAATTTTTTCATCAAGTTTGCCTCAAAGTTAAAAAAGATTAAATAGTTTTATAATTTTAAATTAAATTGAAAATTATTTTATTGATTTCCAAATATAACAAAATATATTGAGTTATGGAAAGAAAAAAACAAATAAATATAAACTTAAAATATATTCACCAACTCGATAAAGATGATATTTTTCGAGATTATAAAAATTTATTCAAAAAACCTGGTAAAAATATATATTTTGGTGCTAATACTCTTGGTTTAACTCCTAAAGCTACTAGAAATAATATAAATAATTTCCTAGATGATTTATCAAAAAAAGCTGTTATTGGGTGGAGAGATAGTAGTTGGCTGAATATAAATAAGGAATTAGGGACAGAAATTAGTAAAATTATAGGATCCCGTTCGGGAAATGTTATTTTATCTGACTCAACGTCAGTTAATTTATTTAAGTTATTATTTTCTGCGATAAAATTAGTTAAAAATAGAAGGTTTATATTAACTGATGATAAAAATTTTCCTACTGATTACTATATTATATCTTCAATAGCAAAAGAATTCGGTTTAAGAGTTAAAGTCGTTCCAAGAAAAAAATTAATTGAAAATATAGATAAAGATGTTTCAGTTGTTACAACAACTCAAGTAGATTTTGTAACCTCGGAAGTGCTAAGTTTATCCAAACTAGCTAAAAAATGTAAAACGTATGGTGCAATATCTCTAATTGATTTATCACATAGTGTGGGTATTTTACCATTATATCTAGATAAATGGGGTGTGGATTTTGCAGTTGGTTGTACTTATAAATACTTAAATGGTGGACCGGGTTCTCCAGCTTTCATATATGTTAATAATAAGTATTTAGAAAAAGCAGATATTATTATTAAAGGTTGGTTTGGACACATAAAACCTTTTGATTTCAATAATCACTATGTACCATCAAAAGGTATAGAAAAGTTTCTAACTGGAACACCTTCAATCATTAGTATGAAACAACTAGAGACCTCCCTCAAAATCTTTTGTCAAATTAATTTGGAAAAATTAAGAAAGAAGTCATTAAAACAAACATCCATAATGACTGATCTAATTTTAAGATATAAAAATATTAATAAAATTCAAATTATTTCACCCTCTAACATTTTACGAGGTGGACATATAGCTATGAAGCATAAAAATGCCTCAAAATTATTAGAAATTTATGAAAAAAATGGTCTTATTGGAGATTTTAGACCACCCAATATAATTAGGTTTGGTATTTCACCCTTATATAATAGCTATAAGGATATATGGAATGCTTCTAAAATTATAAATAATTTATAAATTTTTATTATATTTCATATATTTATACTTGTAATTTAAAGTTATATTTATAATTTTTTACTTAAGTTTATATAACTATTATTTTTTTACTAAAATATCATATTTTTGGCCAATTTTTATAAAAAAAATATCTTTGTATTAATTTTCGTATAAACTAATCTTATTAAATTCTATTTATTTATTAAATAGCTAGTATTTAAGATATTTTATTGTTTTTTACGGGGAGAAGTATTTATGAAACCACATTTTTCGATGAAGATAATTTGTGGACTTTTTGCTTTAATTCTAACTTCAATTTTGCCAGCAATTTCTTTTGCACAAGATGAATTAAGAGTTGCAGTAAGAATGTTCGCATCAGGTAAGGGTAATACTTATACTGGGTGTATGTGTACTCCAGGTGTTTACACATGGTCAGCACAATTCGAAACACTAACTAAACTTAAAGCCGATGGGTCAGTAGCCCCTTTTCTTGCTGAGAGATGGGAAAACATAGAACCAACCAAATGGAGATTTTACCTTAAAAAAGGAGTAAAATTCTCTAATGGTGAACCCTTAACAGCTCAAGCTGTTAAATCTACATTTGATTTCTGGAAAACTGAGCAAGGTGGAAACTGGGCTCAAGGAAAAACAATGAAGGGTTTTGTAAAAGATTCTCAGGTAGTTGATGATTATACAATTGACATAATAACAACTAAACCTAATCCAATTTTACCAAAAAATATTAAAGACCCTTCAATATTGGCACCAAAAGCTTTTGCTGATATTGGTGCAGAAGGGTTTACTAAAACTCCAATTGGTTCAGGTCCCTACGTTGTAACTTTTGCAGAAGAAACTGCTACAGGAGTTCCAAACCCAAATGCATGGAACAAAGCTGGAAATATCAAAAAAATTATATGGACAGCACTACCAGAAGCAACAGCTAGAACTCAAGCTTTAATATCTGGTCAAATAGACGTTAATACTGCAATTTCTCCTGATGAAGCGTTAAAATTAGATCAAGCTGGTATGAAAGTTTATGCAAAGCCATCAACTAGAACAATGGGTATAACTCTTGTCTCTACAAGAAATCTAAAACCTGTAGATGGACCAATTGGGGATGTAAGAGTTAGACAGGCACTTAATTATGCCGTGAATAGAGATGCAATTGTTGATGCACTTTTCTATGGTAAATATGCAAAACCTTCAACTCAACCTGCTTTTCCAGGCATAAATGGTTATGATCCATCAATTAAAGGTTATAACTATGATCCTGAAAAAGCTAAAAAACTTTTGGCTGAAGCTGGATACCCTAATGGTTTTGATTTTGAAGTAAGAGCTATTGTGAATGATGAAAACTTCAAAAACTTTTATGAAGCTGTAATTGCAGACATTAAAGCTATTGGAATTAATGCTACTTTAATTGGTCAAAATTTTGGTGGTACTGGTGGTTGGCTTGAGCATTGGCTTAAAGGTGACTGGCCATATCAAGGTTTTGGTATTGGTTTTGATTTAACAGCTACAATGGATGCTGGAAGAGTATGGAATGTATTTGCTTCATGCTTGAAAAGTGGAGGAAAGGCACCTTATTTCTGTGATAAAGAAATGATGCCAAGAATTGAAGCTATGAATGGAGAATTTGACCCTGTAAAAAGGAGAAAAATGCTTCAGGACCTTGGAAGGGAAACTGTTGAAAAGGCACCTATCATTTTTGGTATAGAATTCGATGAAATGATGGCTTATGGTCCAAATGTTAAAAACTTTTCTCATATTGGCTTATGGATTCCATATGAACAATTATGGGTAAATTAGTATAATTGAAACAACTAAAAAGGGGAGTTAAACTCCCCTTTTTTTATAATTTTTCATTAAAAAAATTTACAAGAATTTCAGAATATCTTTTTGTATCAGTTAGTAATCCTTCAGTGTGATCGGCACCTTCAAAAGTATAAAGAGGAATATGCACATTTAAACTTTTAGCAAAAGAAATCAAATCAAGAGAATTAGAGTATTTAACTCTGGAGTCATTTTTTCCGTGAATTAATTGAAAATTTTTATTCTTTATATTTTTTATTGCATCTCTTGGAGAAATTGCCATCAAATCAACCCCTCTTATTCTTGCTGCCCAATAAGCTGCTGTCCATAAAAAACCAGGGAAACCTTGATAAATCACTTCGTCTTTTGCGGCTTTATTAAAATCGAAAATTGGACTTTCTAAACTTATTACTTTTAATTCTTCATTTTTAACAGAAGCAACCATCGCAGCTATTGCCCCTCCTGAAATACCATGTATACCAATAGATTTTGTTTCTATACCTTTTGTCTTATTTAACCATTTTACAGCTGATAAAATATCATCAGCTTCTTCTTGACCTGCTGAATGCCTCGAGTCTTGACAAGTGCTTTCACCACTATCTCTTAAATCAATCAACAAGACATTAAAACCACTTTTGTAGATCATATTTGCTGGTAGAATAACATTAAAATCTTGACGGTTAGTATTTAAACCATGCACAACAACAACTGTTTTGTCATAGCTTAATTTATTTCTCATCCACCAACCCACTAGAACAACATCTTTATTATCATTGGAAATCTCTACATTTGAGAATGAATTTTTATCAACCCACCAATCTGATAAATCATAATCAACCCACTTATCCCAATCTGAACCTTTAAATGGTCCATTATTTTTACCTGGAGTGTAAAAGCTAGCTGGTGTATTTCTCTTATGATATTCATGAACACCGCATAGAACCTTAGTTCCTGTTCTATAAACATAATCCCCAGCTAAAATGAAAACTACAAAAATAAATAGTAATGATATTATTAGATAAGTAAAATATTTCATATTAATTTCCCTTAAAAAATATTGATATTTTTTAAAAATATAAATAACGAGAACAATAAAAAAATAAACCCTATTAATATATCACAAACAAATTTATACTTTAATAATAAAGTAATAATTATAGTTCTCGAAAAAATTACAGCTATTAGAAAGTACCAAAGAAAATCGATAATTCCTGCAACAAAAATTATTGATATCTTATCAAAAAAGGTGGAATCTTTAATCATATATTGACTAAATAATGCTATGAAAAATATTATTACTTTAGGGTTAATTATTGCAACAATTAATCCTTGAAAAAACCCCCTTAAGTTTTCACTTCCCAATGATTTATATGTTTCTGATTTTTTATTTTTTATACCTTCTAAAATTAGTTGAAAACCAAAAAGAAATAAAATTAGAACTCCTATATAAGTAATTAAATTATAAACTTCAGGATTATTTATTAGTATAATACCTAGACCGCTAACGGCTAAAAAAGCGTATATACAAATACCTAATCCATGACCAATACTAGCAGCAACTCCCTGATAAACTCCGCCATTCCTAGTGTTACTTAGAACCATAAATAAACTAGGCCCTGGTGAAACAGCACCAATTAAGCAAATAATTGCTATTTGATAGAAATTGTCTGAAATTTTTTTAACTCCAATTAAGAATTAAAATATGTATAAGAATTAAAATTTGTAGCGTAACTCAAACCTTATACCTTGCTGATTTTCGTTACTTTCTCGATGGCTAATCATTGCATCAGATCTAAATAACCATTGGTGCGTCAGATTTTTTTGATACCTTACCCCTGCAGCTACCTCATTACCAGCTATTGTGTCTGACTTTCCACCATATGGAAATATACCTGCAACTTCAAAAACGATAGAACCACTTGGAAAAAACATATTAAAAATTCCTATGGCTCCACCCCATGCATCTTGAGGATTATCAGTTAACTTGGGAAACCCAGTTAAACCATCTGTTTCAAAATTAATACCTGTATTTTTTAAAATTCCAGTTCCGCCCCTTGCAAAAGGTTGGGGCCTATCAAAACCAGCAAAGAAATTAAAATAAGGATAAAAAAAGGAAGGCTTACTTGTAATAAGAGAATTTTCTAATAAAATCGCATAGCCATCTGCTGTTTGAATAGCATTGTTATCAGGGTCCTGTCCAAAATTTGCTAAAAATCTAACACTGTTTGAAAGTTTGCCTTTATATCTTTTTGTCCAACCAATAATAAAACTATGATAGTCAAAACCCCCATTTGCATCACGGGTATCATCTAAATACCCATAGCTCGTTTCTAAGTGCCCTCTTCCTACATCTGCAAACCATGTGACACCCATTATATCTGCTGCATGTTCATCTAATTCACCATTTGCCTTTACTATTGCAGGTGTCTCTACCTCATTAAATCCATAGAAAAATGCTACATCGTAATTTGAAATATCTAATTTAGGTGAGTTTCTTGAGGGGATTGCAGCTGAAATTCCAACAAATGCATCTTCAACCCATATTCCATTCTGTAGGAAAAGTGGCATTAAACCAAAAGCAATCGGTAAGTCATACTTGGGGTATTCATCTGTCAGTCCAGCCTGTATATAGCCAAGATCACCCTCAAAAAAAGCTGTTTGAATCACTCCATCAAAAATGAACTCTTCTTCTTCTTCATCTGATCCAAAAAACTCTATTCTTGTAAATCTATTTCCATTATCAAAAGGTCCAATAGTTGCATGTAACCTCTCAGTTGAAGTAAGTTTTAAATCTACATTTATATTTAACCTTGTAGCTATCTGACCAACTTCAGCATTTCCATTGTCATTATAAGCTAATGCAGTTCTAAAATCTCCGAAAAGTGTAAGTTGAGGACGAACTAAATTCTTTCTTCCTATTAAATTATATCCTGCACCGAAAGGGCCTTCATCATAAAGTGGATGGCCAAGTTCCAACCATGGTCTGGCTGTTGGAACTGCCTTTTTACCACCGTAAATTTCAACTTGAGCCTCAACATCATACGGTTTGTCTGGGTAAACTGGATCGCTTTTAAATTTTGTCTTATCATAACTGCTAGGTTTAGCGAAGGAGTCCATTTTGGGTGGAGAGGTATGATGCTCATAATTAGGACTTCCACTTCTTTTCTCTAAAACAGTAGAAGCAGGTTCATCCCTTCTTTTCAAAACATCTGCACTCACAATAAAAGAAGTTGATGTAATTAGAAAAATAGACAAATAAATAAGTAATTTTAGTTTCATTAAATTCCCTGCTGTCTAATTTAGGAAAAAATTTTATTCAATTTCAAATGATACTGCGTAAGAGTGAAAATCCAACATCCAATCGTTAATTCTTTGTTCCATCTCTTGGGTAGACCCTACAAACTTCATAAAATATATAGGTTCTGCTCTACTTCTTAATCTAGCCTGAAGAGTATATTTCCCAGGTTTTTGTAATAATTTACCAGGAACTTTGTATTTTGCATCCCTATACCCTAAAGGAGGAATTGATCTACCCTCCATTCTAGCACCTGGGGGGTGATTTAAAACAGTTGTTGGAACACCTGCTGATCGCAGCATTGGTAATTGGTCTATATCAAAATTTACTGGAAGGTACATTTCTCTATCTGTACCTTTAATATTAAGTGTTAGAAATTTAGTTTGTAGATTAAATAATTGGTCATCATGTTTAATTTTTCCAGCAGCATAATCAAGTGAATGAAGATCTGCCATGTCACCATGTGAATCCACATAACCAGACTCCCATATATTTTTTCCATCAGGATCAACCAACACAACATTTAGCCAAATTTCCGGTTGTGCACCTAAAGACCCTGAGGGTAAGTTATGACCTAAGTCAACATTTGTAACTCTATATCTAAATTTAAAATCCTTACCTAAACGTGGTTTTTTACCATCAATATACGGGCCATCTAATCTACTACCATTTTCCATTACTGCTAATCGGTCAATTCTTTTATCTTCTAATAATGCTTCATTTTGAACTATTACATACCTAGCTCGCTCTCTATCTTTCCTTTTAGCCCAAACTTCAGGGAAATCTGGCATATCAATTTTTTTATTTTCTAAAAGATCCTCAAATTCAGGTTTCCCCCATCCAGCTCTGTAATCAAAATGCAGCCAATCCTTTATGCTCCAATGTAAACTTCTTGGGTTAAATGGGAAAAGACCTGGATGTGCAATAGGATAACCAGGCCCGTAAAAAGCATGGTTTGAGTGACGTCTATTTGGGTCCCCAACAATTCTTCCATTAACAATCGCAATTGGAAATTTAGCATAACCTTTAGCCTCACCAGGCACCTTACCCATGTGACAATCTTGACATGTTATACCTTGATCTAAAGCAGGACTATCTCGATATTGAGCCCATACAACTTCAAGAGCTATTCCTATGTTTACCGCAACTTGGTGGCATGATACACAAAACTCAGACTGTGATATTTGATCATTAACGATTGACCCTCCATGAATTGGTTGTCCTTCCATATCATCATTAAGTGCAACTTTGTATTGTTCTGCGTTTTCTAGGACTTTGTTTAGATTTTTTGCTTGCCCACTATTATAAACAGGTTGATAGACAGATCCGGGGTTAATATGCCTTTCCCCATTTACTTTTCCAAAAGATGCACTAACTCTATGACATGTAATGCAAGTAATTCCTTCTCTTGCAACGTCCGACCTTTCCCATAGTGGAAGTTCTCTAGACTCACCTCTTTGCGTTCCAACTTGTTGGTGACATCTAACACAAAAAGAGCCAATTGTTCCAGATGTTAAATCATTAACAGCTTGCTCAAATTTATGAAACATTGGTGATATAGATGCATAGGCATGATTCGAAGATGCCCATTCAGTAAAGACTTTTGGATGACACCTACCACATTCTATTGCTGATGGATACATATTTTCAGCTAAAAGTTCATCATGAGCTAACTTAGAATCCATCCCTACAGATTTTCTATAACGTTTAGGAACATCCGATCCATCTGCTGCTGGAGCAAAGTTTTCTGGTTTTGCTAAATCTTTATTTTGAGACCAAGCTTGATCATTAAGAGATATAAAAAAAAGAAAACTAAATAAAAGGGATAATTTTAATATACGATTTATCATTCTTAGGTCACCATCATTTTATTTTATATAATAGTTCAGTTGCGTGTGTTTGAAAATCTTTTGGAACAAAATTTTCAGCAATTTGCGTAAGTTCATAAAATTTATTTAATTCAGAGTCTACAATTTTTTTCAATTTTGAGTCATTGTTAGTAATTCCAGCTGATGATGAAGCTATTGCCATTAAAGCTTGTTCAGCATCTGCGAAGTCACTAAATAGACCATTACTTGCACTTTCAATTAGTAAATATAGTAGGTTCTCACTCATATCATCATCAAATGAAATATTCTCCATCTTTGACATTAATAACTCAGCAGATTTATTCAAATTTTTTGCAATCAATGCTACTTTTTCCATATTTTCGGCTGTAGCTCTGTGAAGTGACGCAGGGCCTCTCTGGAAATCATCGTATAATTCAGGAGCAATAATTTGTGATAAAATTCCTAACATAATTATTCCAGAATCGTTTATTCTTGGAATTCCAAGTTTTTTAGCTAACGGCTCATTTAGATCAATTTTATCAGTTACAGATCTATGACAAGCATGACAATCAAATAGAGACAATTCAGGAAATAAGCCATCTCTTGATTGATTAATATCAGATAGTTTTCCTAAAATATATTTAGTATTAATAATTTGCCCTACAGCCCAAAGTTCAGTATTTTTGGGGTGATTTTTTCTAAGCAGGTAGTCTCTATCTACACGGTGATGTGAAGGTTGATTATTTAGGTAAGTATCTAATTCAAAAACCAATCTTGGATGGCCTGCACCATATAGTCTGTGTATTACTGATTTTTTTGAATTACCAACATGACAAGATGCACATAAAATGGCTTTTGCAAAAAGCTGATCTGTAGGGTACATACCAAGTGCTAAATTATCTTGGTGGTTACCAGTGCCAGATACATGTTTCCCTAACCAGTTCTCAGCTCCACCATGACAGCTTTCGCAACCAACACCATCACTTATATCAAATAAAGGACCTCTTTTGTTTAACTGAACATTATCCGCATGACAGCTCAAACATAATGCTATTTTAGTTGGATCTTCAAAACCTAGGTTATTAGCAATTCTTTTCGATCTTTTACCTTGAAGGGTTTTATATGCATGAGAATG
The DNA here is from genome assembly GCA_002722055.1 of Rhodospirillaceae bacterium. GTDB lineage: Bacteria > Pseudomonadota > Alphaproteobacteria > SHVP01 > SHVP01. The sequence continues at coordinate 84,849 of PBKD01000003.1, read as the reverse complement.
TCTACTCATTGTGGACCAAGTAATGTACTCGTTTTGAAGAACATCTGATATTTGCCAGGGTTTTTTTGCAGCATGACAGGTCGAGTTTCCGCAAGTCTTGACACCTAAATGCACAGCAGAACTAGTTTCTGGAAGATCCATACTTAAAATAGAACCAGACCAGAAAAAATTTATTAATACAAAAATAAATATTATATATTTCAATTTATTAGTGAATAATGACAAATTTTACCCCAGAAATTTATATATATTTAATAGACTATTTTGAATAAAATTCAAAGTTCATATGAAAAATATTTTAAAATTAAGAAAGTATTTTAAATTATTGATTTTATTGATAAAATTAATAATTATATAAAAAAGTCATAAAAATATAATCTATATATTAATCAATATAATAAAATATTACTGTATCTATGAGTTTTGTAAAACTATTCTACCATTTGAAATTTCAAAAACCTTATCAGAAATATTTTTCATTTCATCATCATGAGAAACAATAATTACTGAGATATTTGATTTTAATGATTTTATATTATTAATAATTTTATAAGTATTTACTTTATCCAGAGCACTAGTTGGTTCATCAAGAATCAATAATTTTGGGTTTCTATACAATGCTCTTGCTAAACCTATTCGTTGTCTTTGACCTCCTGATAATGAAGATCCTCTCTCACCAACCACTGTATCCAAACCATCGGGAAGTTTATTGATGAAATTTTCACAATTTGAAATATCTAAAACTTTTAAAAGAAAATCATTATCAATTTCCCCTTCATCTCTGGAAAAAACTATATTTGATTGAATTGTTCCATTTAAGATATTTACTTCTTGAGGAAGAAAACCAATTTGATTTTGCCAAATACTTATATCAATTTCATTTATATCTATATTATCTATAGTAATAATACCCTTACTTGGTTTAATTAATCCGGTAATTAAATCTAATAACGTACTCTTTCCATGACCAGAGGGGCCAATAATTGTAATACATTCACCTAAATTAATTTCTAAATTAGCATTAATAATTGATGAATTATTTCTATCAGGATACATAAAAGAGACATTACTTAAATTAATCGATTTATTAAAATCTACTCTCAAAGTTCCTGAATGATCATAAGGATTTTGTTTAAAAGCATCTACTATTTTAACCCAATTAGATAACCAGGCTGAATGGTTAGTTGCTCTAAATAAACAACCTTGTATAGTAATTATTTTTGGAGCTAAACGGTAAAAAAGTGCTATGAATACTATACCGTTCATTATTGACCAGTCAGTAGCAACAAATACAATATATAAAAAACTAGAAATAAAAATTATTGATATTAATTCAAAAAATAACCTAGATGATTCAACATAAGTTTCTTGTTTGAATTTTGAAAATTTATAATCATTGATAAATTTATTATAGTTTAAATATAAATATTTTCTGATCCCTAAACTAAAAAAGAATTTAGCATTTGATAAATATTCTGATGATTTTGTATTTAATTCATTATCATGTAAACTTGCTTTTGTTGCCATTTTTTTACCAAGCCTGATTTGGGAAATATATATAGGGAAAATAATTACCATAAAAATAATAGCTAGTATTGTTAACTTCCAAGAAAGTAAAAAAGCAAATGTAAGATGAGCAACTGTAGCTATGAAAGATGTTCCTGCAAAGAGTAAATTAAAATAACCTATTCCTGATTGTACAGGGTCAACATTTAAAGCTTTTAAAATTTCACCAGTCTTTTGTTTTGATAAATAGGGCCAATCAGATTTTACAATATATTGAAATAAGTCCTTTCTCATTCTTGAATCACTATTAACAACTAACCAATGAATTGATACATTTGATAACCAAACTAAAATCACTGAAAAAATACCTATAAATAAAAATGCTATTAACAAATTTGGAACAGTGAAAACAAGACCTAAAAATTGAAGAGAATCAATTATAATTGATATAGCGGGATTAGATGTTGGATTTATTGGAGAATTTGTTGATAATTCTAAAATAGGAATTAATAATATTATGGCAGCACCTTCGAAAAGAGCTGCGATACCACCCATTAACACTAATAAAGCGATAAATAACTTATTTATAGAAATAATTTTTTTATATATAATAATATCTCTGAAAAACATTATTTTAAATACCAACAAGTTAATTGATTAATTATCCAAATATTTAGTATAACATATAAGAAATAAATTTAATACATCATCTCATCGAAAGAATTATTTTTATTATGATAAATGAAATTATTTATTTTCTGATACTAGTAATTTTAGCAACCTTTGCAATATCATTTATTCAATCGTTAATACTATCAGGGCTAGGGTCAGACCAATCAGTACATATTTTTTTAGCAAATGTAATTAAAGAAAATAATTATAAGCTATTTGTTAAAGTTCCAAGAATTATTAATGATAGTTTCTGTGGAGGGTATCCATTATTTATGCATTGGGTTCTGGCAATTATTGGCATAAATAAAATTAAATATATAGAAATTTTTCTTAACCCTATAATTAATGCTCTTATAATTATAGTAGTTGCAGTAGTTATAATAATAGAAGTTGATTTTTTAATATTCGAAATTTGTCTACTTTTTGCTCTTACTCCTCAATTTTATCATGCTTTTAGTGCTAGAAATTTTGGAATTTCTGCTAGATCTCTTGGAATTCTACTTTTCTTATTAATGTGTATATTTAACTTTTTTTTTATTCAAAATGATAATTATATATATTTTACTTTAGGGGTTATTTGCTCATACCTCATCTGGGGCACAAGTACTTTCGCATTACAAGCAAAAGTTTTTATTTCTTTTCTTTTAGGATTTATTTTTAATGAATGGACACTTCTTATTATATTTTTATGTAGCGGTATATCGTTTTTTATTTTACATCCAAAATATTCTCTAAGCTATATATGGCATACAATAAGATTCTCTTATACTTATTCTTCAAAATTGGCAAAAATTTTCATACTTGATAGAAGAAAAAGTATTTGGCTGGATTTATTTTTTTATTTCTATGTTAAACTACATAATGAAAATATTAAAAAAAGTTTTCAATATATATATGAAAACCCTATAATAATAATATTTTTCTTTAATATTTCTATTCCTTTATTTTTATTAAGTTTTTTTTATAATTCACCTAACAATAATTATCCTTTTTTTATAGAATATTCTTTTAAATTAACATTTGCTGGAGTTTTATTATTTATATTTACAAGCTTTAAAAAAACTCGTTTTCTAGGTGAACCAGAAAGGTATATAGAAATTATCTCCCCATTTTCTATAACTTTTATGGCATATTATATTCTTCAACAAAGCCATAATATTTTTTGGTTAATAATTATTTATTATATTTCTGTAAATATTTTACAAATTCTAATAACTTTTTTTATAAAAAAAGAACTAAGCACTAGAAAAGAAAAGATAATAATAATAGCAAATATAATAAAAAAATTTAAAAAAGATAATGAAATAAATTTTACATCAAATAATGATGAAATTTTAAAATATTTCCAGATTTATAAATGGCATTTTGCTAGATATTGGTCATATGAAGAGAAATTCTGTGGTTATTTAATCGATGAAGCATTTATTAAATTTCCATTTATTAAAACAAATGTAATTGAGAAAGTAGTTATAAATTGCAATATAAATATTCTATTATTTGATAAAATTAATTCTGATAGAAATAATCTTTTTGAAAATGAACCATTATTGAAAAATAAATTAAAGGTTTTATTTCAGGATGAACAATTTATTTTATATCAAATAGATTAGTTAATTTTTTTATTGATAAGAATTTTCATATATCTTTTCTTATTTTCTAAATAATTACTATGACTAAACATTTTTTTCACAGAATAATAACAATTCTCAGCCATAGATTTTAATTTATTATTATCATTTACTGATTTAATTATTTTTTCGCTAAGATGGTAAGGATCAGAATAATCAACAAGATACCCAGTTTCATCATTTCTAATTAATTCAGAATGCCATTCAATATCAAAAGCTATTATAGGTAACTTAAATAATGCAGCTTCAACAAGCGTACTACCACCAAAGGAAATAATTGTAAATAATGATTTTTTTGCAGCTTCTGAAATATAATTTCTATCTTTATACCCAAGAAAATATATTCGTTTTGAGTGGTTAGAAAAATTAGCAATTTTCTTTAAATTTTCTTCCTCTGGACCAGATCCAATTATTATAAGATTTAGATCATTAATATTATTTGCTGCTATTAAAAATCCTTTGATAATTTCGTCAATTAATTTTTCTTTACTTAACCTCGACCAGACTAATATATTATTATTTGATTCAGGAAAATCATTTAAAAAATAATTATTATTATTATAATTTTCTTTTTTATATTGTTCATGTATTTCAATTCTAAGTAGCCTAGAATTTTTAGGATCTGCACCATTTGAAATAGCACTATCTAAGTTATTTTTATTATAACCTATAACTAAACTACAATTGGAATAAAAAAGTTCAGATACTAGTCTGTGAAAAAAAAGAGATATTATTTTCACTAAAAGTATTTTTCTAGAAACTCTAAAATAAAAATATTTATCAATTGAGTAAGATAAAAGATCGATATTACCTCTTACTTGAGCTAATATATGACAATTTGTAATAAATTTAATTATAATAGCTCTAAATTCAATTGGACCGGGTGTAACAAGCTCAATAAAATTAGATTTTATTTTTTTCATCAGAGCAACAGTTACAAATATAGAATAAATTTCAAAAATAATAAAATAACTTATAAATAGTCTTTGCTTTAAAAAAAAATAAATATTTATTTTTTTGTCAATACCAATAATATCCTTACCTAAAGTAATAATATTACTACACTGATCATTTATGTTTAAAACATATGTTAATTTGAAACCTGGGTGTCCAAAAAAATTATTAAGAAATTTTCTTGCATTTAATTTTTTAGTAGCTTTAACTGAATCCCTTGTTAGTGAAATCATAAACAAATTATTTAAAACTATTTTTTTAAAATGGATTTTTAAAGCAATTATAATTACTATTAATAAAATAATTAAAAAAAAACTTAATATTAAATCTAGAGTTATATAAAATAATTTTTTCAATTATGCTTCCCTAAAATTTCTTAAATATTTTAATGGTTTTGAATATATTTTAGATAAATAGATTCCTAATGGGGTTACTATTTCAATTTTACCTTTAATTTGTGAAAATTCAAAATTAATCATACCAATCGAGACATTTTGTTTTAATGATGGTGAGTAAGCCGAAGATGTTATATAACCTATTTTTTTCTTATCATGCATAATATCCCATGGTTTATCACATATACCTAAATTACCACCTTCGATTAGAAAGTATTTAATTATTTTTTTTATACCACCCTTTAATTCATTTCTTAGTGATTCTATACCAATACAATTTATATCGCTATTTAAATCACAAAAGCGTTCTAAACCACTCTCTAAAACAGTGTCATTAAAATCCATATCATTACCATAAGACAATAACCCTCCTTCAATTCTATCAATTAAATTCGGGCAACCTACTCTTAAATTAAACTCTTTACCTAATAAAAAAAATTTTTCCCATAAATTTTTAGAAGTTTCTATATTATAAATATATATTTCATAACCGCCAAAACTTGAAAAACCAGTTTTAGAAATTAATATTTCATTATCATTAAATATAGTTTTTTTTATTTGAAAATTATTTATATTTGAAATATTTTTTCCAAATACTTTTCTAATTAATAACTCTGATTTGGGACCCTGAATAGCTATAGTATAAACTTCCGGTATACACAAATTAATATCTAAACCTAATGAAAATCCTTGGAAAAAAAAATATAAATCACTGTCAGACATTGATAGTCTGTATTTATTATTTTCTATTTTATAAATAACAGGATCATTCATAATTTTACCAAACTGATTTACTATAGGTATGTATAAACACTTATCTAAATTTAAAACACTTAAATCCCTTGGTGTAAATTTTTGAATAAAATCTAATGCATTATTTCCAGAGATTTCAATCTGTTTTTGGCAACATACATCCCATATCTGTACATACTCATTTAAATGTAAATAGTCACTTTCTAAAGTATCAAAAACTGTAGCAAGGTAAGTTCTATTGTAAATAGTATAATTTTTGACACCAGCATTTTCTACAAATAATTTAAATGGTGTATTACTTATTCTGCGAGATGATATATTTTTCATATTAATTCAAATCATCCATAATTAATTTTTAATATGTCTTACTACAATAAATGTAATTTGTTAAATTATTTTCTTTATTATAAATAAAGTAAACAAAAATTAAATTATTTGTTGCAATTTTTCCATAATCATCCAAATATTATGAAAATTTATATTTTACAATATTTAAATAATAAATGCGAAAATGAAACATTATTTTTTTTTTAATTACTTTGCTTATTTAATAGCCTTGTTGATTCTATCTTCATGTGGAGGTGGAGGTGGAGGGTCTATATCTGGAAATGGTTCAGGTTCTTCAGGGGGAGGAAGTTCAGTTTTTAATACCGCTGAGTTTAGGTCAAATTTTGGTCTAGCAAGAATTGGAGCATTAACCGCTTTAAATAATAATAGTACTGGTTCTGGCATAGTTGTTGGTATTTTAGATACAGGAATTGATTTAGATAACCCAGAGTTTTCTGGAAGAATATCATCAAAAAGTACTAATATTACCGAAGGAGCTGCAATAAGTGTTGATGATTTAAACGGTCATGGAACAGCTGTAGCAGGAATTATCGGTGCAGCAAAAAATGATTCTGGTATTCATGGTGTTGCCCCTAATGCGACTCTATTAGTAAATAAATTAAATAATGCTGGGAGTATAAACATATTAAATGTCGCGAGTGGCATAAATTCTGCAGTATCAAACGGAGCTAAAATTATTAATATGAGTTTCGGTGCAGATCCTCCAGCTTTACCATCTTCAACAGAAATTAATGCGATGCAAAATGCTGTCAATTCTGGTGTGATATTAGTAGTTGCATCCGGCAACTCGTCATTAGATCAAGTTCTTGATATGGGAAGATTATCAAATTGTTCAGGAGCAACTGGTGGGAAATGCAATGGATTTAATGCAAATGGACAAATGATTGTTGTAAATGCTGTCACCTCTAACAATACAGCTACAACTTTTGGAAACCAATGTGGAGATACCGCTAGTGCTTGTATGGTCGCTCCTGGTGAAGGAGTAGGATTTACTTTAATAGGTGGAGGATCAGGAACTGGTTCTGGAACATCATTTGCTGCACCACATGTAGCTGGAGCTTTAGCAGTAATCCTTCAAAAATTTCCAACACTCTCACCTTCTGATGCTGTATCATTATTATTTTCATCAGCAACAGATTTAGGTGTTTCAGGAATAGATAATGTATTTGGAAGAGGTCTTTTAAATCTTAATGCAGCATTTAGAGCAAGAGGTCTAACCTCATTACCTACTGGTAACTTTATAGGAGGAAATAGTACACCTTTAATTCAAACTAGTATAGTTTTAGACCCTATATTTGGGGACGCATTGGCTTCAAATGAATTTTTAAAAAAAGGAATTGTTTTAGATAAATTTAATAGACCTTTTAGAGTAGATTTAAATAACAGAATTACAAATTCAAAAAATACTTCTTCATTAGAAAATTATACTAGGATATTAGATAAAAAAAAATTTCGAGTTAATATATTTCCTAACACAACTTTAAATATTGATAAAATAAAAATTCCAGATATTTATAATCATTCTTTTATCTCAAATTTTAATAGTAATGAAGAAAATAGATTTTTATTGGAGTCATCTTTCATAAATAATACCTATTTAACATATGGAAATAATATAAACTCACAATTATTTTTTTTTAATAATATTGATCATAACTCAAACATATTATTTGATGAAATTTTTATGCCTCAATTAAAATTTTTAGATAAAGGTATAGGAAGTAGTTTTAAATACAAAATTACTAGAAATTTTCAATTTTATTATGGTAATTTTAAAGATAATAATAATTTTAATGATTCAATAAGAAATTTAGAACAATATAATATTTCTCATACAAACAAAAAACTAAAGCTAAATTTTGGTATTGGATTTTTAAACGAATCAAATACTATATTTAATTCATCTTCTAGCGGAGCATTTGGTGAATTTAGAAATACTAGAAGTAAGTTTGTTTCTATTTCAACCAAATATAAATTAAATGAAAATCTGAATATATTTGGTGTATATTCTGAAAATATTTCAAGTATACCAAATGAAAATAATGGATTTATATCAAATTGGAGTAAAATAAAATCTAACTCATTTAGTATTGGTATTAAAAAAAATAATACTATATTTAAAAATGATATCATAGGATTTTCAATTTACCAACCTCTTAGAGTCTATTATGCAAAAGCAGATTTCAATATACCGATTGATACAGAAAAAAAACCATTTGGTAAAATAATTTATGAAAAGGAGAGATTATCTATTACACCCAAAGGAAGACAATTAAGTTTAGAAACATCTTATGGTTGGAATAATGAATTTATTAATGTAGATAACTTTACATTAATTGAATTTAATCCTGGGCATATTAAAGAAAATAAACATCATTTCATGATAGGCTTAAAAACAAAAATATCATTTTAATCTAATTATAACATGCTGCTTTATTTTTATTTAAAGTATACTTATTTTTTTTTGTGATATAGTAAATAACCTTTATAGTTTTATTTTCCTTAGAATAGGGTATAAAAAATTTACATCCCTCATTATCCTCGCCTTTGTATATAAGGTATAAATTATCATTAATATAAATTTTATTATTGATTTTTAATCTCTTACTATTTGTAGAATAAGATATACATCCATATAAATAAAATAAAATTAATGTAAATAAAGAAAAATAAGTAAAAAAATTTTTTCTATATTTTAAATTCATAATTTATAGTACAATAAATTATTATATAAATTAAGGAGAATTTAATGAATTCTAATATTTCTAGAGGTTTCGTTGATATTGAAGAAGGTCAGATACATTACAGAACATATGGGTCGGAAAATAACCCTCCATTGGTAATGCTTCATGGTTCACCATTAAGTTCACTTGCAATAGAACCTTTAATAGAAACTATGGGGAAATATTTTAAAATTTATGCTCCTGATACAATTGGAAATGGAGACTCATGTCCACAAAAAAATTTTCCAGTTACTATTAAATACCTAGCTGACGCAATGTTAAGAGCTATGAGTAGATTAAATATAAATAGTTTTTACCTATATGGTTTTCATACAGGTGGGAATATAGGTATTGAAGCTGCCATAGAGAACCCTAAAATGGTAAAAAAATTAATTATTGATGGTTTGGGTTTATACTCTGATGATTACAAAAAAAAACTTGTTGATAACCAAGCCCCAGAAATAGTACCGGATCTTGAAGGAACACAGTTCTTAAAAGCTTGGCACCTAGTAAGGGATGGAAAAATTTTTTGGCCTTGGTGGAATAGAACAAATGACGGAGCTAGAGGTTTAGGACTACCTGATAGAATTGAACTGCATAATGAAGTAATGGAGTTATTAAAATCTGTAACAACTTATCATCACAATTATAAAGCTGCTTTAAATTATAATAAAATACCTAGATTAAAACTTCTTAAAGTTCCAGTTCTAGTTATGGCCTCTGAAAATGATATTCTGTTACCTTATTTAGAGGAAGCTACAAAACTGATACCAGGAGGTCAAAGTGCAATTTGTGGTGATCCAAAAACTAAAATAGGAAGAGAAAAAACAGCTGAAATATGTAGAGAATTCTTAGTATAATTAAATCAATTATAAGATTTAATTTAGGAAAGTGATTCAGCAAACTTTTCAATTTCATTCCTTATTTTATCATCTGGTATATGAAACCTATCTATTGCTGTTTTCCAATCATCAGGAGAAAATTTCTTATATTCTGTGTTAAATAATTCGTTTTTTTCTAATGAATTTATTTCTTGTTTGGCATACATCAATAGTAGCCATGACTTACTATCATGAGAATCTATTTTTTTACCAATTTCATCACATTTTTCGAAATCTTTATCAAAAAAGTAACCTAAAAGTAAATCTTTATATCTGTTATCAGAATTAGATTGGCCTAGTGGAATAGGATCAAGCTCAAGAGCTTTATTTAGTAAATCTAAACCCTCTTTAGTTGAACCATTTCTAACGAGAACTTCACCATAACCTGAGAGAATTCTTGGATCATTTGGATTTATTGAGTGCGCTTTCCTACCATGTTCTTCGGCTAAATCATAAGAATGATTGCTCAAATGAACTGCAGACAATAACCTATTAAGTTCAAAGTCATTTTCATTTAAATCTTGAGCTTTCTTAAGGGCTTCCATAGCGTCACCCCAATATTTACTCATATCACCCTCAAAATATCCTCTTCCTAGAGCCTGACCTATAGTGCAAGCCTTCCATGCATAAGCTTGTGCATTAGAATCATCTGCTTCTACAGCTTTATCAAAAAATTCAAGAGCTAATGCATTAGCTTCTTTTGTAACTTTATGATGCTGCTCTTTACCCCTTAAAAGTAATTCGTAAGAAGTCATATTTTCTGTAGGTTTTCTTTTTGACCTTTGTAAACTACTAATTTCTAGATTTCCTAAAAGGGCAATTGTAATTGTTCTAACTATTTCGTCCTGAACATCAAAAATATCTTCTAAAACTCTATCATATTTGTTAGACCAAAGGATGTTACCTTTAGGAACCTCACTTAATTCAATGGTAATCCTAACTCTTTTTCCCGAAGATCGAATTCCACCAGAAATAAGAAAGTCAACTTTATGTGATACTGCAAAATCGATAATTTTCTGATCTTTTTGAATATCAAATGCAGTTTGACGAGAAAGTACATCAAACTCTTTAATCATAGAAAATTCAGTAATTAGGTCTTCAACTATCCCATCAGCAAGATAACCTGAATCATCATTATTGCTATTGTTTGCAAAAGGTAACACTGCTAATTTAGGTTTTTTATTATTATTTGTATTATTACTATTTTGAGTAACTTCATCAGATTTTAAGGCAGTTGTTTTTTTATTTTGATTAATTTTAATATTAAATACTTCAAAATTTTCAGAAATATTTTTTAAGGATTTAGTTCCAGCTGAACTTATAACAAAATTTGTTCTTTTATTAACTTGATCTTGAACTATTCTTGAAACCAGTATCTCTCCTGGTTCGCACTGAGACTCTAGTCTGGCGGCAACATTTACCCCACTACCATAAATATTTTCACCTTCAATTATTACATCATCAACATGAATACCGACTCTCCACATAAGTTTTAACTCAGTACTATTTTGATTATTTCTTTCAAAAATTAGGTTTTGAAATTCAGCTGCTGCATTAACACATTCAACAGGACTAGCAAAATCTGCTATAACTGAGTCTCCTGCTGTATGAAAAACTCTACCACCTGAATTTTCGATAGTTTTCTCAATAATATCTCTACAAGATTTAAGATTTGATAATGTTAATTCTTCATTATCTTCCATAAATTTACTAAAATTAACACAATCAGTTGCTAATATTGTTGCAAGTTTTCTTTTAACTTTATCCATTACTTACCTACGATATTTATAAGCGGTTAGTTGATAGTTAACTAGATATATATATACCTCATGGACAAAATAAAACCCATGAAAAAACATGGGTTTTATCGAGATAAATTAATAACAACTTTATTACATCATGCCGCCCATGCCGCCCATGCCGCCCATGCCACCCATGCCTCCCATGCCGCCCATGCCGCCCATGCCACCCATGCCTCCCATGCCACCCATATCGGGAGCAGCAGGCATTGGATCCTTCTTTTCAGGACGTTCGGCAATCATAGCCTCGGTAGTTATAATTAGGCTTGCAACTGAAGCTGCACCTTCAAGTGCTATTCTCACAACTTTTGCAGGATCCACGACCCCATCTTTTATTGTGTCGACGTACTCCTCAGTTTGTGCATTAAAACCGGTGGTATTACCCTTGCTTTCTATAAGCTTACCAACTACTACAGCTCCATTGACACCCGCATTCTCAGCAATTTGCTTTACTGGAGCTTGAAGAGCTCTTCTGATTATATCAATACCAGATTGTTGATCATCATTCTCCCCGGTAAGCTTATCAATAGACTTTGATGCGTAAAGCAAGGTGACACCGCCTCCAGGAACTATACCTTCTTCAACTGCTGCTCTTGTGGAATGAAGCGCGTCATCAACTCTATCTTTTCTCTCTTTGACTTCAACTTCTGTTGAACCACCAACTCGAATTACAGCAACGCCACCAGCAAGTTTAGCAAGTCTTTCTTGCAACTTTTCTTTATCATATTCAGAACTAGTTTCTTCTATTTGTGCTCTAATTTGATTACACCTGTCTTGAATATCTTTCTTTTTACCAGCACCTTCAACAATTGTTGTATCTTCCTTAGTAATTGTTGTGGTTTTAGCTGTTCCTAATTCTTTTAATGAAATATTCTCTAACTTAACTCCTAAATCTTCTGATATAACAGTTCCTCCAGTAAGAATAGCAAGATCTTCCAGCATTGCTTTACGCCTATCACCAAAGCCTGGAGCTTTAACTGCGGCAACTTTTAGTCCACCTCTTAATTTATTAACAACTAATGTGGCTAGTGCTTCACCTTCAATATCTTCTGCTATTACTAATAATGGCCTATTAGTCTTTACAACAGCTTCCAATACCGGAAGCATTGGTTGGAGGTTAGTTAATTTAGACTCGTGAATTAAAATGTATGCATTCTCTAGTTCGCATTCCATTTTTTCAGCATTGGTTATAAAGTATGGAGATAAATAGCCTCTATCAAATTGCATACCTTCGACCACATCAAGTTCTGTTTCCATTCCTTTAGCTTCTTCAACAGTAATTACACCTTCTTTGCCTACTCTTTGCATTGCCTCACTTATAAAATCACCAATTTCATTCTCACCATTAGCTGAAATAGTACCAACTTGAGCAACTTCCTGTTCTGTTTTAACAGGTTTTGCGGTTTTAGAAATAGATTTAACAGCAGCTTTAACAGCTAAATCTATACCTCTTTTAAGGTCCATAGGGTTCATTCCTGCAGCAACTGATTTAGCCCCTTCATTAACTATTGCTTGTGCTAATACAGTCGCAGTAGTGGTTCCGTCTCCAGCTTCATCACTTGTTCTACTGGCAACTTCTCTTACCATTTGAGCGCCCATATTTTCGAATTTATCTTCTAGGTCAATATCTTTAGCAACTGTAACTCCGTCTTTAGTAATTCTTGGTGCTCCAAAGGATTTGTCTAAAACTACATTTCTTCCTTTAGGACCGAGTGTTACACGAACAGCATTGGCTAAAGTGTTAACACCCCTAATCATTCTTTCACGGGCATCCCTGTCAAATTTGACGTCCTTACTAGCCATGGCAATCTACTTCCTCTTAAATAATGTTAATGGATCATGAGCTTAAAATGCCCAAAAATTATGAATTCTTATAAAGAACCCCAAAACTATAATCAAGTTGCATGTAGTAATATAACAAGTAATTTCAAGATTTTATTAAATTATTTATAAAAAAAAATAATTTACTGAATAATAAAATAAAAAATCCTTTTATTTCAATTATTTATTTATATTTCTTACAAGTAAATATATTTTTGTAATTTCTAGATTAATCGATTCTTATAGCTCCTTCCCCTTGAGATATAAAAAGTTTCTCAAATTTGCTTGACTCAATAGGGTCAATTGCAACTTTTATCAATGTCTCAGTCCCAAATTCAGTTCTTTCTATAACTTTTCCTCTTCCATACAACGAAGCAATTATGTTTCCTTGATCAGATAAAATTCTATATTTTTTAATTATTCTTGTTGATGAAAAAAATTCTGAAATACTTTTAAGAAGTTCCTCACATCCCTCTCCGGATAAAGCGGACAACCAAAATACTTTGTTATTATTTTTATTAAATTTAATATTATTTACATTATTATCTTTAATTAAATCAATTTTATTATTTACTTCAAAAACAGTTGTACTTTCTGAAACACCAATTTGCTTAAGTATTGATTTTACATCGATATTTTGAGATTGTTTTTCAGAACTAGAGGCATCATGAACATGTAGAATTAACTCTGCGTTTTTCACTTCTTCTAATGTTGCAGAAAAAGCAGCAACAAGTTGATGTGGGATATCTGATATAAAACCAACAGTATCAGAAAATATAATTTTAATCGAATTTTCAAGGTTTTTTAATCTCATTGTCGGATCTAAAGTTGCAAATAACATATCTTTAGATATTACTTTAGAACTAGTTAATTGATTAAATAAACATGATTTACCGGCGTTTGTATAACCGACAATCGCAACAATAGGAAATGGAACTTTATTTCTTGATTGTTGTTGTAAACTTCTAGTCATGGTAATTTTTTTTAGTGACTTTTCAATTCTATTTATTTTTTTTGATAATTGTCTTCTATCTGACTCAATTTGTCTTTCACCGGGACCACCCAAAAAACCTCTACCACCTCTTTGTCTCTCAAGATGAGTCCATGACCTCACAAGTCTACTTTTCTGATACTGAAGAGCTGCTAATTCAACTTGTAAAATCCCCTCTTTAGTTCTTGCTCGGGCCCCAAAAATTTCTAATATTAAACCAGTTCTATCGATAACTTTACACATCAATTTTTTTTCTAGGTTCCTTTGCTGAATAGGGGAAAGTTTGTAATCAAAAAAAATTAAGGATAATTCTAAATCTATTACTACATCTTTTAACTGTAAAACCTTACCTTTCCCTAAAAATGTCGAAGGGTTAATATTTGAAATATCAACTTTTTCAATATAGCAAATGAGTAAATCGATAGAATTAACTAATCCTTTTGCTTCATTTACATATGTAATAGGGTCCCTTACTTTTCTTCTTTCATTAGTAATGGGACATATTATGCCTGTTCTATTAATTCCAAACCCCTATATCAAAACTAAAAAAATCCAAAAACTTATGCATTTTTAATTATCACTTTAATTATCATCTTCTTCTGGATTAAAAAGCTTTACTGGTTCAGATGGCATAATTGTTGATATTGCATGTTTGTAAACAAGTTGTGAATGAGAGTCTCTATAAAGTAAAATACTAAAGTTATCAAACCATGTAATCACACCTTGAAGCTTAACTCCACTTATTAAGAAAATTGTGACTTGTTGTTTGTTTTTTCTGACATGATTAAGAAAAACATCTTGTACATTTTGATTTTTCGAAGAAGTCATAATTATCCTCTTTTTATTTTATTCTAATATTAAATTTAAATTAATCAAAACATATTCTTCATCGATTATGTTACTTAATTGTTGAAGTGTACATTTCTAAGAAATTTGAAGAAAATTCAGCCATTTTTTTATTTTTTATTGCATCCCTCATAGACTGCATTAACCATTGATAAAATGATATATTATGAATTGTTAATAAAACAGCACCTAAAATCTCTTTAGATTTAAATAGATGATGTAAATATGCTTTACTAAAATTATTACTTGCAGAATTTGGTAAATATTCATCTAAGGGTGAGGTATCTCTAGCAAAACAGGCATTTCTAATATTTATTGGACCATTCCTGGTAAATGCTTGTCCTGTTCTACCAGATCTTGTAGGTAAGACACAATCAAACATATCAATTCCTTTTAAAACAGCTTTTACAATATCATCTGGTTTACCAACACCCATCAAATACCTGGGCTTATCTATTGGTAATAATTTAGTTGTGTAATCTAATACCTTTAACATTTCCTCTTGACCCTCACCTACTGCTAACCCACCTATGGCATAGCCATCAAAATTAATGTTTTGCAACATATCAACAGAATTTATTCTTAAATCTTCATAGATTCCACCTTGAACAATTCCAAATAGACCCTTTCCTTGTCTTTTAAACCATGATTTTTTGGATCTTTCAGCCCAGCTCATTGAACGTAACATTGATTTTTGGGCAGATTTATAATCAGCTGGAAAAGGGAGGCATTCATCTAAAACCATAGCTATATCGACATCAAAAGTTACCTGAAGATCCATACAAGATTCAGGAGACATGAAAATTTTCTTTCCATCGATATGTGATTTAAATTTAATACCTTCATCAGATGATTTTGCTAAAGATGCTAAAGACATGACTTGGAAACCACCTGAGTCTGATAGAATAGGTTTTTTCCATTTCATAAAATTATTTATTCCACCAAAAATTTTAATTATATCTATACCTGGTCTTAGCATTAAATGGTATGTATTACATAATATTATCTCAGAATTTGTTGCTATAATCTGTTCTGGCATAATCCCTTTAACAGTTGCAGATGTTCCAACAGGCATAAATGTTGGAGTATTTATCAACCCATTAGAAGTTGATAAAATTCCTAAACGAGATTCATTATCATTAGTTAATAATTTAAAATCGAAATTATTTTTCATGATCGATATAAAAGCATAGCATCACCATAAGAGTAAAATCTGTACCCATTATTAATTGCATGATGATATGCTCTAAAAATATTATCTTTCCCAGCAAAAGCACAAACTAACATAAGAAGGGTTGATTTAGGAAGATGAAAATTAGTTAGCAAAATATCTACAACATTAAATTTGAAACCTGGTTTAATAAATATATTTGTATTTCCTTTGAATTCTTTATAATTATTACTTAAAAATGCAGTCTCCAGAATTCTCATTGTTGATGTACCAACAGAAATAATACGTCCATTTTTTAATTTCGTCTCATTGATTTTATCCATTACATTTTTAGATATTTCTCCATACTCCTCGTGCATAATATGATCATTTATATTATCAACTTTTACTGGCAAAAAAGTACCTAAACCAATATGAAGTGTTATAGTGCTTATATTCACACCTTTAAAACTTAATTCATCGATCAATGATTCTGTAAAATGCAGACTTGCGGTTGGAGATGCAACTGAACCTTCTTTTTTTGCAAATATTGATTGATAATCAATATTATCTCTATCATCTGTATCCCTAGATTTTTGTATATATGGTGGTATTGGTATAGAACCGTATTTATCAAGTAATTTATGTAATTGAGATATTTTGCAGTTTAAGTGTATATATATTATTCCACTATTAACTTTTGATTTAACAGTTCCAGTCAAACTTTCACCAAATACAAGATAATCGCCTTCATTAATTTTATTAAAAGGTTTTACAAGAGCTTTCCAATTATTTGAATATAAGTTGTTAATTAATAAAACTTCGAACTTTTTATTATCTCTAAAACCAATAAGTCTTGCCTTTATAACTTTAGTATCATTAAAAATAATTAGGTCATTATCACTTAAATATTTAGGAATACTTTTTATAAATGAATCTTCTATGGTATGTTTTTTTACTTTTAAAAGTTTGGAATTGTCTCTTGGATAAATAGGTCTATCAGCTATTAATTTTTTTGGTAGATCATAGTTAAATTCATTTAGTTTCAAAGAACAAAATACCCAAATTAATTGATATCAGAAGCAACTTTTAAAGAAATTATAAAATCTGGATCTTCAACAATCCCATTCATGCCATCACCTTTTTTAATATTATCAACAAAATCCATTCCTTCAATAACTTTTCCCCAAACTGTATACTGATTATCTAAACTCGGAGCTGAATCAAACATTATAAAAAATTGAGAATTAGCTGAATTAGGATCAGGAGTTCTAGCCATTGAAACAATACCTCTAACATGAGGTTCATTACTAAATTCTGATTTAAGGTCGGGTAAATCTGAACCACCAGAACCAGAACCTGTTGGATCACCCATTTGAGCCATAAAACCGTCAATTACTCTATGTATAGGAGTATTATCATAAAAGTTCATTCTTGCTAGTTCTTTTATTCTATTTACATGGTTAGGTGCTAAATCTGGAAGAAGCTGAATTACAACAATTCCGTCTTTTAGTTCAAGATGCAATCTATTTTCATTTTCATTATTCATATCTTGTCCATTTACAAAGTTAATAAAAAACAAATAAGTAAAAATAATATAGACGCTCAGCCTAATTTTTTTACCAATTTTTAGGGTATTTATTTGATTTAAGTATTCTAAAAATATCATTATTTAATCTCATTAATTTTATTAATAACATTTTCTCTTACATTAGAGGATACAAAAGTTGATATATCCCCTCCTAATATAGCTATTTCTTTTACAAATCTGGAAGAAATAAATTGTTGATTTTCTGCAGACATTAAAAAGACAGTTTCAATATTTTGATCTAATCTAGTATTCATTCCAACCATTTGAAATTCATAGTCAAAATCTGAGACTGCCCTTAAACCTCTAAAAATCATACTTGCATTTATTTCTTTAGCGAAATGAATAAGTAAATTACTAAAAGGCAATACATTAATTTCACAATTATTATTTATATTTTTTTTAATATCTAAAATTTCGTACTCAACCATTTCTACTCTTTTTTTAACATTAAAAAAAGGATTTTTATCTATATTTGAAGCAATGCCAATTGTAAGTTGGTCAACTAATTTTGTTGACCTTTTAATAATATCAATATGTCCATTTGTAATAGGATCAAATGTTCCAGGATATAGTCCTACGCGCATATTGGTCATTTTAAGTATTACCCATTTAAGAATTTTTTAGTTAAATTAAAACTACTCATCTACGTTTTCTGCTAAACTAGCAACCGATACTACTTTTTCATCTTCAGAGGTATTAAATAATGTAACACCTTGTGTATTTCTTCCAGCTATTCTAACATCTAGAATTGGACTTCTTATCAACTTTCCACGATCCGTTACTAGCATTATTTGACCTTTGTTTTCAACTGAAAATGATCCAACAACGGGCCCATTTCGTTTAGAAGTAATTATATTTATTATACCTGACCCACCACGATTAGTTAGTCTATATTCATATGCAGAAGTTCTCTTTCCATAGCCATTTTCCGTAACAGACAATATATATTCTTCTTTTTCTTTTAAAGATCTAAATTTATTTGATTTTAATAATTCAGATAATTCTTTATCTCTCAAATAATTATCATTATTTTTTGATTCACTATTATTTAACCTCCTAGATGCAGAGACTGCCTGAAGATATTCAGATCTTATTTCTGTAGTAACTTCAACGTTATTTAAAACTGTCATACTAACAACTGAGTCATCTTTAGTTAAGTTCATGCCTTTTACACCTGAAGTGTTTCTTCCACCAAACACTCTAAGACCTTTCATTGAAAATCTTATGCATTTACCTGAGGATGCAGCTAAAAGAATGTCATTTTTCTTAGTAGCTAGCACTACACTTATGAGTTTATCATCCTGATTTAATTTTATAGCTTTTAAGCCAGTTGACAATATCCTTTCAAAATTATCTAAACCTATAGGCCTAACCAAACCATTGGCAGTAACAAACACAGCTACAAAATCTTTATAATTTGTGTTTTCTTTATTAAGTGGTAATAAAGTTTGTATTACCTCACCATCTGCTATAGGCAATAAATTTACCATTGGCTTTCCTCTTGCCTGTGGTGTTCCAAGAGGTAATTTATAAGTCTTAAGTCTATAAACTTTTCCATATGAAGAAAAAAATAGAATTGGAGTGTGAGTATTTACCACAAAAACTTGCGAGACAAAGTCTTCATCTCTTGTTGACATTCCAGATCTTCCTTTACCTCCCCTCTTTTGAGCTCTGTAGGTCGAAAGAGGAACCCTTTTTATATAGCCTAAATGAGATACCGTTATTACCATCTCTTCACTTTGAATAAGGTCTTCTTCTTCATGCTCCTCATAGGTATCCTGTATCTCTGTTCTTCGGTTGTTATTAAATCTATTTTTAATAAATAATAGTTCATCCTTTAGGATAGCTAGCATTTTAGAACGACTTCGAAGTATTTCTAAAAAATCTTTAATTTTAAGAGAAATTTCACGAATTTCTATATCAATTTCATCCCGACCTAGAGCTGTAAGCCTTTGAAGTCGTAACTCTAATATGGCTTTAGCTTGATCGTCAGATAGTTTATATTCTCCTCTTACTATTTTACTTCTAGGATCATCAATTAATTTAACCATATCTTTAACATCATCTGCAGACCAACGTTTTTCTAGTAATAATTTCTTTGCAGTATTCGGATCTTTTGACTTTCTGATTAGTTTTATTACTTCGTCAATATTTGATACTGCAATTGCCAGCCCAACCAATATTTGCGCTCTATTACGAGCTTTTTTTAAATCAAATTTAGTTCTACGAGTAATAACCTCTTGCCTAAAATCAATAAAAGCTTCAAGCATCTGTTCAAGACCCATAAGTTCTGGTCTCCCAGCTTTTAAAGAAAGCATATTTACTCCAAAACTATTTTGAAGCCTTGTAAATTTGTATAACTGATTAAGCACTATTTCTGGATTTACCGATCTTGATAATTCAATTACAATTCTAACACCATCTCTATCAGACTCATCTCTTAAGTCAGAAATTCCTTCAACTTTTTTATTCCTTGCAACATCAGCAATTTGTTCGACTAAATGTGATTTATTAACTTGAAATGGTATTTCAGTTACTATTATTGCGTTCTTATCTCTAGGTAATTCTTCAATATGAACTTTTGACCTTATTAAAATAGACCCTCTTCCAGTTTTGAAAGCTTCCTTAATTCCATTTCTACCAAGAATTATTCCACCTGTTGGAAAATCTGGTCCTTTAACATATTTTGATAAATCAATATCTTCTTCAGGTGATTTATTTATTAGCGCACAGCAAGCATCAATAATTTCTCCTAGATTATGAGGAGGAATATTTGTTGCCATACCAACAGCAATACCCCCTGCTCCATTTATAAGTAGATTAGGAACTCTTGAAGGAAGAACAACAGGCTCCTTTGAACTTCCGTCATAATTATCCTGAAAATCAACTGTTTCTTTCTCTATATCTTCTAGAATAAAATGAGCAGATTCAGCCATTCTTATCTCTGTGTAACGCATAGCTGCTGGAGGATCACCGTCCATAGATCCAAAATTACCTTGACCATCTAGTAAAGGTAAACGCATAGAGAAATTTTGAGCCATTCTTACCATTGCGTCGTATATGGCAGAGTCTCCATGAGGGTGATATTTACCCATTACATCTCCGACTACTCTTGCTGATTTTCTATAGGGTTTATTAAATTCATAACCATTCTCATGCATTGCATAAAGAATCCTTCTATGAACAGGTTTTAGTCCATCTCTTACATCCGGAAGTGCGCGAGATACTATTACGCTCATAGCATAATCAAGATAAGATTTTTTCATCTCATCTTCTATTGTAACTGGTGCTATATCAATTGATTCTGATAAGTTAATATCGTCATTTTTTTCAATCAAGATTATCTCGCATATATTGAAGAATCATAAAATTTATGAAAATTACGTATAATTTATCGCATGAAAAAATAAAAAAATAAAGAAGTAAAAGTTATATTTTAACCTAATTTTATTGTTTATTTTCAATAATTTAGAATAGTATAAAGTAATATCAGAAAATAACGATTATAAATTTAGAAAATTAAAAATTTTTAAATAAAACATATGTATATTAAAACAAATAATTTAAAAAATTTGGAGATTTAAATTTAGAAAGGTATATCATCATCAAAATCTTCCCCAACAGATTGTGGAATAGATTGTTGCATAGAATTATCTTCTGAAATACTATCTTGACCGTCAGAAATAGAATTTCGACCATCTAATATTTGTAATTCACCTCTAAATTTACCTAATACTACCTCAGTGGAATACCTATCATTACCATTTTGGTCTTGCCATTTACGCGTTTGAAGCTGACCTTCAATATAAACTTTTTTACCTTTTTGAAGGAAATCTTTTGCAACCCTTACTAAATTTTCATTAAATATAACTACTCTATGCCATTCTGTTTTCTCTTTTTTTTCATTAGAGTTTCTATCACGCCATTGCTCAGAAGTAGCAATAGATAGGTTGACAAGCTCCCCACCATTTTGCATGCTTCTTACCTCAGGATCTCTTCCAAGATTTCCAACAATAATTACTTTATTTACAGAACCTGCCATGCAGAATATCCTTAACTTAATTAATAAAATTTATATAAATATTATATAAAATTAATAAAAAAAATAATAGTACTATTTTTGAAGTAATAGAAAAAAAATCAAATGGTAAAAACAAGAACCGATCAATTACTAAATAAAGAGATAAGTATCAGAGGTGCAAAGGAACATAACCTTAAATCAGTTAATTTAGATATACCAAAGGAATCTATCGTTGTATTCACAGGTATTTCAGGGTCTGGAAAATCATCTCTTGCATTTGATACAATCTATGCTGAGGGACAAAGAAGATATGTAGAAAGTTTATCAGCATATGCCAGACAATTTCTAGAATTAATGCAAAAACCTGAAGTTGATTCAATTACGGGTCTATCGCCTGCAATTTCTATAGAACAAAAAACAACTTCAAAAAACCCAAGGTCTACTGTAGGTACTGTTACAGAAATATATGATTATTTAAGGCTTCTATATGCAAGAGTTGGTATACCATATTCACCAGCAACAAATAAACCAATAAAAAGTCAATCAGTTAGCGAAATTGTAGATAGAATATTACAAAAAAAAGAAAAAACAAAATTATACCTTTTATCTCCTATTATTAGAGGTAGAAAAGGAGAATTTAAAAAACTATTTTCTGAGTTACAAAAAAAAGGCTATCAAAGATTAAAAATTGATGGAGAAATATATGAAATAGATGAATTACCTGACCTAAATAAAAAAATTAAACATAATATTGAAGCTGTAATAGATAGAATAGTAATAAGTAAGAATATTAAAACAAGATTGTCGGACTCTGTTGAAATTTGTTTAAATGAATCTGAAGGATTAATTATCGTTGAAGAAGTTGATAGTGGTAATACTGAAACATTTTCGTCAAAATTTGCATGCCCTGTATCAGGATTTACTATAGAAGAAATTGAGCCAAGATTATTTTCATTTAATAATCCATTCGGAGCATGCGATGAATGTGATGGTTTAGGAACAGATATTTATTTTGATCCAAAGTTAATTATACCTGATGAAAGTTTATCGTTAAATGATGGGGCAATATCACCTTGGTCTAATTCATATTCACAATATTATAATCAAACTATTGATTCAATTACCAAACATTTTAAAATTTCAAAGGATACGCCATGGGTTAAAATACCTGAGAATGTTAAAAATGTTTTTCTATATGGTAGTCAAAATAAAAAAATAATAATGAAGTACCTGGATAATGAAAGTATCTATCAAACAAAAAAAATATTTGAGGGTATAATCCCAAATATGCAACGGAGATGGGTGGAAACTGAATCAAGCTGGAAAAGAGATGAAATATCAAAATATCAAAATGTTAGAGTGTGCAAAAAATGTAATGGGTTAAGACTTAAGGAAGAAGCCCTATGTGTAAAAATAAATAAATTAAATATAGGAGAAGTAACAAACTTTACAATTAAAGATGCTTTAGATTGGTTTAGTAATTTAAATAAATTTTTTAATAAAAAAGAAAGAACTATCTCTGCAAGAATTACAAAAGAAATAACTGAGAGGCTAAACTTTTTAGTTAATGTTGGGCTTGGATATTTAAATTTATCAAGAACTTCAGGCACATTATCTGGAGGGGAGAGTCAACGAATAAGGTTAGCATCTCAAATTGGATCTGGCTTAACAGGTGTTTTATATGTATTAGACGAACCTTCTATTGGATTACATCAAAGGGATAATCAAAAACTTCTAAAAACACTTAAAAATTTAAGAAATCTTGGCAATACAGTTATTGTTGTTGAACATGATGAAGAGGCAATTCTTGAAGCTGATTATGTGGTAGATATTGGACCTGGAGCTGGAGTAAATGGAGGGGAAATCATATCACAAGGGAAACCTCAACAAATTTTAAAGGATAACAAAAGTTTAACGGGTAAATATTTGAGTGGAAAACTTAGTATACCCATTCCCACTACAAGAAGAATTAATAAAGATAAAAGACAAATTAAAATCGTTGGAGCTAAAGAAAATAACCTTAAAAATATTAGTGTTACAATACCTCTTGGCACTTTTGTGTGTGTTACGGGTGTATCTGGAAGTGGAAAATCAACTTTAATAATTGAAACATTATATAAATCACTTTCTAAAAATCTAAATAACTCGAGACTAACTCCTGGGAAATACTCCAAAATTGAAGGTCTACATTTTATTGATAAAATTGTTGATATTAATCAATCTCCTATAGGAAGAACACCAAGATCTAATCCAGCAACTTATACAGGCGCTTTTACTCCAATAAGAGACTGGTTTGCTAACTTACCAGAATCTAGACAAAGAGGTTATAAGGCGGGGAGATTCTCATTTAACGTTAGGGGTGGAAGGTGTGAGGCATGTCAGGGTGATGGTTTGGTAAAAATTGAAATGCATTTTTTACCTGATGTTTTTGTGAAGTGTGATGTGTGTAATGGCTTAAGATATAATAGAGAAACTTTAGAAATAAAATATAAAAATAAGTCTATAGCTGATATACTTGATATGTCAGTTGATGAAGCAAACATTTTTTTTGACTCTATACCTGCTATAAGAGAAAAAATGAAAAAATTACAAGAAGTGGGTCTAGGATATATAAAAATCGGCCAACAAGCAACAACACTATCTGGAGGTGAAGCTCAAAGAATTAAACTTTCAAAAGAGTTAGCAAAAAGAGCTACTGGAAAAACATTATATATTCTAGATGAACCTACAACAGGCCTTCATTTTGATGATATTAACAAACTATTAATTGTATTACATAAGTTAGTTAGCCAAGGTAATTCAGTTATAGTGATTGAACATAACCTGGATGTAATTAAAACTGCAGATTGGTTAATTGACCTTGGTCCTGATGGTGGGAATAATGGAGGTGAAGTAGTTGCAACTGGATCACCAGAAGATATTTGTAAAGTTAATAAAAGTTATACAGGAAAATACCTAAAGAAATATCTTAAAAAATAGAAAGTAAATATTTAATGTTTGATAATAATATTCCAATACATATTATTGGAGCAGGACTTGCTGGTGTAGAGGCTGCTTGGCAAATTGCAAAAAGAAAAATTCCTGTAATTTTGCATGAAATGAGACCTTTCAGGACATCAGAAGCACACAAGACTGATTACCTTGCAGAACTTGTTTGCTCAAATTCATTCAGATCTGATGATAGTTCAAATAACGCTGTTGGTCTCCTTCATTATGAAATGCGAAAAATGGGTTCATTAGTAATGGAGTGTGGTGATAAAAATAAAATACCTGCTGGTTCAGCAATGGCAGTAGATAGAGAAAATTTCTCAAAATCTATTCAAGATAAGATAATAAATAATCCTTATATAAATTTAATAAGAGAAGAAGTAAATTATATTCCAGATGACTGGATGCAAACTATAATTTCTACTGGACCCTTAACATCAAAAAATTTTTCTAATTATATTATTAAAATTACTGGTAATGATTACTTAGATTTTTTTGATGCTATAGCACCAATTGTATACAAAGACTCTATTGATTTAAATATAGCCTGGTTCCAGTCAAGATATGATAAATCAAATTTTGATGGAGATGGTAAGGATTATATTAATTGCCCACTAGATGAAAATGAATATAAAAATTTAGTTAATAAACTTATCCACTCTGATAATATTGAATTTAAAGAATGGGAAAAGAATACTCCTTATTTTGAGTCTTGTTTACCGATTGAAGAAATGGCTAAGAGAGGGCAAGAAACTCTAAGATGGGGACCACTTAAACCTGTTGGTCTTACTAATCCACATAATAAACAAAATCCTTGGGCTGTTGTTCAACTTAGACAGGATAATAAATTGGCAACTTTATACAATATTGTAGGTTTTCAAACAAAAATTAAGCATAAAAATCAATTAGAAATCATTAGAAGCATACCTGGTTTAAATAATGCTGAATTTGCTAGATTAGGGGGTATTCATAGAAATACATTTATAAAAAGCCCAAAAATTTTAGATAATTTTCTTAGACTTAAAAATAACAATAAAATAACTTTTGCTGGTCAAATTACAGGTGTTGAGGGTTATGTTGAGAGTTCAGCTATAGGTATTCTTGCAGGAATATTTACTGCCTTTAGACACCAAAATAAAAATGTAAAAATACCACCAGAAAATTCAGCTTTTGGAGCACTTTTAAATCATATTATTGAAAACTCTAATGTAAATACTTTTCAACCAATGAATGTTAATTTTGGTTTGTTTCCTCCAATTACTCAAAAAATTAAGAAAAAAGATAGAAAAAAATTCTATACAGACAGAGCAAAGAAGGATTTTTCAAACTGGCATGAACAAACGCATGAAAACTGATAACTGTTTGCAAAATTCTAAAAATTACTAAAATCAAACATTAATTTTAAATTTATTTATATAAAATATAGATTTTTGCAAGCTTACTGTTGCATAACTACCTTTGTCCAGTTTATCTTAATATCTAAAATAAAACTAAAGTTAATTTATATAGGATTTTTTTATGTCATCTATTCTTCAAAATCTAACTTCAACTATTATTGCTGGAATAATTCTATGTCTAGTCATGATAGCTATTATTACAGGAACCTATGGGCAGGGACTTGAGTTTGATTATTCTTGGTGGGCTTTTTTATTTAGATGGTTACATGTTTTGTCAGGAGTAATGTGGATAGGTTTGCTGTGGTATTTTAATTTTGTTCAGATACCTACTATGCCTAAAATACCAGATGAACAAAAACCAGGTATATCTAAACACATAGCACCAGCTGCCCTTTTCTGGTTTAGATGGGGTGCAATGGCGACATTAGTAACAGGATTAATTTTAGCTATGTATGGTGGATATTTCTTAGATGCTTTGGCATTAGGAATTAATAGCTCTGATCCTAAACACACTGCAATTGGTATAGGTATGTATCTTGGTGCTATAATGTGGTTCAATGTTTGGTTTGTAATATGGCCTAATCAAAAGAAGGCACTAGGTATTGTAGAAGCTGAAGCTGATGTAAAAGCTAAGTCAGCAAAAATAGCAATGCTTTTTTCAAGAACCAATACTATGCTTTCAATTCCAATGCTTTATGCAATGGTTTCAGCACAAAATATTTACTAGTTTATAAGAGAGTTAGAAAGGTGTGGGGTAAATTTACCTCACGCCTTTTTTATAATTCATCAGGAAATAAAATACATGCAACTTTTCTGTTTTCACTTACAAGTAGATTATATGTACGACAAGCAGAGCTAGTAATCATTTTCTCAGTTTTAATATTTTTTGATTTCAAAAGTTGAATAATATATGTTGTTAATTTAAATTCTAATCCTTGTACATGACCAATAATAATTATATCTATTTCAGGTTTTGCTGATATTAGTTCATCTAAGTGATTTTTTTTTATTTCATTTTCACTATCAAGAATTATTTTTTTAGAAAAATTATAAAAAATTATTGCAATACCTTCTATTCTTTCACCTGAAATAATAAAACTATTCTTATCATATGAATCAATTAACTTATTTCCGCCTTGATTTAATTCTCTTAATTCCATTGTCAATTACTTTATTTCGGCCGAATTAGGTTGTTTAATTTTTAAATACATTAAAAGAGGACCTGCAATAAAAACTGATGAGTATGTACCAATTATTACACCCCAAATCATAACAAGTGTAAAACCAGCTATATTAGCACCTCCAAAAATATATAAGGCAAAAAGGGCTAATAATGTAGTTACAGAAGTAAGAATTGTTCTTGATAGAGTATTGTTAACTGATAAGTTAAGTAGTTCAAAAATACTTAGTTTTTTATATTTCCTTAAATTTTCCCTAATTCTATCATAGACAACTACAGTATCATTCATTGAATAACCAATAATTGTTAATATTGCGGCTATAGTTGCTAAATTAAATTCAAGCTTTGTAAAAACTAAAAAACCTATGGTTAAAATAACATCATGTGTTAATGCTATAATAGCACCAATACTAAATTGCCACTCAAACCTGAACCAGATATACATAAGCATAGCTATTAATGCAGCACCTAATGCAATTGCACCATCTTTCTTCAATTGATTAGAAACTACAGGCCCAACAGTTTCTGTTCTACGAAATTCAACAAAACCTGAAAACTCATCTACTAATATTTTTTTTACTATCACTACAACACTTTGTTCTAGCTCCTCTTCGTCTGATTGTTTTTGAACACTAACAATATAATCTTGTGGCTTACCAAATTCTTGAATATTAACTTCACCAATATTTGAATTAGAAAACAAACTACGTACATCAGAAATATTTATACTATCTTTACTTATTCTTACTTCTATATTTGTGCCTCCCTTAAAGTCGATCCCAGAATTCACTCCTATAAAGATAAAACCAATTAAAGATAAAATAACCAAAATAATTGAAATAAAAATTGCTGGTATATGCACTTTCATAAAAGATATATTTGTATCTTTTGGGACAAGACGTAAAAGTTTCATTATTGACCTATCAAATCGGTAAATACTTTGGCTTAGATTTTCTTAACCAAATAAAAATAATTAATTTACTTAAAGTTATAGCTGTAAACATTGAGGAAATGATACCAAGACCTAAAGTAACCGAAAAACCTTTAACTGGACCACTTCCAAAAGAAAATAAAAGCACTGCTGCAATTAAGGTTGTTAAATTTGCATCTATAATTGTTGCAATGGCTTTAGAATACCCATTATTAATTGCAGCAATTGGTGATTTACCATTTATAACTTCTTCCCTTATTCTTTCAAATATAAGAACATTTGCATCTACAGCCATACCAATTGTTAATACAATACCTGCAATACCAGGTAAAGTAAGTGTTGCTTGTAATAGTGATAAAACTCCACCAATTAAAATTAAATTTACAATTAGTGAAAAATTTGCAACTAAACCAAATATTCCATATGATATTAACATAAAAATAATTATTCCTATGAAAGCAACAATGCAGGCAATTTTTCCAGCTGCTACTGAGTCGGCTCCTAATCCAGGACCGACAGTTCTTTCCTCTAGTATAGTTAAAGGTGCGGGAAGTGCTCCGGCTCTCAATAGAACTGAAAGATCATTTGCTTCATCTACTGAAAAACTCCCTGTTATTATTCCATTACCTCCTGTTATAGGCTGTCTAATTACAGGAGCGCTAATAACTTTTCCATCTAAAACAATTGCGAATTGATAGCCTACTTTTTCAGTTGTAATATCTCCAAACCGTTTACTACCAGAAGCATTAAGCCTAAAAGCTACTGCTGGTTTACCAGTTTGTTGATCAATTGTCGGGTTTGCATTTAATAGATTTTCTCCTGATAACAATACTCTTTTTTGTAATACATATTTATCAGTAAAACTTTTATTAGAGTCATCTGCTTTATAAACTGCCATACCAGGCGGTATTCTCCCATCAACATTAATATCATTTACTACTAATTGAAATGTTAACCTTGCAGTTTTACCTAGTAAATTTTTAATTCTTTCAGGGTCATCTAAACCGGGAATTTTAACAAGAACTCTATCATCCCCCTGACGCTGAATTGCTGGTTCCCTAGTTCCTGTTTCATCTACTCTACGTCTTATTATTTCAATACTTTGTTCAACTGCAGAACGTCTTTTTTGAGTTATAGCTTCATCATTTAAAGAAATAGTAATTAGTTTATTTTCCCTATCTATATTGAATTTTAAATCTTTTTTTCCTGAACTTAAAAAACTATTGGTTGATTGAATTGGTTGTGATAGATCTTTAATTATTTTAACTGCCTTATCAAAATCATCATTTTTAATAATTCTAACAGAAACATTATTATTTTCAGAACCCAAATCAGTATAAGATATCCTATTGTTAGGCATTCTAAAATTAGTCCTAATTTCACTTACTAAAGAATCTAGCTTTTCATTAATAATTGAATTTATATCAATTTCTAAAAGCAAATATGAACCTCCTTGCAAGTCAAGACCAAGATTGATTTGTTTTTGGGGTAGCCAAGTTGGCAAATTAGTTAAGTTTTTTTTTGAAATAAAATTTGGATATAAAAAAAATAAACCTATAAATATAATTAAAAGTGAAAAGGAAAATTTCCATCTATCAAAATTATTCATTATTAAACCTAGTTATTTTTTTTCATTTTGTTTAGTTTGATCTTTTTCGTTATAACTAGTATCACCCTTATCGACTACTGTTGTAATTGTAGGTCTAGCAACGTGCACTTTAACTCCATCTGATATCTCAATCTGAACTGAATGTTCATCTACAACTTTAACAACCTTACCATATATACCTCCACCAGTTAAAACCTTATCGCCCCTTTTAACTTGCGCAACCATCTCTCGATGAGCTTTAGCTTTTTTCTGCTGAGGTCTAATTAAAAGAAAATAGAAAACGACAAATATCAAAACTAAAGGTAATAATTGCAGTGGATCAAAGCCACCTCCACCAGATGCAGTTTGAGCATTAGCTATAGATACAAACATAACTTCTCCTTATAATTTAGATAAATTAATATTTTTTCTTCTCTTTTAAAAAAATTGAAAAATCAGATATTAACTTTATATAAATTGATAAATTTTTCAATAAGTTAATTAATAAAATACTTAAGAATTTTATTTTTTTTGCCGAAATATATATATTTACAATATATATAATTTTTTTATATTTTTTACACCCTATTTATAATATGTTTAACCTGAAATGTCAAAAAATATAGATAATATAATTAATTCTCTTAATGAGATTTCTAAGTCCATAGATAAAATTAGAAATGATCATAAGAGAATTGATAAAAAATTATTTGATGTCTATAAGTGCTTTATTTGGGATTCAAAATTCAATACTATAAGGCCTGTAAAAAAGATTAATAGAATAAATATTAATTTACTTATTGGAATTGATAGCGCAAAAGAAACACTTATCAAAAATACTTCTTTTTTTGCTAAAGGCCTTACTGCAAATAACGTTCTTCTTTGGGGGAGCAGAGGCATGGGCAAAAGCTCACTAGTAAAAGCAGTTCATTACGAAATAAATAAAAAAATAAATCCAAATTTATACCTAATACAGCTGGATAAAAATGATCTTGCAGCTATACCATTTTTATTAAATAATTTAGAAGATAAAGAGAAAAAATTTATTATATTTTGTGATGATTTATCTTTTGAAAATACTAATGAAAATTATAAATCTCTTAAGGTAATGCTTGAAGGAGGACTGGAGGAAAAACCCTCTAACGTTTTGTTTTATGCCACATCTAATAGAAGACACTTAATACCTAAATCCATAATTAATGATGATGATAACTCTATTACTTCATACGAAAATATTGATGAAAAGATATCTTTATCTGATAGATTTGGAATATGGTTGGGTTTTCATAAATGCTCTTATGATCAATATAATAATATTGTTTTAAATTATGCTAAACAGTTTGAAATAGATTTTATTAAAGATGATTTTCTTAGTGAAGCAAATCAATGGTCAATAAATAGAGGTTCACGATCAGGTAGAGTAGCATGGCAATTTATCATAAATTATTGTGCAAAAAAAAATATAAAAATAATCTAAATTTTATACTAGTGGGGGCAAATATTTAATTGGATTTATTGGCTTTATACCTTTTCTTAATTCAAAATGTAATTGAGGTTTCTTAACTAAACCAGTTGATCCACTATTAGCAACCTTATCCCCTTTTGTTACGAAATCTCCCTTTTTTACAGTAATTTTGCTATTATGAGCATATGCGCTTATCCATCCATTTGCATGTCTGATCATTAATAAGTTACCAAAACCTCTTATATTATTACCTACAAATATTACTGTACCACTTTCAACAGCTACAATTATATCTCCCTTTTTAGTAGATATATTTATACCATCATTAACATAACCATTTTTATCTTTACCAAATTGGTTAAGTAATTTTCCTTTAATAGGCCAAATAAACTGATTATTTTTTAAATTATTTTCTTTTAATATTATTTTTTTTTGAATTTTATTATCAATTTTATTTTCTGGTAAGATCAATTTTTGCTCGATAAAAATTTTATTAGGATTTTTTAAATTATTTAAAATCATTAATTCATTTATACTTACTTTTATTTTTTTAGAAATTTTCTTAAGAGTATCACCTTTTTTTACAATATATATGTTTTTATATGGCTTTGATATTGGTTTTATATTTGAATTTAATTTTGATTTGTTATTTTTTGCCTCATTTTTTAAAATTTCATTTAGAATGGGAGTTATCTTATATATAACTGGTGCAGGTTTTCTCTCAGAGCATGAATATAAAAAAATTAGAAAAAATAATATATAAAATAGCTTAAACATATTAATACATTTATTGTTAGTTCTTTCCATCTACTAAAGGAACAAATCTAACTGATATCAAAGGTTCTTTGTAAATTTTTTTATTTATTTTTTTTATAAAATAAATTTTTTGATTTTTATGTTCATCCTCTAATGGAATTATCATTATACCATTATCCGATAGTTGTAAAAATAAATTTTTAGGAACAGATTTAGAAGCAGCTGTTACGATTATTCTATTAAATGGTGCTTGTTCAGGCCATCCTAAATGTCCATCACCATGTTTTGTAACAATATTATGAATATTAGAAATTGAAAATTTTGATTGAGCGATTTTTAAAAGTGATTTAAACCTCTCTATAGTAAAAATTCTCCTACAAATTTGCGATAATACAGCTGACTGATAACCCGATCCTGTTCCAATTTCAAGAACTTTTGAATTCCTCTCCAAAGTTAATGCCTGAGTCATAAAAGCAACTATAAATGGCTGACTGATAGTTTGGCCTTCTTCTATAGGTAACGCTGAATTTTCATATGCCTGATCAATAAAATTTTTTGGTATAAATTTTTCTCTGGGGACTTTCTCTATAGCAGATAATACACTTGTATTAGTAATACCTTGTTTTCTTAATTGCATTATTAATCTAATTTTCCTAGCTTCAAATTTCACTTAAAAATAGCCCCTAGAGTTTTTATAGAACTATTATGAGTGAAATCTATTTTTAAAGGTGATATTGAAATATAACCCTTTGCTATAGCAGCTAAATCTGAAGAATCATTTCGTGATACCTTTTGTTTTCTATAACCTAACCAGTAATAATGATCTCCTCTTGGATCAAGTCTTTTTTCAATTAAAGATTTCTCGTAAGCCCTTTTACCTTGTTTAGTAATGCTAATATAATCTTTTTTTTGCGATAATTTATGTGGAAAGTTTATATTAAGAAGAACATTTTTATCCCATTTATTTCTTAAAATTTTTAAAATTATTTCTTCGGAGTAATTTTTTGAAATATCCCAAGAAATTTTTTTTCTATTCAAATATACTTGAGATAAAGCTATAGACTTTATCCCCATTAGAGTGCCTTCGATTGCAGCAGCGATTGTTCCAGAATAGGAAATATCTTCTGCAATATTTGCTCCACAATTAATCCCTGATAATAATAGGTCTGGAATACGTGGCATAACTTCATTAACTCCCAAAATTACACAATCTGTTGGTGTTCCAGATACTGAAAATTTATATCTTGATTTTTTTTCTATTCTTAATGGTTCAGTTAAAGTAATTGAATGAGACTTTGCAGACTGTTCTTTATTTGGCGCTACAATATATACATTATTAGATATTTTTTTAGCAATTCTCTCGAGAATCTTCATTCCTTGCGAATCTATTCCATCATCATTTGTAACTAATATGTAAGGGTTATTTATCATAATTTTTAACTAAGTCATGACTTGAATTGTTTTTAAACCAGACATATATGGAACAAGTACTTCTGGAATTTTGATGCTACCATCTTTTTGTTGATAATTTTCAATAATTGCTACTAGTGCTCTTCCTATGGCAAGACCAGAACCATTAATTGTATGAATAAATTGATATTTCTTATTTTTATCTAAATAACGAGTATTCATTCTCCTTGATTGAAAATCACTAAAATAAGAACAAGATGAAATCTCTCTATATTTATTTTGGCTTGGCAACCAAACTTCCAGATCGAAGGTTTTACATGAACTAAAACCTAAATCACCTGTACATAAAGACATTACTCTATAAGGAAGTTTTAATTGTTTTAAAATATTTTCAGCACAATTTGTAAGATTAATATGTTCCTCATTACCATCTTCTGATGTAACAAACGAAACAATTTCAACTTTATAGAATTGATGCATTCTTAGCATTCCTCTAGTATCTTTTCCGGCTGCACCTGCTTCTGATCTAAAACAAGGTGTTAAAGCAACATATTTAATAGGTAAATTTTTGATATCAATCACTTCATCACGATGTAAATTTGTTAATGGCACTTCACCTGTAGAAATTAACCAATGACCTGAAGTAGTTTTAAATAGATCTCCCTCAAATTTAGGTAATTGCCCAACACCAAATGGAGCATTATCTTTCACAAGTATTGGAGGTGAAATTTCTACATAATTATTTTGTTTAGTATGAACATCAAGCATAAATGCACCAAGAGCTCTTTCTAGATAGGCCAAATTACCTTTAAGAGTAACAAACCTAGAACCAGAGATTTCCGATGTTTTTTGAAAGTCCATAAGACCAAGTTTTTGCCCTAACTCAACATGATCTTTAATATCAAAATCAAAATTTTTTATTTTGCCCCAATCACGAATTTTTATATTATTTTCTTCAGAATCACCAACAGGAACATCATCAGAGGGAATATTAGGGAGAACAGAAAGATTTCTTTTAAGTTCAAGTAATATTTTTTTCTCAATACTCTCAAGTTCTTGAATTTCAATTTTATATTCTTGCACTTGATTTTTTAATTTTTCTACTTTGTCATGATCATCTTCGCTTATAGCGATACCAATTTCTTTAGAAAGTAAATTTCTATTATTTTG
Source organism: Rhodospirillaceae bacterium (assembly GCA_002722055.1). Classification (GTDB taxonomy): domain Bacteria; phylum Pseudomonadota; class Alphaproteobacteria; order SHVP01; family SHVP01. Next base: position 49,885 of record PBKD01000003.1, on the reverse strand, counting down.
GATATCTTGAAGTTTAGTTTGGATAGATTTTCTCTTATCATCAATTTGTATTAAGCTTGATGATTGTTTATTTTCACCCCTTTTAATTAAACCATTATCAAATTCTATTGGATTTTCTCTTATTTTCTTAATATCATGCATGCCATATAACTAAGTGTTAAATTTAATATAATTTATTGAACGTTATTATTTTTTTCCTTATCCACATTAATATTTTTCTTTTTTTCAACATAACGTGCCATAATGATTGATATTTCATATAAACCCAGAATTGGAATTCCTAAACCTATTTGACTAATTAAATCGGGAGGAGTCAAAATTGCAGCAACAACAAAAGTAATAACTATTGCATATTTTCTTTTTGAAGCAAGTGTTTTTGAGTTTACGATACCAGCTCTTGCTAATAAAGTAAGAATTACTGGAAGTTGAAAACTTATACCAAAGGCAAAAATTAATTTCATTATCAATGATAAGTATTCATTAACTTTAGCCTCAAGTTGAATAGGTAAAGTACCTGAACCTCCCTCTGTTTCAAAACCTATGAAAAATTTCCATGCTAAAGGTATGATCAAGTAATAGACTAAAGCAGCTCCGGCTGAAAATAATATTGGAGTTGCAATTAAATACGGAAGAAAAGCATTTTTTTCTTTATTATATAAGCCTGGAGCTACAAATCTCCAAGTATGAATTGCCAGAAAAGGAAATGTTAACCAAGCAGCGGTAAAAAAAGAAACCTTCAATAAAGTAAAAAAAGCTTCATGCAAAGCTGTATATATAAGTCTACGACCATCTTGCCCAGCAACAACATCAGCATAAGGTTTAACTAAAAAATTATATATATCTTTTGAAAAAATATATGAAAAAACAAAACTTATAATAAAAAATATAGCAACATAAATTAATCTTTTACGTAGTTCAATTAAGTGCTCCAGTATAGGAGCTTTTGATTTAGCTATTGTGGATTCTTCATCTTCAGAAGGTACAGTCATAATTCTATTCTGTTCAGGTAATTTAATTTAGATTAATAAAAAAAAATTAGTAATGTAAAAAAAATAAAATTTACTTTATACAACATTTTTTAAATTGCTTTTATCATTTCTATCTTCATTTTTTATTTCATCTACTTCATCTTCAGTTATATTTGGAACGATCATCTCTTTTAAATTATCTTCTGGATTTATAGAATTATTAAAATTTTCAGAATAATTTATTGTTTCATTAAAATTATTTCTAACTTCATCTATTTCTGACTCCCGAGCAATATCTTCGATATTATCTTGAAAATCTCTAGCAATTTTTTTTACTTTTCTCGTCCATTGACCAATAGTTCTTAGAACTTTAGGTAGGTCTTTAGGGCCAACTACAACAACAAGCACCAGCCCTACAACAAGTAACTCTGTCCACCCTATATCAAGCAAAGGAAACTCCTGAAGTAAATATTTTAAATTTTAACTAGAGGCTGTTTCTTTTTCTTTAGAAACAGATTCAGATTTTTCATCAGCAGAAGCATCAATGGTTTTTGTTATATCATCAGAAGGTGTATCATTTTCATTCATACCTTTTTTAAAACTTTTAATTCCTTTTGCTAAGTCTCCCATCATGTGAGATATGCGTCCTCGACCAAAAAGCAATAGAACTAATACTAATACAACACCAATTTGCCAGAAACTTATACCCATTTGAGGTTACTCCTATTTTTAATTTAAAAAAATACCTTCGTATATTGTCAGAAAATTCTAAAAATCGCAAATATTCATTAAAATTTAATTAAATACAACCATAAATAATATATTTATAGTTTTTCTTTTTCAAATATAAAGGCAAAACGAGGGTCAAATCCTACCCACACCTTTGAATTTTTTACAATATTAAGCCTATCAGTTAATTTAGCTGATATTAAATAAGGATGTCCATTAATTTTTATATTTACATACTGATAAATACCTACATTTTTTACAGATGATATTTCGCCCTCAACATTAAAAATACTTTCATCTTTTATATTATTAATTTTAACCCCTTCTGTTCTGATAACTACCTCAACTTCTTTTTGACTATAATTTTTATTAATATTAACACCACCAAGCAAGAAATTAACCTTTGATTCATTCACTAAACCAGAGAAAATATTTATATCACTAAAAAAACTTGCTACAAATTTATTTTTAGGTTTGAAATAAATATCCTCTGATGAACCTTCTTGTATCTTTTGTTTGTTATTAATAATAATAATTTTATCTGATACTAACATCGCTTCGTTAGGATCATGAGTTACTAATAGAACTGGAGTATTATTTGATTTCAGAATAGAAATTGTTTCCTCTCTAATTTTTTCCCTTAATCTAGTATCTAGATCAGAAAATGGTTCATCAAGTAACATTAGTTTAGGATTAGGAGCAAGAGCTCTTGCAAGAGCAACTCTCTGTTGTTCACCACCAGAAAGTTCATGTGGATATTTTTTTCCAAGATGCTGAATTCCAATTTTATTTACTAAAGAATTATAAACTTGTTTTTTTATTTCTTTATTAATTTTATTTAGACCATAATTAATATTATCCTCTACATTTAAATGTGGAAATAAAGCCAGATCTTGAAAAACAAAACCAATTTCCCTATCTTCAGGTTGAATATAATCGAAATCATTAGTTGATATAATTTTATTATTTAGATATATTTTTCCCTTTTGCAATTTTTCTAGACCAGCAATTATTCTAAGTATAGTTGATTTACCAGAACCTGAAGGGCCCAATAAACAAATAATTTCATTTGGAAGAACTTCCAATGATAAATTATTAATAATTTCAAATTTACCAAATTTATGACTTATATTATCTATTTTCAAAATTGGGTTGGAATTATTAGACATCTGTTAAACCATTAAGAAAAATATTTGTTATCACTAATTTTTTTTGTTAAAAAAATTAAAGGAACAATCCCTACTAAAACAATCGTAAGAGCAGACAGAGAACTTTGTTCTAATAGTTCATCTGAAGCTAATTGATAAACATTTGTAGCCAATGTATCAAAATTAAAAGGCCTTAAAATTAAAGTTGCAGGTAATTCTTTCATAGTATCTACAAAAACAATTATAGATGCAATTAAAATACTTGATTTAAGTAAAGGAATATGAATTTTTTTAATAGTAAATATTTTTCCAGCACCTAATGAAATCGATGCCATATCAATATTTTTATTAATACTTGTATACCCTGATTCGATTGCGCCATATCCAATAGCAATAAACCTAATTAAATAAGCAAAAAGTAATGCAAAAATACTACCACTTAAAATTAGTCCAGTTGAAATGTTAAAATATGAAATAAAAAATTTATCAATATAATTATCAATTAAAGCTAAAGGAATAATAATTCCTAGAGCTAAAACCGCACCAGGAAAAGCATAACCTAATAATGATATACGTGTGAAAATAATAAATTTGTTACCATATAATCTTTGACCAGATGCAATAACTATTGCAGCTATAACTGTAATTAGTGATGCAATAAGAGATAAGCTAAAACTATTAATTATTAATTTATAAAATGAAATATCAAAAGAAATATCAAAAGTTAATAATGAATAATAAAAAAGAATTATTGATGGAATAATGAATCCTATTAAAAGGGGTATAAAACAAATTGTGAAAGCTATGAACGACTTATATCCCTTTAAAATATTTCTTTGAATTAAAATATTATTTCTATCTATAATATGATATTCTCTTCTATTTCTTGCGCTTTTTTCAAAATATAACAAAGTAAATACAAAAATTAGAATTACTAAAGAAATTTGTGCTGCACCAGATGCATTACCCATCCCTAACCACACATTAAAAATAGCTAAAGTTAAAGTATTTATAGAAAAGAAATCAACAGTTCCAAAGTCTGCTAATGTTTCCATCATAACTAACGAACATCCAATAACTAAAGCAGGTCTAGTTAATGGTAATGAAAGCTTAAAAAAAGTACTCCAAAGATTATAACCTAGAGTTCTGCTTACTTCATAAAATCTAGCTGAATTATGTTGGAATGAACTTCTGCATAAAAGATAAACATATGGATATAATACAAATGACATTACAAAAACCGCACCTCCAATTGATCTAATATTTGGAAACCAATAATCCTGTGCATTATTCCAATTAAATAAATTTCTTAATATAACTTGAAAGGCGCCAGAGTACTCTAAAATATCAGTATATACGAAGGCAATTATGTAAGCTGGTACGGCTAATGGTAAAATAAGTGCCCAGCTGAAAAAATTTCTACCAAAAAAAGAATAACAGCTTACTAACCATGCAGTAGGTATACCAATTAAGCAAACACATATAATATTACCAAGCATTAACAATAAAGTATTTGATGTATAAACTGGTAGAACAGTTGATATTAGATGTCCCCATATATTGAAATTAGGTGTGAGTGCAATAATAATTATTGAAATTATAGGAATTGAAATAATTAGTGTTAAAACGATTCCTAATACACCCCATAATTTTAAAGAGTATTTCATAAAAATTCACTTAAATATCTGAAAATATTATAATTAGTTTACTTTATAATAAATAAACAATTATGAAAGAAAAAAATATCTTACCACCCAACTTTATCAATGATTACTTGAGCTTCATTAGAAAACTCTGCTATCTTGCTAATATTTACATTATCTTCTCTAAATTTTTTCCAACTACTAAGTTTTTCCCCTGGCTTAACATTTGGATTAACAGGAAATTCAAAATTTATTTCACTATAAAGAGTTTGTGCTTTTCTTTCTGACAAAAACTCAAGTAACTTTATAGCAAGATCTTTATTTTTTGAATATTTAACAACACCACCGCCGGATATATTTACATGAACCCCCCTGTCACCTTTTTCTTGGTTTGGAAATATAAGATAAACACTTTCCATCCATTTTCTTTGCTGCTCAATATCTGAATATTTTAGTTTACCAAAATAATAATGATTTATAATTGCCAAGTCACATTCTCCTTGATAAATAGCTTTAAGTTGCGATCTATCGTTTCCTTGAGGTCTTCTCGCTAAATTATTTACTAATTGCTTCGCCCATTCTTCAGCATCTTCTTTACCATGAGCGATAATAATTGAAGATAGAAGCGCACGATTATAAACATGGCTACCTGGTCTTGAACATATTTTACCTTTATATTTACTATTAATTAAATCCTCATATGTTTTGACTGTTTCTTTTTTTACTCTATCTACAGATGCCGCTATTACTCTATTTCTTTTTGACAAACCAAACCATGTATTATCTATGCTCCTAAGGTGTACAGGAATATTTTTAGTTAATATTTGAGAGGATACAGAAGCTAATAAGTTTTTATCTGCATAAACATGCAATCTAGAAATATCAACCGTCAATATAACATCAGCTGGAGTATTTCTTCCCTCCGCTTGCAATCTTTCTGCAAGACCTTTTTTTGCATAAACAATATTTGTTTTAATTCCAGTTTCTTTTGTAAATAAGTCTAAAAAGGGATTGATTAAAAAAGGTTGTCTATGAGAATAAATATTTATTTCATTAGAAAATGATTTATTTATAATTAATGGAGATATAAATAAGAAAAATATAAATGAAACAGTAAAGGTTCTAATAATTTTTGCAAAATTTATATATTTAAATAAAGGGGTATTTAATTTATATTTTATATTTTTCATAATTTTAAAACTTTCATAAAATGGATAAAAGTAAAGGTAAAAAAAAGATAATTTTTCTGGAAATGAATCTTTAAATAAGCCATATCTTACTTCTTTTACTTTTTTAGATAAAATAAGTGTTCCAAAAATATTGTCCCAAATAGAGAACACTACACCATAATTTTTATCATGATGTTCTGGAAGACTTGAATGATGGATTTGATGTTGGTAAGGGGAAATGAATATTTTTTCTAAAAAACTATAATATTTTATTTCAATATTTGTATGTCTTAAATTTGATCCAGCAATATTAAAAATAAAAGCAAAAATATTTGCTGAATAGATAGTAATTAAATCAACTTGTGACCCAAATAAAAAAACAAAAATTGATATTAACAATCCTTGTACTAATGCACCTCTAATCGAAAAAATTATACCTTCAACAGGATGAGTTCGATAAACTGTCAAAGGGTTCAATGTTCTTGCAGAGTGATGGACTTTATGAAATACCCAAAAAAATGATATTTTATGAAGTAATCTATGAACATAAAATCTTGCGAAATCATCTAAAATAAAAAAAATGGAACTAAATAATATTGCAATTGTTAAATTAGAGAAAAGACCTGAGTATAAATGAGGTGAAAATGATAGTTTATGAAATAAATTGAATAAAAAGGTAGCTAAGATTAATTGTGTCAATAAATATGGTGATATAATTACCATTATAAGTTGGTTAATTATTGCTAGAAAGTAATCTTCAAATGCTGACAAAGAAAAATAAACTTTTCTATCAAAAATTTTATTAACAATCTCATTATATTTGTATGATTTAAAAAATTTTAGCCAAATAAAAGAAATAACAAAAGCAGAAAAAATATAGAGAAAAAATATTCTCTTTCTTGAATCAGTAAATTGATTTAAGAATACATCCTGTAATTGATCAATTAATATATAAAGTTCTGACATAAAGAAAAGTAAGGCTCAGAAAATTTCTCTCTGTTGAGGGGCGAAGACTTAAATTCTAGACAGCAGGATAGTCTTCGTTGATGGGAGAAGAGAATATTATTTTCTGAGCCCATTCATTTAATCGTTCTCTGCAGAATTGGACCCACCTAATTTTTTAGATAAGTCTGCTATACCTGAGAGTTGATCTTTGTTTCTTGCAGCAACTTTAAATTCATCAACCATAAGTTTCTGAACTTTGAGCATATGAAGCATATATTCTTCCCAAGATGAACCTTGATCTTTAGTATAATTACCTTTTGAGTCAAGACCCACAACTTGTGATGAATTCAGTAATAATGGAGAAAAACCTATTAACCTATTCAACCTAACAGCTGTATCTCCAAGATTCTTTTTTCCTGTTTGAAGTGATAAAGCAAAACCTTTTAATTCACCCCAATGTTTAAGATAAGCTGAATACGCTTTATCAGTTGAAGAACCATTTTTAATAGCTTTTTCAAGCTTAGCCATATCTAGATAAACACTTCCAGCATATTTAAATACTGATTCTGCTATTACTTTTTCCCAGTTTGAAGTAATAATATCAACGTATGATTTAAGTTTCGCGTTTTGTGAGTCAGAAAACTTGGCTCCATTTGCGCTTTCTATTAATTTTCTTCCATCAATAAAAGCTTGCATAATTGTTTTAGAGTAATTAGTTTTACCACCTTTATCAAAACTAGCAGCATAGTATGCATGAGCAAAAGTCATTTCATTTCTTAAATCAACTACACCATCTTTATTATAATCAGCAGCTTTCAAGTTCTTCTTTTTAGCAACTTCATATTGTTCTTTTGGAGATAATGTTAAGGTATGTGCTGCAGCACCCCAATATCCAAAGGCTTCGTCCCATACATGTTCTTTACCAGTATAGTATGCGCCTTTTTTATAAGGTTTATCATTTGGTTTAGTTAATTTTTCATCTAGGTAACCATCTACTGCTTGATTATAGAAAACAGCACCCATTACAAATTTAGAAATTAACTGTGTGTAATTGTAGCCATTGGCTAAATCGACACCCTTATTTGATTTTGCAGCCTTCCTTATCATGAAATCAATAACTTCTTTACCAGTCATTTGACCAGGCCAACCATTAACTATCCCTTTATATGCCTTACCATTTAAATTTTTTCCAGAAGAAATTTCATTTATAGTAGACGGCTTTATAGGAAATTTTTCTGACCATTTTGGGTCAATTATATCTAATGAAGCCTTACTTGTGCCCATGTATTCCATACCTGTATAATATGGTAACATTTTTGGTAGTGATCCAGATGAACTTAATTTTTTAAGTGAAGTATGAAGTACTTGCCTAGCAACCTGACCACTATAAGACACTGAATTGGTTTTATTACCTTTATAACCTTTTAGTGTAACCTTGTAAGGACCATAAACCTCATTTGCAAAAGCAAAATTAGAAAAAAATAGTCCAGATATTATTGTAATAACACAAAATACTTTATTCATTATTTTTGAACTCCCATCTTTAGTTAATTTATTTGAGAATGATTATCATTATTTCTTGATAATGACAACGATAATCATTATCATATGTAAAAAAAATTTAATGGAATATAAATAAATGAGATATATCAGTAACTTAGAATTTGAAGAGCAATTCATTATTTGGTTAATAAGGCAAAAAAGAACGCTTAATTATGAAAGAAATCAGCATATTTGGGTAATTCTTAATAAAATATTACCAAAAAAAGAAGCGTTTAGGATATATAACTCATTAAGTAAACTTATTTTTTTTCTACCAAAAATCGAAAAATCAAATAAAAAAAGAAATAAAATAAATATTGAAGAAGAAAAAATTCTATCTCTTTACTCTCTTGGTATAGAAAAGGATAAATCTCTAATAAGTAAAAAAATTGTTAATTCCCTTAATATAAATGAGAGAGATAACATTAGTTTTATTAATGAATTAATAAAAATAAAAAAAATAATCAATAAATCTAATAATTGTTTACTGAAACCTAAAATAATTAACAGTTCATGTGTTGAAACTAGCTTAAATAGTTTTCAATTTATAATGATTAGATCTTTAAGAATTTGGTACAAAGCTCTTCAGGAAGATTTAGATATGTTTGGTATGCTTTATAAATATCATATAGAGATAGATTATTCTGCAATTACAATTTCATTTCATAGCATAATTGAAAAGATTGTGTTAGATAAAAAAAAGAATTTAAAAATTAACTGCATAGATTGTAAAAGACTTTCACTAGATGAGATTAAATTTTTAGAAATTATTGAACTTTCTATAGCAAGTAAATGGAAAAGTTGTGAAAAGATAATTGAAACATATTTTAAAATACAACAACCAATAAACTTGATTATTTTACTCAAACAATTTGCTATTAATCTATTTGTAATTGAGAATAATAATTTAGATACATTAAAAGCAATTTCAAATATTGATTATATTAAGTCAAATAGTATTTCTAAATTTACACATTTAAATAAAAATAAATATATAAATTGATGGAGAAAAAGATGAATAAAACAATTCCAAATGCAGAGTTTTACCTAAGAACCTTATATGAAACTGCTGAAAAAGAAAAAAAATATAAGTGGTCATTATTGAAAACAAAAGAGTTATTTAGTCCAAAAAAAATTATAATTTTTTCTTTACCAGGAGCATTTACACCAACCTGTTCAACATTTCAATTACCAGGCTTTGAAAAATTATATAATGATTTTGTTAAACAAAACATAGATGCAATATACTGTGTTTCAGTCAATGATGCATTTGTAATGAACTCATGGGCTAAACAACATGATATTAATAATATTCAAATGATTCCTGATGGAAATGCAGAGTTTACAAGAAAAATTGGAATGTTAGTAGAAAAAAATAACCTTGGGTTTGGTTTAAGGTCATGGAGATATGCAATTATTTGTGAAAATTACGAAATTAAATATTCTTTTATTGAAGAAGGTTTTGAAGATAATTGTGATGATGATCCTTATGAAAAAACTAAACCAGAGAATATACTAAAATTTCTTGAAGATAATAAATAATGTTTTTATGGAAATCATTAAAGCCTTCAAGTATAAATATAGCGATAATTAACCTTATATTTAAAAGAAAATCTAAATTTAAAAAAATTAATGATTAAGTACTAAGTATGACTTTCATCGTCTTGAGTATTTATATTTTGTGGAGGGTCTGGACTTAATAACCCAGTAGCTTTTAATTCTTCAATTCCAGGTAAATCATCTACATTATCAAGCCCAAAATGGTTAAGAAATTCATTTGAAGTACCATACATAACCGGTCTTCCAGGAGCTTTTTTTCTACCTTTTAAAATTACCCAGTTAGCTTCCATTAGTAAATCTACCGTACCTTTGGATAATGCTACACCTCTTATTTCTTCTATCTCTGCCCTAGTTATAGGTTGATGATAAGCAATAATTGCTAAAGTTTCTATTGCAGCTCTGGATAATCTCCTTGTAACAGTTCTTTCTTTTTCTAATAAAAATGATAAATCAGGGGCAGTTCTAAAAGACCAACCCCCAGCAACTTTAATTAAATTAATACCACTTGCTGCATATTTATTTTTTAGTTGTTCTATATAATCATTTAAATTGATTCCATCTGGAAGCCTTTCTGATAAATCTTCTTCAGAAAGCGGCTGTACGGCTGCAAATAAAATTGCTTCCATCATTCTAATTATTTTATCATTCTGTACCATTAGACTCTCATAAAAAAATTTACCTATACTAACTTACTCTTTATATAAATTGGTGAAAATTCCTTATCTTGTTGAATAATCACCTTTCCATCTTTGACCAATTCTAAAGATGCTGAAAATGTTGCTGTTATTGCAGATTTTTTTTCTTGATTTGAAATTATTGATTCTGGAATAAAACTCTCCAAAAGCTCCCATTTAGGTACTGGTGATCCTATAATAATACTTAACCATTTTAAGGCATCATCAATTGTATGAGAAAATAACCTTTTTTTAATGTATGGTTTCTTTTGACTACGAGAATTAAAATCCGAATAAGCTTTAAGAATATCATAAAGAGATAAATTAAATACTGAATTTCTTATTAATTTAATTTTATCAGGAAAACCTCTAGGAAAAATATCCATACCAAGCCTATTTCTGGTCATAATTTTTTTTGCTGCTTCCCTCATAGAATCTAGTCTTCTTAATTGCCATTGTAATCTTGCAGCTAACTCATCTCCCGATAATTCTTCATTATTTTCTTCTTTTGGAAGTAGAAGTTTAGATTTAAGATAAACCAACCAAGCTGCCATAACTAAATAATCAGCAGCAATTTCAATATTTTTTTCCTTTATTTTTTGAATAAATGCTAGATATTGATCCGCTAAAGTTAGAATTGATAACTTAGTTAAATCTACCTTTTGTTTTCTTGCAAGAGTCAGTAAAACATCTAAGGGACCTTCAAAACCATCAAGATCAATTAATAAAGAAATAGAATTTTCAAGACCACCATTATTTTCTGTAAAACTATTTATCAATATTGATTCCTGCTATTATTTATAAAAAAATTTCCATAAATATTTAAAGTCTAATTATTTAATAATAATCTTCTACCATATTTTAAAGTATCTTCATACTTATTTAAAGTATCTAAATAATCAATATTTATGGGTTTATTGAGTTTATCAAAAGCCTTAAAAACCCTTGTTAAAGATATATCTGAGATTTGTGGGAGTATTGATGATAATCTTAGCATACTTTCAAAGTTACCGCTACAATGTAACAAAACATCACAACCAGCATCCAATGCATTAATCGCATTTCTTTCCTCATTAGTTCCTAGGGCTTTCATATTACTACTAATATCATCAGATAAAAGTAATCCCTTGAAACCTAATTTTTCTCTTATTATTTCCTTAATAATAGTCTGGGAAATACTTACTGGAAATTTATCATCTAATTCTGTAAATAAAACATGAGCAGTCATAGCAATTGGCTGATCTGATAATTTACTAAATGGTAAAAAATCAGTTTTAAAAAGCTCATCAAATTTTAAATTTACTTTAGGTAATTTATAATGGCTGTCCTCATCACCTCTTCCATGTCCAGGTATGTGCTTAATCACAGGAAGCACACCCCCATTAATTAATGTATCACAGAATTTTTTTGCTAATTTTGCCACAATTATTGGATCTTGATGGAAAGACCTATCACCAATAACATTATTAGAATTTTCAAATAATAAATCTAAAACTGGGCTACAATTCACATTTATGCCTATTTCATTTAATTCGTGAGATAAAAGCTTTGTGTTAAGGGTAAGCAATTCAATTGTTTTTTTAGGTTCTATATCATATAATTTACCAAAAAAATTATTAGGCGGCATTTCTCGCCATTCTGGTTTTTTTAACCTTGCGACTCTACCCCCTTCTTGATCAATAAAAAAAAATTTTTTTTTATAATCACCAATACTATATAAGGATTTTACTAATTTCTTTATTTGATTCTTACTACGTATATTCCTCTCAAAAAAAATAAAACCAATTGGATCAATCTTATTAAATAATTCAATCTCATCAAATGTTAACTCTGTCCCTATTAAAGAAACAACAATTGGTGAAGGCATAATAAGATTTCCTATTTTTTTATTACCAAACAATTTAAATTTAATAATTTTAATTTATTACAAAAATCCTGAGCATTTTTTTTATTTAAAAAATTACCAGTTTGGAGTCTATAGAAGGTGCCTTTGTTTATTATATTTACCTTTTCAATTGTAGGTTTTTGATTTTTAAAATTATCTTTATATTTTTTGGATAGTTTTTCCCAACCAGTAAATGCACTTTCTTCACTTCTATAAGACGCTAATTGAATTTTATAATTTAATTTTAAATTATCATTTTTTTTATTTTTTTTGAGATCGCTTTTCTTAACATCATTCTCTAGTTTTTTATCTAAATTTGTTTCAATATTTTTTACTGATTTGTTTTTATCCATAGAATTTATAGATTCTTTTATAATTTTTTTTGGAGAATCAAAATCATTTTTATTCAAACTATTGTTTTCTTTTATATTTAATTCTAATTTTTTTTCAATATTTTGATTTAAATTAATTCCATTTTTTTCTTCAATTTTTCCTTTTTTTATCTCACTATTAATTATTTTACTTTTAGGATTACTCTCAATATTTGTATCACTATTGTCTATGGGTAATATTGGCTTTTCTGGTTCAGGAAGTAATACAACTGTTCCTTCATCAATTTTTTCAGTGTTAGTTGAATTATCAAGTACTTGTATATCTTTATGAGGAATATTCAAACCTCCAGGTTCATCTGGAATAACTTTAATCGGTTCAGGGTCAGATCTAATTATAGGAATAGGGTTAGTATTTAGACCTGTAGATTTTCTTCCTATCTCCAATCCCCACCAAAAACTAACACCCATTAAGGCAAATGAAATAGATACTCCAATAATTAATCCACTTATTTTATTTTTAAATATATTCCTTTTAGACTCTTCCTCAGCAGCAACATCTCTAAGCGGGGGAATATTAATTGGTGAGGATTCGATACTATCAAAACCCTTTTTTACATCAGCAATGTCTAAAGGTTTTTTTGGTGGAGGCAAATTATTATCGTCTCTCATTAATACATTTCCTTTAAAGGTTCTACTCCAATTAACCTTAAACCATTTGAAATAACAATAGAAATTGCGTAACACATAAGTAACCTACTTCTAGTTAATAATTTATCCTCTAAATTAATAAACCTAATTTCTGTATTTTTTGATCCTTGATTCCAATGAGAATGAAAAAGGTTAGCTAATTCTTGAAGGTAATAAACAATTTTATGAGGCTCATTTTTGGAAGCAGCTGTTAGAACAATACTTGGCCATATAGAAATTTTTTTTATTAAACTGATCTCACCTGAATCATTTAACTTAGAGGATAATTTAACAAAAGAAAGATCTGCATCAATATCAAAATCAATATCAATATCTTTTATTTTTCTAAATAATGAATAGATCCTAGCATGAGCATATTGAACGTAAAAAACAGGATTATCAGAAGACATTTCAACAGCTTTCTTCAAATCAAATTCTATAGGAGTTTCAGGTTTTTGAGTTAACATCATAAACCTAATAACATCAGGACCTACTTCATCAACTAATTGATTTAAAGTTACAAAATTCCCAGATCTTTTTGACATTTTGAATGGTTTACCATCTTTTGATAGTTTAATTAAATTACAAATTTTTACGTCTAAGTTTATTTTATTTTCTGATAAGGCACTTACTGCAGATTTAACTCTCTTTATATAACCCGCATGATCAGCTCCCCATATATTAATTAATTCATTATAACCCCTATCAATTTTATCATAATGATAAGCCATATCTGCAGCAAAATAAGTAAATGAATTATCGTTTTTTTTCAGGGGTCTATCAATATCATCGCCAAATTTTTCTGATCTGAATAATAATTGTTTTTCAGGTTTTTCATTAGAAAATTTACTATTTTTGGGTGGTGGAATTACACCTTCATATATAAGGTTTAAGTTAATAAGCTTTTTAAGGACCTTATCAATTTTGAATTTTTCATGAAGTGAGCTTTCAAAGAAAAAATAATCATGTTTAATATTAAGTAGAGCAAGATCATTCTTGATTATCTGCATTATTTTTGAAATTGCATAATTACTAAAATAATCTATCCAATCACTTTCTGGTAAGTTTAGCCATTCACTATTATCTTTATTTTTTATTTCTTTTGCTATTTCAATTAAATAAGATCCAGGATAAAAATCTTTAAACTCTTCCTGATTATTAATACCAAAAAGTTCATTATATCTTTTATACAAAGATTTTGATAAATTTTTGATTTGAATTCCAGCATCATTAACATAATACTCCTTGGTAACTTTAAAACCTACAAATTCTAAAATATTAGCAATTACATCTCCTAATACAGCCCCTCTAACATGACCTACATGAAGTGGTCCAGTTGGATTTGCAGAGACATATTCTACGTTTACAAGTTTAGAGTTACCTATTTTTGACTTTCCCCAATCTTCTCCAGCATTAATTATCTCTGATAGTTGATTATGCCAAGCTTCAATAGAAATAAATATATTTATAAAGCCTGGACCAGCTATCTCAACATGATTAACATATTCTGTTTTTTCAATTTGTTTTTGTAAATTTAGTGCAACATCTTTTGGTTTAGTTTTTAATTTTTTTGCTAGAACCATAGCAATATTTGTTGATAGATCACCATGTTTTGATGATTTTGATAATTCAATAGAGATATCATCGGGTTTTAAATTTGATAATTTATTAAAATCATTATCATTGATAATATCAAATATTAAAACCTGTATTTTATTTATTAAATTCATAATAATTAGTAATCGTATTGAATTTTATTATTGAAACATAAAATTTTATGTTTTTTTAATGCATAACGATCTGTCATTCCAGACAAATAATCTGATATAACTAAAACATTTATTTTATCATCATTAGAGATTTTTTTATACCATTCTTTTGGAAGTAATTTATGATCATTAAGGAAAACATTAAAAAGGTCTTTAATAATAATTTTTGCACTATTTGTCATTTCATTTACAAAAGGATGTTTATACATATTATTAAACAAAAAATCTTTAAGAACTAAATTATCCTTGGATAATTCTTCTGAAAAACCCGCAGTCATTCTATATGAATTTCTTATATCTTCAACATTTTCTATTTTTAATTCATTTATTCTCAATTTTGTTTCACTGATTAAATCAACTACCATTTTATTAATTGTTCTTCTTACTATTTCATTATATAGACGTGATTTTTCAAGGTCTTTACCATATAATTTTGTAACCTTATAAACGATATTACCAACTAGTGGAACATCAATCAGATCCTCTATTGTAAATAATTTAGCCCTTAACCCATCATCAATATCGTGGTTATTATATGCTATATCATCCGATAAAGACGCAACTTGTGCTTCAAGTGAAGGAAATGTATTAAGCTTTAAGTTATATAAATCATTAAAGGAAAGGATAATTTTTGATCGATTATTATTCTTTTTATATATATCTTTAAGGGGACCATTATGTTTAATAATCCCTTCTAATGTCTCCCAAGTTAAATTTAATCCATTAAAAGCTGCATATCTATGCTCAAGATCAGTTAGAATTTTTAATGTTTGTGCATTATGATCAAAACCACCCCAATTTTCAGTTACTTCATTTAAAGCGTCCTCTCCTGCATGCCCAAATGGGGTATGCCCTAAATCATGTGCTAATGCAATTGTTTCTGATAGATCCTCATCTATGAGTAAAGTCCTAGATATTGTTCTTGCGATTTGAGATACTTCTATCGAATGTGTTAGTCTAGTTCTAAAATAATCACCAGTATGATACACAAATACTTGAGTTTTATGTTTTAAGCGCCTAAAAGCTCCTGAGTGGATAACTCTATCTCTATCTCTTTGAAAGGGAGACCTTTCAAAACTTTTTTCCTCTGAGTGTTGTCTACCAATAGAATTGTCAGAATCTGTTGCATAGGGCGCTAATTTAAGAGTCATTTGCTATAATTTAACAAAAAAAATAGATAATTTCACCTTAATAAATAACTTTTATTTGAAAAAAAAATTATTCATATTAAATTAAATATATAGGTATATTATACAGAATAGATTATTATCAATTATATGTTTTTGCGGATTTTAATATTATGAATGATATTCCACTCTCTATGACGCCAAATGCCGTTAAAAGAGTGTCCTTTTTAATGAAATCAGAAGCTGAAGATTCTTCTATGTTAAGAGTAACGGTTTCTGGAGGAGGATGCGCCGGCTTTCAGTATTCATTTTCGTTTTCTGATGAAAAGACTGATGATGATGTTTTAATAAAACAAGATGGAATAACTATTGTTACAGATAATATATCGCTTCTATATCTTGCAGGTTCCCAAATTGATTATACAGAAGATTTAGTTGGTTCTGCCTTTTCTATTACTAACCCAAATGCCAAATCTTCCTGTTCTTGTGGCACATCGTTCTCAGTATAAATTGAAAATTGTTACTTGGAATGTTAATTCGGTAAAAGCAAGGCTAATCAATATTTTTAATTATATTAATTTAGTTAACCCAGATATTATTTTACTTCAAGAAACTAAAACTGAAGATATTTCTTTTCCAATAGATGAATTTAAAAAAATTGGTTATTTTGTAGAAATATATGGTCAAAAATCATATAATGGAGTAGCAATATTATCCAAATATAAGCCTTCCTCAGTAATTAAAGGGTTACCTAATTTCAAAGATGATGTTCAAGCAAGATATATAGAATGTAATATAAATGGAATCATTATATCATCAATCTATGCACCAAATGGTAACCCTATTAATTCTGAAAAGTTCGATTATAAAATATTATGGCTTAATAAATTGAAAGAACATATTAAGAATATGATAATTTCAAAAAATAATTTTATTATTGGTGGGGATTGGAATATAGCACCTACTGATAAAGATGTATACGATCCTAATTTATTTTTAGAGGATTCAATTTTTAATATAAAAGCAAAAAGAATATTTAGAGAAATAGAAAATTTTGGTTTAGTAGATGTATTTAGAATATTTAACTCATCTAAAGACTCCTACACATATTACGATTACCAAAAAAATTCATGGCTTCACAAACTTGGTGTAAGGATAGATCATTTTATTGTCTCACCGTATATAGCTGATAAATTAATATCATGCGATATTGATGAGGAAGAAAGAGGAAAAGATAAGCCATCAGATCATATACCTTTGTGGTGTAAGTTAGAAATTTAATTATTTATTAAAAATCATGCAAAATTTTAAAATTCACTCACTTTTATATCTTACAATTTCTTGTAGCGAAAAGAAATCTCTAGAAAATATACTGTTAAATGGTTTAGGTTGGGAATTATATTCAAAATCTAATATATCTAAAGAATTAATTAATCAAATAAATTATAAAAAAAACTTAGTAGATAGCGAATTGAATATTTTTAGATCTCCAAATTCTAAAACTGGAATGATAAGAGTCCTTGAAGGTGATGATAGAATCAGAGAAAAACAAAGGAGTCTTAGATGGGGCGGGTTTGAAGTGGTTGTAATGTATGATATTGATAAACTTTTTAATAAATTATTAAACTTTGATAACTTTATTCCAATATCTCCACCCGAAAATTATGATTTTACAGATGTAAACAGTAATATTCATAGAGCTTTTAGTGCTATACTACCTGGTGGTACACATGCTACATTTACTATGAAAATTACTGAACCAAAAAATAGATTATTTCCTAAGTCTGGCTCTCAAGTTGGGCATATTTTTGAAATTCCGCTTAATACTTCGGATTATATAAAAACAAAAAAATTTTATGAGGAAGACTTAGGCTTGATTAAAATTTTAGAGGCCATTTCAAATAACGGACCTCTTCATAAAAGTTGGAAAATTCCAGTCGGAGAAAATTATTCTCTTGGGATATTTAAAAGCTCTGGTTCTAATTCTGGTTTAGGATCAATTGAAATTCATGGTTGTAGAAAAATATTCTTAGATAAGGAAATTATGTTTGATGACTCTCTTGATGGAGGAGCATGTATTGTAACATTCGCAGTTAATAATATTATAGAATTACATAAATACTTAAAAATTTTAAATATGAAAACTTCACCCGTAATTAAATTGAAAGAGGCACCTTACAATGGCAATCTTACATTCATAGTTTATGGACCAAATAATGAAAAAATTGAATTTATTGATTTCTCGAAAACTTGATTTAATTATAGATCAGCATATACATGAGTTTCTAATTTAGCACCAGGGTGAGTTATCGCACCTTTTTCAGCATCACTAACCTCTTGAGAATATTTCCAGAGGGCTCCAGTTTGATAGTTTGTAACACGAGGTTTCCATTCTAATTTACGTTCTGCTAATTCTGCATCAGAAATTTCAACATTTAATGTTCCTTCATTAGCATCAATAGAAATTATATCTCCATTTTTAATAAGAGCTATTGGGCCACCTTTAGCAGCTTCAGGACCAACATGACCAATACAAAAACCTCGTGTACCCCCTGAAAACCTCCCATCAGTTATTAATGCAACTTCTTCGCCCACTCCTTGACCATACAATGCTGCAGTTGTAGCAAGCATTTCCCGCATTCCAGGGCCACCTTTTGGTCCCTCATATCTTATAACTAATACTTCACCTGAATTATATTTTTTATCTTGAACTGCTTTAAAACAATCATCCTCAGAATCAAATACTCTGGCTGGTCCACTAAAAATTAAATTTTTCATTCCAGCTACTTTTACAATTGCTCCTTTTGGTGCTAGGTTTCCCTTTAAACCAACTACTCCCCCCGAAGAAGATATGGGGCTAGTAACTGGATAAATAACATCTTGATTAGATGGAAAAACAACATGTTGTAAATTTTGCTCTATTGTCTTCCCAGTTACAGTAATACATTCCCCATGTAAATAACCACCATCAAGTAATGTTTTCATTAAAATCGGAACACCACCAACCTCAAACATATCCTTTGCTACATATTTCCCTCCTGGTTTTAGATCTGCAATATAAGGAGTTTTCTTAAAAATTTTTGCTACATCATGAATATCAAAATCAATCCCAGCCTCGTTAGCAATTGCAGGAAGATGTAAAGCAGCATTGGTGGAACCACCAGAAGCTGCAACTACTGTTGCTGCATTTTCTAAAGATTTAAGTGTAACTATATCCCTTGGTCTAAGGTTATTCTCAATAAGATTCATTATTTCTATGCCTGATTTATATGCATATTCATCTCTTGATTCATACGGGGCTGGAGCACCAGCTGAACCAGGAATTGCTAAACCAATAGCTTCTGATACTGTAGCCATAGTATTCGCAGTAAATTGGCCACCACAAGATCCAGCTGATGGACAGGCTACACATTCAAGCTCTCTTACATCTTCTTCTGTCATTTTACCAGCTTGATACATTCCAACTGCCTCAAATACATCAACAACTGTAACATCCTTTCCGCGAAATTTACCTGGAAGTATTGAACCACCATACATAAATACACTTGGGACGTTTAATCTAACCATTGCCATCATTAAACCTGGTAAAGATTTATCACATCCAGCAAGCCCAACTATTGCATCGTAACAATGACCTCTAACAGTTAGTTCAGTAGAATCTGCAATTATTTCTCTACTAACAAGAGAAGATCGCATACCTTCATGACCCATTGCAATTCCATCAGTTACAGTAATTGTTGTAAACTCTCTTGGAGTTCCACCTGCTTCTTTAACACCTTTTTTTACTGACTTAGCTTGCCTTGATAAAGCTATGTTACAAGGAGCAGCTTCATTCCAAGTTGTTACAACCCCTACGAATGGTTTATCTATATCTGATTGCTCTAAACCCATTGCATAATAGTATGAACGATGTGGCGCTTTATTTGTTCCTATTGATACATGTCTGCTTGGTAGTTTAGTCTTATCAAAACGTTTTGAATCCATTGAATTTTGCTCCCAACTATTAATTATTTATTTTTTTTAATGTCATTCAATATAAACTCTATTGCCTGACTTGAAATTTTATGATCTGCATGTGACTCATCTATATATATATCCCAACCATTTCCATCTAATTTCATAGAAATATCTCTGATTATACTAGCATAAGTTGTCCAACCTATACCAGAGTAACAACATCCATCATATTTATTTAATACCTGAACTTGCCTTCTTTCTTTACCTTCAGAAGCCATCAAATATAAATCTAAGTAATTTGCAGCCTCTAATAAAGGTGGATATGTTTCTTGCCATGTTGACCAATTTCTAAACCTTCTTAAATACAGCGGATAACTTCCAGCAATAGGGTATGAAAAATTTATTCTTTGATCAAATGCAGAAAGAACAGTAACAACCCACCCACCTCCAGAAAAACCAATAGCTACTATATTCTCATAATCATTTTTTTGTGTTAGATAATTCAAACCAGCTATAACTGGATCAAAATATATTCTTAGAGGTTCACTAATAAATTTTAAAAAAGAGTGATCTCTGAATTTAATTGTACCGGAACCAGCTACTGATATTTCTGGTTGCTTATCGATTATCCACATAGAAAACGCTAAAACATCATAACCCTCTTCTAAAAATTTTATTATTGATGCCATATATTTTAAAAAAGAACCAGTATTTCCGGAATGAAATAAAATTAAAGATCCATTTCTTTTTTTTGGTGTGAAGTGGTATGATTTAGAGAAAAAGTCATTCTTACCGGAAAAATGTATCTCTTCAATATTTTTAATTAACTCACTTTTGTCAATTTTTTGAATAGTATGAATTTTATTTTTATCAATATTGATATAATTATTTGGCAAGAGATTATATCTTATATTGGGATCATTCCATATTACATTTAATAAATTTCTTCTAGAATTTTTTGAAGTTTTAATATCTTTTACTCTGATTAAAGAATTTACATCTACTTCAGTAAATTGGGGATGCAACTCAGTGAATCGATATTTTTGATTAGGTCTCAAGTTTTCTGTTCTAAATACTCTAATTTGATCTCTCAAACTATTATATAAACTAAAATCAATATATTTAATGAAACTTGAAGCTGACCATAATAAAATTAGTAAAATAAAAAAAAAGGCCAAGAAAAAACCTAAAAGAGAATAACTTCTAGTAATTAACTTCATAAATATACCTTTACTTTCATATTATAAATTATACAAAAAAATTTCTATAATTTTAATTCAGATAGTTTAGCTAAGGATATTTTCATTTTTTCTTGATTCTCTTCAAGCTTAGCAAGTATATTCTTTTGCTTATTAATAATATTTGTAGGTGCATTCAATAAGAACTTTTCATTTGATAATTTATTATCTACTTTATTTATCTCTATTTGGTTTTTATC
This sequence comes from Rhodospirillaceae bacterium, assembly GCA_002722055.1. Taxonomy (GTDB): domain Bacteria; phylum Pseudomonadota; class Alphaproteobacteria; order SHVP01; family SHVP01. Next base: position 28,312 of record PBKD01000003.1, on the reverse strand, counting down.
CATAACTTTTTTTATTCTTTCTATCTCTTGAGCAACATTTACAGTATTTGATATTAATAAAAAAAGAATACATTTTTTAATAATTATTTTTACACCATTTACATTCTCATTTTCAATTTTGCTTATTTTTGATAACTTTGAGAGTTTTTCAATAGATGATTTTGAATTATCAAAATAATTATTCATTAAAGTATCTTTACTATAAAAATATGCGTCAATTTCTAAATTTTGTGAAATATTTAATTCTGATCTAACACTTCTAATTTGTGTAACTATATCAATTAGCCAATTTACCTCTTCATTAGCATCTATATAGTTTTTAGAAACAAAAGAATTAGGCCAAGAGCTTATAATAAGTTTCTCATTAGAGTCTTTAAGGGGGTTTTTGCTGAATTTTTCCCAAAGCTCTTCAGTTATAAAAGGCATAAAAGGGTGTAGTAGATGTAAAATTATTTTTAAAACCCAAGCACTACAATTTCTAGATTCTAAGTTATCTTGACTACCTTTATCATAAAGAGATGGTTTAATCAGCTCAATATACCAATCACAGAATATATGCCAAATAAAACTGTATAATACATTAGATGCTTCATTAAATTTATATTCTTCTATAGATTTAGAAACACCTTCTATAGTTAAATTTGTTTTATAAACTATCCACTTATTAATAACATTTTTACAATTTTTAGGATTAAAATTTGTATTTAAAAATGATTCATTTAATTCACAAAACCTAACTGAATTCCATAATTTTGTTGCAAAATTTCTATACCCTTCAACCCTAGATATTGATAATTTAACATCACGACCTTGGGCTGCCATTGAACTTAAGCAAAACCTTAATGCATCTGCTCCAAATTGATCGATTAGATCTAATGGATCTATAACATTTCCTTTAGACTTAGACATTTTTTTTCCATCTTCATCTCGAACAAGTGCATGCACATAAACATCTTTAAATGGAGGGGTTTTTAGAAAATGAATACCCATCATCATCATTCTAGCAACCCAAAAAAATATAATATCAAAACCTGTAACTAGAGTACTTGTAGGGTAATGAATTTTTGTTTCCTTAGTATCAACAGGCCAACCTAATGTAGAGAACGGCCAAAGTGCTGAAGAAAACCATGTATCTAAAACATCTTGATCTCTTTTAAGAAAAACTTCCTTGCCATAGAATTTTTTAGCTGATTCATTTGCTATTTCCTCAGAATATTCGATGAAATATTTACCATCAGGGCCATACCAGGCTGGAATTTGATGTCCCCACCATAATTGTCTAGAAACACACCAAGGTTCAATATTTTCCATCCATTCAAAAAAAGTTTTTGACCAATTACTTGGAACAAATTTTACTTTTCCATCTTTTACAGCATCTATAGCTGGTTTTGCTAATGTTTTTGCATCGACGTACCATTGATCTGTGATTCTAGGTTCAATTATAACTCCACTTCTATCCCCAAAAGGTAGAGTATGAGTAATTTTGTCAATTTTTTCTATAGCTTTAAGCATTTTTAAATAATCAATAATTTTTTTTCTTGCTTCAAACCTTTCAATTCCTTGAAAATCTTTGGGACAATTTTTATTTAAGACAGCATGCTCATCAAAAATATTAATTATTTCTAGGCGATGTCTTTTACCAATTTCAAAATCATTAAAATCATGAGCAGGAGTAACTTTTAATGCACCTGTTCCATTATTAGGATCAACATATTCATCAGAAATAATCTTAATTTTTTTTTCTATAATTGGTACAACAGCATATTTACCAATCAAGTTCCTATAACGATTATCATTGGGGTTAACAGCTATTGCAGAATCCCCTAGCATTGTTTCAGGTCTTGTTGTTGCAATTGTTATAAAATTTTTAGATTCATATAATCTGTACTTTATGTACCATAAATGACCCTCAACTTCTTTATTTTCTACCTCTAAGTCAGATATTGCAGTGAGAAGCTTTGGATCCCAGTTAACTAATCTATTGTCTTTATAAATTAATCCATCTTTATACAAATCGACAAAAACTTTTGTAACAGATTTTGAAAGACCTTCATCCATAGTAAATCTCTCTCGAGACCAATCAGCCGAAGAACCAAGTCTTTTCAGTTGATTTATAATTGTATTCCCAGATTTATCTTTCCATTCCCAAATTTTATTGATAAATTTTTCTCTACCTAAACTTTCTTTACTGATACCTTCTTCGTTAATCATTCTTTCAACTACCATTTGAGTAGCTATTCCTGCATGATCAGTCCCAGGTTGCCAAAGAGTTTTAAAACCTCTCATTCTTTTGTACCTTATTAAAATATCTTGAATAGTGTTATTAAGAGCATGTCCCATATGCAAAGAACCAGTAACATTAGGCGGAGGTATAACAATAGTGTATGTTTCAATTGAGTTATTTTTATCTGGGGAGAAAAAATTATTTTTTTCCCACTCTGTATAATGTTTTGCTTCTAAGGATTTTGGATCATATGTTTTAGAAAGAGGCATTGAAATTCACATATATGGTAATTTGATTATAAAAATATGTTGAAAATATTTTTAGAAGATATAAATAAAATTTTACTATATCATTATTCTTTGATATTTCCTGATAATTTAGTTATTTCTTTTTCTACTAACCTCTCAACAACTTGCGATAAATTTTCATCTAACCAAGTCTTAAGCATAGGTCGAAGTAATTCCTTTACTAGTTCTTCTAGAGTAGTAGCTCTTTCAGCTCTTGTATTTGCTAATTGTGCAAAAGCGGCTGATGCATTATCAGCGGTAACTGAATCTAACAAACTGGCTACATCTGCTCCCATTGTTTTTTTTGAAGCAATTAAATTTAGAGCATCTAATTTAGACTTCACATTAGGGTCACTTATATCTGATGCACCAGATTGATTTTGCAAGTTTTGTGGATTACCGTCTTTATTTAGTTTGACCTTAGAACCATCATCAAGAACCATATCAGTTAAATCGACAATATCATTTTGATCATAATATTTATCTTCATCATTACCATCATTAGTTTGTTCCTTGACGGCTGGTTGGTTATTTGATGTATCCGATGAGTCTTTGTCATCATCAGAAATTATCCTTCTTATAGAGGATAGTATTTCCTCCATTGTAGGTTCTTGATCATTTTGCTCAGTTTGAGACTCACTCATATAAAGCCCCCGCATTCATTATGCACAGATAATATTTATAATACGCCATATATATATATATTTCCAGCATACATAACAAAATATTGATTTAAATCAATCAAAAATTTGATTTATTCAATAATCTCTACTCCGAATAGCTTATTTTTTACCAAATTATAGTTCTTATTTGGGTCATATAAAGTAGTTGGGAGACCCAATTCTTCTGCTGATAATGTCCCTATTGCTAACCTTAAGTCAAATGCAGCCACAAATTCATCCCTCTCAGCTCTAACCAAAGCTACTTGAGCATCTGAAAGCTCCTGTTCCGCATCAAGAACATCAAGTGTAGTTCTTGCCCCAACTTCAGCCTCCTGAATAACTCCATCTAAAGCAATTTCTGCTGCCTCAACTTGAACAATATTTGACCTAATTCTATCAGATGCAGATTGTAAAGCTGTCCAAGCGGATGTTACACCTTCAATAATAGTTTGCCTCTGTTGTTCTAATTCAAGTTTTCTTTGGCTGGCTAATTGCTTTGCCTGCCTAACTTGGGAAGATAAAGTACCTCCTTGAAAAATGGGAACTGATAATGATGTTGAAACTTGAGCAGTCTCAGTTATATAATTAAACGAAGAGGAATCGTAAGCCGTAGTAAGGCTTCCATTAATAGTAACTGTCGGCCTCATAGATGATTTTGCTATTTCAATTGATGCAATTGCAGCTCTCTGAACACTTAAAGCTTGAATTAATGCCGGGTTTTTCTCTAAAGCTAGAGAAATTGCTTCATCTACGGAAGATGGAATAAAACTAATAGGAGGAACTCTGGTCAAAGATTTAGCCTCAATTCCTGTTATCCTTATAAATGTAGCTTTAGAAACACCTAATGAACCCTCAGCAGCAACTCTCTCAGAAATGACTCTTGATAACCTTGCTTCAGCCTGTGCTACATCTGTCCTAGTTACCTCTCCAACATCAAATCTATCTCTAGTTGCCTGAGCTTGTTTTTTTAATCTCTCTTCATTTGACAGGTTCAATTCAACAACAGCTGTATCTCTTAAAACATCCATATAAATTCTTATAACACTCTGTAAAATACTTTGTTCAGATTGATTGATCCTAGCTCTTGCTGCAATTATATTTGCCTCAGCTTGCTTAATTGTGTTTGTTGTTCTCCCTCCTCTGTACAAAGGTTGGCTTAATGATAGAGATAAGCTTCTTGGTTTAGTATCAGTTGAACCAGTTGACTTTCCTTGAACATGATTAACAGAAGCTGAGGTAGACAATGTTAATGACGGTCTAAACCCAGACAATGCTTGAGGTATTTGTTCATCCGTTGCTCTCAAAGAAGCCCTCTGACTTTTCAGTAATGGATTATTTTTATAAGCAGCTACTAAAGACTCCTCAAGGGATTGACCATATATATTCTTTACATAAAAAGTCGTAGATGATAGTAAAATAAAAATAACTAATAATTTAATTCTAAATATCATACTATTTATAATCTCCAAAAAATTAAAAAATAAATTCCGCTTTTTCTTCATTACCAGGCACTAATGGTATAGAGGCGTCAAAAAGGACTCTTCTACCAAAACTATCAGGTTGTTTAAGATAACAAACTGCTTTTCCAATATTATTAATATTTTCAACACAAATTAAACGTCCACCATTAGATAACTGGTCAATTAATTTATTAGGAATCAAATTTATTGATCCATTAATTAATATTACATTGTATGGACCCTGAGATAACCAGCCATTAGAGATATCGCCTAACAAAACGGCAGCATTATCAATTTGTAAATCTGACAAGATTTTATTTGCCTTCTCAACATAGGCACTACTCGGTTCTATACCTATTACCGTGGCAGCTAATTTAGATAGTACTGCTGTTGAATAACCAGTAAGGCATGCAATGTCTAAAACTACATCACTATCTAATATTCTTGCCTCTTGAATCATTTTTGCTAAAAACATTGGAGATAACATATATCTCATAGGGTAAATTTCAATATTTCCATCTATGTAAGCAAGATCAATTTTTTCTTCAGGAACAAATACTTCTCTGGGAATGTCTCTCATTGCCTTCAATAAGCGTTCATTTGTTACATTATTAGTTTGAAGCTGACTAAGTATCATACTTTCACGTGCTTTATTAAAAATATTCATTAAACTGCCCCAGAACCTAGAAAACTTGAATTTAACCAAGATTTCAATATTTTAAGTTGTATATGCTATATACTGTCTCATGTTAATAAAAACAACCAAGCATTCATTAAATCGGTATATTAAATCATTATTATTGAAATTTAAGTAATTAATAAATATTTAAAATTAAATTTAATTGAATAAAATTTTCAGGAAAAGCTTGATTCATAAAGGATTTTCCTTTTAATTACATAAATTTTCTAGATTGTACTTTTGAATAAATTTATATATGTTTCATATATTTTGTAATTTTAAAGCAAATTTTTGCATCTATGGCCGGGTGGCGGAATGGCTACGCAGAGGACTGCAAATCCTTGAATACCGGTTCGATTCCGGTCCCGGCCTCCAAAAATAGCAACATAGAGAGGATATTAATGAAATATATAATTTTTATAGGTCTTTTGTTCATTTTTTATCAACTGCCAAATCAAGCAAATGCTTATGTGGATGGAAAAACCCTATTATCAGGTTGTAAAGATGACCCAGGATCTACAATGAGATCCATATGTCTTGGCTATGTTTCAGCAGTTGCTGATATTATGCGCTCTTCTTCAGTTGGAAAAAGAAAAGCTTGTTTAGATAAGAAAATGAAACTTACAGACCTAATAAAAGAAACTGTAGCTTTTATAGAAAAAAGTAGACTAGATAGAAATAAACCTGCAGCAGAACTAATTACAGTAGCTTTTTCGAATAAATATACTTGCGAAAAGAAATAATATAATTTGAATAAGTCTATTTACTATAAAGGTCAAATCCAAATATGGATTGCTAGTCTGTTAATAGCGACTTCTTTTCCTGTTGGTGAATTTGTTGCAAATGATTTAGATCCAGGTATTTTAAATTTATTAAGATTTATTACTGCTGTAATTGTTTATACACCTTTCATTATTTGGAAGTATAATTCTTTATTTTTTCCTAGTATTAAAAAAATCCTGTCTTACTCTCTAATTAGTTTTTGTCTTACAGGTTTTTTTTGGTTCATGTTTGAATCTCTGAAGCACACTACAGCTTTAAATACTGGAACACTTTTTGTTCTAATTCCTGGAATAGCAGCAATTTTTTCATTTTTTTTACTAAAAGAAAAAATGGGTTCAGCAAAATTATTAGCGCTTTTATTTGGTTTTATTGGTGCAATATGGGTGGTTTTCAAAGGTGACATTAGTAGTTTGCTAAATATGAAATTCAATATTGGTGATTTGATATTTTTATGTGGTTGTTTTTTAATGGCACTTTATGCACCTTTAGTTAAGAAAATTCATAGTGGCGAACCAGCTGCAATTATAAGTTATTGGACTCTAATAACCGGTTGCTTTTGGCTCCTTCTTTTCTCTAATTTCAAATTATTTGAAGTTGAGTGGTCATCTATTCCAGCCTCAACTTTTCTATTGATTGGTTATCTTGCAGTTTTTACAACAATTCTCAGCACTTTATTTTTTCAATCAGCAGCAATAAATCTTGGTGGAAATAAAGTAGCAGCTTATACATATCTTAATCCTTCTTTAGTTGTAATCATTAATTGGTCTATAGGGAAAGGTTTACCTGCATTTCAGGTCTTACCTGGAGTAATAATTGTTTTATTTGCAACAATACTTTTACAAAGAAGTGATAATTAATCTTAATTTCTTTCACCATTTTCCATGATGAGATAGATTAACTAAAATTCCATTTGGGTCTCTTACAAACATCTCCCAAACCTCTTCTTCTATAGGTAATTCTAATTTCGTAGGGAAGCTAATAATATTTGCATTAATTCTTTTTAATTTAGAAAGAATAGTTTTTAAGTTTTCTGTTCTAATTACTAAGCAAGTTTCGCCAATAGAAATATTTTTTGAAATTTTTATTTTATCTAATGTTATTTGTGGATTAATTATTTTTGCTAACCCAACATTACCAATAGTTGAGTTAAAATTCGATAAAACAGTTACTTCTAACAATTCACAATTAAAACCAACTATTTCAGATGCACCTGGGTTAGGTATTTTAGCTTCTATAGCTATAGTAAAACCAAGAATATCCTGCCAAAAAACAAGAGATTTATCAACATCATCAGTGAATATGGTTGTTCTAGATACTGGAAATGTTAGATTGCTATTACTATTAATATTCATATTTATATTTTATGAACAACTTGAACCACCTAATACACAAAATTGAGAACAAAATCGATGGTTTAAATAAACTTTCTTTTTAGATTGTTTTAATGTTTTACCTAAATCAAAATCAGGGTGATAGGGAATTAAAGTACATGCTTGAACATTAGGTTTATCTTTATTTTTTTTCTTAACTATCATTCTAGAATTAGAGCACATTAATTCATCAGGTTTTATTTTTACCTTACCCCAACACTCAGTAGATATTTCTTGACTAAAGAAGTTATCTGTCATTTCAGGAAAAATTATTAAATCATTATTAGAAAACGCATCCAACCTTATTTTAAATTTTTCAAATAATTGATTAAAAGATTTTCTAATACTATATTCATTATCTTCACTAAATTTTCTTGTAGCGACCTTAAAATTAAAACTATTATCACTTAACCATAATAAACCAAATAGAGCTTTACCCCATGAACTATCACCTCTATGGGAGTCATGAATATTTTTGTCAAAACTATCTAAAGAAACTCTTATAGAAAGTTTATTTGCATATTTTTTTTTTAAATTTAAAAGAGAAATATTATGTCTCATCATAGGTCTCATAGCATTCGTTAAAACTAAAACATCAAAATTTCTATTTAAACATTCGGATATAATATCAATTATATCAGGATTCATAAATGGCTCACCACCAGTAAAGCCAACAGTTTTTATTTTATCAATTGTAATTATCTCATCTAAAAATTTCTCTACCTCCCCAAATTTAATATAAGCTAAAGAATCATTTTTTGGACTAGATTCAATATAACAATTTTTGCATTCAATATTACATAAGGTTCCAGTATTGAACCACAAAATTTCAAAAGTATTAAAATTTACAAAAGCTCTCTCTTTTCCGTCATTTGTAAAGTATTTATCTTTAAAGTTTGCTTTATTGTGAAATTCTGGATTTTTTTCTAGCATTTTTTACAAGTCATGAGATAAACAAATTTTACCAAAATGTTTCCCCGATTTTAGATATTCATATGCATCAATGGCTTCATTTAATTTAAAAACTTTATCAATTATTGGTTTAATTTTGTGATTTTCCATTGCAATAAGCATACTTTTTAAATTTTCAACTGAACCAACTGTTACACCTTGCAGTCTTATTTGTCGTGAACCAATAAGTGGTATTAATAAATTTGATTTTGCTCCATCTAAAACACCTACAATGCTTATAAAACCTCCTGGCTTGATAGATCTAATTGATTGCTTAAGAGTTCCAGCACCTCCAACCTCCATTACATGATCAACACCTTTACCATTGGTAATCTCTAGAACTTTCAACCCCCACTCAGGGATTTTTTTATAATTAATTGTTTTTTTGATACCCATTTTATTTAGAGTTTCTATTTTTTGATCACTTGATGAAGTCACTATAACTGATGCACCAGCCATTAGAGCAAATTGCATAGCAAAAAGCGAAACCCCCCCTGTGCCTTGAATTAAAACAGTTTGCCCAGGTTTAGTACATCCAAGTTCAACTATACCAGACCAAGCAGTAAGAGCCGCACATGGAAGAGAGGCTGCTTCTTCAAAAGATAAATAATTAGGGATTTTTACAAGACCCTCTTCTCTAAAGCACCTGTATTGTGTTAAAACTCCATCAGATGATCTACCAAGATCATCATCTAAAATTGCCTCGGTTAGTTCACCAGATACCCATGATTGAAAAAAACTAGCAAGGACTCTATCTCCTACTTTTAGTTTTTTTAATTTACCTCCAACACTGACTATTTCTCCAGCTCCATCTGATAAAGGAATTAAATCTCTCTTTTTTTGACGAGAACCATAACCACCAATTGCAATTAGTACATCTCTATAATTAATTGATGAAGCATGCAGTTTAACTAATACTTCACCTGGTTTTGGTTCAGGAACAGGTCTATCAATTAACTCAAGATTTGAAATAGAAGTTGTATCACTTAAAGAAATTGCTTTCATAAAAAATTTTCCAAAAAAAAGGGCATCGAAATGACGCCCTTAATAATTACTATATTTATATTTAATAGTCCATATCACCCATATCAGGCGAGGGAGAACTACCTTCTTTTTTTTCAGGTTTATCTGCTACACCTGCTTCAGTAGTAATTAGGAGACCAGATACAGAAGCGGCATGTTCTAAAGCTGTTCTAACAACTTTAGCTGGATCCATAACACCCTCTTTAAGTAAATCGCCATAACTTTCGTTAGATGCGTTAAACCCAAAACTCTTACTTTTTTGCTCTAACAATTTACCACAGACTACAGCACCATTTACTCCAGCATTTTCAGCTATTTGTCTTACGGGGGTCTGGAGGGCATTACGTACTATATCTAGACCAATCCTCTGATCATCATTAGAAACTTTAACATTATCTAAAGCCCAAGATGCATATAGAAGTGTACAACCACCTCCAGTCACAACGCCTTCTTCAACCGCAGCCCTTGTAGAATTAAGTGCATCATCAACTCTATCTTTTCTTTCTTTAACTTCAATTTCAGTTGCACCACCAACTTTAATGACTGCTACTCCACCAGCTAATTTAGCAAGTCTTTCTTGTAGCTTCTCTTTATCATAATCTGAGTCGGTTTCTTCTATTTGTGCTCTTATTTGGTTACAACGGCCTTCAATATCTGATTTCTTACCAGCACCATCAACAATTGTTGTTTCTTCCTTGGTTATTGTAACCTTTTTAGATGTACCTAACATATCAAGGGTTACATTCTCAAGTTTAATACCAAGATCTTCTGATATAACTGTTCCTTTTGTAAGAATTGCAATATCTTCTAGCATTGCTGTTCTTCTGTCACCAAAACCGGGAGCTTTTACTGCAGCAACTTTGAGTCCACCTCTTAACTTATTTACCACTAATGTAGCAAGAGCCTCTCCTTCAACGTCTTCTGCTATAACCATTAGAGGTCTACCTGACTTAGCAACTGCTTCTAAAACTGGTAACATAGCTTGAAGGTTTGAGAGTTTTTTTTCATGAATTAGTATGTATGGATCTTCTAGGTCAGTTAGCATTTTTTCTGCGTTTGTAACAAAATAAGGAGATAAATATCCTCTATCGAACTGCATACCTTCTACAACGTCTAATTCTGTTTCAAAACCTTTGGCTTCTTCAACAGTAATAACTCCTTCATCACCCACTCTTTCCATAGCCTCAGCTAAAATATCACCAATTTCAGTTTCACCATTAGCAGAAATTGTTCCGACTTGAGCGATTTCATCCCTATCTTTAATTTTTTTAGAGCTTTTTTTAATATGAGCAACAGCAGCTTTAACAGCAGCATCTATCCCTCTTTTTAAATCCATGGGGTTTGCACCTGCCGCTACAGCTTTTGCACCTTCTCTAACTATACCCTGAGCTAAAACAGTTGCTGTAGTCGTTCCATCCCCTGCTTCATCGTTTGTTCTTTGTGCAACGTCTTTGACCAATTGAGCACCCATATTTTCGAATTTATCGGCTAGCTCAACCTCTTTAGCTACTGTTACACCATCTTTTGTAATTCTAGGGGCACCGAAAGATTTTTCAATAACAACATTTCTTCCTTTGGGACCCAATGTCACCTTTACCGCGTTAGCTAGGACATCGACTCCTTTTAGCATTCTTTCGCGGGCTTCAGTGTTAAACTTGACCTCTTTGGCCATATTATTATCTCCTGTCTAATATGTGCTTTAATTTATTTTTTTTTCTTTGATGATTTACCTTCAACGATGCCCATAACATCGCTTTCTTTAATGATAACAAGATCTTCACCACCAACAGAAACATCGGTACCTGAATATTTACCAAATAAAACTCTGTCACCAACTTTAACTTCCATAGGTATTAAATCTCCGTTATCATTCCTAGCACCTGAACCAACAGCAACAATTTCACCTTCCATAGGTTTTTCTTTAGCTGTGTCTGGAATAATTATCCCACCTGCTGATCTCTCCTCCTCTTCAGCTCGACGAACAAGAACTCGATCATGTAAAGGCCTAAATTTCATAATTTTCCCTCCTAAAAAAGAATTAGCACTCATTTGGCATGAGTGCCGAATGATAGATGGGATTTAGTGCTCGTTTGACCTAATGTCAAGGGTATATACTAAAATTAAACAATTTTAGGTGTAATAAATGAGATTTTTTATTAGTATTTTACTTTTTCGCCATTATATCTAAGAAAATGTCCTGTTTGTGAAGATTTTAAATTCTCTATTAGCTTAACCATTCCTTCTACTGATTCTTCAACATCCAAATCTGCGTCTTCACTTCCCATTTCAGTTTTAACGTGTCCAGGGCAAAAAATATAGATATTATATCCCTTTTCCCTCAATACCTTCGAAAGCAATGTAAATACTTTAGTAGCAGCAGCTTTTGAAGATGCATAACTAAATATTGGTGCTTGCATTTCAATATTTGAACCAACAGTTGAGGAAATAATAACGATTTTCTTCTGTTTACTTATTTCTAAATTCCCAAAAAAAGCCTCAACGACTTTAAATGGAGCTACTGTATTTGTTTTATGAACTAAATCCCAATAATCATAGTCCATATTCCCAAAAAATTGACTTGTTTTATCTGAGGATCTTGGGCCTAATATACCTGCATTATTTATTAACATATCAATTTTTCTATTTTTTAATTTGACTGCAAGATTATCAATTGATTTATGATCAAGAACATCCATTTGCTCAATAATTATTTTATCAGGAAAAATTTTAGATAATTCCCTCAAATCATCATTTTTATTTTCATCTCTGCATGTTGCAATACAATCCCAGTTTTTTGATAAAAGTTGTTTGGTAAATTCTAAACCTATTCCTCTATTAGAACCGGTAATTAGAACAGATGGCATATTAATTCCCTTTTTTATATTTGTTTATAAACATTATTTTAAAGTGTCTGAGATAGCATTTCTAAAACTTTTTATTGCTTTTTCTAGTATTTCTATTCTCTTTTTTAGCTTTATATTTTCGTTTTCTAAATCTCTTATTTTTATTTCATATTTTTTTATCCTAAAATTTGAGTCTTTCAATTTTTTTTCCTATTTTAAATAATAATATGATAAATAAGTCTTTTAAAGTATTGAAGGTAGATTAAAACAAAAAAAAAAATAAATCTTAGGAAATATAAAAAAATATAGCAAATATTAAATTTTTAAATAAAATTAAATATTTTCCTTAATTATTAATATCTTATGTAATATTTTTATCTAATTTATTTTAACTACTTGAAGAGAAAAAAGTTTACAATATATAGACTTCATGAAAAAAAAAATTAAAAGTCCCTGTATTTCTATATGCCGATTAGATATTAACAAAGTCTGTGTAGGCTGTGGTAGAACGAAAAAAGAAATAAAAAATTGGTCTAAATTTTCTGATAAAAAAAGAGAAAAAATAATGAAAAGGCTATCTATATAAATTATATTTTTACGAAATTTTAATTTTTACTACTTAATATTTTTAATACTCAAATCAAAAATAGAATTATTATTTTGCTTAAATATATAATCCCAATATTTTTGATGATCAAGACGTAATAGTAGAGATGGTTCATTTAATGCAGCATCTGGAGTACGATGTAGGAGTCCATTTTTCCCACCACGAAAAATTGAAATGTCCCATGGTTCCATATAATACCGCTTATTTTTATCAATAATTATTTCTTCGTTAGGAGCTCCATTGAAAAAGGCTTTACGATTAGCAGCTTCATCAGGAATATATTCTGTCCCTTTTCCAGCGTATGTTATAAGTAAGCGAAATGGAACATGATCAACATGGTAACGTCGACAACCTCTTTTTGTACTTAAACAAAAATCAATACTATCACTATTCATGAATTCACAAAATAATTTACATACATGCGCCATGTCTGAAATCCATAAAGAGTAAAATGAAAAATGTTTTAATTCGTCTGGAACAGCATCTTTAAGTAAATTTGTGATTTCAGAAATTCCATTTTTATTTGAAACTTTACCAATGATTCTAATATCAACTTCCATTAATTTTTTAAAATATTTACAAGCATTAATTGGTTTCTGTCGGTTAACAACGCATAATTGTTCATCCGAATTTAAGAATTTTGATAAATTTTTAATATCTGATGTTATATATATATTTCTCATTTAAATAAATTAATAATTTATAAATTTCACAATTAATGTTATATTATAACATAACGTTAATAAATCCAACCATAAAATAATTGAAATTGTTTAAATTATGAATTAGTGTCAAATTATAATGTTTCTATGGATATTATAACAAAGTATCTTTGAGTTGATCCCCGGTAGCTCAGCGGTAGAGCATTCGGCTGTTAACCGAACGGTCCGCGGTTCGAATCCGTGCCGGGGAGCCACCTTATCTGCTATATAAATTATTTTTTGAAACTTTGTATTTAAAATATTTATTCTACTGACAAATTACGTGAAAAAAACTACCAATAGATACAATAATATAATTTATATACAATTTAGACAACTCTGGTTGGCAAATCTAATAGCTAAAATAGAAATAATGGAATAAAAATTTGGGTAAAAAAAAATATAAAATTACAAAAGATTTAATAGACCCCAATAATCATGTCGGTGAAGATAAATATTACAATATTGGTTTAAAAGCACTTTGGCAAATGAACAAAGATTCAGGCATGGATAAAATTTTCCTTGAAGAAAATATTGCACCAGTCACATTTAATTCTGAAATTAAGTTTTTTAAAGAAATATTTAAAAATGAATACATTGAAGTAAGTATTGATATATATAGTGTGCCAAATGATTTAAAAAAATGGGAAAGAATAATTAAAATTTATAACCATAAAAACGAGTTATCAGCACAAATCAATAGCAAAGGTGCATTTTTTAATTTAGAAACAAGAAAAATTCAAAAACCATCAAAAAAAATTATTGATATGTTTAAAGAGACTGATTATGCAAATTATTAATAATTTTTTTATTTAATTATGGTTAAATATGTATACTTATCGCTGGCTATTTTTTTCGAAGTTACTGGAACTTTATTTTTACCGGCATCTCAGAGTTTTACTAAAATTATCCCAACTATTACTTTGGTTATATGTTATATATTTTCTTTTTATTTTCTAAGTGTAACAATTAAATATTTACCTCTATCAATAGTCTATGCCTCATGGACAGGTTTAGGTGTATTTTGTGTAACAATTATGAGCATTTATATTTATAAAGAAAAAATAAATTTAGAAATCGTAATAGGTCTAATATTAGTTATAAGTGGTATAATTATTATAAACTATTTTAAAAACTAACATTAAAAAGTTATCTCTTTAAATTTGTAATCAAGAAACTTTCCATTATGGGTTGTGTTAAGTGATGATATAACACTTAATATTTCGTTAGCAGCAACATCAGGTGTTCTTACATTTAACCCTTTCTTATTAAAAGGTTTAGATAGATTTGTATCTACTGTACCAGGGTGGATAGCAACACATATAGAGTTTTTATTTCTTCTATAAAGCTCAATTGACATGCATTTTACTAATTGATTAAGTGCTGCTTTAGATGATCTATAAGAGAGCCATCCACCTAATTTATTATCAGAAATACTACCAACTTTAGCAGAGAGATTTGCAAAAATAAATTTATTATCTCTTGGTAAAACTGGAAAGAAATACTTCATAAATAATGCTGGACCTATAGAGTTCATATAAAATGATTTCTGCATATAATTTATATCAATATCTTTTATCGACTTTTCAGGTAAGAATTCTTTATCATACAAATACCCTGCACAATTAATAATTAATCTTATATTTAAAGACTCAGAAAGAAAATATTCAGCAGCTTTTTTGATAGATTCTTCAGAATAATAGTTAATATAAATTTCGGATTTACGTGATAAACCAAAAACATTTTTAAATTTATACTTAGATTTTATAGTCTTTAATATTGCTTTTCCAATACCACCATTTGCTCCCATAACTATTGCAGATGAATTTTCAGGCAAAAAATTTAAGTTATTTAACATTTCTTGCTTCAATTAATCTAACTTATTAAAGATAACTGATTTATATTTTTCTTTCCATGGCTCATACTTATTCATCACATTCTGAAAAATTTCGGATTCATTAATACGTAAAAACCATTCTAATACACTACTCAAACCCATTTCTTCATCAAACCATCTTGTATCAGCTATTCTAAACTGTCTGATAAAAGGGAATATACAAATATCTGCTATACCAATATATTCAGAAAATAAATATTTTTTATTCAATAATAATGAATTCAAATCTCTAATTATTTTGTAACATTCATTTCTATGAAAATTTATATCAATTTCTGAATATCTATCAGGGTATTTATACCTATCTAGATTATATTTAAATGAATTATCTATAATTGATATTAAATCATTGAATTTATTTTTATTTAATTTATATCTTTTGTAATCTTCTGTCTGATCATTAATATTAAAAGCCCAAAAAACTATATCTAAACTCTCTTCTAATACTTTACCAGTTTTTAATTGTAAAACTGGCACAGTACCTTTAGGAGATATTAATAGCATTTCTTTAGGTTTATCTGATAACTTTACTTCTCTTAATTCACAACATATCTGATTAATATATATAGCCATTCTTGCCCTCATAGCATAAGGGCATCTTCTGAAAGAGTATAAAATTGGCAGACTTCCCATA
Source organism: Rhodospirillaceae bacterium (assembly GCA_002722055.1). Lineage (GTDB taxonomy): Bacteria > Pseudomonadota > Alphaproteobacteria > SHVP01 > SHVP01. The sequence goes on along the minus strand of PBKD01000003.1, from coordinate 12,191 downwards.
TAATTATCTTTTCTGTGATGCAAAATGATTAGTATTATTTAATTTTGATAGTTCAACTTGCTTTTGTCTATCTAAAAATCTTTTTTTATCTTCTTCCGAAGTTTGATTAAAACAATGTGGGCAACTTACACCTTTAATATAATTAATATTTTTCATATCAGTCTCATTTATAGGCATCCTACAAGCATGACACATTTCATGATTACCTTCTTCTAAATTATGAACAACAGACACACGCTCATCAAAAACAAAACATTCACCCTTCCATAAACTATCTTTTTTCTTAATTTCTTCTAAATATTTAAGTATACCACCCTTCAGTTGAAAAACATCTTTGAATCCAATTGATTTAAGATAAGAAGATGCTTTTTCACATCTTATTCCACCTGTACAAAACATTGCAATTTTAGAATTCTTATTTTTATCTAGATTTTGCCTTACCCATTCAGGAAAGTCCCTAAATGATTTAGTATCAGGGGATAATGAATTAATGAATGAACCAATAGATACTTCATATGAATTTCTAGTATCTATAGTTAAAATAGAGTTATCATTAATAATTTTATTCCATTCAATTGGCTCAATAAATGTACCAGTATTCTTATGAGGTAATGTGTTAGGAATACCCATAGTTACTATTTCATTTTTAATTTTAATTCTTAACCTTTTAAATGGTTTATTTGAAGAGTAAGAATATTTTATATTTAAATTTTCTATATTTACAATTTTCTTTAAACTTTGTAATGCATTATCTAATGAGTTAGTATTACCTGATATTGTTGCGTTTATTCCTTCCGATGCAAGAAGGATTGTACCAGTTATATTTTTTTTTTGTAAAATTAGTTCTATTGGTTTTTTTAAATTTTTAAATTCAAAAAAATCTTGGAACTGATAAAACGATGCTATTTTGTATTTATTCAAAATTTTCACTTAAAGATAAATTCTCTACTCAATTTAACGAGTAATACTCGTTTGGAAAAGATAGTATTACATTATACTTTTAGTCAATTATTTTATTAAAAACAAATATATTTAATTAAAATATTTTAAAAATAAGCATCATAAAACATTAAAAAATGAAGATTATATAAAAACAATAAAATTATTATATAAATTTATCATAATCTTTTTAATATTAATTATTCTTTATATTAGTGTTTTTTAATATAAATTTATTAGCTTCGCTAAAAATATATTCTTTTCTATTTTTGTCTATCTTTTCTAATGATCTTATCATTATTGATAATCTAGGGTTTTTTTTAAAAAATTTTTTATTTCTTTCTATAAATTTCCAATACAAACCATCAACAATATCACACCATTTTCCTTTCTTATAGTTACTCATCTTAAGAATATAATTAGATCCACAAATATATGGTTTTGTGGAAAATATTCCACCATCAGCATAAGTTCCCATTCCAAAAACATTTGGAACCATTACCCAATCAGAAGAATCAATAAACATTTCCATGAACCAATTATAAATTTCAATTGGATGGATATCTGCCAATGTCATAATGTTTGCTATAATCATTAAGCGAGGAATGTGATGAGTATAACCATAATCTACACAATGTTTAATTGATTCATCCAAAGGAATAATTCCAGTACTTCCAGAGTACCATGATTGCTTCATAGATCTTTTGCTATTCCAATAATTTGATTTTATCATTGTATCCCCATATCTATGATAAATACATCTTATAAATTCTCGCCACCCAACAATTTGTCTTACAAAACCTTCATATGAGTTAATTGGCACATCATTATTTTTTTTAAAATTTTTTAACTTTTGAATTAACTCACTAGGAGTGATTAATCCTAGGTTTAATATTACACTTAAAGCACTATGAAAAAGAAAATTATTTTCTGATACTATTGCATCCTCGTAATCACCAAAATTTGTTAATTTAAATTTAAAAAAGTTATTTAACCATTTAAGAGATTCTTCCCTAGTAATAGGAACCCAAGTATTATTTAAAACACCTGGATGTTTTGAGAATTTTGTATTAATAAATAAACTCATCTCTTTAAAATATTTATATTTAAGATTTGGAGGCTTGGAAGGCAAAACTAAATTCTTAGGTATTTTTTTTCTATTATCCCCATCATAAGACCACTTTCCTCCTACTGGAGTACCATCATTATTAATTAATAATGAAAGATCTTTTCTAATCTTTTTATAAAAAGGAGTAAGCCTAAGTGATTTATTATCAGATTCTTTTGCAAAGTAGTCTTTGTCTGATAAAAACATAGGACTTTTGATTTCTATAAAATTAATTTGATTTAATGAAGATAAAAATTTATGTAACCTTTTAGAAAAAAAAATATCTTCAATTTCAAAATATTTTATTTCTTTGTAATTATATTTTTTTAATACAATTTCAATCTTTTGCTCATAAGGCATTTCAAAATTATTATTTATTGTGTAGTAATGAACATTAAAATTATTTTTTATTAAATATTTTTTATACTCACGCATTGCTGATAAAAAAACTAAAATTTTTAATTTATGATGTTTGTGCTCATTACATAAACCATAATCCTCAGCCATAAATATATTTTTTATACCTGCTTTTTTTATTTCGTGAATTGGAAATAATTGATTACCCAGTATTATTAGTAATTTTTCTTTATTAAACATATTTAATTTGAAATTTGCTTAAATAAATCAAGTGCTTTATCTCTAGATAATTTTATATCTATAATTGGTTTTGGATAATTTTTTCCTAATATAATATTAGATTTTTCTAAAATATTTTCGGGTGCTTCCCATGGAGAGAATAAATATTTATTTGGTAAACCTCTTAGAACAGGTAAAAATTGTTTTATATAATCACCATTAGGATCAAATTTTTTAGCTTGTAATATTGGGTTAAAAATCCTGAAGTACGGTGCTGCATCAGCACCAGAACCTGCAACCCATTGCCAACTTGCAGAATTACTTGCTAAATCTGCATCTAATAGGCAATCCCAAAACCATTCCTCACCCTTTCTCCAGTCAATTAATAAATTTTTTACCAGAAATGATCCAACAATCATTCTTACTCTGTTGTGCATGTAACCAGTTTTCCATAATTCTCTCATTCCAGCATCTACAATAGGATAACCAGTTTGCCCTTTTTGCCAGCAATTTAAATAATTTTTATCATTTACCCAAGGGAATTTATCAAATTTTGCTTGTAGGTTGGTATCTACAATTTTAGGAAAATGATATAGTAGATAATTAGAAAACTCTCTCCAACCTAATTCACTTAGAAAATGATCTACATTTTTATCATTATTTAATTTTGGGTTATTTAAAATAGCGTACCAAATTTGATTTACAGATATTTCTCCAAAATGAATATAAGGAGAAAGTTTAGAAACATTTTTTTTAGAGGGAAAATTTCTACCTTCCTTATAATCATTAATACCAGTAGATAAAAAATTATTAAGCATATCTCTAGCTTTTTTTTCACCTGGTTTCCAATATTTATGAAATTTTAAATACCAGCTTTTTTTATCTAAAAGGTTTAGGCCATCAATATCAATTGAATTCGTATTATCTTTATGTAAAACAGAGTTATTATTAAAATCAATTGGAGGCCTTGGCTTGGCAGCATTTAAACACCCTTTTTTATAATAAGGTGTAAAAACCTTATAGGGAGTTTTATCATCCTTCAATATAGTCCATGGCTCCCATAATACACTACCATTAAAAGTGAATATATTAATATTATCACACGTTAGTTTATTCTTTATATCCTTATCGCGTCTAATGCTATTTGGATCATAACATCTATTCCAGTAGATGTTTTTTATTTGAAACTTTTCTATAATTTTTTTTATGATTCTTATAGGATCTCCGATATAAATAGACAGTGAGCTATTTAATGATTTATTTAATTCAATCAATGAGTGATGTAGCCACCAGCGACTAGCTGAACCCATTTGAAACTTATCAAAATTTTTATTATCAAAAATATATATAGGTAAAACGCTAGAGTTCTTGCATGCTGCATTTAATGCTGGATTGTCATTTACTCTGAGATCATACCTAAACCAAACTATACTATTTATTTCAGTCATAGAAATTATTAGGAGTAATCTTTAAGCATTTTTTTTAGTTCAAGTGTATGCTTTTCTTCCTGACTAATCATGTTCCTTGAGTATTCTTCCAAATATATTGATGAATCTTGGACGCTTTCTAATAATTCCTTGTAAAGACCAAGGGCGTGAAGCTCATGATCTAAACTTTCTTTCAAAATATCTTCGATAGAATGTTGGTTATTATCCTGTATTGTAGGGATTTTTTGGCTTGGATGTCCGTCTAAACCGGTCAATAACTCTCCTGCTTCTTGAGCATGTGTTAGGGATTCTTGAGCTTGCGACTGAAGAAATTCAACTATTGGTATTCTATTTGGGCCAGAAACCATTAGAGAAGAGTGAGTATAACGAACAACACCTGCTAATTCATATTCCATAATCTTGTTTAAAATTATGCATACCTTGGATTTATCTAGTTGTTTCATAAGTTTCCTTAGAATAATTATATACCTGATCTAATTGGTTATTAGTCTATTGATTTCAAGCTTATTTCTGTTAATAAACCAAGATAGTTACAAATATATTTGTTTTTTTTAATTTTTATCAACAATTTAACTATTTTTTCCTATTTTCAAAGTCAAATAGGTTAAACCTTTCGGATACACTTTTTAATAAAACAGCATCATCAGAAATTATTCCATCTATATTTTCATTAATTAATTTAACCATTTCTTCTTCGTCATTTATAGTCCAAACATGAATTTTAAAATTATGTAAATGCGCCTTTTTTACTAATTTATTATTAAATACCTTTAATCCCCTCCATTTTAAAGGAACTTGAATACAATCTATTTCATTAATTATTATATTAAATAATTTAAATAAAAAGGTATCCAATACACCCATAGAAACGCATGATTGAGGCCTCATTTTTTTAAGCCTCCAAAGAATAAAACTATTAAATGATGCTACACAAACCCTATCGTATACATTTAAAGAATCTAAGATTTCTATTGTCGGAATTAATGTATTAAAATCTTTCACATCAATATTAAATTTAGTCCTAGGAAATTCTTCTAGAAGACTTCCAAGATCTAATATAGTACCACCATTTATTAAATTAATATTTTTTATTTCCTTAAATGAGATATCATTAATTTTTTTATCAAAATTAGCAACCCTTTTTAAATTATCATCATGAAAAGCAATCACATAATTATCTGATGTTAATCTAAGATCTGTCTCTAAATACTTATATCCTAAACTAGTTGTTTCTTTAAATGACTCTAATGTGTTTTCAGAAAAATTATCAGATAAACCCCTATGTACTATTGGTTGAAAAGCATATTCAAAAAAAGGGTGAGTCTTTTTCATTATCTATAAAATATAAAACCCTGTTAATAATTAAAACCAATAGATTGAATAAATATTTCTGCTGAATAATTTTTTCCATAGGCGACAACTGCTATAGATTTTATATCTTCGGGAGATATTTTACTTGGTAGTAAAAAATTAGATTTCTTAAATTTAGAGATTGGTAAAATAATCTTGGTATATTTATCATTTACAAAAAATTTAATTGAATAGTACTGCCATGGTAATATAGTTTTATTTGTTCTGATATGAATAAAATATTCATCATTATTTCCTTTTGCAAATAAACTTATATTTCGTAATTTAGCTAAATTAATATTTTGTAAATCTCTTCTTATTTGAATAAAGCCTCCGTTATTTTTTGTAGAAACCTCACCTGACATATGAGCAATTATTTTATTATTAATATTTAAAAAATTTAATGAACCAGAAGAAATACCACCCATAACACCATCTGTAATAAAAACCCATTTATTTTTATCGTTAAAATTATCAGCAAAAAAAGGTTTAGAAAATGCATTGTTATAAATAAACATAAAAATAATTATTGAATAAATAAATAAAACAAAATTACTACGAAAAAAAATTTTTTTTAAATATTCATAAAATATTCTATTACCTATATATTCCGTCCCAATCATCTACATCCTTTAAATTACCATGTTGATTTACCTTTGGTCTGTTTTTTGAGAATATATTTTTTTTACCTATCACACCATAATCCATATAACCCAACCTACCTAATGGCCTTACAGAAGCCGTATCAAATCTACCGTTGATAATATATTTATCATCAATATAAATACCCACAACATGGGCGATAATTATAAAACTTCCTTGACCTGTAGTTCTGTCAGAACCGGGGAGGTCAATCGTTTTCCAATGTTGACATTCTAATGCCGCACTACAACCTTTAACAAATGGCGCATTTACAATTCTGCCATTTTCTTTTTTTAAACCACTAATATTAAACTCATCCACATCCGATTCAACTGTTGCAGAAGAATTATTCATGGCATTAAATAGGTTCTCAGATACTAATGAACAGGTAAAATCCTTATTTTCTTCACAATTTTTTATTGAATCTTTATAATTTATTGATCCAAATACTACAAAATAAGGATTATCTGAAATAGCATTAAAATAACTATATGGAGCAAGATTAGGAACACCATTAATATCAATTGAACCAATCCAACCTATTGGACGAGGAGTTACGATAGCCTTAAATGGATCATGTGATAAACCATGATTATTTTGTTCTGTTTTATAAAACATTTTAAATTCCTAAAAAATAAGATGAATTCATACTAATTATTTAAATTTTAAAAGAAGTTTCCCTCCAATATTTCTTGACTCAAGAGCATTATACAAATTATCAAAATCATCTAACTCAAAAATTTTTTCAACATATACAATTAATTCTTTTTTACTTATTTTATTTTGAATATCAAATTGTGCATCTATCCAATAAGCACTAAAAAAATCCATATGGCCTATATGTAACCTGCTAAAAGTAAGTGATTTTTCAACTAATTTTTCCCATAAGTTATTATAAGGTTTTCCACTTGCTTCGCCATAGCTAATAACATGTGCTAGTTTTTTCATTAAATTAAAACTAGCATCTAAAATCTCTGCCCCAGTTGAATCAATTAATATATCAATACAATTATCACCATACTTTTGATTTATTTCTTTAACAAAACTGCTTTTATTTCTATCTATAACTAAGTCAGCCCCGCAATCATATGGTTTTATTTCTTTACCTGAAGTACCAACTGTACCTATTACTTTTGCTCCTACAAACTTTGCTAGTTGAACTAAGTTTAAACCAACACCACCCCCTACTGCATGTACTAAAATAGTATCATTAGAATTTATTTTACCGATTGTATGCAATAAATGATATGCAGTTGTTGCTTGAACAAAATATGCTGCAGCATCTGAGAGAGAAATACTATCCATTACTTTTACAGCCGCCATACTTTTTAGTTTACAAAACTCTGAAAACGCACCTGCTTCCTCAGAAAATCCAACAACTCTATCACCTGGCTTAAATTCTTTTACATCATCACCACACTCAGTTACGATTCCAGATAATTCTAATCCTGCTTTTAAGGGGTATCCCTTAGGGTGTGGATATGTTCCATTGCACATCATTAGGTCAGCAAAATTAAGTCCACCATAATGAGTCTCTATAAGTATTTCATCTTTTTGAATTATTGGTATAGTAAGATTATCTTCTAATTTCCTGACATAACTATCACCATCTTCATAGATAACTATACCTTTCATAGTAAAACCCCTATTTAAAAATTTATTCGTTTGAAATGATATAGAATTTTTTTATTTTATCAAAATTTTTTTAAATTTTATTTAATTTTCTTACATAGAAGGATCTAATAAATATTTATTACCTGTTGATTGACGCGAAAAATTCCTTATAATTTCAGGCTGAAGCATTTCTTCAAAAGATATAACTTTTTTGTATTCGCTACGAAAAGTTGTTTTAATCTCCCTAGCAACTCTCTCTCTCATATTCTCAAAAATCTCAGAGCCAAATTTTTTTATCATTGGCATTAAAAGCCAGCCTCCTATTCCCCAATTAAATCCAAATGAGTTTTTAAGGATTATTGGACTTCTATCTAAAACTCCATAAATATATATTTTTTTAAAAACTTCCGAACCATACATTAAATATTCTTTTGAATTAATATTTGCAGAAATTTCCATTGCAGTTAGTATTTTACCTACTAATTTTCCTTCATTTCCTCCTCCTGTAGCATCGAAAGCTAGTGTAGAACCTGTTTGTTTTATTGCACTTATTAAATCATCCATAAATAAAGAGTCATTCATATTATATACAAAATCTGCACCTAATTTTTTTAAAATTTCAACTTGTTCAAATGTTCTAACTATATTAATTAAAGGAATAGATTCTTCTTTGCATAATCTCACTAACATTTTCCCCAAATTAGATGCAGCAGCAGTATGAATAATAGCTTTATGATTTTCTAGTTTCATCGTTTCAATAAAACCTAAAGCAGTTAGTGGATTGACAAAAGATGAAGCTGCTTCAATAGAACTCGTACCATCATTCATAATTAAACAGGACTGAGCTTTTACACATTTATATTCAGAATACATTCCACCTCCAGCTAGTCCAACTATTTTTCCAATAAGATGTCTTGAATCTTTTCCACTTTCAACAATTATTCCCGCACCTTCGTTTCCAACATTCAGTGATTTACCAACTCTATTTTTAAGAGAATTAAAAAACTTACTAAATAATTTTATTTTTGTTACCGTTTCATTACCTGAACCTAAAATATTAATATTATTCAAATCTGCTCCAAAAGTAATAAGCCTCCCCAAATCTGAAGGGTTAATTGGTGATGCTTCTACTTTTACTAACACTTCATCTTGTTTTGGAAAAATAATTGGAACTTTAGCAATAGAAATTTTAATTTTTCCATCTTTAGTAACTTCTGACCTAATTTCCCTTGAAAATTCGCTAGACATTTATTTTTATCTCTTTTTTAATTTTTTTAATCAAAAAACTAACCTTTACTTTTCTAACAAAAACCATGAAATATCATCCTGTGGGGCCCAGTTGTCTCTTTTATATATAAAACCATAATCTACAAGATTTAAACCGTAGTCATCAATTAAATCACCCGCAAAATCTCTCTTAAATAGTTTATTTTCGTTACCTCTGTATTTAATTTTAGTAGGTTTTGGGTTGTAGTATTCAGCTACAAGAACATAACGATTTGAACCATTTACAAGGTTACTATATACATTTCCTAAATGCTCAGGATGTATATGAATCAATACACATACTGTAAAAGTCAAATCAACTTTGTGATCATTTATATTTTCTAAAATTGAACCAAGTTTAATTTGGGCAATACCTAAATCTTCAGCTTGCTTAGCAGCTTGTTTATTTATTTCATAAGCACTTAAATCTATCATAGGTTTTAATTTTTTAAGAGCCATTAAATTTAATCCAATATTGCAACCAAATTCTCTGGCTGATTTAATATTATTTGTAGCACGTAACATTTTCCCCCACATAGATACTACAGAGTAAAATAAAGAATCAGATTTATTTCTATCAATATAATTTAAACCAAATTCACCGGCCCAGAATTCCTCTTGTTCTGTTTTATATTTCATTTAATATATCCTTTTTAATATTACTTAAATTTTCTACAAATATTTTAGAATTTTTATTATATTTAAAAAATTTAATATACTTCATTCCTATTATTATAATTATTAGTTTTTTAATTTATAATTTATTAAATGACCAATTATCGCTTTTTAAATCTTTTTTGTACATCCTTAATCTGTCTTCCGCAATATCAAAGTCTTCCAATGTGTCTATATCAATTACTTTATCTCTATTTAATAAATGTAATTTTACATTTGAATTAGTTAGCAACTTACCATCTCTAACAGCTTCAACTTTACTTAAATAAAATTGTCCTGCATCATGCTTTGCCTCAATTAAATCTTGAGATCGGCAAGGGTAATTTTCTGGATGAAACATTTCGGCAAATCCATTTTTATTTTCAAAAACTGCTCTTTGAATAGGATATGAAAAGCTAGTTGCTGACATAACCGAATCACATTTATTATCATTGCATAAACTGTTCATTGCTTCACATATATCTTTTTCAAAAAGTAATACCGCTGTTGGATAAACCATTAAAACATAATCAACTTTGCGAACATTTTTCTCATACCATTCAAGTGCGTGTTTTGCTACTTCGGTAGTTCCTGTAATATCATCAGATAATTTATCTGGTCTCTTAAAAGGTACTTTTAATCCTTTAGTTTCAACCATAGATTTTATCTCATCAGAATCAGTCGACACCAGAACATTTTTTGAATTAAATAATTTACTTAATTCCGCTAGAGGCCAATAAATCATAGGTTGTCCATAAATATGAATTATATTTTTATTTGGGATCCTTTTACTACCTCCCCTAGCAGGAATTACAACTAGAGTGGATTCAAATTTTTCATTTATACTCACCATTTCACTTATTCTCTCTAATATCTGATAGCTCAAAATCTACCACTGAAGTTAATATTGTGCTTAGTAATGAGACACTAGAACCTATCCAAGTGAACATAAGTATTGGCTGATTGTTTTGTATTACAGCATCTGTAACCTGAAACACTCTTATAAACACTTTATAATTAAGGTTAGATAAGCCAGGCATTACAACAATTGCGTATGTGAAAATGAAACCACTTACCACACTACAAAATGTAATGGAAAAGATTAATGAGATGTCCAACAAGTTCATTTAATGTTTAACCTTATAGTCAATTTTTAAATTACTAAAATTTATTAAGTAATTATTTTTATATTATTATTCCCACTCAACTGTAACATGCTTTTATGTTTCTGATTTTTATCATATTATTTTTTGTTTCTAACTACTTTCTAACTTTACGTGGCAACCTATAATCTTAACATAAACAACACATTGCCTTTCCCTGTGGTTACTTTTGCTTTGATAAAGCCTTTGAACTTAGCGTAGCTAATTCACTTCTGTTAAACAAATAGTTTTTGTCCGTTTTGGGTTTCTGCACTCAATATATGTATAAAGTGAGAAGTGCATTCCAAAACCAAATCTGCATACTTCAACATCTCTAAAATAATAGCGTAGAAGGTGCTCAATCTCATCCGCATCATTTAAGTGCTCATAACGCATTAATTCTGAATAATCCAAACCAGTTCTAATACGAAATTCTAGTCCAGTACTTAACCTCCAAGCCAAACCCCATAATAATCCTCCTTCAGAAGGAATTCCACACGCGAAAACACCTCCTTCATTCATGTGTTCGATACATTTTTCTATCAAATTCGGCAAATCTTCTACATGCTCCAAAACAGCAATAGAAATAATCCGGCTGTACAGGGTTGATGAAGGAATATTAGAAATATCAGAAAAGGAATTCCGTGTATTTTTTATATAAGGACTATCCAAATATAAAAAATCTAACGGTTCAATAAAGTCATAATTACCTTTTTTAAATTCAAAGGGTAGTTGGTTGAGTGTTCCGGCTCCAATTTCTAAAGTATCACAAAAACTTAATTGTTGCTTAGGGCTCGCCGTTGCAACTTTTTTGTGCATCCAAGCCTCTAACTTTTGCGCTAGCGATGAGGCGGGGCTACCACCATTTCTATTTTCTTTGTATTGTTTGGCGTATATATTTTTAATCGCTTTCGAAAGTATGGGGCGCTTTTTTGGAAATCTCTTTAATACATGACTTATATTCATTACGGCTCCAAAAAGTCTTATGCTTTGTGATAGATCCAGCAATCACTAACGATACCCTATTTTATAGACAAAAGTAACTCTTAGCAACGAAGAATTCTGGAGTTTTTTACTGCTTCACAAGCCAAAAACCATTACAAATCAGTTGCTAAAAAGATATGAACTATTCCCACTCAATAGTAACCCAATTTTAAACCCTTATAGTGCATAGGTTTCAGGTGCATTAAAAAAAATGTGTAACTTATGTGTAACAAAATCTTCTACTTCTTTATCGGAACACAATCTGACGAACTTGATATGTGAGTATTCAGGCTTTTCAAATAGTTCTGTGTACCTTTTACGATTCATAGAGAATCGTTTAATTGTCCAAAGAATCATGGAATCAGTAGTGAAGAGATGTTTCCAAAGTGTCTCTTTGTTTCCATGCCATAGTTCTTCATTTCTTATACCTCTACGTAAACTTCTCTTTATTATTCTGTAAAAAACAAT
>PBKD01000002.1 GCA_002722055.1 Rhodospirillaceae bacterium | reverse complement strand
GATATGTAGCTTCATCCGAAAAACTCTGTGACGCGCTTAGATCATATGCTCCAGGCTTTATTTTTACTACATCTTTGCCACCAGCGATTGCAGCTGGAGCGGCAGCTTCCGTTTCGTTTCTAAAAAGAAATCAATCGTTGCGAGATCAACATCAAATACAAGCAAAGATTTTAAAAACAAGGTTAAAATCTCTTGGCCTTCCCTTAATTGATCACGGAAGCCACATTGTTCCTGTTGTAGTAGGAGATCCTGTCCATACTAAAAAACTCTCGGACATGCTTCTTTCAGATTTTGGCATCTATGTTCAACCAATAAATTACCCAACTGTCCCAAGGGGCACTGAAAGATTACGCTTTACTCCTACACCTCATCATTCGGATAAAATGGTTGAAGACCTATTAAATGCTCTTAGTGATGTTTGGTCTTATCACGATATTGGAAAATATGCAGCTGCCTAGAGAGTTTTTTTATTAATTAGAAATAGCCCAATCAATGTAGATAGTCCTATTATTGAGCAAATAATAATTGAATAAGAAGGGCCAAATTTTACTGCAAGAAAACCTACTAGTAAAATTCCAATTGGGTTCATTCCAATCCCAACTGATATTAAACCTAATACCCTTGCTCTCATTTCTTTCGGTGCTAATATGAATGGAAGAGTTCCTTGCATCGTTGTAAACCCGCCCATTCCTAAACCAGTTAAAAACATTATTAAAATTGATAAAATATAATAGTTACTGAAACCAAAAAGGCAAATACCAACCATTACAATGCATGAACCAAAAAAGTAATACGACTTATAAAGTTTAGCTTTACCAATAAGTGATATAAATATTGCGCCAGCTACTGCTCCTAAACCATCTGTGCTGACTAAAATTCCAATTAATAGTGGGGATATATCCAATTGATTTTGTGCAATTACTGGCACCATTATCATGTAAGGGAAAGCAAACAAGTTCATAATTACAGTTATTAATAGAAACCCTAAAATTGAAGAATCTTTTCTTGCATAGTTTATTCCATTAATCAAATCTCTAAAATAATTAGAATATATCAAATTTTCTTTATCATTATTTAATTCATCTACTTTAAAAATTTGATACATATTAAATGCATAAAAAAAACTTAAAATTAAGTATGCTCCATGTAAGCCAGAAAATTCCATTACAGTTCCGCCAAGGAAGGGGCCCAAAATTCTCGTTCCATTTCTAGCTATTGAGTCAAAGCCCATTGCACTTCCTACTCTGTCAGTGCCTGCCATATCTCCTAACATATTTCTCCTTACGGGAAAATCAGTTGAGAAAACAATTCCAGTTAAAGTCATTCCAATTATAATGTGCCAGATTTCAATTAGATTAAAATATGAAAGTCCTGCTAATAACAAGGATGATAAAACTAATATACCATATGCAATTGTGAGTATTTTCTTTTTACTAAAATAATCTGATATTACACCTGTAAAACCTCCTAGAAAAATCATTGGTACAGCTCTTGCAAAATTAGCAATAGTTACAGCTAATGGGGATTGTGTAGCATTATAAATAAAAACTGTGATAGCAAGCATCTCTAGCCACTGATTTCCCATAGCAGCGGCTCCTACACTCCATAATTTTATAAAATTTTTATCTCTAAAAAGACTTTTTAGAGTATTTTTATCCATTTACAGGTTCCAATTATAAAGAAATTAATTTACTCAATTAAGATTATTAATAAAAAACTATTATGAATTATTTTTTTAGCCAATTATGTTATATTATATTACTTGGGTAAGAATAATATGTCTATTAAAGAATATTTATTTGAGTTTAATTGGGTGGGGGCTTATGTCAAAGTTTCAGCCATAGACCCTGTAACAAATATAGAGGTATCAATTGTGGGTGCTTCAAATACAAATGAGGTAGAATTGAAGAGGATTGCAATAAATAAATTAGAATATGTTATTGAAAAAAACAAAAAAAGAAATTCCAAGAAATAAAGCAATGAAAAAATTAAATAATGATGATTCTATTCTGTCAATAAGGTCAATATGTAAGAGCTTTGGAGGGCTTAAAGCTCTAAACGAAACAAGTTTTGATATAAAGTCAGAGAGTATAACTGGATTAATAGGTCCAAATGGAGCAGGTAAAACTACACTATTTAATGTAATTACTGGTTTTTTTAAATCTGATAGTGGTCAAGTTATCTTAGATGGAAAAAATGTTACAAATTTTTCAACACATAAATTATTCAAAAATGGTTTAATAAGAACCTTCCAAATTCCTGCATCATTTGAACGCATGACAGTTTTAGATAACTTAATGGCTGTTCCTATAAATCAGGTTGGTGAGAATTTAATTTTAACATTAATGGGATCAAAAAAAATCAAAGATGATGAAAAAAAAATTTTTTTGCAAGCACAAGGTGTATTAGATTTCCTGGAGATTTCTAACTTAGCAAGAAAATATGCAGGTGAGTTATCAGGTGGTCAAAAAAAATTACTGGAGTTAGGAAAAGTTATGATGACTGATCCAAAAGTTATTTTACTTGATGAGCCCGGTGCTGGGGTAAATCCAAGTCTAATGAAGAAATTATCTGGGTTTATAAAAAAATTAAATAAAGAAAGAGGTTATACATTTTGTATTATTGAACATGATATGGATTTAATATCTTCTTTGTGTGATCCTATTATCGTAATGGCAGAAGGTTCTGTTTTGGCTATGGGTGATATTGAAAAAATTAGGGCTAATAATTTAGTTAAGGAAGCTTATCTTGGAACAAAATGAAGGAAACAATAAAATTTTGTCCATTAACAATATTTTTGGAGGATATGGTGGTGTAAATATACTAAATGGTATCTCTCTTTATGTAAAAAAAAGGGAGATTGTTGTTATAATTGGCCCAAATGGTTCAGGTAAATCAACAACTATGAAATCTATTTGTGGTCTGGTAGATATAGCTTCCGGTTCAATAGTGTTTAAAGGGAAAGAAATAACAAATTTACGAACGGATAAAATAACAAGTTTTAAAATTGGTTATGTACCGCAAGAAAATAATGTATTCTCCTCTTTATCAGTCCACGAAAATTTAGAGATGGGTGCGTATAACAAAAAAAAGAGTAAATATGATTTAAAAAACTCTATTGAAAAAATATATCAAATATTTCCGCCTCTTAAAGAAAAACAGAAGCAATCAGCAATGAATTTATCTGGTGGTCAAAGACAAATGGTGGCGATTGGAAGGGCATTAATGTTAGATCCTGATTTACTACTATTAGATGAACCAACAGCAGGTTTATCTCCTAAGTTTACTGAATTAATTTTTGATAAGGTTATAGAAATAAATAAACTTGGAGTATCCATTTTAATGGTTGAGCAAAATGCAAAAGAGGCATTATCTTTTGCTGATAGAGCATATGTTTTAGTGATGGGTAAGAACAGATTTGAGGATACCGGGAAAAATCTTCTTAGTAGTGAAGAAATAGGTAAGATGTTTTTAGGGGGCTAAAGTCTATATTTTAGTCAATTTATTAATGATTTTATCTAATTTAAATTAATTTATTGAGAAATTAGTAGTAAATATAGAAACTATATTCAACTTGATATAATCTTACTTTAAATTACACTATCGAAATTGAACGAGTTGACCCACATGATAGCAAAAACAATTATTATAGCTTCAGATCACGCTGGGTATAATTTAAAGAAAATTATTGGTGATGAAATGTCAAAAAATGGTCATAAAGTATTAGATATTGGAACAAATAATTTAGATCCTGTAGACTACCCAGACTTTGGTCATTTAGCGGCAGTAGAACTTTTGAAGGGTGATGCTAATTTTGGACTAATTTTTTGTGGCACAGGTTTAGGTATCTCCATGGCTGCAAATAGACATAATGGTATTCGTGCTGCATTATGTTACGATATTGAAACTGCTAGACTAGCGAGATCTCACAATGATGCTAATATCATGGCATTAGGTGCAAGAACTATAGAAGTAGATATAGCCAAAAGGTGTGTTGATACATTTATTAACACACGTTTTGAAGGAGGAAGACATTTAAATCGAGTTAAAAAAATTGATTTAACGAAAATAGAGAGGTTTGAATAATGCGCTGCCCATTTTGTGGTAATGATGATACACAAGTAAAAGACTCAAGACCAGCGGAGGATCACTCAGCAATAAGACGAAGAAGGTTTTGTCCTGGTTGTGGTTCAAGGTTCACTACATTTGAGAGAGTGCAACTAAGGGAACTTACTGTTGCTAAGAAAAACGGTCAACATGCCCCTTTTGACAGGGATAAATTATCTAGATCAATATTTATAGCTACCAGAAAAAGACCCGTTGAGGCTGAAAGAATTGATAGGATGATTAATGGTATTGTTAGAAGATTAGAAAGTTTAGGTGAAAGTGATATCTCTAGTGATACTATAGGAGAATTAGTAATGGAGGGTTTAGCTAATCTAGATCAAGTTGCCTATGTAAGATTTGCCTCCGTATATAGAAATTTCAGAGAGGCTAGAGACTTTGAAACATTTGTTGGTAAAATGGGTGGAGGTATAGAAGACGACCTTCTCGAATGACTCAAAATATATGCAGCATGCAATTAATATTTCAACTAGAGGTTTAGGGCTTACTTGCCCAAATCCTTCAGTAGGCTGTGTTATTGTTAACAAAAATATTATAGTTGGGAGGGGCGTAACCGCAAAGGGTGGTCGGCCTCATGCTGAGACTATTGCATTAGAAATGGCAGGCAATAAAGCAAAAGGCTCTACCGTTTATGTTACTCTCGAGCCATGTAATCATTTTGGTGAAACTGCCCCATGTTGTGATGCATTAATTTCTGCAGGTGTAAGAGAGGTAGTTGTCGCTACTTTAGATCCTGATAAAAGAGTATCAGGAAAAGGTATAAGTAGATTAAGAAATTCAGGCATAAAAGTAAGTTTCGGAGTTCTTGAAAAAGAAGCTATTGAAGTTAATGAGGGTTATTTTAAAAATAAGCTTCATAATCTTCCATTTACTACTTTAAAAATAGCAAATTCAATTGATAGTAAGATTGCCACTAGGACAGGTGAAAGCAAGTGGATTACCTCCAAGGCAGCACGCGACCACTCCCATATGCTGAGAGCAAGAAGCGATGCAATAATTATTTCATCAACTACTGCTATAAATGATAACCCTTCCCTAACTTGTCGATTGCCTGGAATGATAAAATATTCACCTATTAGAATTATTTTGGATGCGTTTAGAAGGGTCCCAAACAATTTAGAAATTTTTAAGAATGTTTCAAATATACCAGTATGGATTTTCACATCTATACCCATAAATGAAAAAATAAATCAGGAATCGATTGATCTTGGTGTAAAGATAATTAATGTAAATAACGATAGATTTGGTTATGGTGTGAATTTAAAACAGGTTTTTTCCTCGTTATCCGGTAATGGGATTATGCGCGTCTTGGTTGAAAGTGGTGGAAACCTATCTTCAGCTTTAATGAATGAGAAATTGATTGATAGATTAGTTATCTATCGAGCCCCTTCAGTAATTGGCGGAGATGGTATGTCAGCAATAGAGAGCATTAATGTTAGCAGTTTATCAGATAGACTGCAATTTAAGCTAATTAGAATAGAAGAATTTGATGAAAATATAATTGAAACTTATAAGGTATTATAATAATCATGTTTACAGGAATAATCACCGATATTGGAAGAATTGAAGAAATTTCTAAAAGAAATGATTTAAAGTTAACAATTAAAACAAATTTTAGTCATGCAGATTTATCGATTGGTTCATCTGTAGCTTGTTCTGGCCCATGCCTTACAATTGTGGATTCTAAAGAGAATTTTTTTTCAGTGGAGGTTTCCAATGAAACTATTTCAAAAACAAATATTACTTCCTGGTCTGAAGGTAGTTTAATTAATTTAGAAAAAGGCCTTAAGGTTGGAGATGAGATAGGGGGTCATTTTGTCACGGGCCACATTGATGGAACTATAAAGTTACTACATAAGAAACAAGATGCGGGTTCAATAATTCTTACATTTCAGCAGAATAAAGAGTTACAAAAGTATCTAGCGCCAAAAGGATCAGTTACTATTGATGGGGTTTCCCTGACTATCAATGACTCCAATAAAAATGATTTTACTGTAAATATTATTGACCATACGCAGAAAAAAACTACTCTAGGAAGCATAGATATTGGTCAGCTTGCTAATATTGAGGTTGATATGTTTGCAAGATATATTTATCAAATGAATAATAATTAATCTTAATATTGATATGAAAAAAAATAATTACTTATGTTCAGCTGAAGAAATTATAGAAGAGGCTAAAAATGGTCGTATGTTTATCTTGGTTGATGACGAAGATAGAGAGAACGAAGGTGATTTAATTATTCCTGCTGAAAAAGCAAAACCTGATTCAATTAACTTTATGGCAAAATTTGCTAGAGGACTAATTTGTTTAGCCTTAACTGAAAAAAGGTGCTCAGATCTTAATCTTCCACTCATGGCGAGAAAAAACCAAAGTAAATTTGAAACTGCATTTACTGTTTCAATTGAAGCTAGGGAAGGTGTAACAACAGGAATATCTGCTTCAGACAGATATAAGACTATTCAGGTAGCAATAGATGGAAACTGTGGCCCATCTGATATATCGACTCCTGGACATGTTTTCCCTTTGATTGCAAGGGAGGGTGGTGTTTTAGTAAGAAGTGGTCATACGGAAGCTGCAGTTGATATAGCACGACTTGCAGGTTTGAACCCTTCAGGGGTTATATGTGAAATTATGAATGATGATGGTTCTATGGCTAGAATGCCAGATCTAATTAAGTTTGCTAAATTTCATAATTTAAAAATTGCTAGCATTGCAGAGCTTATAGCTTTTAGAAGATCGAATGACACAATAGTAGAAAGAATAATTGAGAGGCCATTTAATTCAATTTATGGTGATGATTGGAAAATGTTAATCTTTAAAAATACTATTGATAAGACAGAGCACATTGCACTAGTTAAAGGTCTAATCAATGATGAAGAACCAGTTTTGGTAAGAGTTCATCTGTTTAATATAATGAAAGATTTGTTGGGTGAGAAAAGTGGAATGGGTGATGAGCTTTCAGCTGCACTAAAAATGGTGGGGGCAAAAGGTAAGGGGATCGTTGTATTAATTAGAGATGCAAGGCCGACTAGTTTGTCCGAAAGAGTTTTATTTGAGCTGGGAGAAGATGTAAAAAAACAACCATTAAGAGATTATGGAGTAGGAGCACAAATTCTTGCAGATTTGGGTGTAAAAAAAATGATCTTATTATCAAATAGTGATCGAACTATAATAGGTTTAGATGGACATGGCTTAAGTATAGTTGACAGAATAGCTATTGAATTATGAAATATTTTGATGGAAAAAAAATTGAAAATTTTAATTGTTGAATCTCGTTTTTATTCAGAAATTTCTGATCAATTACTCTTAGGGGCAAAAAAAGAATTAGAATCAGAAAATATATCATTTGAAATAGTCTCTGTTCCGGGAGCTTTGGAGATTGCACAAGCTATGAATATTATTATTAGCAATAATGTTAATAGCAGTAAGCAGGTTGGGTATGATGGTTTTATTGCATTAGGTTGTGTAATTAGAGGTGAAACTTCGCATTATGATTATGTATGCTCAGAAAGTATACGATGGTTAAATTATTTATCAATCAAAAATAATCTTTGTCTAGGAAATGGAATTCTTACATGTGAAAATATTGAACAAGCAAATAACAGAGCTCATGTGGATAAAGGGAATAAAGGAGGGAGTGCCGCAAAGGCTACTTTAGCTTTGGTAAAGATAAAAAAAACTTATAGAATTCGATAAATGAAAATAAATAATTCTAAAAATAATTTGAATATTGGTAAGTCTTTATCAAGATTAGTTGCTGTTCAGTTATTATACAAGAAGAACTTTGATGATATTACATTTCCAAAAATTATTGAGGAATTTAATCAATCTAATAATCATTTATTATATGAAAATCAGAGAGATGATATGGATTTAGTTTTTTTTGAAAATTTGGTTAATCATTTATCTAAATCATTGGAGTCGATAGACAAACTCATATCTGATTATTTGCAAAACAATAAATTAGATAGACTTGAACTAATACTTGCTGCCATCTTGAGGTTAGCTACATGTGAGCTATTGGAATTTGCTGAAATTCCCGCTAAAGTTATTATCAATGAATATGTTAACCTCACTAATGCATTTTTTGATGATCAGCAACCATTATTAGCAAATGGTGTTATTGATGGTTTGGCAAGAAAAATCAGAGAAAATGAATTTTCTTGAGACTTTTTTATGAAAAAGAATAGAAATGAATTTGAAATAATATCGGATTTTTTTTCTCCTTTAGCAAGAGATAAAGGTTCTTTTGGTCTTACTGACGATGTTGCTGTTCTTTCCAAGGCAAAGGGTTATCATTTTATTGTTTCAACCGATATGCTGATAAGTGAAGTTCACTTTTTTTCTAATGATGATCCAGAAGATATAGCCTCTAAATGTATAAGGGTAAATATTTCAGATATAGTTTCTAAAGGTGCTATTCCAAAATATTATTTTTTATCAATTGCTCTTCCTAAAGAAACAGATGATAAGTGGATAAAATCTTTTACAAAAAGTTTAAAAATTGAGCAAAAGAATTTTAATATTTCTTTAATGGGTGGTGATACAGTTTCTACTACTGGGCCTCTTACTATAAATATAGTTTGTATTGGAGTGATAGAAAAAAATAAATTAATCAGAAGAAATGGTGCAATGCCAGGCGAAGATATTTATGTTACTGGAGAAATTGGAAGTGCAAAGATTGGACTAGAAATATTAAAAAAAAATATTATAGCAAATAGTGATCTAGAAAATTATTTTATAAAAAAATATAGACTTCCCTGTCCAAGAAACAAACTTGGACCTGAACTAATTAATTTGGCATCTTCTTCAATTGACATATCCGATGGATTAATTTCTGACCTTAATCATATTTGCTTAGCTTCAAATGTGAAGGCAGAAGTCAACTATTCTTTATTACCGGTGTCAAATTGCATAAGTCAATTGAATTTAACAGAAAATCAATTGAAAAATATAATATTAAATGGTGGTGATGACTATGAAATAATATTTACATCAAATTCACTGAATAGTACAAAAATTTTTGATTTATCCAAATTTCTGGAGGTAAATATTACTAAAATTGGGATGATCGTACAAGGCGAAGGTATTGAGGTTTTTGATAAAGAGTCTAAGAAAATAGATCTAATTCTTGATGGTTATAAGCATCGATAATACAAAAAAATAGATTTTTTTATTTTTTTGAAGTTTCACATGTGTACAATTTGCTTTTCTTTGGTTATGTTCTCAATTTTTGAATTTTAATATCTAAAATATAACTTTAATTACTCTGGGGTTTTAAATGTCTAATTGGCTTTGGTTTTCAATAATTTCAAGTATTGTGGCTCTATTATATGGAGTTTATGCAAGTAGAATGGTTCTTTCCAAAGATGCTGGAAATGAAAAAATGCAGGAAATAGCTAAAGCTATTCAAGAAGGGGCAAGTGCTTATTTAAATAGACAATATTTCACAATATCTATAGTTGGAATTGTAATATTTCTTATACTTATTTGGATTTTAGGAGCAGAGGTGGCAGGTGGGTTTGCCGTTGGTGCAATATTATCTGGTGTAACTGGATATATAGGAATGAATATCTCTGTTAGAGCAAATGTAAGGACAACAGAGGCTGCAAGAAAAGGTTTAGCTGAAGGGCTAAGTGTATCATTTCAAGCTGGAGCTGTTACGGGTATGTTGGTCGCTGGTTTAGCTCTTCTATCTTGTGCTGGTTATTATGCTCTTCTCCTAGCTCTAGGTGCTGAAGGAAGAGACTTGATTGATCCATTGGTCGCACTCGGTTTTGGTGGTTCATTAATCTCAATCTTTGCAAGGCTTGGTGGAGGTATATTTACTAAAGGTGCTGATGTTGGTGCAGATCTTGTTGGAAAAGTTGAAGCAGGTATTCCCGAGGATGATCCAAGAAATCCAGCAGTAATAGCTGATAATGTTGGGGATAATGTTGGAGACTGTGCTGGAATGGCGGCTGATTTATTTGAAACATATGCAGTAACTATTGTAGCAACGATGGTGCTTGGTTCTATTCTTTTCACATCATCAAATATGATTGTTTATCCATTAGCCATTGGTGGGATTTGTATTTTTGCATCAATTATTTCTACTTTTTTTGTAAGATTAGGTAAATCAAAAAATATAATGGGTGCTCTTTATCGTGGGTTTATAGTTTCAGCAATTTTATCTGCAATAGGTTTGTGGTTTATTACGGATAGTATTATTGGTATGGGTTCAGAGCTTGTTGCAGGTGAAGAAACTTATTCAGGGTTGACTTTATTTTATTGTGGAATTATTGGGTTGTTAATTACAGGTGCACTTATTTGGGTTACTGAGTATTATACAGGCACTCAATACAAGCCTGTACAAAGTGTTGCTAAAGCATCAACAACTGGCCACGGAACAAATGTTATACAGGGCCTAGCAGTCTCTATGGAGGCAACAGCTATACCAGCTATCATCATTGTTGCAGGTATCATTTCAACATATCTTTTGGCTGGTATTTTTGGTATTGCGATAGCAGTAACAACAATGCTTGCTCTTGCTGGTGTTGTTGTTGCGCTTGATGCGTATGGACCTGTTACTGATAATGCAGGTGGGATTGCTGAAATGGCCGAGTTAGATAGTGATGTTAGAGATACAACTGATGCTTTGGATGCAGTTGGAAATACAACAAAAGCTGTAACTAAAGGTTATGCGATTGGTTCAGCAGGTCTCGCGGCATTAGTTTTATTTGCTGCTTATACTGAAGATTTGCATTTATATTTTCCAGATGTAAATGTTGATTTTTCATTAAGTAACCCATTTGTGGTAGTAGGTTTATTTATTGGCGGTTTGCTCCCATACCTTTTTGGCGCTCTAAGCATGACAGCAGTTGGTCGTGCTGCTGGGTCGGTAGTAAATGAAGTTAGAAGGCAATTTAAAGAAATAGACGGCATTATGGAAGGTACGGGAAAGCCAGATTATAGTAAAGCAGTTGACCTTCTTACCAAGTCAGCAATCAAGGAAATGATTATTCCTTCTTTACTCCCGGTATTAGCACCTATTGTACTTTATGTTGTTATATTGTTAATTGCAGATCAAGGTTCTGCTTTTGCCGCGTTAGGGGCTATGTTGCTTGGAGTTATTGTTACTGGAATATTTGTAGCTATTTCAATGACTGCAGGAGGTGGAGCATGGGACAATGCAAAAAAATACATTGAGGATGGGAATCATGGTGGAAAGGGATCTGAAGCTCATAAGGCAGCAGTTACTGGTGATACTGTGGGCGACCCTTATAAAGACACAGCTGGTCCTGCAGTAAACCCTATGATCAAGATAACAAATATTGTTGCATTGCTTCTTTTAGCAGTTTTGGCATAAATTATTTGGGTGATGGCCTGTACTTACCAAGGTTACCAAAAATTTCTCTGAATAGAGATGTTTTTTTACCATAAGTAATTGTTTTGTCCTCAAGTAGATTTAATGTCTTGCCATCTTTCAAAGTGTATATTCTTTTATTTATAAGTATATCATTTTCATTAAATGTCACTGCTAAAACTTGTTGTTCAATTTTTTTAGAGGATTTGAAAGGTTTCTTTTCATGAATCGATGTAATATAAATCCAAGTGTTTTCATTGAGTGGATCCTTGCTTGATGGTGAGCCAAGTTTATTAATTACAGTCTTTTTATTGTCACCATTTTCTACTATAGTGTCGTAGCCAGAATTATCGACAAGGTGGCCATGCTGAGTGTAGCTGGGTGAACAAGATAGAGCAAAAATAGATATGGAAAAATATAAAAAAAATATAATTAAATACCTTATTTGTTGCTTATACATTATTCTATATCCTATTTGAATATTTATAATTATAAAACTTTTATACTCTTAACTTAACCATTAATTTAATTTCAATGTTATACTTTATTAATAGATTTTTTTCAAAGACTAAGCAACAAAAATTGGCAGAAAATGTCTTTAAGCTTATTGTAAGTCAATCAAGAAAAAAAATTTTTTACACTAAATTAAGTGTACCTGATACCATAGATGGGCGTTTTGAATTGATAGTTTTACATACATATTTAGTTGTACGTTGCCTAAAAAATACTAAGTATAAAAAAAATTTTGGTAGAGATATAATGACGAAACTATTTGATGATTTTGATTTAAGCCTTCGAGAGCTTGGTGTAGGAGATATGGGTATGGGTAGAAAAATTAAAGTTATGGCAGACTCATTTTATGGGAGGTGTAAGGCATATGAAGAGGGGTTAAAATTAGGTGATAAAGAACTTGAAGCTGCAATAACTAGAAATATCTATGGGGGCAAGATAGAAAGGGAAGTAGCATCAATTTTAGTAGATTATGTAAAAAGTGAGGCAAAATATATAGAAAATCTATCCTTTGAAGAGATAAATTACGGAAAATTTAATTTTAGAGAAATTAAAATATAAATCTTTTTTGAGTTTTCTCATTATCTTGTGTAGATTATGATGTGGATATAAAGATATCTTCTGTGAACGTGATAAATAATTTTTATTTTTAGTTGAATCAAACTATAGTAAGTTAAATAAGGGTAAAGATATGGCAGTACCAAAGTCAAAAATATCAAAATCAAAAAGGGATATGAGGCGTTCTCATGACTCTCTTGTTGAAGCAGGATATTCTGAATGTCCAAATTGTGGGGAATTAAAATTGTCGCACCACATATGTAATCATTGTGGGTATTATTCTGGTAAATCTGTGATTGAAGAAAAAGAATCTGTATAATTTAAGAATAAGTTTTTTTGTGGCAAAATTTTCTTAGGGAATAATTAAATTGGATCAACAGTTAGTTTTAGCACTTGATGCAATGGGTGGGGACCGTGCTCCAGGAATGGTGATAAAAGGTCTTAATATTGCTCGAAAAAGATACCCTGAAGTGAGGTATATTTTATTTGGAGACTCAGATAAAGTTGGAACAGCATTAAAAAAATTTCCAAAATTAAGTATAAAATGTGAAGTTAGGCATACCTCTCAAATAATTTCTTCCAATGATAAACCCTCAACTGCATTAAGAAGAGCTAGAGATAGCAGTATGAGAAGAGCTATAGATTCAGTTAGAAATGGTGAAGCCCAAGGAATTGTATCTGCAGGAAATACAGGTGCATTAATGGCAATAGCTAAAATAGTTTTAAAAATGGTTAATGAAATTGATAGGCCTGCGATAGTTGGAGTGTTCCCATCACTAAGAGGTGAGAGTGTTACCTTAGATTTAGGAGCAAATATTGAGTGTAGTTCAGAAAATCTTGTTCAATTTGCTATAATGGGTGCTGCTTTTGCAAGAATAGTACTAGGAATAAAAAAACCACTTGTTGGTCTCCTTAACGTTGGGACTGAAGATTTAAAGGGTAATGAAAGTGTAAAGGAAGCTTCAAATATACTAAAGTTATCTGAGCAAAACTTAGCTTTTAATTTTTCTGGTTTTGTTGAAGGAGATGATATAGGTCCAGGAACGGTAGATGTATTTGTTACTGATGGTTTTACGGGGAATATTGCTTTAAAAACTGCGGAAGGTACAGCTAAATTTTATAGTCAAGTTCTTAAATCCGCATTCCGAAGATCTTTGTTTTCCAAATTGGGGTACCTTCTTGCAAAGCCTGCTTTAACTGCTATTAGAAAAAGAGTTGATCCAAGAAGTTATAATGGTGCTCTTTTTGTGGGATTAAACGGTGTAGTCGTAAAAAGTCATGGTGGAACAGATGCTAAAGGTTTTGCAAATGCTATTGGAGTTGCTATTGATATGATACAAGGTGGTTTTAATCAAGAGATAATTGAAGATTTAAAAAAGGTTAAAGTTGAAAACTCTTCAGTTCCCGAAGTAATTGATTCATGAAAAATATAAAATCATATATTGCTGGTACTGGTTCTTTTTTACCTACGAAGAAAATCACAAACTCCGATTTAGAGTTAAAAGTAGATACTAATGACGAGTGGATTTTTTCCAGAACAGGAATTAGAAGTAGATATATTGCCTCAAAAAATGAAACAACATCAACTCTAGCATTAGGAGCATCATTAAAAGCGATTGAAAACTCATCGATAAACGTTGAAGAAATCGACTTAATAATTCTAGCAACTACTACTCCTGATGAGACTTTCCCTGCAACAGCTACTGTTTTGCAATCAGAGTTAGGTTTAACTGGAGGAATTGCATTTGATGTTCAAGCAGTTTGCTCAGGTTTTGTATACGCTCTAACAATTGCTGATAGTATGCTTAAATCTGGTCAAGGTAAGAAAGCGCTTGTTGTTGGGGCAGAAGTTTTTTCTAGAATTTTAGATTGGAATGATAGAACTACTTGTGTTTTATTTGGTGATGGGGCAGGTGCGGTTATTCTCGATACTGAAGAGGAAACAAATAATTTATTTAGTAGAGGAATAATAGCATCCAAACTTCATTCAGATGGTAGAATGCATGACTCTCTTTACGTAAATGGTGGTCCTGGATCAACTCAGACCACTGGTTTTGTAAAAATGGATGGTAAGGAAGTTTTTAAACATGCAGTTATAAATATGTCAAATGTAGTTTTAGAATTGATGGCTGATTTAAAGATTTCAATAGATGAGGTTGATTGGTTAATTCCCCATCAAGCAAATAAGAGAATTTTAGATAGTACTGCAAAAAAATTGGGTATACCTGAAGATAAAGTAGTTATTACAGTTGATAGGCATGCAAATACATCTGCAGCATCTATACCTCTAGCATTAGATGTTGCTGTAAATGATGGAAGAATAAAAAAGGGAGATTTAGTTCTTATTGAAGCAATGGGAGGAGGTTTTACGTGGGGTGCTACTTTAATAAGGTGGTAGTATACAAAATATTCCAAAATTTACTCATTTAAGGTGATTTTATTATACTTATGTGCATATTGCGCTTGTCCGTGAGTGGGGAGTACCGTTATTATATTTTCTGGAGGAATTAAAATGACTGATAATACATTAACTAGAGCTCAGTTAAGCGAAGCTGTATATAAAGAAGTTGGATTATCAAGAAATGAATCAGCTGATCTAGTTGAGTCAGTCTTAAAGGAGATAAGTGATACTTTGGTAAAAGGTCAAAGTGTTAAAATTTCTTCATTTGGAAGTTTTTACGTTAGAGATAAAAAGGAAAGAATTGGAAGAAATCCAAAAACAGGTGTAGAAGTTCCCATCACTCCAAGAAGAGTTTTAGTCTTTAGACCGTCTGATACTTTGAAAAATAAAGTAAATAATTCTGCTTCTAATAAGCAGTTCAATCTTAATGAAGAGACTTAGTAATTGAACGAAAATTCTATTATTTCTGAAAGTGAATTAACCTTAAAGTCTGCAAACGCTTTCAGGACTATTAGCGAAGCTTCTAAGGAATTAGGGCTTCCACAACATGTTCTAAGATTCTGGGAGAGTAAATTTAATCAAATTAAACCTCTGAAAAGAGGAGGTAATCGCAGGTATTATAGACCGGAAGATTTAGATATTTTACGAAGAATCAGGAGTCTTTTATATGAAGAAGGCTATACAATAAAGGGTGTTCAGAAGCTTTTTAAAGAAAAAAATTCAAAAGGACATGAAAAAAAATATCAAAAACCAATGTTAAAAGCCAATAATGTAAAAGAGGACAAAAAAACTGATGCTATCTTAAATGAAGTTATAAATGAATTAGAGACTTACAAAGATATTCTAGAAAATAATTCAAAAAACAAAATAAAGGTCATCTAAAAGAGTATTTCGGAGCGTGGCGCAGCTTGGTTAGCGCACCACACTGGGGGTGTGGGGGTCGGTGGTTCAAATCCACTCGCTCCGACCAAAATTTGATAGAAATATCAAATTTAAATTTTTTTCAACTTACAATATTAATAAGTTTTACCAAAATATAAAAGAATTTTATCTAAATTTATTAAAAAAAAATAAATAATTTTGTGTATTTTAATTTTGGCAGTGTATATTAATTAAAATAAATAGAAGCGCCTTTGACTGTACAATATTTTTGTTTAAACTGGGATATTAGATGGCAGAAAATTATAAAATAGCAATTATAGGCAGCGGGCCCTGTGGAATGAGCGCCGGTGGTAGAGCAGCTGAGCTTGGAGTTTCTCATATAGTTATTGAGAAGGCTGATCACCTTTCTGATACAATTTTTAAATTTCAAAAAGGTAAACATGTGATGGCTACACCAGATGTATTGCCTTTAAGAAGCTCTATGGACTTCTCTATTGGTATAAGAGAAGACATTTTAGAAAAATGGAATCAACAAACAAAAGATTTAGGTGTTAATATTAGGTTTAACTCTGAAGTTACAGAAATTAAAGGTGAGCAGGGTAAATTTACTATACAACTCAAAAGTGGTGAGGAAATTTATGCAGAATATATTGTTTTAGGTATTGGGCTACAAGGAAACTTGAGGAAAGTAGGTGTTCCTGGTTCTGACTGGGATAAAGTTCAATATCAGCTAGATGATCCAGATGAATATGAAGCTGAAAATATAGTAGTAATTGGAGCAGGTGATGCTGCTATTGAAAATGCAGTAGCTTTATCAAAAAATAATAATGTATTTATTGTTAATAGAAGAGGGGAGTTTGCAAGAGCAAAAGATGGTAATATTAAATTAATCGAGAAGGCAATTGATGATAACCAGATAATCTGTTTTTATAACTCTAACCCAAAATTCATTGAACCTGGGAAATTAACTTTGGAAACCTCTGATGGAGAGGCTGAGGTAAAGTGTGATAGAATCATAGCAAGATTGGGTGCAATTCCTCCCAGAAAATTTGTTGAGTCATGTGGTATAGAATTTCCAAATAAAGATCCAGCTTCATTGCCTGAGTTATCTCCAATATATGAATCTAATAAGAAAGGTATTTTTATAGTTGGTGCTTTGGCAGGTTTCCCATTAATCAAACAATCGATGAACCAGGGCTATGAAGTTATTGAGTTTATTCAAGGTAATAAAATAAAACCAGCTGATGAACCACTGTTAGAGGAAAAATTTAATTCAATACTAACTGAGGGTAATAATATTGATTCTTTAATATCTTATATAAGGAAACAAGTTCCAATTTTGTCTGGTCTGACAGGTTTGCAGTTAAGAGAATTTTTGTTAGATAGTACAATCCATGTTCCAAATGAAGATGATATAATTTTTAAAAGAAATGATTATACTAATTCTTTTTATATGATTGTTGATGGTGGTGTTAAAATAATCATTGATGAAAATAACACTGATAATACAGTTTCCTTATCGTCAGGAGAATTTTTTGGAGAAATAGGTTTAATAGCTGGTAGGAGAAGAAGTGCTACTATTTTTGCTTCACAGCAAAGTATTTTGATAGAGTCTCCAAGAAGGACAATGATAAAATTAATAAATTCTGTTGATTCGGTTCAGAAAACAATGAATGAAGTTGCGCTTGTAAGGCAGTTAAGGACATACCTTTCTCCTAATTTAACCAATGAAGCTCTTGCGCCAGTTTTAGAAACGGCAGAAATTAAAAACTATAAACCGGGTCAAATTTTATTCACTGAAGGTGATGATGAAGATGGTGTCTACTTAATAAGAAAAGGTTCAGTTACTGTATCAAGAAAAATTGGTGGAAGAGAAATTGTCATAGCATATGTACCTGCTGGTCATTATGTAGGAGAAATGGCTCTTTTAAATAACCAAAAAAGAAATGCTACTATTAAAGCTGCAATAAATACAGAAGTTATATGGATGGATGGAGAAAGGTTTAGAGGTTTATTAGATACATCTGATGAACTAAGGGCTGATGTAGAAAAAAAATTACTATCTAGATTGGTCGAGGGGGAGAGTATGCATAATCGGCCAGATGCTGGAAATATTATTGAATTTCTTGTTGCGCAAGGGGTTGGGGAAGCGACTGATATATTATTAATTGATGAAAACCTTTGTGTTGGTTGTAATAATTGCGAGAAAGCTTGTGCTGAGACACATGATGGGATTTCAAGGTTAAATAGAGAAGCAGGTCCTACCTATAATGCGGTTCATGTTCCAACATCATGTAGACATTGTGAGCACCCTCATTGTATGTCTGACTGTCCTGCTGACTCCATTCATAGGTCTGTAAATGGTGAGGTATTTATAGATGATAAATGTATAGGTTGTGGAAATTGTGAGCGCAATTGTCCCTATGGTGTAATTCATATGGCTGCTGAGGCGCCAAAGAAACCAGGCTTACTCTCATGGTTGTTATTTGGTTCAGGCCCTGGCCCTGGGGAAAATAAACAGTGGAATAAAGATCACTCTAATGAAGGTGCTAGAAAAAAAGCTGTTAAATGTGATATGTGTAAAGATTTAGATGGTGGTGCATCATGTGTTAGAGCTTGCCCAACAGGAGCAGCAATAAGAGTTAGCCCTGAAAATTTTTTCTCATTGTCCGAACTAGCAGGAAGAAATTAATCAGATGAATTTGGAACAGAAATGCATTCGTCATTATTAGTATTTAAAAATTTTTTATATTTAAAAATATCTACTGTCTTAGTAAGTATATGTATTATTGCATATGTAATTCATGAACCTCTTGGAAAACCAAATGGTGGTACGTGGTTAGGGTATACGCTTGGTATTATAAGTTTATTATTGATAATTTGGCTAGCTTGGTATGGTATAAGGAAAAGAAGCTATGGGTCGGGTAAATTAGTTTTAGAAGATTGGGCATCGGCGCACGTATATTTAGGTATTGCTCTGTTAATCATAGCTACTTTACATAGTGGTTTTCAGTTTGGTCTTAATATTCATACATTGGCATATATTTTTATGATAATTGTAGTGTCAAGCGGCCTATTTGGTTTGTATGCATATATGAGATATCCAAAATTAAGGACAATTAACAGAGGTGAGGCGTCAGTTGGTGATGTTTGGGAGTTAGTAGCTAGTATGAGTAGTGAGTGTTTGGTAATTGCTCAGGATCTTAATGACGAAGTTTATTCATTAGTTGAGGAGTCTGATAAGAAAACTATTTTAGGTGGTTCTTTACTAAGGCAGCTATCAGGAGTTGATAAAAATTGTATAAGCACTAGAGCATTAGAAAAAATTAGCAAACTGGCTGAGAATTTCACAGGGGATGAAGCAGACTCTGCTAGAAAATTAGTTACAGTTATGGCAAGAAAAGTAGAGTTATTAAATAGAATTAGAAAAGATATAAAGTATAAAGCTTGGCTAGATGTTTGGCTTTACGTTCATATACCTTTTACCGTTGCACTAATTGTTGCATTAGTCATTCATATTTTAGTTGTATTTCTATACTGGTAGGTTGCTTTGAGAGTTTTAATTCGTTACTTAACTAAAAAACGAGATGGGGCAATTTCTTCAAGGGATGAGGAAATTAATGCAGAAACAATAAGTTTTGGAAGAGGTTCTTCAAATGAAGTTATTCTTCAGTCTGTTGGAGTTTTACTCATCGAAGGTTCAATTCACCATAGAAATTCTGAATTTTTTTATGAAGTTGATGGTGCTGGAGGTAATACATTAATTGATGGTTTTTCAAAAAGATCGAGTTTAATTAAATCAGGGTCAATTATAACCATAGGGCCTTACGATATAAAAATATTAGAAACTGTTAAAGATTTTGATTTAGTTATTTCAGTTGAATTAGTTAGAGAAGTTCAGACTAGCTTAAAATCTTTGAAAACAAATAGTAGAACAAGAATAGACCAAGTATTATTTGGCAAAAGGTCATACTCTTGGGCTTTTGCAATAATAATTTTATCAGTATTTCTAATTTGGCCTGTAGCTGATAGGTATATTCTTGTTGACACAAATTTAGGAAAAAAATCATTAGAAAAAAAACATTGGCCATCTAATGGTGATATTGCATGGACTAGTGGAGAAATTTCTGGTTCACATAAGTTCATCGGGAATGATTGTAGTGTTTGTCATGAAAAGCCATTCCAGCAGGTTAAAAATACAGTTTGTTCAAGTTGTCATTCTGAAGTTGGCCAACATGTTGAACCAGATGGTTATCAAGATATGAAAAATATTACTGAGGCAAGTTGCCAAAGTTGTCATAAAGAGCATCAAGGCAATATGAGTATAGTAAGAAGTGATCAATCTTTTTGTGCAAATTGTCATACTCAAATTGAAAAAATTGCCTTGAGTTCTAATTTAAAAAATGTTTCAGATTTTGAAAAAAATCATCCTCAATTTAGCCCCACAGTAATTACAAATGCAACTAAGGGTACAACTGAAAGAATAAGTTTAGATAGAGAGGTACCTCCCAAAGAAAACTCCAACCTTTATTTTCCTCATGATACACATATGAAGGGTACAGGTGTTTTTGTTGCTAAAACTGGTGAGACCAAAATACTTGGTTGCGCAGATTGTCATGTTCAAGTAGGAAATAATTTTATGCCAATCAGAATGGACGAACATTGCAGTGATTGTCATTTATTAAATTTTGATGCTGATCAACCAGCCCGACTTCTTCCACATGCTGATTTTAATACGGTAAAGCTAAGTTTAAGAGAGTTTTATAGTGATTTAGCTTTAAGAGGTTTCATAAAAGAGCAAAAAGTTGAAGAATCTATAAACAGAAGAAGACCTGGAAATGAATCTAAAGTTACTGAAGAACAAAAATATGAAGCTTTAGAGTGGGCGGAAATGAAAGCTAAAAGAATAATCCTTCGAATTACAAATAGGGCAGCTTGTGGGAGCTGTCATAATATTCTAACAATTAATGAGGATACTGATGATTATAAAATAGCACCTGTTTTAGTTACAGATCGTTGGTTGCCCAAAGGTATGTTTAATCATGCAAAACACACAGTTTCGGACTGTTCTAGCTGTCATTTAGTAAGTAATTCGAGCAGTTCATCTGATGTTCTTCTTCCTAAAGTAGAGACTTGCCAAAATTGTCACGGTGGAGAGAAAGCATCTCAAAAAGTGCCATCAACTTGCATTTCCTGTCATGAATTCCACCTTCCTCACAAAGGAAAGATGAATATTGCAGGCAATATTACTAATTAGATTAATTCACAGAGTTTCTGAAATTCTTTAAAGAAGCAATAAAAGATTTAGGCTCAAATTTTTCAGGGTCATCAACTGCAGTATATATTTTTTCAAGGGAGTTATTTACAACTTTTATTTTGTTTTTATCAATTGCCCCTAAGTCAGACATTCCTTTAATTATAGAACCTATAGCCATAGATGCTTGCTCGGCTACTGGGTAATCTATATAATTTCCATTTAATGCATTATCAATTATAGTATTCAGCATTTTTGACATGTCTGTAATTTGAAAATTATATTCATTAAATTTTTCTACAAGTTGATTAGTAATTTTTTTTAATTCTGAAGCAGATCTAATCATAGAATCTCTATCTTTACGCATTGACTCATGCAAAGCAACCAAACCAGTTTTCAAATTATCACTAATATTGGGATCTATTTGAGAAGAAATAACCATCAACATTAGCAGGTTTGAGTCATTAAATCTTGGTATTCCGGGCCCCAATGAACCGGTACCTTCTCTTTTAGACCATTGCAATTTACTCATAGGACTGTGACAACCATGACAATCAAAAACAATTAATTCAGGAAAAAAACCATCCATATTTCTTTTTGGATCACGCAAAACATCAAGCATAAGGTTTATTGCTATAACTTGGCCTATTGCCCAGGTTTTTACACTTCCTGCATTTATCTTGCCTCTTTTAATGTAATCTTTATCAATCACAAAATGAGCAGGTTCAATTGCAGTAAAAGTATCTAATTCAAAGCTCATTCTTGGGTGCCCAGCCCCCATAATTCTATGAGTTATAAATCTAGTATCATCCCCAAAGTGACATGAAAGACACATTTTTGCCCTACTTAATGGATCAGCTGTTGGGTATAAACCGTTAGCAATATTATTTTTATGAGTTGCTGTCGGTGTAATATGTGTGCCAATCCATCGCCCAGCGCCACCATGGCAAGCTTCGCAGGTTACACCATCTGAAATTTTGAAAGTTGAATGCCTAAATTTTTCTTCAACATTATCTGCATGACAATTGAGGCAAATCTGAGCTTTATGAGCTGATTTCAATCCTAAATTCTTTGCTATTCTTTTTGATCTATCATTTAAGAGTACTTTGTATGCTCTAGAATGCTTATCTTTCTCTTGCCAGGTAATATATTCATTTTGTAATACATTTGATCCCGGAAGTGGTGCTAACGCGCCATGGCATGTGCTTCCAGCGCAAGATGCAACACCCAAGTGAATCTCTCCATCTTGAGATGGAATCATTTGAGAAAATGATGGGTTACTATAATAATTCAATAGAATTATGCTTAAGGAAAAAAATAAAAGTTGAAAACTCTTTAAGTTAAAGTTCTGGTTTCCCCTTAGTAAAAACATTATGTATTTCCCTCCCATCATAAATACAATAAAATGCTGAAAAATCTTAGCACTCTCAACAGTAAAAATACGACAATTTTTTAAAAAAAAAAATTAAATTTCTTGAATTTTCAGTTTTTATTTCAAAATATATATAAAACTAGCTGTTTTGACAAAAATTATGCTTTTTTTTGGGTTAGAACAGTCTATTTAAGTAATAAATTTTAAGGCTAAATCTGTATAAAATCACTATTTTGAAATTAGAAAAAATGACTTCAATTGAAAAAAATAAACATGATGTACATGTTAAGTATTATGGTTTCGAGAAGATTCTTTATTATTGGTTTCTTGGAGGTACAATTTTTGTATTTTCAATGATTGTTCTTGGAGGGATAACTAGAATAACTGACTCAGGTCTTTCAATGGTTGATTGGAATTTATTTATGGGCGTAATGCCCCCATTAAGCAGTGAACAATGGTCATATCTTTTTAATGAATACAAGAAATATCCTGAATATAATCTGATAAACCTGGGTATGACTTTGAGTGATTTTAAAGTCATTTACTGGTTTGAGTACTCACATAGGATATTAGGTAGGTTAATCGGCTTATATTTTATTATTCCATTTATTTTCTTCTTATATAAAAAGATTTTAAGTAAAAGAGATATAATTTTTATTTTTATTTTAATTCTTTTAGGTGGTTTTCAAGGTTTTCTTGGATGGTATATGGTTAAAAGTGGTTTAGTTGAAAACCCAGATGTAAGTCAATATAGGTTAGCAGCTCACTACTCACTTGCACTTTTAATATATTTATTATTATTCTGGAACACATTATGTTTGAAAAACTATGGTATAATTCATAAAAAAAATTTTTCTGGTATTAGTTTATCATTTATAATTTTTATTCCTTGGCTATTTTTTGTTTTTATATCTGGTGTTTTTGTAGCAGGAACAGATGCTGGTTTACTTTTTAATAGCTACCCACTTATGGATGGGTATTTTTTTCCAGAAGGTTTTTTTGATCTAAGCCCAAAAATATTAAATTTTTTTGAAAACAAAATAACAATAAATATTATTCATAGAGTTCTTACTTTAATTACTATTTTATTCGTTATTTTTCTGTGGTTAAGAGTATTCTTAATTTATAAATCAAAGATTTTAATAAGGCATCATTTTTTAATTTTATGTATTATTTTTCAATTTGTAGTTGGTATAATTTTAGTAAGTTATTCTATTCCAAATGACTATGCTATACTTCATCATATTGGAGCTTTAGCATTAATTTCATTAGCAGTTTATTCTTTCCATGGAGAACTTTATGGTACAAGAAAATGATTTGTATAGATTAATATATGTTACTTCTGATACAGAGGAAGAATCTATAAATCTGAGTAAATTAATTCTAAAAAATAATCTAGCTGCCTGTGCTAATATAATAAAAGGATCTAAATCATTTTATTGGTGGAATGACGAAATAAATGAGTCACTTGAATATATTATCATTTTTAAAACTAATTCTAAAAATGAAAAACAATTAATTAAAAAACTAATTAAAAATCATTCTTATGAAAATCCATGTGTTATATCCATACCAATAATAAAAGGAAATGATGCATTTCTAAGGTGGATAGACCAAGAGACAAAATAATTTGAAAAAATATAATTATAAGTTATAATAGTTTTTTTTTTGAGCAACAATGCAAGATTCAACACATAACCCAAAATTGACACTCATAGTAGCTAGTATAGCGCATTCTTTCTCCCATATGTTTATGCTACTCTATGCCACTGTTGTTCTAGTGATAAATATAGAATTTAATTTGACATATTCTGAGCTACAGTGGTTATCAGTTCCAGGATTTATTATGTTTG
Source organism: Rhodospirillaceae bacterium (assembly GCA_002722055.1). Lineage (GTDB taxonomy): Bacteria > Pseudomonadota > Alphaproteobacteria > SHVP01 > SHVP01. Next base: position 213,897 of record PBKD01000002.1, on the reverse strand, counting down.
GTTTAGCTGCATTTCCTGCTGGCTGGCTCGGAGATAGGTGGAGTGCCACTGGAATGCTAGTTATTTTTTTTATAGGTCTTGGATTTTCTGCAATTTTGACAGGTTTTGCTAATGATCGAGTTACACTTTTGGTTGGGCTCACGCTCATTGGAACTTTTGGTGCAATTTATCACCCTGTAGGTATTGCTTGGTTGGTTAAGCATTCTGTTAATAGGGGGCGTGCTTTAGGTATTAATGGTGTTTTTGGAAATATTGGAACTGCCTCAGCTGCAATTGTTGCTGGTTTTCTAGCAGATTTTTTTGGATGGAGATATGCATTTTTTGTTCCCGGAATTCTGTCATTAATTTTTGGTTTTTTGCTTTTATTTATTTTAAGTAGAGGTTTTTTGAAAGATGTGTCTACTGATGCTGTTTCTAATCCTGTTACATCCTCAAAAGATATAAAAAGGGCCTTTTTTGCTTTGTTTATCACAGTCATTATGGTCGGCTTAATTTTCCAGAGTACTTCAGTGGGTTTGCCAAAAATTTTCTCCGATCGCCTTGATATTGGTTCAGGAGCATTTGGACCTGGTGCCTTGGTAGCTTTAGTTTACTTTCTTGCAGCTGGGGCTCAACTTATTGGCGGAGAAGCTGCAGATAGATATCCACAAAGAAGGGTTTATCTTTATGCTCAACTCTTCCAAATTCCAATAGTCTTAATTGCATTTATAACAATAAATTATGGGTTAGTACTTTTAGCCGTTCTAATGGTAAGTTTAAATATGGGAGCACAACCTGTTGAAAATGCTTTGGTAGCAAAATATACACCTACTCAATGGAGAAGCAGAATGTATGGTATAAAATTTGTTTTAACTCTTGGTGTAACTTCTGTTGGTGTAGCTTTGGTTCCAGTTCTATCTGGGATAATGGGTTCATTAGATCTTCTGTTTATTGCTATCGCTCTTTTTGCATTTATTGCTTTTTTTGGAGCCTGGCTTCTTCCAAGAGATAAAAAAAGTATAGTTAGTTAATTTAATTATTTTATTTTTTAATTAATTTTTCATGTTCAATTTTAGTGCAGCGATTCATTATAACAATATGATTAAGTTTCTCTGCCTTTTTTGCTTCTTCAAAATTAAATATGTCCAATTGAGTCCAGATGTATTTGATCTTTAGTTTTATTGCCTGTTGTATTGTTAAGCCGGCCATATCATTTTTTTGGAAAATATTTACCATATCTATTTTAGTTGGTATTTCCTCTAAAGATGAAAATACTTTCATTCCATGAATTATGCCATGAGGTTCTCTACTATTAACTGGGAAAACCTTATATCCGTGTTCTAACAAATATTTCATCACTCTATTGCTTGGTTTTATTTCATCATGAGATGCTTCAATTAGGGCAATATTTTTTGTATCTAATAAAATTTTAGTAATTTTTGAACCAGAGTACTTTGTCAAGTAAGAATTCATTTAGTCATCAAACCAATTTGCTTTTCTTTTTTGAATAAAAGCGTTAATTCCTTCTATGGAATCTTTTTTTGATAAATTTTCAACCATAACTTGTGAGGTTAATTTATATGCGTCACTTAATGTTAAATTATATTGGCTATAAAATGTTTTTTTCCCAAGTTCTAAAACACCTCGCGGTAGAGATGCTATTTTTTTTGAAAGTTGAATTACAGTATCCCTTAGTTTTTTTTCATCAACAACTTCATTTATAAGGCCAATTTCTAGAGCTTCCTTTGATTTTATTGTTTCACCTGTTAAAAGCATTTGCATACTTTTTTTTGAATTAATTGATCTAGTTAGTGCTACCATTGGTGTGGAACAAAAAAGACCTATCTTAATTCCTGGAGTAGAGAAATATGAATTTTTTGATGCAATAGCCAAATCGCATGTAGCTACTAATTGACAACCTGCTGCAGAAGCATAACCATTTACTTCAGCAATAACGGGTTGAGGTAAAGAGGTAATTTTAAGCATTAATTCACTACATTTTTTAAATAATTCATTATAAAATGATTCATTATCATTTTTAATTATTTCCTTTAAATCATGACCAGCGCAAAAAATATTACCTGATGAGGAGAAAACTAGTACTCTTATTTTTTTATCTTTAGAAATATTCTCTATTCTTTCAATTAAATAATTTAATTTATTTAATGAGAGAGTATTCCCATTTTCTGGGCTATTTAAAGTTAAAATTAAAATATTCTCATTAATCAGATGCTCTATAATAAACACTTTTTTACCTAAACTTTTTTCCATATTTGAATCCAATTTATATCAAAATTTAAAAATCCTAGAATATATCATAAATGAGATGAATTACGGTAATATAATACCGCATATTAAATTATTGTGAACATTGCTTTTTTTCAAATAAGTTGTATATTAAATTTCACTCAAATAATTTATTCGTTTGTAAAGTACATAAATTAATATTTAGGGGAAGTAGTATGAAGACTTTTTCAGCAAAGCCAGGTGAGATTAAGCCAAATTGGGTCCTCATTGATGCAGAAGGTCTTGTATTAGGTAGGCTTGCTTCACTCGTGGCTTTAAAACTTAGAGGTAAAGATAAACCTCAATACACACCTCATGTAGATTGTGGTGATTATGTTATCATAATTAATGCTGACAAATTAGCTTTAACAGGTCAGAAAAAGAATAAAAAGAAGTATTTTTGGCATACTGGTTACCCAGGTGGAATAAAAGAAAGAACTGCAGATGAGGTATTAGATGGAAAATACCCTGAGCGGGTTTTACTTAAAGCAGTTAAAAGAATGCTTCCAAAGGAAAGCCCTCTTGCAAAAAAACAGTTTTCAAAGTTAAAAGTTTATAGTGGTGAAAATCATCCTCATGAAGCTCAGAAGCCTGAGGTTATAAATATATCAATTTTAAATAAAAAAAATGTAAAGGGTTCTATCAATGGATGAGCAAAATAAAAGTGATTTGCAAGCTATTAAACAGTCTATTGAAGGTACAAGTAATCAATTAGATAATCAAATTATTGGCGAAAATCTGCGTGTTCAAAAAATTGATCAATTAGGAAGATCATATGCAACTGGTAAGAGAAAGAACGCAGTTGCAAGAGTTTGGGTTAAAAATGGTTCTGGGAAAATAATTGTTAATGGAAAAAGTATTGACTCTTATTTTGCAAGACCAGTGCTTAGAATGATTATTAATCAACCTTTTTCAATCACAGATAGAGTTGATAGTTTTGATGTTAATTGTACCGTATCTGGGGGAGGACTATCTGGTCAAGCGGGTGCGGTTCGTCATGGAATTAGTAAAGCCTTAACTTTATTTGATCCTTCTTTAAGGCCAATTCTTAAAAAAGAAGGCTGCTTAACTCGAGACTCTCGAGTTGTTGAGAGAAAAAAATACGGTAAAGCTAAAGCTAGAAGGAGTTATCAATTTTCAAAGCGTTAATATGCTATTATTTTTTAAAATAATTACTTCTAAGATGTGTTTAAAAATTATTTTTGTCTTATGTTATGAATCTAAGAGCTACATTAATCTTGGTGAACTATGAACAATAAAAGTTTCAAAATCCGAATTGGAATATTAGGCGCTAGTGGATATACAGGTTCAGAGCTTGTTAAGCTTGCAATAATGCATCCATTTATTGAAATTGTTTTTCTTTCATCAGAGAGATATGAAGGGTGGAGTATTCATGAAATTTTTCCACACCTTAAAGGTGTAAAGCTTCCAAAACTATCTAAAGTAGATACCTTGTTTAATCAAAATTTAAGTTTAGATGTTATCTTTTGTTGTTTGCCTCATTCAACTTCACAAAAGATCGTTAAAAAAATTTTTAAAGAAATTAAATTTACACAAAAAACAAGAGTTATTGACCTCTCTGCAGATTTTAGAATTAGCAATCCACAAAATTATGAACAAATTTATGGAAAAGAGCATATTGCAACTGTTTTACAAAAAAAAGCTGTGTATGGTTTAACAGAAATTTACAGAAGCAAGATTAAGGACTCTGAATTAATTGCGTGTCCAGGCTGTTATCCAACTGCAGTTCTTTTACCCCTTATTCCTTTGCTAGAAGAGAATTTGATTGAAACAGATAAAATAATTATAGATGCAAAGTCTGGTGTAACAGGTGCAGGCAGGACACTTACTGAGGCAAATCTTTTTGCTGAAGTTTCTGAGTCAATGAAACCTTACGGATTACCTTTGCATCGACATCAGCCGGAAATTGAACAAGAGTTGTCTGCTCAAATTAGTAATAATATATCTATAACTTTTGTGCCACATTTAATACCGATAAATAGAGGTATAATTGCTTCAATTTATTTAAACTGTTCTGATTTATCATCTTCAAAAAAAATTAGAGAGAAACTTATTAAAAAATATATGAAGGATGAATTTGTTCAGGTATGTGAGGAAGGTTTTTTTCCAAGCACTTCAGATGTAAGAGGTTCAAATAAATGTATGATAAGTGTTTTTAGTAAGGTTAATGATAAGAAAATAATTATATTTTCTGTAATTGATAATCTAGTAAAAGGTGCATCTGGTCAAGCAATTCAAAATATGAACCTTATGTTTAATATCCCAGAGTCTTCTGGTTTAAATAATATTTCTCTATTTCCATAATTGTGGGAAAAATATCAAAAAATAGTAAATTTCTACATCCGTATGATGTTTGGAAGCCAAGTCTTGATAATAGAGTTTTTATAGCTCCAGGGGCTAAAATAATTGGTAAAGTAATTTTAAAAAAAGATGTAAATATATGGTTTAATTGCATTCTTAGAGGTGATGTTGGTTCAATTAAAGTAGATGAGGGTTCAAATATTCAAGATGGGACAATTATTCATGTTAGTAGGAGTAAAAATGGAGATACTAATATTGGAAAATATGTAACTATTGGCCATAAAGCCATTATTCATGCTTGTTTCCTTGAAGATGAGTCATTTATTGGAATGGGGGCCATAATTATGGATGGAGTGGTTATTGAAAAAAAATCAATGGTAGCAGCGGGTTCAGTCGTTCCGCCAAATAAAGTTGTTAAGGAAGGCGAGCTTTGGGCTGGGGTGCCTTCAAAATTTATTAGAAAGCTTAGGGCGAATGAGATAAAAAACAATTTAGAAACAGCTAAACACTATGTTAAACTTAGTCAAGAATATAAGAATATTAATATGAATATTTAGATATTTGATATATAAATAAGAAAATTGTATTTTATTTGATTTTGGAAAGGGAATTATGATGTTCAATAGATTTACTAAGATTTTGAGTAATCTAACTAATCTGACTTATAAATTATTATTAGTACTCATATTAAGTACTTTTATAAGTTCTTGCTCTTCATCAAGACTTCCGTCATTGTCAGATGTTCCAGATTGGGCAAAACCAAAAACTACTATAAATAAAATAAAAGGAATTTTTTCCAAGGAAGATGATAATGATTAGTAATATGAGGATGTTTGAAACCATTCATAATTTTTTTAATATTTCTATTAAGAATATACTTTTAATATTATTGATAGGAGGTTTTTTATCTTCATGCTCTTTGTCCAATATAAGCTCAATTACTTCAGTTCCCTCTATTCCAAATTGGGTAAAACCTTCAAATGCGCTAAAAAAAGTTTCTGGTATTTTTTCAAGATATAGAAGTGAGAGGGATTTAGAAAAAAAAGATGAAAAAATTTCATTAGAAGATGTGCCTGAGAGACCCAAGTCTACAATACTTAGTAAAAGGGATGAAACAATATCTGGACTTAGATCAGATAGTAAAAATGCAAAATATATTGATGAAACTGATGAGGTGAATTCAAAAGTTCTTCTAAAAGTTGAGGATAAACCTTCCTCTACCAAGATAAAAAAGAACCAAGATGATAACAGAAAAATATCAAGTGACAAAAATTTAAAAAAGTCTCAAGACTCTCTAAACTCAAGAAGAATAATAACTTCAGGTAAGCTAGAGAGAAATAGTCGCGTAATAGCTGATTCTAATAAAAGAGTTATAGAGCCTAAGAAATTAGAGGGTGTTTCAGCTGAATCTAAAATTCAAGAAAAGAAAAAGTTAAAGAATAAGCAAGAATTAGTTACTTTAGATAAGGGTAGGTCATCAAATTCAAATGTAATTACTAAAAGAAATGAAACTATTGATATAGATAATATGATAGAAAAAGGGTATGCAAAATCTGGAGAGAATACTGTGCAAACTACTTTTTCTAAATTAATTGAACAGTCAAACTCTAAGGTATCAAATGTTCCAATTGGTAGAGAATTTCAGACCACTAAAGCTAAAGCCATAATGCCAGAGGAAACCTTAGCTAAACCAGTTCTTAGAGAATTGTATAACTCTTCAATTATTATTGATAGTTCTGCCAATAATGCTGAAAATATAAAAAAAATTCAGGAGTCTAAACTAAATCTAAGTTCTTTTAGCAATTATGAAAATTTAGAACCAAAATTGACAATTAATTTTGCTCATGATTCAAAAAACTTGTCGAGAAGTGATAAATTAAAATTAAAAAATCTAGTTGAGCAATATGGTTCAAAATTACGTTCGATAGTGGTTATTGGTCATGCTTCTAGTAGAACTAGAGATATGAATATATTTAATCATCAGCTAGTAAATTTCAAAATTTCAGTTGATAGAGCTCAATCAGTCGCTAGTCAACTAATTGAATTTTCCATTCCAGCTTCATTAATTAAAATTGAAGCGAGAGGTTCCTCTGAGCCTAAGTACTTTGAGTCAATGCCATCAGGAGAAGCAGCTAACAGACGGACAGAGATTTTTATTGTAGAGTCATCAAGTTAATTTAGTTAATAGGAAAAAACTTTGAGTAGCTCTCTTAATATTGGAATTGCAGGATTGGGAACGGTAGGTTCTGGTGTTATTGAACTTTTTGCAAATAATTTAGAGCATATAAACAAAAGAACTGGAAAATTCTTAAAACTCACCTCCGTTTCAGCTAAAGACAAATCAAAAAAGAGAAACATTAATATAAATGATTTTGTCTGGTATGATGATCCTTGTGATATGGCTGCCTCTGAAGATATAGACGTTTTTGTTGAGTTAATTGGAGGATCAGATGGGATTCCAAAAAAATCAGTTGAGATTGCTTTAAGTTCTGGAAAACATGTAGTTACTGCCAATAAAGCCCTTATAGCAACCCATGGTTTTGAACTATCAAAAATTGCAGAATTAAATTCATCTCTGCTTAATTTCGAGGCCTCAGTAGCAGGAGGTATTCCTATAATTAAATCATTAAAGGAGAGTCTTGCTGGTAATAAGTTGAATAAAATTTATGGTATTCTGAACGGAACTTGTAATTTTATTCTAACGCAAATGGAAAAAACAGGAAAACCCTTCGCTGAAGTCCTTAGAGAGGCACAAAAGCTTGGTTATGCAGAAAGCGATCCGTCATTTGACATAAATGGAACTGATACTGCTCATAAACTTGCAGTTTTATCAGCTTTGATGATGGGCATTCCGCCTAATTTTTCTTCAATTCGAATAGAAGGAATTGAAAGTATTAGATCTGAAGACATAGCCTACTCAAAAAAGTTAGGTTTCTGTATAAAATTACTTGGGATAGTTTTGAAAAAAGATAGAGGTTATATACAAAGAGTACATCCGTGTATGATTCCAGTTACTTCCTCCATATCAAGAATAGATGATGTAAAAAATGCTATTTTTGTTGAAGGTAATTTTATTGGCCCTTTAGTTTTAGAGGGTTTAGGAGCTGGATCTGGGCCAACTGCATCTGCGGTGGTATCAGATTTAATTGATATATCAAAAGGAAATTTTATACCTCCATTTGGGTGCAGCTTAGAAAATAAAAATAATATAGAAAAAATAGATACGGAAAGATTTGGTCCCTGGTACATTAGGCTAGAGGTTATTGATAAGCCAGGAGTTTTAGCAGAAATTGCAGCAGAACTTAAAAATCAATCTGTTTCCATAGAGTCCGTATTACAAAGAGGGAGAGCGCCTGGTGAATGTGTATCATTAATAATTACTACACATGAGACAAACGAAAAAAATTTCAAGAATGCTATGGAAAAAATTAAAAAACTTAATGCTCTAACAGAACCGCCATGTATGATAAGAATTGAAAATTTTTAAGGAATTAAAATGAATGAAACAAATATCTTAGATAGAAGTCTTGTGCTTGGTGCAGTAAGAACTACAGAAGCTGCAGCAATTGCTGCGTCTAAGTTAGTAGGCTTAGGTGATGAAAAAAAAGCTGATCAAGCCGCTGTAGACGCAATGAGAAGAATGTTGGGAGATTTAGATATAAATGGAACTGTAGTTATTGGCGAAGGAGAGAGAGATGAAGCTCCTATGCTTTTTATCGGTGAGAAGGTTGGAAGGGGAGGAAATCAAATAGATATTGCATTAGACCCACTTGAAGGAACAACTATTACAGCTAATGGAGGCCCAGGAGCTTTGGCTGTTTTAGCAATGGCTGAAAATGGTGGTTTTCTTCATGCGCCTGATGTTTATATGGATAAAATTGCCGTTGGAGGAAACTTACCTGATGGTGTTGTTGATTTGGATTTAACACCAAGTCAAAACATTAACAACTTAGCTGAAGCAAAAAATGTTCCTCCTGATTCACTTATAGCTTGTGTTCTAGATAGGCCAAGACATTCCAAAATTATAGAAGAAATTAGGCTAACTGGTGCAAGAATTAGATTAATACCAGATGGAGATGTTGCAGGAGTCATAGCTACAGCTGATTTGGAAACAGGAGTTGATATTTACATGGGGGTGGGAGGTGCTCCTGAAGGAGTTCTTGCAGCAGCAGCTTTAACCTGCATAGGTGGACAGATGCAAGGTAGGTTAGTTTTTAGAAATGATGATGAAAAAAAGAGAGCGACTGCAACAGGAATTAAAGATCTTGAGAAAAAATATAAATTAAATCAATTAGCTCAAGGTGATGTTTTATTTGCAGCAACTGGTGTTACAGACGGTTCTATGTTGAATGGTGTTAAAGTAAATAAAAAGTATATTTCTACTCACTCCCTAGTTATGAGAGCAAAAACAGGAACAATTAGAAAAATTCACGCTGAGCATGAAATAGATAAAGCTTTATCTGGAATAGCCAAACTTTGAAAGCAAATTCTTATCAAAATAATAAAATAGTTTTAGGTGTAAATAAATCAGTAAATGGAAACACTTGGAAATTTAGATTAGATGACGAGAGGTTAGCATTAACTCTATCACAACAACTTGGCATCCCAGAAGTTATAGGTAGAATAATTGCTTCGAGGGATATTCCTTTAGATGAAGTTTCTGATTTTTTGAATCCAAAGATAAGAAATTTACTTCCTGATCCATATGTTTTAAAAGATATGAAAAAAGCAACAGTTAGAACTGTTGATGCTATTATTAATAATGAAAAAATTGCAGTTCTAGGTGATTATGATGTAGATGGAGCAACCTCATCAGCGTTACTTGTTAGATTTTTTAGATCTCTTAACATTAATATCGATACTTATATTCCAGATAGAGTCAAAGAAGGTTACGGGCCAAGCCTGGAGTCAATAGATAAACTCTTTAAAATTGGTTCAAGTTTATTAATTACGGTTGATTGTGGGACAACCTCATTTGAACCAATCGAAAGGGCAAAAAAATTAGGTATTGATTTAATTGTTCTTGACCACCACAAAAGTGATGTGAGACTTCCAAATGCATGCGCTATTGTGAATCCAAATAGAATAGATGATGAACATTCTGATCTAAATCTCAATAGTTTGGCAGCAGTTGGAGTAACTTTTTTATTTATAGTTTCATTAAATAGAGAATTACAAAAAAGGGGCTATTTCAAATTTAATAAAAAACCTGATTTAAGAAAATGGCTAGATTTAGTTGCTTTAGGAACTATTTGTGACCTAGTTCCATTAAAAAATCTTAATAGAGCATTTGTTTTAGGTGGTCTTGAAGTAATGAAAAAAAAAATGAATATTGGAATAACTGCACTTTCCCAAATAAGTAGAGTTTATGATCAGTTGAATTGTTATCATCTAGGTTATGTTATAGGGCCTAGAGTTAACGCAGGCGGTAGAGTTGGTAGCTCAGAATTTGGTTTAAAAATCTTAGAAACTGATAATGAGAATTTAGCTAGAGAAATAGCTATAAAATTAGATAACTACAATATTGAAAGAAAGGAGATTGAAAATAATGTTCTTAAAGATGCAATTGATATAATTGAAAATCAGAATTACTTAATTGATGAAATTATTATTGTATATAATCAGAATTGGCATTTGGGAGTTTTGGGAATAGTAGCAAGTAGATTAGTAGCAAAATATAAAAAACCAGCAATAGTTTTATCAGATCTAAGTGGTGTTTTGAAAGGATCCGGAAGGTCAGTATCTGGATATGATATAGGACAAAATATAATAAATGCAAAAAATAAAAATTTAATTATTTCAGGAGGTGGTCACTCCATGGCAGCTGGCCTGTCATTAAAGAAGGAAAAAGTTTTTGAATTAAAAAAATTTCTTTTTTCCTCTATTAGAATTAATACGTCTATGGGCATGATTAAAAACCATATTTACATTGATAGTATTGTTAACTTAGAGGCTGCAAATGAGAAATTAATAAATTTAATTGATAATATTGGCCCCTATGGTTCAGGTAACCCAGTTCCTAAATTTTTAATAAATAATGTAAAACTTATTAAGGCTTTTATCGTAGGCAAAGATCATGTTAGTTGTATTTTGAAGGGTGATGGTGCTAAAACCCTTAAAGCTATTGCCTTTAGAACTTTAGGTGATGATTTAGGTAGGGTTTTGTTATCTTCTGAAGGTAAATACTTGCATGTGGTAGGGCAGTTGAGAAATAATACGTGGAATGGTAAAGTAGAGCCTCAGCTTACAATCGAGGATATTGTTTTAGTTTAGTTATATAAATTTATTTAATTTATGGTATAAATAAAAAAGTTAGGTTATTAAAGATGCAAAGAGAATGGCTGCTCTGTATTGTAAATATTTACTTTGGTAAGCACCCTTTTTCAAAAGAATACTTGGATGGTGTTGAAACATTAAGGTCTATCGAAAATTGGCTTAAAAAAAATCATTTCGGGTATTCTATGTTTGATGCATGGGGTTTTCCAAAGTATCCTGCTGGAAATGTACCAGTAACATTTTCTCCGGACCAGGCTGAGAAAGCTATGGAGTATAGAGTTTTTTGTAACCAATTGGGTTTAGGTGGAAAAATGCATATGACCAGAGTAGTGGTTCCTGATCATCCGAGCATAACAGTTCCTCCGGAAAAACTGGCTTATTTTTAAATTTACGGTGATAAGTATGATTGAAGAAGATACAGAATCAAATAATATTATTGAAGATATTGAAGACATAAAAGTTGATAGTGATTTTAATTTTGAAAGTATGGTTGAGGAATTCAGCTCAATAAACTCAGAACTTATCAAAATAAATAGACAATTAGAAGAAATATCAGAAAATTTAAGAGAGAAAACAGATGGTATAACTATTGGGCATTTTTCAATTGGGATATTTTGTATATGTTTAGTAGTGATTTTTTTCTAATTTATGAGGTTCTTTTATGATAGGTTTTGCTACAATTGGTGTAAAAAGTTTAGAACAGGCTGGTAAATTTTATGACGAAATTTTATCAGAAATAGGAATTACAATGATGTGGAAGAATAATAGAGCTGTTATGTATGGAAAAAAGAAAGATAGTGGCAATTTATGTCTTATTCTACCTTATGACAAAGAGGATCCTTCACCAGGTAACGGAAGTATGGTTGCACTTTATGCTGAGTCTAAGGATATAGTTGATAGGCTTCATAAAAAATCATTAAATCTTGGAGCAGTTAATGAGGGGGATCCAGGAAAAAGGGATGAAAATTTTTATGGATCCTATATAAGGGACCTTGATGGAAATAAAATTTGCTTTTATTGTAGGCCATAACATATGACCCCTTCGTCTAGCGGTTAGGACAACGCCCTTTCACGGCGTAAACACGGGTTCGAGTCCCGTAGGGGTCACCAAAATTTAATAAAATAAATTTTAAAAACATTAAAATATATAAAGGTTAAAAGCAAAATTATGCGAGATACCCTGGGATGGCGTCATAAATTTGGAATTATTACTCCTTCTACAAATACAGTTGTTCAACCAGAATATGATGATATGAGGCCTAATGGTGTAACGAATCATATTTCAAGAATGCACATTTCGGATAATCCGATTAATGATGATACAGATTTTGAAAAACTTATTTTTGACATTGACTCTGCCTTGGAAAGTGCAGTTGAAAGGGTGATTACATGTAAACCTGATAGTATAATATTAGGCATTTCTGCAGAGAGTATTTGGGGCGGGGGTATGGATGCTGCTGCTAAAGTTAAGGATAGGATTAAAAGAATAGCAGATGGCAGAAATGTTGTGATTGCGGCAGATGCTTTAAAATCTGCATTGGAGAAGAAAAAGGTCAAAGGAAAAGTAGGCTTAATAACGCCTTATATGCCAGTAGCAGAAAATCACCTTAAGAAATATATGGATGATATAGGTTATAATGTAAGTAGTATGATTCATTTAGAGTGTAAAAGCCCCGTTTTAATTGCTCATATACCTATCAAAGATATCAAGTTATCTTTACAAAAACTTGTTTCAGATGGTGCTAAAGCAATAATTCAATTTGGAGCTAATTTACCAATGGCAAAATTTTCACATTTAGCTGAGCAATGGTTAGAAATACCTGTAATTTCTGTAAATGTTGCAACATATTGGTTTGCCCTAAGATCAAATAATATTAATGACCCAATTAAGGGCTTTGGAAGTTTAATGGAAGATTTTTAATAGAACTTTTCAAAAGCCTTATCTTTTATTCTAATTATAATTTTTATTTTTGTAGCCAAAATAAAAACATATTACAGCAATTGAAACAAATACCATCATAATTATCGATACTGGTATTTGGTTTTTGTGAATTATAAAACTTGAGAATAAGGTGCTTATTGCTCCCATTATAAAAATATTAAATCCATATAAGGCTGAACCTGTGCCAACAATGTTTTTATCAACACTCACAGCTATTACTCCAGCTGTGGGTATTACAAGACCACTTCCAAAACCATAAACTGTCATAGGAATAGAAATTACTACCTCATTATATAAATTTAAAAAAGCTAAAATAAAAAAAATAAATATACCAGTAAAACAGATAGTAATTCCTACAAGGACTATTTTTTCTAAACTTATTCTTTTATTTAATTTCGTAGATAATAAGTTACCTATAAGAAAACCAATTGAGATATATAACAAAATAATTCCTATTCTACTTGCTGAAGAGTCAATTAAATTATTTAAAATAAAGGGTGCTGCTGCTGCAAAAGAAAAGAAACAAGAATTTAAAGTTCCAGAACCTAAAGTATATAATAAATATTTTTTTGATTTTAAAAGTGTTAGGAAACTATAGGTAATAGAATTAAGTTTATTTTCATTTTTTTTCAATGGTGTAAATGTTTCCTCAACTAAAAAAATTATTATTATTAATGGAATTACCGCAAATATAGCAAGAGAATAAAAGCCCCATCTCCAGTCTCCTGTTAAATCTTGAAGAAGCCCACCTATTAATGGCGCTGCTGCGGCTGAAACCCCTGACCCCATCCCAACATATGCCATAACTTTAGCGCTTTCATCTCTTTCATAAACATCTCGAACCATTGCTCTTGCTATTACCATTCCTGTGCTCCCACCTATAGCTTGTAGGACTCTCATTACTATAAGAAAATTAATAGAATTAGCTAAAGCTGCGCCAAAGCTAGCAACTATAAAAATAAAAAGTCCAAATATCATAACTTTTTTTCTACCTATTTGATCCGATAAAGGACCATGTAAAAGTTGAAAAATTCCAAAGCTGAATAAAAAAACAGTTAAAGTAAGTTGAACAGATTGTGAAGAAGCATTGAGATCTAATGCAATATTTGAAAATGAAGGAAGATATAAATTTGTTGCAAATATACCTACCATTGTGGCCATCAAAAGAAATGTTAACGATGGAGGGCTTGATTTATTATTTGTAGTGTTATGCATATTCTGTCTATTTCAAAATAAATTCAGACATTGAAAATATATATTAGTTATATATATATATAAAATAGGTAAAAATATATCATTATTTAACATTTAAATATCCAAGCCTTGAAAATATGAAAAAAATAAATTTAATTAAAATTTGCAAAGTATGTAAACGTGATTTCACATGGAGAAAAAAATGGAGAAAGGATTGGAATAATGTGATCTATTGTTCTGAGCGATGCAGGCGTAAAAGTAAATTATCAAAAATAGTTTGAATAATAACTAATCAATGTAAAATGGAGCGCTTCCTCTTATTGTAGTTCTAAGCATGTGTCTGGTTTCAGACTTATTATATTCCGTAGCATGGTGAAGTACTGAACAATTATCCCATACAACTAAATCGTTTTTTTCCCACTTATAAACATAAATATACTTATCACTTAAGCAATGTTTATAGATATCCGATAGAATTTGTCTGCTTATATCAGGGCTCTTATTTTTAATTGCTTTTGTAAAACCAGGGTTCACATAAATAGATTTTTTATTAGTATATTCATGTGATCTAATAACAGGATGAATCTCTTCATTTAATAATTTTTTTTGATCTTCTGATAGTTTTGCGCGATTTTTATTTGCAGAAGTTTTGCCTTGGAAACTAGCCTGATAAGAATGAATACCTTTTAAAGATTTTAAAAATTTTTTTGTATCTGCACTTAAATCTTCATAAGCTTTTTCCATATTGCAAAAGTAAGTATCTCCTCCAGAATTAGGAATTTCAATTGCTAATAAAATTGATGCCATAGGAGGTTGTTTGGTGTAAGACATATCAGTATGCCAGTACCTTCCTGCATCTTCAAAGCCAATTGGAGAACCGTCTGGATTTTTTTTATTTGATAGAATAAGTATTTCAGGGAAATTAGTATGATGAAATTCATTTTTAACATGTATATCAAGAACTCCAAATAGTTGGCTAAATTGAACTAATTGTTTAGCATCTAAAGATTGATTTTTAAAAACTAACAAATGATTAGAAAAAAAAATGTCTTTAATCATATTGAATATATTAGAATCGATAGGTTTTGATAGATCTATGTTATGAATCTCAGCGCCCATATTTTGTGAAAGTTTATTTATTTTAATCAAAAATTGTGTCCTGAATAAATAGTTATAAAATTTAATTATATACAATTTAAATCAATTTTTAAGAAATATATTATTGCAATAGTTGAATAATAGAAATATTCTAAGTGAATTAGTTAATTGATTCTAGTTTATATATAAATACGGGTTTTATCAAATATGTCCAGTCTTAGATCTTGGAACTTTATAATTAAAGCAGATGAGTTATTAGATAAGTTTTTATATTACTGTTCTTCAATTCTTCTAATTATATTATCATTTGCAGTTATATATACAGTTTTTACAAGATATGTTTTTAACACATCACCAGCTTGGGCAGAAGATGCTCCAAGAGTTTTCTTTTTGTGGCTTACTTATTTGGGTATAGCGGTAGCTACAAGAAGAGGTGAGAATATAAGGGTTACTTTTTTTATTGATAAATTATCTTATAATACAAGATTCTATTTAGACTTATTTATGCACATATGCATTTTAATTATGGTCTTGGTATTATTTTGGTATTCATGGCCTCTGGTTGCACTTAATTTTAAAACTGTAATGTTATCGACCGGGTGGCCTAATGCAGTTAGTTGGCTTCCTTTACCAATTGGTTGTTTTTTAATAATCATTTACCAAACAAAAATAATGATTAAGTCAATTTACGACTTTAAGTTTTCAACAAACAATAATGGCTCTTAAAATTAAACAAATTAGAAAATAAGGATTATTTATGCTTCTGGTTAGCATGCTCGCACTTTTGTTTATTTTTTCATTAATTGGAATGGAAATAGCATGGGCTATCGGGTTCGCTGCTTTTGGATACTTAGTCTTATCCCAATTTGAGCCTTTTGGAACACCTTTGGTACTTTTCTCCCAACTAATGATTGTTGGTCTAAACGGTTATATTTTAGTAGCTATTCCTTTATTCATATTTGCTGGTGAATTAATGAATAAATCTGGAGTAACTCATAGAATTGTAGCATTAGCTTCAGCAATAGTAGGTCATATTCATGGCGGTTTGGCAAATGTAGGTGTGGTAGCTAATTTTATTATGTCAGGGATATCTGGTTCTGCGCTTGCTGATGCGGCAGCAACTGGAACAGTTTTAGTTCCAGAGATGAATAAAAGAGGATTTCCTCCATCCTTTTCCAGTGCGGTAATTGCCTCCGCTGCTACCGTTGGTCCAATTGTTCCACCATCAATTTCATTTGTACTTCTTGGAGCTATTGCTGAAGTTTCAGTTGGTAGGTTGTTTATGGGTGGAGTAATCCCAGGGGTAATAATGTTCTTAACAATGTTTGTGCTTACATATTGGATTAGTAAAAAGAAAAATTACCCCGTAGAGCCAAAATCGAGTTTGAAAGATCAAAGAAACGCATTATTTAATGGTTTTCTTGCTTTATTGGCTCCGTTATTTGTTGTTGGAAGTATAGTTGGAGGCATTGCTACCCCGACTGAGGCTGCTGCAGTAGCTGTATTTTACACACTAATTCTTGGGCTTTTTGTTTATAGAAATACATCATTAAAAGACATAATTGAGGCTGCAGGATCAGCAGCAATCGCTTCATCAATTATTATGTTAACAGTTGCAACATCACAAATTTTTGCTTTTCTAGCTGTTGCAGAGAATCTGGGTGAAATTTTAACATCTGCTATGTTGGCTATATCTGACAATGTTTACGTAATGCTTTTCATGGCCAATATATTAATGTTATTTCTAGGTATGTTCATGGAAATATTACCAATAATGTTAATTTTAGCTCCAATTTTGTTTCCTTTGTTTACAGGTATGGGTGTTAGTGATGTTCACCTTGGTGTAGTTATGGTTTTAAATCTGATGATTGGAATGATTACACCTCCTATTGGTCTAAATTTATTTGTACTTTCTGCTATTTCTAAAGTAGGTGTTATTGAGATGTTTAAATCAGCAGTACCTTACTTTATTGCCCTAATTTTAGTATTAATGTTGATAACTTATGTGCCTGAAACTACATTATTTCTTGCAGATCTCGTAATTCCAGTTCAATAAATGAATAAAATATGAGATTATAGAGAATATATTAATTTTTAGGGGGTTTACTCAATGAAAAATTCTAAAATTTCTAGAAGAAGTTTTACCCAAGGTGTGGCCGGTGTAGCTTTAATTGGAGCAGCTACTGGGTTTCCGGGTATATCATATGGTGCAAAAAAACTTAAATATGGAACTGCAGCACCACCTAGTTCTATCTCAGCGAGAGCTGCTGTAGATTTATGGAGTGTTGTAAGAGAAAGAACAGGTGGAGAGATTGATTTTGAAGTTTTCGCCAAAAGTTTAGGCTTAGGTGAAAAAGATCTACTTGAAGGTTGTGCTTTAGGAACTGTTGATGCTGCTGGAACAGCTTATTCTGGTACTAGAGAGTTTGATCTGTTTTATTCACCATATTTTTTTAGAGATGCTGCCCATTCTCTTAGAGTAGCAAATGGCCCATTATATGAACCTACAAGGAAAGCACTAGCTGAGAAGTATAGTTGTCACTTTTTAGGTGTAGGAAGAGCGGGACCATGGAATCTATTTTTAAGAGACGATTTGAAGTCTTTTGATGGACTGAAGGGTAGGAAAATTAGGGCTGCTCAAATTGAAGGTCAACTTAAAGGTCTTAAGCATCTTGGTGCAGAGCCAGTTCCAATAGCTTTT
This sequence comes from Rhodospirillaceae bacterium, assembly GCA_002722055.1. GTDB lineage: Bacteria > Pseudomonadota > Alphaproteobacteria > SHVP01 > SHVP01. The sequence goes on along the minus strand of PBKD01000002.1, from coordinate 196,099 downwards.
AATGAGCTTTATGGTGCATTGAAAAGCGGAATTGTCGACGGATGTGGTACATTAGCTTCACTTGCTATACCTATGAAATTTTATGAAGTATGTAAATATATAGCTAGAAATGATTTCGGTATGGGTCTAGATAAATTCTGGGTAAGTTCAAGGGTTTGGAATTCTTGGAGTAAAAGAAATCAAGAAATTGTGCAAGAGAGTTTCTTGGCACTTGAGCCTATAGTTTATGCTAAAAGGGTTATAGATGAAATGGAACCTCAGTATAAAAGATGGGAAGAAATTAATGGTGCAGGTACTGTTTTAAACCTTGATGCCTCTGCAGCTCAGACTAAGATGGCACCGGTTAACAAAGCGTTGGCTGATGAAGTTTTTGGTTCTGGCACATGGGATAAAATACAAAAATCTTAAAAAAATTAATTTTTAATTGTTTGGGAGAGTATACTTACTTACTCTCCCTTTTTTTTACAGTTTTAGTTTTTTGAAAAGGATACCCAGGATTTGAAAAGCATATATATAAATGTCTAAAGAATTCATCTCCAGGAAGTTTCCAAGTAACCCTGCACCCTTATGTAAAAAATAAATTGAACCAGCAGAGCCTAAAGCTTAGTTTTTCCCTTCTTTAATGGTGGTAAAATATATAAAATTTTTGCTTTTCCTTTTTTTTAAGTAATGAACTTCATCATGACTTTATGTTCAAATAATATCTAGCCCCGTATAAAAATTTTATAAGTTTATTTGAACTTGTGACTCACCTATAACTGAATTAACTGCTCAATATTTTGAGTGAGGTATAAAAGGGAAGATTTTCCTTTAGTGTTATCTAAGTGTTCATCATACCCGTTCTAGTTTGTTTAATAGATAGTAAGAATCATATACAGGGTAATACATTTTTAACATAATTCTGTCTATATCATTAGTACACCACATTTCTAACCATAATGAATCATCCTCTTCGTAATACTGAATATGTTCAGCCTCAAATATTCCTGCTGGTGTTCTAATCTCAGTAAACTTTATAAATTTTGCCTTAAGATCCCATCTATGTATTTTTGATTCTGATGCGCCATTAGGTAAATTTGAAGAGCTATAAATAGGAAAAATTTTTTGAATGCCCTTAGATTTTTTTTTAATTATATTTGCTGAATGCCAAACATCTGTCGCAACAGCGTGAGATATAAATGACTCAGCTCTATTTGTCTCAAGTGTTTCATTGACTATTTTATTTTCTGAGTTAATGCCTTTAAGATATATATTATTATCTGTAAACGTGAAAAATGATGTTGAAATTATTTGTTCACTTTTTCTGATTTTTATGAAACAATCAATGGGTTTGAATTTAGCATCAACATTATAAACTACATCTCGAATTATTTCTGTATCATATATTTTTGAAGTTGCCCTAATTACTCTTGTTCCATCAGAATGTAAGGTTACGAAACATGGTTCTTCACCACGTTTTTTCCCACTATTATCTAAGTAATTGATTGTATACTTTATTTCTCTATGTTTTAACATAAATTGATATTCCGGTAAAAATTATATTTACTTTAATATGTTAATATAATCCATATAATCGATTAAACATAATGATTTTAATAGTATATAAAAAATTGATTGAGATAGAAATGACACAGAAAGAAAAAATACAAAAAATTAAAAGAAAAAAAATTCATGAAAGAAAATTAGATATTAATTGTTATTTAAGAGAAGATAGCCTATTTGAAATTGAGGCAAAAATTATCGATACAAAGCCATTTGACACAATAACTAATTATGATTTTATAAGAGAAGCAAATAAGCCAATTCATGATATGGTTTTTAAGATTATTATCAACAAAGATTTTGAAATAATAGATGTCCAGGCTTCAATGCTCACTCCTGCACACTTCAGTTGCCATCCAGCTTCAGAAAAATATAAAAATCTTATTGGCATTAAAATTGGCCCAGGCTGGTTAAAGAAAGTAAAAGAAAAAATTCCAATGAATTATGGTTGCACTCACCTTACTGAAATGTTGCAACAAATTGGTACAACGGCATTTCAAGGTGTTTTTGGGTTAAATCTAGATAGTAAGATTGATAATGAATCAAGAAGATCTTTCACTAGTAGCTTTATTGATACTTGTTTTGGTCTAAGAAAAGATGGTTTTCTCAGCAAAAGAGAAAAAATAGAAACTTTTAAATAAAGTAAATTTTCAATTAAATATCCTTATATTTATCTCTAAGAATATTTTTTTGAATTTTACCCATAATATTTCTAGGCAGTTCACTGATGAAAATAAATTTTTTTGGAACTTTGAATTTTGCTAATTTATTTAATATAGTATTTTGTATTTCTTTGGGTGTTAAGTTTTTATTTTTTTCCATTACTACCACTGCTACAACTGTTTCTCCAAAATCTTTATCAGGTAATCCTATTACAGCGCTTTCTTTAATTTCATTTATTTTATTTAAATGGTCCTCAACCTCTTTGGGGTAGACATTTAAGCCCCCAGTAATGATTAAATCCTTTTGTCTTCCAACTATAAAAACTCTTCCTTCATTATCAATTTTTCCTATATCCCCAGTTTTGAAGAAGCCGTCTTTCGTAAAATCAGTATTTTTATTTTTTTTATTCCAATAACCATTAAAAACGTTGGGTCCTTTTACTTGGATTTCTCCTAAATGGTCTTTCAAGTTTAAATTTTCTTTACTTATTCTTAATTTGACTTCAGGAAGTGGCCAGCCAACTGATTCTGCTTTTCTTTTTTCTATCAAATATGGGTTAGAGGTAATCATTCCTGTTTCAGTCATTCCATAACGTTCTAGGATCTTGTGACCAGTTTTTTTGAAGAAAGTATTCCATGTTTCAATAGTTAGTGGAGCAGAACCAGATATGAATACGCGCATATTTTTACATAAGTTTGAGTTTAATTTTTTGTGCTCAATTAATCTATTATAAAAAGTTGGAACACCCATCATGACAGTTGATTTTGGGATATATTCAAGAACTGATGCTGTATCAAATTTTGGAAGGAATATTATTTTTGAACCACTAAGAATAGAACAATTTATAGCAACAAATAATCCATGTACATGGTAAACAGGCAAAGCATGTAGAAGAATATCGTTAGAGGAAAACTTCCATATCTTATTGAGAGACAAACAATTACTTGAGAGATTTTTATGGGAAAGAGCGGCACCCTTTGGCTTTCCTGTAGTGCCACTTGTATATAATATAGCCGCAATATCATTATCATTAGAATTAAAGGTATTTGTTTTAATATTACTTTTTATATTAATACAATCAGAAGATGATATTTCTTCTAATAAAGTTAATTTAATAATTTTTTTCAGATTATCGTTGTTGATATATTTATTTTTTTTATCTAATATAAATAATTTTGGTTTTGAATCTTCTATAAAAAATTTTAGTTCGTCAATAGAATAATCGAAATTTAAAGGAATATATATTGCCCCAATTTTTAAGCAAGCTAAATACAAGGCGATAACCTCTATAGACTTACTTGTTTGAGCGCAGATTCTATCACCAGGTTCGACTTGTTTATTTTTCAAATTTATATAAATAGTATTAATAATATTTTCAAAATCTTTATAGATTATTTTTTTCTCATCTGGAATTTCAAAAACAGTATTGTTACGATTTTTTTCAATTTCTCTAAATAAAATATTATATAAATTATTAATTTCCATGAAGTAACTTTTTTAATTTTTAAATTATTTTTAAATTAATAATGATTCAAAATAAAGTAAATATCAATTAATCAATTCATTATTTTTTTGAATTAAATTTACTTTTTACAGCAATAAAGTTACCTATTAAAACAAAGAATACTCCAGTAATTAGCGTAATAGTTATTTGAAGGTTTTCTGCAAAAACAGATATTATTACTGCGACCATGGGTGACATTATTGCAAAGTAAGATGACTTTTCTGGCCCAATTCTCTTGACTAACAAAAAATATAGGATGAATCCTATTATACTAGATATAATAACTAAGTAGCAAAAACTTATCCAGTAGCTAATTCTGGGGTCAAAAGCAATTTTGCTACCTGTGATAAGTAAAAGAATAAAATTAATAATTGTACCATATATCATCGCCCAAGAATTTGCTTGTAAGATTGGTATTTTGTTTAAATTTATTTTTGCCGTTACTATTGTTGCTAAAGAAACTATGTATGATGCTGCTAAGATTAGGGAAACACCAAATAACTCATTATATTCACTTTTTTCAGAAAAAATTGAGCTGCTAAATAATAAAAAAATTCCAAAAATACCAATTATACCTCCAATAGTAGTTTTAATTTTAAGTTTAAAACCTAAAAATATCTTAGAGTTAATTTGAGAAAAGAATAAACACATTGCAAAGGCTACAGCTGTTGTTCCGCTGGTCAAGTAATTCTGAGCTTTATATATTAAAAGATAATTTAATGAGAAAAAAAATAAACCTACCATAAAGAATAAAAAATGATATTTTATTGGAAAATTAAACATAGATTTTTTAGCAATTATACAAATAAAGAAAAGTATAGTGCTTGCCGCAACATATCTAAAAAATATAGATGTAGACTCAGGAACAATTCCAAGTTGATATTCAATAGCAAGGAAGGATCCGCCCCAAATTAGTACAACAAAAGAATAAATTAAGATATTTAAAATATAATCTAATTTCATCTTATATCATTGTTTCTGATTATTGAAAAAAGTGAAGAATTAATAAATTATTATTAGAATACGTATTTTATCCCTATAATCTATTACTTTATTGTGTTTTATAAGGTATTTAAGCAAATTATTATATAATTTAATAAATCATTAACTAAGTTATTATTTAATTAACTTTTTATTTGACACTGCAATGAATAGATTAATTAAAATATTAATATTTATAACAGCGATCTTAAACTTTTCTGTTTTAAGTCCATTTGTCTATGCGCAAACTGGAGACTCTTCTATAAAATTTACAGATACTTCTCAAGAACTTTTAAAAAAAGCAAGAAAAGAAGTGTTGAGTGACAAAAATTTATCAAAAAGAAGGATAATTACAAAGCGTATATCAAGTAAATGTGATCCTAATAAAAATAATTTAGCGCCAGAGTGTAAAAGAGAAAACTTCATAAAAAACCAAAGATCTCTCGATAGAATAAGTAATCCTCAGCCAACTTCTGGAAAATCAGTGAGGGAAGTAAAGGGAATTACTAATAATAAATTATCAGGAAGTATTGCTTCTAGTGCAGGTTTATCCACAGGTGTGGCAACTATTGGTTTAACATCATTGATCTTATTGACTGGTGCAGCTGTTCTCACTGTACTTTCCATTGGTGGTTATGGAGATAATGATAGTGGCACTGGTAGTTCCAGTAGTTCAAGTAGTACTACAGCATCAGCTAATTAATCAAAAGAAAATAAAACTTAATATTTACTAGTGTGCTTTTTTACATTAATAAATACTTATGACTAAATTTAAACTCACTGATAATCAATGGAAAGAAAAACTGACAACAGAAGAGTTTGAGGTATTGAGAAATAGTGGAACTGAAAGGCCCTTTACAGGAAAGTATTTTGACCATAAAGATCCAGGTATATACCTTTGTGCGGCATGTGGAAATGATTTATTTTCCTCCGAATCTAAATTCGATTCTGGTACTGGTTGGCCTAGTTTTTTTCAAGCGATAAATGAAAATAAAGTAGTATCTAAAACTGACTTTTCCCATGGAATGATTAGAACAGAGGTTTCTTGTAAAAATTGTGGGTCTCATCTTGGTCATGTTTTTGATGACGGTCCTGTGCCAACAGGATTGAGATATTGTATTAATTCTATATGCTTGAAACATAAAGCATTAAAAAAATAATTTTATGATTTTAGTTCTTTATTTATCAAAACTTATTTTCTAGAAAAATTATTATGAAAAATTCTAAAAATATAAGAAAAAATTATTTCAATTTTTTTGATACATCTTTTATTGTTTTAATTTTTATTACCCTTATATCAGGTATTGCTGTTTATTTAATTAAAGGTATAGATATATTATATTTATCCTTAGTTGAAGACCTAAATTTATTATTAAAAATTCTTCCAATCTTAGGAGGTGGAATTTTATTGGTTGGGTCGATGCATATATTATTACCTTCAAAATTTATTGGGAAATGGTTGGGTAAAGAGAGTGGTTTTAAAGGTATATTGATAGCTACTCTTGTTGGAGGTGTTACCCCTGGTGGTCCAATGGTTTCTTTTCCTTTGTTAATATCTCTTAGATCTAAAGGAGCAGATATTGGATCACTCATTGCTTTTATTACTGCCTGGACAACAATAAGTTTTACAAGAACTATTGCATGGGAGATTCCATTAATGGGTATAGATTTCACTATAATAAGATTTCTCTCATCATTAATTTTACCTATTATAGCCGGACTATTATATAGAAAATTTTTCAACAACTATTTCGCTATGGAAAAAAATAATTAGATGCTAGTATCTGCTCTTTTAATTTGGTTTATTGCCTTTGTACTTTTTTTTATTGTATATTTTAAAAATAAAGAAAATATTTCTCAAGCACTTAGCATATCTTATGATCAGTTAATCGTTATTTTGCCTCGGCTACCATTTTCTCTTTTAGCGGCAGGGTTTATTACTGTTTTACTTCCTGAGCAAATTATTTCAGGTTGGATAGGAAGTGACTCAGGGTTTATTGGCGTGCTTATTGCGGCCATTATAGGTGCTTTTGTTCCCTCAGGTCCAATCGTAGCTTTTCCAGTTGCGATTGCCTTCTATAAACTTGGAGCGGGCTATCCTCAGTTAGTTGCTTTTTTAACCGGGTGGTCTAGTTTCCAAATTACTAGAATGTTGATGTGGGAGATTCCTTTTTTAGGTTGGGGTTTTGCATATAGAAGGATAATTATCTCTATACCTTTACCGTTGGTAGCTGGAGGAATATCGATGCTATTAACCTTTATATATTTTTAGACAAATAGTATAGTTTTCTCTTAATATTTACACCATACTTTAACTAAGAGCTTAGAATGAAAAAAATAGCAATAATTGGAGCAGGAATGATTGGAAGGGCATGGGCGATAGTCTTTGCTAAGAAATTTAAACAAGTGGTGCTTTATGATACAGATCATAAAGCAATTGAAAATTCAATACTCCAACTTTCAATTACGACCCAAGAGTTATATAAACTGGGTTTATTAAATGACGAACCCAATATTTTTATAAAGAAAATATCAGTTACAAATAATTTAAAAAAAGCAATTGAAAATGTTGATTATATCCAAGAATGTGGGCCAGAAAATTTAGAAATAAAAAAAGATATATTTTCGAAGTTAGATAGCATAGTAGACAAAAGTGTTGCAATTGGTTCATCTACATCGGGAATAAAGGCTTCTATATTTTCAGAAGGTTTAAATCATCCAGAGAGATTTTTAGTAGTTCACCCTGTTAACCCTCCAAGCTTGGTTCCTTTAGTAGAGATAGTACCTTCTGAATTTACTGATAAAAAAATAGTAGAATTTGTCTCAGGATTAATGAATAAAATTGAGCAAAAACCAATAGTCGTTAAAAAAGAAATAGATGGTTTTATTCTTAATCGTCTTCAAGGAGCACTTCTGAATGAAGCTTTTAAGTTAGTTTCTATGGGTTATGTGGATTCATATGATTTAGATAAAACTGTAAAATATGGACTAGGTTTGAGGTGGTCATTTATGGGTCCAATGGAAACAATTGATCTTAATGCTCCAGGGGGAATTTCAGATTATGCAAAAAGGTACGGGCCAATTTACCAAAATGTTGCATCTGAACTCGAGGTCAAAGAATGGAATGAATCTTTTTATCACAAAGTTGAGTTTGAACAAAGGCAAATTAGGTCATTAGATGATAATATTTCAAGACAAAAGTGGAGAGATAAAAGACTTATGGCTCTTGCAAAACACAAAAAAGAGTCTGATAAACTGTTCGGAGAGTAGGTTTTTATTAAATAATCTTGCTTTATATTTCTATAAGTTCAATTTTTTGTATTTTTTTTTTTATATTTTCTATCAACTTCCTTGACTTACTGGTTGATGGGCAATAATTTGCCATGAATATGTTTTTGTCTCAAATATCATATTCTAGATATGCTATGGTTTGGCAAAAATTTTTGGTTTTAATATTTTTTCTAATTAAGGAATATTTAGATGAGTACATCTGGCAATGGACAAGTTGAACTTAAAAGCCTAGTAAAATCATTTGGTGAAACTCAAGCAGTAAATGATGTTAGTTTAACTATCCCTGACGGTGCCTATTGTTGTATGATTGGTCCATCTGGTTGCGGAAAAACTACAATACTAAGGATGATTGCTGGTCATGAGGAGCCTACATCTGGTGAGGTTTTAATCGGTGGTGAACAAACTTTTGGTTTAGAGCCAGTGCAAAGAGGCACTTCTATGATGTTTCAAAGTTACGCTCTTTTTCCTCATCTTACTGTAGCAGAAAATGTTGCTTTTAGCCTTAGGGTTAAGGGTATAGAAAAAGATGAGCGAAGAAACAGTGCTATGGAAGTTTTAGAGACAGTTAAAATGACTCACCTTGCTGACAGGCTACCTGCCCAATTGTCAGGAGGCCAACAGCAAAGGGTTGCCTTAGCTAGGTCCTTAATCACTAATCCTAAAGTTTTGCTTCTAGATGAACCTTTATCTGCACTAGACGAGTATTTACGTCTACAAATGCGTGAAGAATTACGAAGATTACAAAAAGAAATTGGAATAACATTTATTCATGTTACTCACACTCAACCAGAGGCATTGGCTCTTGCAGATATGATTGTTGTAATGGACCAGGGAGTAATTGATCAGGCAGGTACCGCACAAGAGATTTATACAACACCTGAGACCTCTTATGTAGCTGAGTTTATGGGAGGTTGGAATGTATTCAAAGGTGATATAAATAAAATATCCGAAAAGGATGCTGAGGTCACAGGGAGCGACGGATGTAAGTATAAAATTCTATCAAATAATCTTCAAGAGGGCTCAAATGTTAGTTTTTCTGTTAGAAGGGATAAAGTGAGTATTTCTCGAAATGATGGTAAGCCTGATGCAATAAATCATCAATCAGGGATAGTACACTCTATTGAATATCAGGGTACTTGGGTTAAAGTAACTATGGCTAAAGAAAATGGTGAACTAATTGTAGCAAACTCTGATGAAAAAGATTATTTCAAAGATCCAGTTGATATGGGTGATAAAATTTTAGCAAGCTGGGAAGCTAAGGATTTACATCTTCTAAAAAAATAAATATTCCTAACAAATCTTAAGGCTAAAAATAATCAATTTGATATATTATTTTTATTCTGGTTGTGCAGAACAGATTCCTGGTCCGAAATCCTTTATTCCTGTCGGCTTATGGTAATGAATTGCCATTTGTTTCAAGGGAATATCTCGAATTACAAAAGATATAGTTGTTTTAGCAAAGTACCAACTATATTGTTCAGTAAAATTCCAACGTGTATTATGACATTCTTTCCAAACCTTTTCTGGAGGTCCATAAATATTTTTTAAATTATTTAAAAAATTTGAAAATAAATTTGATTTGCTTTTATTTTTTTCAAAAAAAACCCCATTGAATCCTTTTTCTATTGAAATTCCATATAATTTTCCATTTTCTGGATTTTCACATAACCAAAGCTCCCATGGTTCATTTTTTATTTTAATATTAATAGAGTATCTAAAATAGCAATAGCCAATTTTAAACCCATCTGACATATTATATTTTGAGCTTTTAATATTTTTAATTATTTTATCTACTGACATATCCCAGAATATATTTTCAAGGTTTATTATTTCAGATATATTTAAAAATCTCTCAATTCTTATAGGTTTATTTTGATTATTATCGGTTTTACCTAAACAAACATTTGGCAAAATGATTATCAAAAATATAAAAATGAAGGTTATTTTTGATGAAAAACCTAACTTTTTTCTGAAAAAAATCATTTTTTGTGTAAATAAATCTTGCATGATCATAATAAATGCTAACAATAAACCTTGGATTTTCTAAAAATCAAGTTTTTAGAAGGCCAGCATATCTGGGCCACAGGGCCCTTATGGTTTAGATATGTTTTTCTCGAGAAACTATAGAAAAGGTTATTATGGGATGAGTGAAATTACTAAGAAAGTTAATTCAAAAGTCAGTCGACGTTCTGTGCTAAAAGGCACTGCAGCGGCTGCAGGTGCTGCTGTTGGTACAGGTGCAATATCTGGTTTTCCAACATTATGGGCACAGGAGAAAGTAGTTCTAAGAAGCGTTGGTTCAGGTGTTTCTCACATTGAGCCATGGCAAAAGCAAGCTGAAAAAGATTTAGGTATAAAAATTGAGATGACAGCTCTTGGTTTTGATGGAATTCAAAATAAGATCTTAACTCAACCAAAGTCTTTTGATATTGCTGAGCCTGCTGGAAACCAAATGAGAAGAATTTGGGGTTCTCCAGCTGCGAAATTGCAACCAATTGAAATCAAAAGGTTAAAGCATTGGGATGAGTGCATTGGTATGTACAAAAGTTCAATGAAAACTTGGTCAGATGCTAAGATAGGTGATGGCCAGCATCCAGCTAAGGTGCTTTATAACCCAGGCAAGAAAAAAGCTAATAAGTTTGCTAAAGCTGGTGGTAGTGACTATTTGACTTTTATGCCAACAGTTCATAATGCAGATACTCTTGGTTATAGAAGAGATTTAGTTGGTTATGAAATAGAAACTTGGGCTGAAATGTTGAATCCAAAATGGAAAGGTAAAGTTTGCCTTCAAGCATTCCCTGATATTTGCATGATGGATTTAGCTATGGCTATCGAAGCTAGAGGAGACATAAAGTACGGCAATAAAGGAAATATGACAAAAGAAGAAATTGATAAAACTTTTGTTATTCTTAATGATCTAAAAAAGCAAGGTCACTTTAGAGCTTTTTGGACAACCTTTATGGAGTCAGTTAACTTCATGACTAATGGTGAAGCTGTGATTCAATCCATGTGGTCTCCTGCTGTTACTTTAGTTCAAACACAAGGGATAGACGTTGTCTATGCTGATCTTAAAGAAGGATATCGTGGTTGGACTATTGGTAACGTTTTAGCTGGTCATCTAAAAGGTAAGAAATTGGATGCTGCGTACGAACTTCTTAACTGGCAATGGGCTGGATTTCCTGGTGCATTGTTTGGAAGACAAGGTTACTATGCTCCAACTCCAGAACGTACTAAAAAGTTTATGTCAGCTGATGAGTATGCTTATTGGATTGACGGTAAACCTACTAAAGATGGTATTACTAGTCCATTTGGTGGTCCTTTGGCTAAACCAGGTGATGTTCGTGACGGTGGTTCATATAAGAACAGAATGGGCAATATTGCTGTTTGGAACTCTGAGTACGATGAATTTGCGTATCTTGTTAAGAAATGGTCTGCATTTCAAGCTGCTTAGTTTTTTTGTAAAAAAAATTAGGGGAGTGTGTTGCCACACTCCTCTTTTTTGTTTATGAGTAATATATCTTATTTGTATTTATGGTGATTTATGTCTATACAGACCCAAAATCAAGAATCTGAAACTAGTAAAATATCCGAGATTTTTAAAAAATACTCGGCCTATTTTCAGGCCTCACCTTTAGTTATTGTTTTATTTATATTTGCAGTTGTTCCTGTAGCTATTATACTTATGTATAGTGTGTTTATATTTGATGGTTTTGTTACTAGACCAGGTTTTACCTTTACAAGTTATATTGATTTTTTTTCTGAATGGTCGTCTTTATTAAATCTTTGGCATACTGCAAGAATATTTATTATTACTTGGGTAATAACTTTAGTTTTAGGTTTCATTATATCATATTTTCTTGTTTTTGATTTAATTTCATTCAGAGTTAAAGTTTTTTTCTTCCTTTTAACAGTTGTTCCTTTTTGGACATCAGGTGTAGTAAGAATGACATCTTGGATACCTTTTTTAGGTTCTAAAGGAATCCTCAATTCATTTCTTATTAACATTGGTATTGTAGATGAGCCTGTCCAATTCTTTCTATTTTCTGAATTTGCAGTAATAGTATCTTATATTCATATGTTTACTCTTTTTATGGTTGCGCCTTTATTTAATGTTATGGCAAGAATTAATCCAAATTTAATTGAAGCAGCTAAAGATCAGGGAGCCTCAGGTTTTCAAATTTTGAGATTTATTATTATACCAATGAGTAAACCTGGTATAATTATTGGAACTATTTTTATAGTGGCTTTAGTTGCAACAGATTTTACAGCTATAAGAATTTTAAGTGGAGCTCAATCTGGAAGTTTAGCGAATAGTGTCTCTGTGGCTTTTTTCAATGGTTTTTATCCCATAGCAGCGGCCCAATCAGTCATTTTGTTGGCTTTACTATTGCTGTTTGTAGGCGGTCTTATGAGAGTTGTTGATATAAGAAAACAAATGTAACTGAATAATTGAAAGAAAGATATGATTAGCTTTTGGCAAAATAGTACTACACCCATGAAAATCAGAGGGGCAATTTTTTTGCTCTTTGTTATATTTTTATATGGTCCACTTATAACTATAGGCTTTCTTGCATTTCAGGGACCTGAGGGAGGGCTTACTTTCCCTATGAAAGGCTTTTCCCTTTATTGGTTTAAACAGGTTATTCTCCCAGATTATTTATTTGACTTTAGATTGCCTTGGTTAAGGTCATTTATATTAGGGATTATTGTAATGATAATTACAATTATAATTTCGTTCATGGCTGGTCTTGCATATAGAAGGGGTTTTAAGGGATCGAATCTAGTTTTCTATGGAGTAATTGGTAGTCTAATAGCACCCCCTTTTCTAATCAGTCTTGGGATAGGTCTCGGTTTTGCAAATTTAGAGTTGCTATCTTCTTGGTATTCCGGAGGTTTGGGTGCCCATCTCACTTGGTCTCTTCCATTTGGTGTATTAATTATGTTGGCAATTTTTGCGAGATTTGACCCATCAATTGAGGAAGCAGCTACAGATCTTGGGGCTACTAGTTGGCAAAGACTTAGGTTTGTAATTTTCCCAATTGTACTCCCTGGCTTAATTGCAATAGGCCTGTTTGGTTTTACATTATCTTATGATGAATTTGCTAGAACAAGTCTTGTTGCAGGTGATGCTAATACACTTCCAGTAGACATGGTTTCAGCTACTGCAAATGCAGCCCGACCGGACTTATATGCAGTAGGCACTCTCACTACAATTTTTTCTCTGCTAATTATAGTGCTTGCATTTGGTGTGGTTTATATTTTGGAGAGGAAACGAGGAATTTTTTCTGCGGCAACTGGATCTTCAACTGACGAAAATGAAAATTATACTAAATCCATGCATTAGCAGAAAGACTTTTTCTGTTGATTCGTAATATTTATTTTTCAAATAAATAGATTTAGGTAACTGTATTTTGACCCTCAAAAGTTGCTAAAATCTTGCAGATTTTTGAATAATCCATTAAATTAGCTTTAATATTCCAAAAAAATTGAAAAAACTATAATTTTAGTCATGACTCTTGTTGACAGTTAACTCTATCATACGGGATAGTATATGAAATTGGTAATCCACTATTAACAAGTGGTATACTTTTAAAAATATTATTTTCTAGGGAGAATCTTAAATGTCCTATCGTTTAGGGGTTGATGTCGGGGGTACTTTTACTGACTTACTTCTAGTCGATGAAAAAACTGGTGAAACCAAAACTGCTAAAGTTCCTTCTACACCAGATGACTCATCGCGTGGAGTTTTAAATGGAATTGAAAAAGTTTGTGCTGAAGCAGGTGTGGATCCAAAAGAAATTACAAATGTTATGCATGGAACGACGGTTGCAACTAATACTGTTTTAACCAATGCTGGTGCAAAAGTTGGACTTATAACTACAAAAGGTTTCGGTCAGGTTCTTCAAATAGCAAGATCTTTTGTTCCTGGTGGTCTTGGTGGTTGGGTTATATTTAACAAAACTGATCCTTTGGCTCCTCTAGAATGTACTATTGAGGCAGAGGAAAGAATAGGAACTAAAGGAGATATAGTCTCTCCTATTGACCTTGATGACTTAGAAAAGAAACTTAAAAAGCTTAAAGGCAAGTATGATATAGAAGCTCTTACAATTTCTTTTATTAATTCTTTTGCTAATGGTGCTCACGAGGTTAAGGCAAGAAAATTAGCTCAAAAGATTTTTACTGATATCCCTATCTCTATCTCCTCTGAAGTTATTCCTGAAATGCAAGAGTATGAGAGAACCGAAACTACAGTTGTTAATTCCTATATTAGACCAGTAGTTTCAAAATATATGCGTAATCTTCATAAAGAAACAAAGAAAAGGATGAAAGATGTTCAGTTGCATGTTCTAAGGTCAGATGGAGGTCTTTCCTCTGTTGAGTCTGCAGAAAATGCTCCTGTGAACCTTTTGATGTCAGGACCTGCTGGGGGTGTTGCTGGCGCTATCTGGATTGCAGAAAAAGCAGGTTATAAAAACCTTCTTACCTTTGATATGGGTGGTACGTCAACTGATGTAGCCTTGGTTCAAAATAGTTCACCTTTGAAAAGAAGAGAAACAAGAGTTGCTGATGTGACTGTTCGTGCATCCTCAATAGATGTTAGAACCTGTGGTGCAGGAGGTGGATCGATAGCATACTCACCAGAGTTGACTAAGTCTTTGAGGGTAGGTCCTCAATCTGCTGGAGCTGTCCCTGGCCCTGCTGCATATGCTAAAGGTGGTGAAGAACCTACTGTGACTGACGCTAATGTCGCTCTTGGTTATCTTCCATCGTCTTCCAAGCTTGGCGGTGATATGGTTATAGATTCTAACCTAGCAAAAAAATCAGTAGAGAAAATCGCTTCTGCAATGGATCTAAAGGTTATGAACGCAGCAGAGGGTATATACAATATTGTTAATGAAAATATGTTTGGTGCTTTAAGGTTGGTTTCAGTCGAACAAGGTCATGACCCTAGGGATTTTGCTCTTATAGCTTTTGGTGGTGCTGGTCCTTTACATGCAAATGCGTTGGGGAAACTTACAGGTTCTTGGCCTGTGATAATTCCGCCTGGCCCAGGAGTTTTGTGTGCATACGGTGATGCTACTACTCGTGTAAGAAACGAAGCTTCACGGTCTTTTATTAGGACTTTCCCACAAACATCAGATAAAGAAGTTAATAAAATTCTTAAAGAATTAGCGGAACGTTCAGCTAAAGAACTTGACGCAGAAGGTGTTAGTAGGAAAGATCAAACAACTACATATGAAATTGATGTTCGTTATCATGGGCAAGGCTTAGTTCTTACTATTGAAACAGATGCAAAGAAATTTGCAAAAGGTGGTCTATCTGCTGTTGCTAAAGAATTTGATAAGATGCATGAGCAAATGTACACATTTGCTTTGGATCATGATCAGGAATTAGTTAATTTAAGAGCTATTCAGCAAGGTAAACCAACAAAGGTAAAAGCTGAGAGGGTTGGCAAAGGTTCTGGTGAGCCTAAAGAAGCTGTTATTGAATCCACGAATGTATTTGTTGATGGAAAAAATAGGAAAGCAAAAATATATGATCGTTCATTGTTAAAATCTGGTCATTCTATTCCTGGTCCTGCTATTGTTACTGAAATGGATTCTACAACATTAATTTTACCTGACCATGTTGGTAAAGTTGATGGATTTGGTAATATTTTGATTAACCCTTCTAAATCTTCGGGTAAATCAACATCTTCAAGCCGAACTTCTAAAAGTAAAACATCTAAAAGAAAAGCTGCAAAGAAAAAGGCACCTAAACGTAAGGTTGCAAAAAAAGTAGCTAAGAAGAAAATTGCAAAGAAGAAAGTTGCAAAGAAAAAGGCGCCTAAACGTAAGGTTGCGTCCAAGAAATCTAAAAAATCTAAATCTCGTAAGCGATAAGTGGGGGTATTGATAAATGGCTGCTAAAATTATACAGGGTAATAACAAAAAGTTTAAAAAAGTAAAATTAGACCTAGTAACTCTTGATCTTATTGAGAATGCTTTAAAAAATGCTAGGTGGGAGATGGATGCTGTTTTATTCAGAACTGCTATGTCTCCAGGCATAAGAGAGCAACACGATGAGTTCCCGATGATTGCCAACAACGATGGAAAAATGGTTGTTGGACAGTTTGGTTCATTTATTTATGGTTTTATCGAGGGCTATGAGGGTACCATTGAAGAAGGTGATATTTTCTTAACTAATGATCCATACAGCTGCAGAGGTGCAATAAGTCATTTACCTGACTGGCTAGTGCTTCAACCTATATTTAAAGATCATAGAGTAATTGCATGGTCTGCTATGTTTGGTCATATGACTGATGTAGGTGGAAAGGTACCTGGAAGTCTCCCAGTTGATTCAAATCAAATATATGAAGAAGGAATTATGATTCCTCCTACTAAGATTTATAAAAAAGGAAAATTAAATTCTGAAATACTTGAGCTTATTCTTCATAACTGTCGTTTACCTGAATGGAATCGTGCTGATTTTAATGCTCTAATAGCTGCTTTGCGTATTGCTGAAAAAAGGTGTATCGAAATTGCTGATAGATTTGGAGATGACTATTTTATTGAAGCAATGGAGCAGATGCTTGACAGGAATAAAAGAGCAATGAGTGCCATAATTGGTATGTTTGTTCCTGAGAAGAAAGCTTATTTTGAAGATTATATTTGTGATGATGGAATTGGTATGGGACCCTATAAGGTCGCTTGTACATTGCACAGAGACAAGAATGGAGTAGCTGTTTTTGATTTTGAAGGTACAGATCCACAATCTATGAGTTCAGTTAATTTCATGCTAAATGAGGAAATGTTTAAGATGTTCCTTGGTGCATTCACTATCAATATCTTTGACCCTCAAATATTGTTTAATGATGGTTTTTATGACTTGGTTGATGTAAGAATTCCTGCAGGAACAATACTTAAACCAATGAAGCCTGCTTCACTATCATCCAGGACTCATATGTTGGGAAGAATTTTTGATATAATGGGTGGTTTGTTAGGGCAAGGTGCTCCAGATGCACTTAATGCTGCTGGTTTTTCAGATAGTCCTCATTTCATGTATTCGGGTTATGATAAACACGGAGAGTGGTTTCAATTATATCAAATAGGGTTTGGTGGTATACCAGGTAGACCTGTAGGTGATGGACCAGATGGGCATTCTTTATGGCCATCTTTTACTAATGTTCCAAATGAGTTTCTTGAAGCTTATTTCCCCTTAAGAATCGATACATATGAATCTATCGCTGATTCAGGGGGTGCTGGCCTTCATAGAGGAGGAAACGGAATTAGACTAGGGTATCGTTTCTTGGAACCAGGTGAAATTTCAATTCACGATGACAGATGGCTGACATATCCATGGGGAGTTAACGGTGGTACCCCTGGAGGAAGAAGTAATAAAATTTTAAGAAGGGCTGATGGAACTGAAGAACTAATGCCTGCTAAAAAAGATCATATTAAGGTTGAAAAAGACGATGTACTTTTCTTCAATACTTGGGGAGGAGGAGGTTGGGGTGATCCGTTTAAACGCCCAGCTGAAAAAGTTGCAAAAGACGTTGAAAGAGGTCTTGTTTCATTTGACGGTGCTAAAAGATATGGTGTTGTCCTTAATAAGGATGGTTCAGTAGATAATGATGAAACTGAAAAGCTTAGAAAAAAACTCAGTGATGAGAGAGGTGATGTCAAATTGTTTGATTTCGGTTTTACATCAATCGATGAGTTAAAAGCTAGGTGTAAAGAGGAAACTAGTTTTGATCCTCCCAAAGCACCAGTTTTTCAAAAATGGCATCAAGTTGCGGCTCAGAAATTAAGAGAAGCTGCTGAATAGATTATTTAAAAAAACAAAAATTATGGCGCCATCTCAGGCGCCATTTTTTTTCGGATAAATATATGTTTAATTTAAAGAGACAGAAATTAGCAAAAAAAATTCGGGATAAGAATTTCTTCATTGCTCCTGGAGTTTTTGATATGCTTTCAGCTAGAATAGCAGATAAATTAAATTTTGATGCTTTATATATGACAGGATATGGAACCGTAGCATCATATCTAGGTTTACCAGATGCAGGTTTGGCATCCTATAGAGATATGGTTAATAGAGTTGGTGTTATCGCTAGTGGTGTATCCAAGCCACTAATTGCTGATGCAGATACTGGTTACGGTGGTTTAATAAATATTGCTCAAACAATTAAGGGTTATGAATCATCTGGTGCATGTGCTTTGCATATTGAGGATCAAGTTAATCCAAAAAGGTGTGGTCACACAAAAGGTAAGCAACTTGTTTCAAAAGATGAAATGTGTAGTAGGCTTAAAGTAGCATTAGACTCAAGATCAGATGAGAATTTTCTAATAATTGCCCGAACGGATAGTCTTTCTGAGGAAGGGCTAGCTAATGCTTGTAGAAGGTCAGAGTCTTATATTAAGACTGGTGTAGATATGCTCTTTGTAGAGGGTTATAGAACAATTAGTGAAATGAAAGAGATAACTTCAAATTTCAATAATATACCAATAATGATAAATCTCTCAGAAGCAGGTAATACTCCTAAACTAGACTCAAATCAATTAATGGAGCTTGGGTTTACGCTAGCTATATTTCCTGGAACTGCTTTCAGTGCATCTGCAGCTACAATGCAATTTGTTTATAAAAAATTATTTGATGATAAATCAACATCTAGATTATCTATTCCTTTACTTAAAGGTAATGATATGCATAAATTAATGGGTTTTGAAGATATTTGGAATTTTGAAAATAAATGGAAATAATTATATTTATGTGTAATTATAATATTCTTGGAAATGTAAATGAAAGAAGATAATTTATCTAACGATTATGATAGTGCGGGCTATAATAAGCGTTTAGGATTTGGTGAAAATCCAGCGTTAATATTAGTGGACTTTGTCAAAGCATATTTTGATCCTGAATCTCCTCTTTATGCTTCTGTAGAGAAAAATCTTGAGTCAGCAATTAGAGTGCTTGACCAAGCTAGAATAAGTAATATTCCAATAATCTATACAAATGTTGTTTTTCAAAAGGGAGGGTGGAATGGTGGAATGTTTATTGAAAAAGTTCCTACTCTTCATATCATGGAGGAAGGTGGAGATCTTGGTAAATGGGGTGGGAGCTTAGAACCATTAGATAATGAGTTGGTTATATCAAAGCAGTACCCAAGCGCTTTTTTTGGAACTACTTTGGCTTCTTCTCTTAATGCAGCAAATATTGATACACTTATAATAACTGGTGTAACAACTTCTGGTTGTATTCGAGCGACATGTATTGATACTGTCTCATATGGTTTTAGGCCAATTATAGTCGAAGAAGCCGTTGGTGATAGAGACGAGCGACCTCATAAAGCAAATCTTTTCGATATGAATGCAAAATATGGTGACGTGGTAAGTGAAAAAGAAGTAATTCATTACTTGAATAATTTTAACAAATAAAAAAAGGATTTAGTATTTTGAGTGAAAATAATCAAATTAGAATTGTAGCCGATGATGTTGTTCAACAATCAAAAGAAGTTCTGGATGTTATAGCAAATGAGGGTGTAGCAATAATCCCTTTGGATGTAGCATATGCAATTGTCGGTAATTCAAAAAAATCTATTGAAACTATATTTAAATGTAAAGATAGGTCATTTGAAAAGCCATCTGGTATGTTTTCAAATTATGATCTCTTGAAAGAAATTCAAATTATAGATACATGGAAACATGATATTATTAAAGCAGTGATTTTCGATAATGATCTACCTATGTCAACTGTTGCTCCTTTCAAGAAAGATCACCCTATGTTTAAAAATGTTGATGACTGGGTGCTAAAAAACTCAACTAAAATTGGAACTTTAGATATGCTTCTAAATGCGGGTGAGTTTCATAATGAAATGACTAAACAATCAATGCAAATGCAGATGCCAGTTTTGGGTTCTTCAGCGAACACATCTTTGACAGGTTCTAAATATAAATTAGATGAAGTAGATAAACCTGTTTTAAACGCTGGAGATATTCTTATTGATGGTGGTACATCAAAATATGAAAATGATAAGGGAAGATCATCAACAATTATTGATTTTGGTAATTTTGAAACAATAAGAATAGGTGTATGCTACGATAAAATTAGAGAAATATTCTCTAAATTTGGAGTTGATTTAAGGGAAGATAACGAATAAGTATTTTTATTCGGCAGCCGAAGCTGCTGATGCGGCTTTTTTTCTTTCTTGTGATATCCACCATTGAGAAATTCTGCCACCCAGTTTTTGTCCGGTGTACCGCTCCGCTATTAGAACTGCTTCTCGTATTTTTCCTATATCGATACCGGTTTCGTAACCTGCGTCATTAAGCATAAAGGCTAGATCCTCTGTAGCTAAATTACCCGCTGCACCTGGAGCAAATGGGCAACCACCAAGTCCACCTAGAGATGTATCAAATTCAGTCACACCAACTTTTAAAGCGACCCAAGCGTTAATTAGTCCAAGAGCACGTGTATCATGGAAGTGTACAATTAGATTCTCTGCTCCAAATTTTTTTGCTGCCTTACCAACCACTTCTTCAACTAGTGCCGGTCCTCCCGATCCTATAGTATCAGCAATAGCAATTTTATCAGCTCCTAATTCAAACATCTTATCTGCAAGATTAATAACTGTTTCAGTAGGAACATTACCTTCATATGGGCAACCAAGTGCTGTTGAAATGTATGCTCTTGCATCTAATCCGTCTTTCTTAGCCATTTTTATTAATCTACCAAGGTTATTTATAGCATCAGGTAATGACATTCTTATATTTGCCATATTCATTTTTTCTGTAGAAGCTAATGCAATTGCAATTGCTTTAGCTCCTGATTCAACAGCTCTTTCATATCCTTTTTGATTAAATAAAAGTGCAGAGTAATATATATTATCATTTTTCGGGAGTGATTTAAATAGATCAGAAGCATCACTCATTTGAGGTACAGCTTTTGGTGATACAAATGATGCAGCTTCAAAGGATTTTATACCAGCATCAATAAGACCGAGTGCTATTTCCAATTTTCCATTTGTAGGTACAAACTTTGGTTGAATTTGTAAGCCATCTCTTAGTCCAACTTCATTAATTAAAATACTTTTTGACATATCTTTAACCCTTTAATTAATTATCTTGTTTTGTCTAAGGTTGCTAATTTCTTCGTCAGTTTTACCCAAAAAACCTTTTAAAATTTCATCAGTATGCTCACCAAGTTTTGGTGGAGACTCCCAGGTATCTGAATGGTCGTCAAGTTTAACAGGGTTACCTGGAGCTTTAAATGATCCCCCATCTACGTGAGGAATATCAACAACCATTTTTCTAGATAATACCTGTGGATCTTTGAGCGCATGCTCAAAATCGTTAACTGGTGCATGTGGTATTCTTGCAGCTTCAAGCTTTTCGAGCCAAAATTCAGCTGGTTGATTTTTAAAATGATTTTGAACACATTCTTCAATTTTTTGCTTATCAACAAACCTACCAGGCTGAGTTTTGTATTTTTCTTGTTTCAAAAAGTCATCATTAAGAAGATCAGCAAGAGACTCATAGAAGTTATCTGTAATTATTGCCAATACAACAGACAGAGTTTGTGTTTCGAAAACATTATAAGGTACATGTACAAAATGAGAGTTACCTATACCATATGGGTTCTCTCCAGATAAAAAGTACATGGTAGCCATATAATTGAGCATTGATATTTGACCATCTAACATAGCTACATCTACATGTTGACCTCTGTTAGTTAGAGTCCTTTGATGAAGTGCAGCTAAAATTCCAATCGCTCCAAAAATCCCTCCACCTAAATCACCTATTGGAATACCAGCTCTAAATTGTGATGTTTCTCTCGTACCTGTAATTGACATACCTCCACCAGTGGCTTGTGCGACCATATCAAAAGAAGGTCTTTTATTATACGGCCCGGTCTCTCCAAAACCAGTGACTGAGCATGTTATGATTCTTGAGTTAATCTTTGAAAGAGTTTTATAATCAATTTTGAGTTTTTCAGGAACCCCAGCAGAAAAATTATTAAAAACTATATCAGCTTTCTTAACCATCTGATAAAAAAGCTTTAAACCTTCCTCTTTTTTTAAGTCGATACAGACACTTTTTTTCCCCCTATTTAGAGTCAAATAATAGGATCCCATCCCATGCAAAGAATTTCTGGGATCTTTCGCTTGTAAAGCTCTTGTGCCTTCACCTTTTCCAGGAGGTTCAATCTTAATTGATTTTGCACCTAGATCAGTTAATATCATGGCACCATATGGTCCAGATAACATGTGAGTGAGGTCAAGCATAACGACATCCTCTAGGGCCTTCATTTTATTCTCCAGTTTATTTTTAAAACATTACTTATATCCTAGTATTTAGATATGTCTTTGGAAACAAAATTAAATAAAATATCAAAAAAAATTGAATATATTTAATTTTTAATAACAAATTCTTGCACTTTTTATTTACATTGCAATAGAATATATATCTAATAAATATTTTTGAGGGGAATTCCATGTCAGATGCATATCAATCAGCAACCTATGGTGACTTTGGCTTTGGTTTTGGCGACAGGTCAGCTGTGGTAGTAGTTGACTTTCAAAAAGCATTTACGGAGGCAAAATATCCTCTGGGTGGGTTTGAACATATTCATAAAGCAGTAGAAGAAACAGCAATGTTACTTGAAGTAGCTAGGAGTAAAAATATTCCTGTAGCTAGTTGTTATTCAGGTTATGATTCTGATAAAGATATGCCATACTGGAAAATTGGAGCTGTTAGGGAGCAGTTTTTTTTAGATCACCCAGGAATGGAACTAGATAGCAGAATTTATAACCCAAAATATGATTTTGCTTTTTCTAAGCCCGCTCCATCAATTTTTTTTAATACCCCTCTAGTTACTTTTTTAACAAAACAACAAATAGATACGGTCATTGTTACTGGTTGCACTACATCTGGATGTGTAAGGGCGAGTGTAATTGACAGTTTTTCATGGGGTTATAGAACTATAGTACCAGAATCATGCGTTGGAGATGCAGAAGAAGGTCCACATAATGATAATTTAAGAGATGTTGGTAGGCGTTATGCTGATGTTGTTACTAGGCTCGAGGTTGAAAATCATTTAAAAAAGAATAATTAATCTTTTGATTTATTTCTTATTAAATTATCAATTTCTATAGGTGTATCTATATCAAAAAAAATAGAATTATCATCAATTGAATTTATGATTAGGTAATCTAAATTATTTTGAATTATATCTTTACCACCATAGTCATTTGATAAGGCTTTTAATTGGTCAAAGAAAAATTTTCCAAATAGAATTGGGTTGCCTTGTTTGCCATCGGATTCTAGGGCACAAATAGCTTTATTGTCAGTGGGTATAAAAGAGTCAATTAGAATATCTATATGTTGGTACTTTATTCTAGGCATATCTCCCAATAGTATTATAACTCCGTCAGTTTTTATTGATAATGAATAGACTCCGGAGCTAATAGAGTTTCCAATACCATTAATATAATTTGAATTATTTACAAATTTAATAGGTAAATTTTCTAGAGATTTAATTATATTTTTTTGGTCATGACCAGTAATTATAATTACATCATCAGCTTTACTTTTTAAAGCTTCCTTAGTAACAGTTCTAATCATGACTTCTTCATCAATTTTTTGTAGAAGTTTATTTTTCTCTCCCATTCTAGAGGAAGTGCCTGCTGCTAAAATAATTGCTGATATATATTTTTTATTTTTACTGATTATTCAATCTCCATCTCTAGGTTGAGGCCTGGAATAAATTTCTTTAAGTAAACCTCCCACTCCTAGCTTTTGAATATCTTTTGAGTTAATATCTAGACCAGATAAAATTCTCCAGAGAACCCAGTCGAAACCATTTAATTTAGGTGATTTAGCACAGCTTGGTACCCCAATTATTTTAGTTTTATTATTTCTTCCTATTAAAATTAGATTTCCAGGGTCAACGGGCATACCAAAATGATCTACTTTACCACCTGAAATCTTTATTCCCATAGGTACAACATCCATTCTATCTATTATTGCTGAGGCACCATAAATTAGAATTAGATTGCAATTATCTCTAATTAATTCATTTATTGATTTTGCTATCGATTTTTCATTATGATCAGTGAGTATTTCCTTTTTTATAACACTCCCAAGATAGGTAAGCCTTGAATTTAATACTTTTTTTGTTTTTTCTAAACTTTTATTTTTATAGTTTATAAGTTGGGTATAAATTATACCAACGTTATTTTTATGTAATTTATGTAAATTTATTTTGTCATTTTCAGAAGTTATTATTTTTTCTACTTTATTTAAATATTTTTCTTTAGTAACAAAAGGAATTACCTTTATTGTCGCTATCATCTGTTTGCTTTTAACTAATGACCAATTAGGTAATGTAGCAATTGTGATTGATTCATTTATATAATTTATTTGATTTATTTTTCTTTCTGGAATTTCTAAAATGCCATCATATTTAGAATATAAATTACTTCTTCCGGTAAATGGTTGTTTTTTATACATATTTTTACCATTTATTATTGAGGCAATTTTGTTTGCAGCTATATTTTCAGGTACATCATCATTTTCAATTATACCAACTAGAATTTCATTAATTTTAGAGTTTTTTAGATTTGCAATGTCTTTTTTTGTTAAAATCACACCCTTTTTCAATATGCTATTTCTTAAGTTAATTGAATGAGCTAAAACACATCCTAATGAATTAACTATATTAGTTCTTTTAAATATCATTTTATGCTCGTAGTTTTTGTGTTATTTCAGCAAGTATAGAAATTGAAATTTCTTTAGTAGATACTGAACCAATAGGCAATCCTATTGGGGCGTTAATTTTATTTATATCATCTTCATTTAGTCCTAATGATAATAATCTGATTACTCTTTTTTCATGAGTTTTTTTGCTTCCAAGTGCACCTATATAAAATGCTTTAGATTTTAATGCTTCAATTAGTGCTGGTTCATCTAGTTTTGGATCATGTGAAAGTGTTACTATTGCAGTTCTATTATCTATATAGATTTCTTTTAAAGCCTCATCAGGCCATTTAGAAATAGTTTCGATATTTAAGAATTGTTGTGAATTAAGAAAGCTTTCACGAGGGTCAATTAAAATTATTTTGTAATCTAATATTTGGGCAATTTCAATTAAAGAACTAGCAATATGTACTGCGCCAATAATAATTAATTTTAAAGGAGAATTAAAAACATATAAAAAATATTCCTTATTATTATAGCTTATCAATGAACTTTTATCTTTTTTTAAAGCATTACTACATTGAAGTTTAAATTTAATATCAAACTCATTTTCTTTATCGAAATTATTATCAAAATAAAAGAAATCTTTATTAGATTTAAAATCCCTGATCACTACAAATGATTTATTTTCTTTTTTAAAAGATAAAATTTTATTTAAAGTATTTAGTCTCATTCTAAATTCTCTATTAGTACAGATATTTTTCCTCCGCAAGCAAGGCCAACCTCCCAAGCCTTATCATTGGATACACCAAAATCTAATTTTCTTATTTTTTTATCTTCAATAGTTTTTAAAGCACTTTCTATTACTTCTGCTTCTATACATCCTCCCGAGACAGATCCATAAAATTTACCGTTTTGTTCAATTAACATAACACTACCTACAGGCCGAGGAGATGATCCCCAGGTAGATATAACAGTTGCTAGGGCTACTGTTGAACCATTTTGAATGATTTCTTTTGCTTTATATAGTATATTATTATCTTCTTTTTTACTCATATTAATAAATATTCTAGATTCTTTCATTTAAACTTTTTGTAAATTCTTCCATACTACTAAGATTATGTATTTTCCTCATTTCATCGACATATGGGAGCATAGCAGCAGCTCCACTTGCCAAAGCTTCGTATTTTTCATATCTAAGGAGTGGGTTAAGCCAAATTATTTTATAACATGTTTTTTTTAACCTTTGCATTTCTTTTTCTAATTTTATGCTTGATCCTCTATCCAGACCATCACTTATTATAAGAATAATACTATTTCCACTTTCTACTCTTTTAGACCAATTTTTATTATAATCTCTGATGCATTCTCCTATTCTAGTCCCACCAGACCAATCTATTACTTTTTTACTTACATTATCTAGGGCAACATCTATATCATAGTATTTTAAGTACTTTGAAATATTGGTTAATCTTGTTCCAAATAAAAAAGTTGATACTTTTTTTCTTTTATCTGTTAGAGCATGTATAAAATGTAAAAACATTCTTGAATAACTACTCATTGAACCAGAAATATCGCATAAAATAATTAAAGGAGATAATTCAGTTTTATTTGTTTTATATTTAAGAAGAATTGATGAACTTCCATTTTTAATACTAGCAATAAAAGAATTTCTTGGATCAATATATTTACCAGAACTTTTAGAAACTAATCTCCTAGATTTAATTTTTTTTGATTGTATAGTAAACTTTGATATCGCAATTTTAGCACTTAGGATTTCTGAGTTACTCATAGATTCAAAATCTAATTGATTGAATTTTTCATTGGATGAATAACTTAGCTTTAGATTTGTAGATATGTCATTTTCAGAAAAAATATTATCATTATTTTTATTATTAATGTTAGGAAAAATAGACTCTAAAATTCTATTACTTATATTTTTTTCTTCCTTAATACCTTCATTATTAGAGCTTCCAAATTTTTCTGGTAATTGATTTTCCAATTTATTTATTTTTCTATTTTGTTTAAATAAAAGATTGAAGGTTTGGTCAAATATATAAAAATTAGAATTATCATTAATAAGACAGATTTTTAAGGTGTAATATAAATCAATCCTATTTCTAACTCCAATAACATTAATAGCATTTAAAGCATTAATAACCTGGCTTGTACTTATAGGTATCCCAGTTAATCTTAAAATTCTTGAAAAAAAAAGTATATTATCTAAAAATTTACTATTATTATTTAAAGAATTAGCAGTATTCATTTTATTTTATTTAGAATATTATCTACTTCTTTGCCTTTAATTCGAACTATATCATCCTGGTACTTTAGAAGTGCTCCGAGAGTGTTCTCTACAATTTCTTTTTCTAGAGAGTTATTATTTAAATTAGTAATGGCTGAAGCCCAATCAATTGTTTCTGAAACCCCAGGTAATTTATATAAGTCTTGTTTTCTTAATTCTTGTACAAATTTTACAATTTTATTGTTTAAGTCATTAGAAATTTTTGGTAATTGAATTTTAAGAATATTAAGCTCTTTTTCATAGCTGGGGTAATCAATCCAATGATAAAAACATCTCCTTTTAATAGCATCATGAATTTCTCTGGTTCTATTTGATGTAAGAATAATTAAAGGAGGAGTTTTTGCTTTAAATGTTTTATATTCAGGAATAGATAATTGAAAATCAGATAGGATTTCTAATAAAAAAGCTTCAAATGGAGCATCTGTCCTATCGAGCTCATCAATTAAAAGTATAGGAGATTCTTCATTATTATCTAAAGCCTGAAGTAAAGGTCTTTTTGTAAGAAATTTTTCAGAGTAAATATTTTGTAATATTTCTTCTTTTTTAGAAATATTTTCTGAAAGTCTGATTTCTATCATTTGTGCTGGGTAGTTCCATTCGTAAGCGGCTGAAGAAATATCAAGACCTTCATAACACTGTAATCTTATAAGCTTTTTATTTAGTGTTTTAGATAGTACGTATGCTAATTCAGTTTTACCAACTCCAGCCTCTCCTTCCAAAAAAAGAGGTTTATTAAGCTTTAAACTTAAAAAAATACTTGTTGAGAGAGACCTATCAGATACATAGTTACCTGATAATAATAGTTTTTCAGTTTCTTCGATTGTTTCTGGTAAAATCATAAACTTACTATAGTCTGAAAAATAAAAAATAATTTAAATTGTTATATATTAACTTAATTTTTTTATTGCTCTTTTAGCCATTACCTTAACTAAATGTGCCCTATATTCAGCGCTAGCATGGATATCAGAGTTTAAGTTTTCACTTGGAATATTTACATTTTCAATAGCACTCTCAGTAAAGTTCTTTGATAGTGCCTTTTCTATTTCTTTAGATCTAAATGCACATGGCCCTGCTCCAGTTATACCTACTCTTATTCCTTCTTTTGTATCCGAAATAAAAACACCGACTAGGGCATACCTTGAAGCAGGTTGAGGAAATTTCATATATGCTGATTTATTTGGAATAGGAAATTTTAAAGATAATATAATTTCGTCATCATCTAATGCTGTTTCAAATAAATCAATAAAAAATTCATCTGATTCTATTTCTCTTTTGTCAGTAATTATTTTAGCCCCCAAACTTATAACACTTGACGGGTAATCAGCAGATGGATCTGAATTAGCGACTGATCCTCCAATTGTTCCTCTATGGCGAACCATTGGATCACCAATAAGTCCTGCTAAAAATGCTAAGGAGGGAATTTCTTTTTTTACTAGTTCAGATGTATGAACTTCAAAGTGTGTAGTCATAGCACCAATGATTATGAAACCTTTTTCTTTAGAAATGCCTTTAAGTTCATTGATATTGCTTAAGTCAATTATGTCTGAAGGAGCAGCAAGCCGTTGTTTCATTGTAGGAATTAATGTCATTCCACCTGCCATAATTTTTGGATCATTTAAGGAGGATATTTTTTCTTTTACTTCATTAATTGAAGAAGCTTTATGATATTGAAATTCATACATTTTAATCTCCCGAGATTTGTAAATTACAAATCCTTACATTTTTGCGTTTAGTATAGATTTAACTATATTGTGGTACCCGGTACAACGGCATATATTTCCCTCTAACTCTAAACGTAATTCATCTTCTTCAATGGTAGGCTTTCTTCTTCTAATATCTATACCTGCCATTACCATTCCTGGAGTACAAAATCCACATTGCAGTCCGTGATTTTCTTTGAAAGATATTTGCATAGGGTGTAATTCATCATTTTTAGAAATACCTTCAATAGTAGTAATACTTCTATTATGAGCTTGAACAGCTAGTATAGTACATGATTTTATAGCTACTCCATCCAAATGTATTGTACATGCACCGCATTGCGTTGTATCGCATCCTACGTGTGTGCCAGTTAGTTTCATTTTCTCCCTAATAAAGTCAACTAATAGTGTTCTTGGCTCTACCTCTTCTGACACATCTTGTCCATTTACATTAACATTAACATTAATCTTCATAAATATCTCCCGCAAGGATATAAGAGTGTTAAAATTATATGTTTTTAGTTTCTATAAGAGCTGTCCTTTGGTCAAGGGTTTGGTTATATATATTTTTAATTTATTTAATTAAAAACCAAAATTAGAGCTAGAATTACAATTATTAGTCCTGATACCCACATAAAAGGGCTAATTTTCAGATTATTTCTCTTGTTGCTTGTATCAGCTTCTTTGTCATTAGGTAATATATCTTCTTTTTCAGCAGTGTTATCTGACTCTAAAATTTTAGCAAAATTCTCAAAAAATTGTCCTGCAATTTTTTTAGCAGCCCCGTCTACAAGTCTTGTTCCAATTTGCGCCAATTTTCCACCAACTTGAGCTGTAGCAGAAAACCTCAAAATAGTGGTATTTTCATCTTCTTCTTCAAGAGATACATTAGCGCTACCTTTTCCAAAGCCTGCTGGTCCGCCTTGGCCTTCACCTGAAATAGTATAACTACTTGGAGGGTTTATATTTGATAAAGTGACTTTGCCATTAAATTTAGCACTTACTGGTCCAACTTTAGCTTTTACCGTGGCGATTAACTCATTTTCAGAAGTTTTTTCTATAGACTCACATCCTGGTATTGCTTCTTTTAGTACTTCCGGGTCATTGAGATTATTCCAAACTTCTTGTTTGCTGGCCTTTATTTTGTGTTCTCCGCTCATTTCCATTGGTAATACCCTATCTGTTATTGGAATATTTAAATATTCTAGATGTTATAATTTATAATTAAATAAATATAAATAAATTTATGAAATTTAATAGTTTATAGTATTATTTTATAAAGGAAGTCAAAAATAATGAAAATACGCTTGCCTAAAGTAAGAACTTCTATAGATATTGCGTCTTGGCTTATAACCAGAGGTCAGTCAGCAGGCAAAGAAATAACCCATAGAAGGTTACAGTATTTAATCTACCTATTTTTTGGAAATTATTTTAATATTGAATTTCAAAGCAAACTATTCCCTTCAACATTTGTATTAAGTAAAATTGGACCACTTGAACCAAATATTTATCTTTTGTACAACAAAATTAATTTGGAAGAAATAGGTAGTAGTATACCAGAAAATATTGAGGATTACCTTCTTAAAGTTTGGAAGAAATATGAAATCTATGATGTGGAATCACTTGAAAAAATAATAATTGAAAATAGCATATGGAAAGAAATATTATTACAACCAATTGGAAGTGAAATATCTGAAAATCTAATTATTAAATCTTTTGTAAGTTCTTCAGATATCAATAATAATACTTATACTAATATAGTAGATAATGATAAAGAGTATTGGACTTTGAGTGGTAAAAAAGCAGAAAGATGGATACCTGGTTTATCAAAAAAAAATAAATAGAATTATGAAAAAGAATTTAAAAATAAGAGGGCTTAAAGTTCCTCCATCGATCATTTTATCAAATTTTTGTGATGATGAAAGAATTAAAAATAACTATGACATATCATTTGAAATATGGGAAAACAAGGATCAACAGGAAGAGGAATTAAAAAATTTCGATATTGATTTATGTATTATTCCTCTTAACTTATCATATAAGCTATTTAAAAATGGATCCCCCTTAAAACTTTTATGTGTTAATATATGGGGAATTTTACACGTAATGTCCATGAGTTTTAAGGAAATATCTTGGAATGATATGTTAGGTAAATCAATTGCAATTCCAATGAAAGGAAATATGCCTGATACAATATTTAAAGTTTTAACTAATAAAAATAATTTGAAGATATTTGAAAATTGTGAGGTTAAATATTGTGATAGTTATCAGAGTGCCTACGAAAAATTAGTTAAAGGAGAAATAGAGTTTGCTGTATTACCAGAACCCTACGCTAGTGATATTGAGCTTAGAGGTGCCAATAGAGTTCTAAATTTACAAAACGAATGGGGAAAAAGTTTCCAATCAAAACCTCGCTACCCTCAAGCCTGTAGTGTAATTAATAATAGAATAAGTGAAGAAGAATACAAAATATTTTATGAAGTATTAAAATTATCAACTATAAAAATTTATGAAGATATGCATGCCTCTTCCTTAAAAGGTGAGGATTTATTAGGTATAAATAAAGAAATTATTTATACTAGTTTTTCTTATTGTAATATGGAAACTATTTCTGGAACTGACTCTCTAAAAGAAATTAATAGTTTTTTTGAAATTCTAGAAAATTTTTCAGATGAACAAAATGAATTAAATGAATTAAATGAATTTATTGCTCTATAATTTTCAACTTAGAAAAGTTAATATTAAAAATAAGACAAAGATAACAATTACCCAGAAAATTGTTCTCCCAGTAGGGAGTGTTTTGGCAAGAATACCTGAAGGCCCATGGTACTTTATTAAATGATCAATAAATGAACTGATTTGTTCAGGGGTGCCTCCTTTAATACCATCAGAGAGGATTTTAAGCTCTTTCGAAAAGAAGTTAATTATCCTTAAACTTACAACTCTAAAAAGCCAGTCTGTATCAAGACTAATAGTTAAAGTTCTTTTCATTTGAGGAAGTAAAATAAAGAATGCTAAACCAGCGAATAAAAGAAGTTGAAGATAAGCAATAACATGACCAAATGTATAAGGAACATAATCTACTTCAAATGGAAGTAGAGAGTATAAAACAGAGGGAAATATTCCAATTAAAATACATATCGCTGAAAATATAATCATAGAAATTTTCATATTAAATGGTGGATCTTTTGGCCTTAAGCCTGAGTCTTTCTGAAAAAAAACAAACCAAGGAAATTTTATACCTGCATGTAAAAATACTCCAGCAGATGCTGCAGTTAGTAAAAACCAAACATATGTTAAATGTAGATCTGCGGCACTTTGACTGATCATTGATTTAGATATGAAGCCAGATGTTAAAGGAAAGGATGAGATAGCCAAGGCTCCAATAATACCACAAATTGTTGTTATTGGCATTGTTCTGTATAAACCGCCTAAATCAGTGCATTTCCTTTTGCCTGTCATATATAGCACAGAACCAGCTGACATTAATAATAGTGCTTTGTATATAATATGAGCAAAAGCATGAGAAGCCGCACCATTTATTGCCATTTCAGTTCCAATTCCAATCCCAGTTACCATAAACCCAACTTGGTTAACTATAGAATAAGCAAGTATTCTTCTCATATCATTTTCTAAAAGTGCATAGATTATTCCATAAAAAATCATTATAAGACCAATATAAACTAGTATTTCTGTACCAGGAAAAGTTTTAATTAAAACAAAGACAGCTGTTTTTGTTGTAAAAGCTGATAGAAAAACCATTCCTCCTGCAGAAGCCTCAGGGTAAGCATCGCCTATCCATGAAGATATAGGCCAAGCCCCAGCATTTATAAGTATTCCAATAAGCATTAGCCATTGCGCCCACGAATCAAGACTTACAGCAGTAAAGTTTGAACTGCCAGTTTGGTTGATATTTCCGATGATACCGATCATTAGAATAACGCCACCAAGAAAATGAACTAATGCATATCTTAGACCTGCCTTATGGGAGGTTAACTCTAGACCATTCCAGATAACCATTGTTGATCCAATAGCCATTATTTCCCAAAAGACAAACATGGAAATTAAATCACCAGAAAAAGTTACACCAATAGCACTACCAGCATAAATAAAGGCAAAACCAAGCTCTTTATTTTTAATGTTGTTTATTGAAAATATAGTCCCCCCAAGAGCCATTATAGAAAATATAAGACCAAAAAGTCTGCTAAGTTTGTCTCCTTCTATAATTTCAATAGAATAATCTAAAAAATTCCCCTTAAGCGAAACACCATCTGGGATTTGTAAGACAATAAATATGGTAATAATTGGAGCTACAAAAGCAATAATCCTGAATAGTTGTTTTGGAACTATTAGAAGAAGAAATCCGGCGATTATTAGTATTATGCCTGGAGGAATAAAATTAATCATCGTAATAATTATCTTTTCTTTTAACAAATAAAGCTAAAAATTTTGAAATAAAAACCATTATTACACAAGCTATGAAACCATACCATGCATTGAAACCAAATGTTTCATCGATGATAAAGTGGCCATGTATATGTCCAAAAAACTGAAGAAGTACAACAATACCAAGAATTAAAAACATAAGTATCCATAATAATTTTATTGTTGATGATCTTACTAACCAGTGAATATTTTTACTTTCTTTTGATTTCATGAATTATGTTCCTATTAATTTTGCAATTTCATAAATTGGGTTTGGAAATAAAAATAATAAAAATATTAAAGATACAGATACTCCTAAAGCAATTAAAATAGCAATAGGGGCCTCGGAATGCTCAAACTTAGAAACAGAAGTTTGAAAGAAAGCTGCATAAATTACTGGGAGTAAATAAGCTGCAGAGAGAAGAGTGCTAATTATTAAAACCAATAGGATTATAAATTCTTCGTTTTGGATAGCTGCGAGCAGAATGTACCATTTACTAATAAAACCTCCAGTTGGCGGTAGACCTATTATTGAAAGTGATCCGATTGTGAAAGCTGCCATAGTCCAAGGCATAACTTTTCCAATACCCTTGATTTGACTTATTTCAGTTTTGCCTGATGCAACGTAAATCGCTCCAGCACAGAAAAACAACGTAATTTTTCCGAAAGCATGAGAGGCAATATGCATTGTGCTTCCAATTATGCTGGTTGTATTTACAATCATAGCAGCAAGAACTATATATGAAAGCTGACTAACTGTGGAATAAGCAAGCATTCTTTTTATATTATCCTGTTTCAAAGCAACAATTGAGGCTACTACAATGGTTATTGCTGCAATATACATGGCAAATTGGCTTGCTCCATTAGAAAATAAATTTTCTACACCAAAAGTAAACACAGTCACTTTTAAAACAGAGAAAACACCCGCTTTTACTACTGCTACTGCGTGTAACAATGCACTTACCGGTGTTGGCGCTACCATTGCTGCGGGGAGCCATCTATGAAAAGGCATAACACCGGCTTTTCCTATTCCAAAAATAAATAATAAAAGAATTAAACCAGTCATAAATGGTGATAATTTTCCATCTAAAATACCGCCAGGAGTAAATTCCGTGGTACCAGTTATTGACCATACCCAAATTATAGCAAACAAGAAAAAAACTACAGATGTTGTTAAAAGTATACCTAGGTAAGTTCTTCCGCCTTTTTTAGCATTTGCAGTCTGGTGATGAGTAACTAAAGGGTATGTAGATAATGATAGTGCTTCGTAAAATATGAATAATGTAATAAGGTTACCAGCATATGCCACACCCATTGTTGCTGCTATTGCTAAAGCAAAGAAAGAGTAAAACCTAGTTTGATTTTGTTCTTTTTTCCCTCGCATGTAACCTATGGAATAAATTGATGTAACTATCCATAAACCACTTGCAATTAAACCAAAGATTAAACCAAGAGGTTCCGGGGAAAATTGTATTGACCCGCCTGGGAAAAAATTTATTAAAACAAAACTTGTACCTTTTGGAATGTTAATAGCATTAATTGTTAAGAATATATTGGCTATAAATAAAGTTGATGCTGTAAGGATTGTTACTGAATCTCTTATATTGGGGTTTTTTCTAGAAAGCAAAATTAATATTATACCTGCCAATGGAATAGTTAGTGTTAGTATTAAGAGAATATTATTACTCATTATTCAGAAATTCCTAATATGTACTCTGCAGCTTCATTAGCTAGACCTGCTGAAAAAGATGTTTCTATTCCAAAATAAATTGTCATTGCAACCAGAATATATAGTGGAATTACCATTGATAAAGGTGCTTCTTTAACTTCTGGTGAATTTGGGTCAGAACGAAAATACATTACCTCCACTACTCTCCATACATATACCAATGCTAAAAGTGAAGTTAATAATAATATAATTGCTAAAGGCCACCAACCTTTATCAATTGCTCCTAGTACCAAATACCATTTACTTATAAATCCAGCTGTAAGTGGAACACCGATTAAACTTAGCCCGCTTATTACTATCGCAAAAGCTGTAAATGGCATTTTTTTACCCAATCCGTTTATATCTTTAATCTTAACTGAACCTATAACAATAGCTACACAACCCATCGCTAAGAAAAGAGCACCTTTACTCAGTGCATGATTAAATATATGAACAATTGCTGCGGTCAAACCATTTATATTATTAAAGCTAATTCCTAGTACTATATAGCCAACTTGTGCTAAACTAGAGAATGCTAAGAGTCTTTTTATATTCGTTTGAAATATAGCAACTATTGAACAAACAACAATTGCAATTATTGATAGAGATGCAAGTATTTCTGCTGTTGGATATTTAGAAAAAACAAAATCTGACCCAAAAACACTGTATCCAAATCTTATAAGAATATAAATTGCTACTTTGGTCGCGGTTGCTGATAGGAAAGCTGAGACAACAGAAGGTGCATATGTGTAAGCATTAGGAAGCCATAGATGAAGAGGAAATAGTGCAAGTTTTAATAAAATACCTATGGAAATAAAAGCAAAAGAAACTAGGATAGCTTTTGTGTCATAAACTTTAGGAAGCCTCTCTGCTAGGTCAGCCATATTTAAAGTTCCAGTCATTGAATACATTAACCCTACACCAATGAGGAAAAAGGTTGCACCAACTGTTCCCATTACTAAATATGTAAATGCGGCCGAAACAGCTCTTCTATCTTTCCCCATTGCTATCATTGCGTAAGACGATAGAGAGGAAATTTCTATGAAAACAAAAACATTAAATGCATCTCCTGTGATAGTCATACCTAGAAGACCTGAAAACATCAAAAGGTATCCAGTATAGAACAGATAAATTTTTTCTGACTCAATTTCAAAATTAACACTTTTCTTTGAGTAAAGTGTTACTATTGAGCTAATACCTGAAATAATTACCAATATAAATGAATTCAAAATATCAAGTCTATACTCAATGCCTACTGGAGCTAACCATCCTCCTAAGGCATAGCTTATTATGCCTTCCTGTAAAACTTGTTGTAAAAGAATTAAAGAAATAAGAAAAGATAAAATACTTACTACCTGACTAACCAAGCATGCTATCTCTTTATTTCTAAGGACAACACATAAAGGTGCAGCAATTAAAGGGATTACAACTTGTAAAGCTGGTAATTGAGATAACATTCTAGTCTTCTTCCTTAGAGTCTAATTCAGCTATTTCATCTTCTTCAATAGTGCCATAGCTTTCGTAAATTCTTACCACTAAAGCAAGTCCAAGTGAGGTAGTTGCAACACCCACAACAATAGCAGTTAGAATTAAAACATGAGGAAGAGGATTTGAATATAATTCAGTATTTTTTTGTAAAATTGGTGCAGTCCCTCCACTAACTTTACCGAAAGTTATATACAAAAGAAATACTGAGGCTTGAAATATATTTAGCCCTACTATTGTTTTAACTAAGTTTCCTCTAGCTATAAGAGCGTAAAAACCAATCATCATTAAAAGAATAGCGACCCAGTAATTTATATGACTTATAACTAATTCCATGAACTACTGCTTTCTTCCAGCAAACATGTAAAAAATAATTATCATTACAGCAGCAACAGTGATTCCTACTCCAATTTCAACAAGAATAATTCCAATATGTTGGCCTTCTTTTGGAGAATGAGCTAATACTCCATACTCTAAAAAATTTGCACCTAATAGTTGGGTAACAATACCAACACCAGCATATAGAAGAAAACCTAAAGCAATTAGGGATGTTACTATTTTTTGAGGGGCTACACTCTTAAGAGCATCAAGGCCAAATATTAACCCATATAAAATCATTGCTGCTCCAATAATTACCCCAGCCTGAAAACCTCCTCCAGGTCCATAGTCTCCATGAAACTGAACATATAGACCAAACAGTATGATACCTGGAATGGCTAATTTAGCTATTACTCTTGGGATTGTATGATGCTTCATGATTTATCTTCTAACTTATTTTTTGCATTTGTGTGTTTGTTCATTTTTTTTCTAGACAAGAGTAAAAGAACTCCAACACCAGCTGTAAAGATTACCCCTACTTCACCCAGAGTGTCATATCCTCTATAGCTTGCTAGAACCGCAGTAACTATATTAGGCATACCAGTATGTTTATATGTATTTGAAATATATTCAGGTGCTACATGCATATGAACAGGTGCATAAGGGTCTCCAAACATTGGAAGATCCCAAGTTCCATAAACCAAAAGTGAACCAGTTCCAATTACAATTAATAAAGGTAAAAGAGAACTTTTATATGAGATTTTTTCTCTGTTTCCTGTAATTGCTAAAACACCAAGCATTAAAACAGTTGAAATTCCTGCACCTACGGATGCTTCTGTAAAAGCAACATCAACAGCATCTAAAACAACAAAAATACTAGCCATTAATAAGCTATAAATACCACTCAGCATAGCAACAGCAAATAGATTCCTTACATAAATTACTGCTAAGGCTGTAATTGCAAGAAATATAACAAGTATTAAATCAATATATATCTCAATACTCATAATTCAAATTAATCCTATTGTTTTTTCCAGGGTTTTAAATTACTTGCTAAACCTGCTCTCGCAAGAGCATGAGTACCAGTTGGGCTGGTAAAAAATATAAAAATTAAAACTAAAATTAACTTTATTATTGTTAAAAAAGAATCACATTGTAGCATTAGACCGCAAAGAATAGACCAGGCTCCAAGAGTGTCCGTTAGTCCTGCCGCGTGAAGTCTTGTAAAAAAATCCGGAAATCGAAGAACTCCAATTGCTCCTACAATACTAAAGTAGCTGCCAATAATTATTAATAACCAACTTAATATATCTAACACATAACTCATAATTAATTATTTTCACTTTCAGTTTTGTTTGGATCTAACGAGTTAGCAAACTGTCCATATCTAGTATATTTTAACATTGCTATTACCCCTATAAAATTAATAAGTGCATAAACCATTGCTATATCAACAAAGTCTGGTCGGTTTGTTAGAAAACCAATCGCGACAATAAGTATAGTTGTTTTTGTTCCGACCATATTTAATGCAAGTATTCTATCATAGGTAGAGGGCCCATTAATTGCTCTTATTAGTGCAAGTCCAATGGTAGTAAGTATGGCTATGGTTGATAATAAAAACATTAATTACCCAAGTTCTTTATTTTTTTTTCCATTAATCCTGCCTTTAATTCTTTAGCAAAAATATTATCAAGTGAATGAACTAGTATATCTCCACTCTCATCCAACCTTACAGATACTGTTCCTGGCGTTAAAGTGATTGAGTTAGCATAGTTTGTTCTATCTAAGTCACTTTTTTGATTCATTGGAATCATTATCATTTCCGGGTTGATATTAATTTTTGGTGATAGTATTCGGATCGATACTTGAATATTTGATTTAATTATTTGCAACAATAGCCATAACCAATAAATAGGAATTTTCCAAGTTAAATGGACAGGGTGACCTTCTTTGTCCACTAGGTCCATTCTTGTTGCAATATAAGTTGTAAATAAAACAGATATTAACCCAAAAAACAACATTAACGGATTGTAGTGTCCGGACAATAGTAACCAAATTATTGATAAAAAAATAAATAAGCTTAGAGCTCTAGGTTTAAGCAATAAATATCCTCCAAAAACTAAGAAATTTCCTTATAAATATCAACAAACCATAAACTATATCCAATTTCCATACAAAAATAATGTAACAAATAAATATATTTGTTTAATAATTTAATTTTTCATTTAAATAACTGAAAATAAACAAAAAATTAATATAATTTGCTTTCATAACACCCAACTCAATAGACAAATTGCAGATTTAAGTAATATAATTAATTTATTAAGTTGGTTAATTGTAACTAGAGGTTTGGCAGGCAGGCTATGGTGGAGGAGCAGCCTGAAGACTCCTTGGATCCCTATAAGGAAGCTAAAGAGATTAGTGGTAGGGTCAAGTGGTTCAATACGGCAAAAGGTTTTGGTTTTTTATCTACTGATGGAGATGAAGGGGATATCTTTGTTCATCTTTCAGCTTTAAGGCAAGCTGGTCATCAATCAATAGTAGAGGGAGCAACTCTCACGTGTAAGGTTGTTGAAGGCCCGAAAGGTTTGCAAGCTATTGAAATTATTAGTGTAGACAAATCAACTGCTTCTGATGGCATTATTGAATTAGATGAAGATGATGAAGAAATTATAGAGCCAGAGAGTGATTTTGAGCAAGCAACAGTTAAGTGGTTTAACCCAGATAAAGGTTACGGTTTCATAACTAAAGGTTCAAATGATCCAGATGTTTTTGTGCATGTTAAAACTCTTAGGAGAGCTCAAATAAAGGTTCTGATTCCAGGACAGACCGTAAGAATTAGAGTTGGAACAGGTCCTAAAGGCCCTCAGGTAGCAATAATTGAATTAGAAGATTAAATAAATTTACTATTCCAATTCAACCCCATAACGTTGCCAATTTAGAGCTTTATTAATACTTTTTTCTTCTTGAAGATATTTTGCAAATCTTTCATACCTTTTTTGATTCATTGCTGCTGGCCTTAGAGCAAATCTGGGAATGGTATCAAACCATGCTTTTCTGTTTAGCTTATCATTTAGCTCAGGTCTATCTTTGATAAATAGACTCCAGCTTTCATTAGGATGATTTATTAAGTAATGGATTCCTTTTTCAGTTGCTCTTAAAAAGCGTTGAATTTTATTATTATCATTTAAATTATCTTTGTGGGTTACAAAAATTAATTCATCATAAGGTGGAACGCCATGTTCCTCTACAAAAAACGCTTTACCAGTTTTATTAAGTAAATCTAATTGGTTAAGTTCAAAATTTCTGAATGCTCCAATTACTGCATCAACCTTTTTGCTAATCAAAGCAGGCGATAAACTAAAGTTAACATTTATAAGTTCAACGTCACTTAAATGAAGACCTTGAGATCTTAGCATAGTTTTTAAAAGGGTATCTTCAAAACCACCTACAGAATATCCAACTTTTTTTCCTTTGAGATCTGAAATATTTTTAATATTCCCATCTTTAAGGACTAGCAAACAATTTAAAGGTGTTGCAACAAGTGTTCCAACACGAATTAGAGGAAGGCCTTGATCAACCTGCATATGTAACTGAGGTTGATATGAAATAGCAAGGTCAATTTTCTTTGCTGCGGCAAGTTTAGGTGGATCATTGGGATCTGCAGGAACTATTAAATTTACTTTTATATTTTCATCGTCAAAGTAGCCTTTCTCAAGGGCAATATAAAGGGGAGCATGATCTGGATTTATAAACCAATCTAGCATTACTGTAATTTCATTATTTGCTTTGGATGAACTGCAAAAAACAAAATAAAATAAAATTATTATATATTTTAATTTAAAATTCATTATTTTTATCCTTTTTTTACCATCTAATTAAAATTTTAATAATTTGATCTATTGAAAAATAAATTATTAAAGACGTGAAAATTATTACAATCAAAGAAGCAAACATTAAGTTAATTTGAAATTTTGCGTTAGATTGTAGCATAAGGTAACCTAAGCCGGATCCTGAACCAACCCATTCCCCAACTATTGCACCTATTGGTGCAACAGCAGCTGCTACCCTTAAACCTGATCCAAAACTAGGTAAGGCTGCAGGTATATGTATGTGCCTCAATATTAGATATTTAGACAATTGTGTTTTATTAGACATAATATTTGCCAGTTGTATCCAGTCTTTTCTTGTGTTTTTAAGACCATCAAGAAAATTAGCAGTAATTGGGAAGAATATAATTAATATAGCCATAGCAACTTTAGATGATATTCCATAACCAAGCCAAAGAACTAGTAATGGAGCTATCGCAAAAACAGGAATTGCTTGGCTTGCAACCAAAAGGGGTAAAAGCCATATTCTCGCCGGTTTGAACAAAAATATTGTGAGAGCGCCTATGATGCCCAATAATGTTCCTAATATAATACCGAGAATTATTTCTAATAAAGTTATTTTAAAGTGATAAAATAAAATTTGATATTTTGACTTCATCTCTAGAAAAACTTCTAAAGGAGCTGGCAAAATATATTTTGGTACACCTGTAAATATTATTACTATTTGCCAAATAAAAATTAAAGTGCAAAATATAATTAAAAAAGATACCAGTAAATTAAAAATTTTATTTTTTGATATTTTATTTATCATATTAATATTAAAGATCCAATATACTTAAAATTTTATTATAAAGATCTATTATCATCTTATCCTTTTTTTTGTAATATAATATTTCTTCAGAACTAAATATTTTAAAAATTTTTGCAGGGCTGCCTTTGAGAATTAATATTTGGTCTGATAACTCAATTGCCTCCATTATATCATGTGTAACAAGAATTAGTGTTTTATCTTTAACAAGGTGTTTAGTTAATTTAATGAGCTTATTTTTTGTATTTGTATCAAGAGAACTAAATGGTTCATCCATAATCACTAGAGGTCTATCTTCAATAAAAGTTCTAGCAAGGGCTGTTCTCTGTTTCGTGCCACCTGATACTTGATTAGGAAAACTATTCAAGAATTCATTTAGACCTAGAATGTTTGTTAAATAGCTAAATTTTTCAGATGAATAATTTTCTTGTCTAAGCTTAAATCCTAGTGTTATATTATTTTTTATCTTTAACCAAGGTAATAGTTGATCAAATTGATCCATATAGGTTATCGAGTTATGTATACTATTGTTATTATAATCAACAATACTACCAAGGTTTGGTTCTTTAATTCCAGATATCAATTTGATTAATGTGCTTTTACCTATTCCATTATTTCCTAGAATTGAAGTATTATTTTTTGGAGGAAACTTTACCGAGAAATCTCTGAATAATATATTATCATCATATTTGAAATCAATTTTATCAATTGAGATACCTAATGGTGAGATATATTCATTGTTTTTTTTATATACTTTTTCCATATAAGCGTTCCTCCGCCGGCATTAACCGGATCAGGTATAGGAGTCGTTTCAAGGAAACCTCTCAGCACTTAAGCTCCTCCCGCAAAAATATAAATATAGAGTTGTTTTAATCTATTTTGCAATATAAGAATTATAGTTATGACAAAAAAAAATCTATTTTTTATTATATCTCTGATATTACTCTTATTTTTTACATTTGTAATAAATGCAAAAACTTCATCTTCCCAAGAAGTAGAAGATCAAAAATCAATATATTTTGATAAAGGTAGGGTAATTATATTTAATGATAATGGTAAACTTGTAGAATTTACCGTTGAGGTCGCAGATAACAAGAAAAAAAGACAAAGAGGTTTAATGTTTAGGAGATCTCTAAATATTGAGGCTGGAATGTTGTTTGAGTTTAAAAAAAATAAAAGAGTTTCTTTTTGGATGAAGAATACATACATACCATTAGACATAATATTTATTGACCAAAGGGGGTATATAGTTAAAACGTATGAGAATGCGACACCACATTCTACTAAATCAATTGATTCCGAATATTTAATTATACGTGTTTTAGAAATAAATGCAGGTTTAATAGAAAAGTTTAATATAAATATAGGTGATAAGGTGGTATATAAATTTTTCGATGAAGAATAATAAATTTAATGAACAGTGATTTTATTATGAATCCTCCTAAAGGGTTTAAACTAATTGAAAATAGATCCGATTTCGGAAATCTTATTGGACCTATTTATTATAAAAAATTGGATAATACTGAAATTTTTGGATTTAGAGCTCAACAAAAACACATAAATATTGGTGGGTATGTCCATGGTGGAATGTTATCCTCTTTTGCTGATATAGTCATGGGGCAATTTGCCAACAGAAATTATGATTACTTAACTGTGACAATTAATATGAGTGTTGATTTCATTTCTTTAGCTAGAAAAGATGAGTGGATTACTGGAAAAAGTAAATTAATAAAAAAGGATAATAAGTTTATTTTTTTAGAGGTTGAGGTTATGTGTAATAAAAAAGCTATACTTTTTGGGACTGGAGTGTTTAAAATAATTAAATTAAAATTTAAACCTAAAGAGAAAAATTAAAAGGATTAGGTATGAGTGAGTTTATACATTTGAATAGAAGTTTTTTATTTGTTCCTGGTGATAGGCCCGAAAGATTTGATAAAGCAAAAAATAGTGGTTGTGATGCTATTATTATTGACTTAGAAGATGCTGTGTCAACAAATAAAAAAGATTTAGCAAGAGAAATTGTTATAGATTATTTTTCTAAATTAAATAAAGGAGAAGTAAGATCTTTTGTAAGAGTTAATTCAATAAAAACCTATTTTGGGCTTAAAGACGTTACAGCTTTTATTGATAATGGGTGTTTGCCAGATGGAATTGTTTTACCAATGGTTGATTCTGCTGAAGAAGTTATATTGTTAGATGAAATTATAAAAAAATACAAACCAGATATTTCAATTTTTGTTGTAATTGAGACACCGAAAGGACTTTCAAACGTAATATCGATAGCTAGTGCAACTAGTAATGTTGAAATTATTGGTTTTGGATCTGCTGATTTTACCTCCCAAACTGGATCAAGTTTATCTTGGAATTCCCTTCTTTACGCAAGAAGTAAAATAATTAATGCAGCTGGTATAGCTGGAATTACTGCTGTTGATGGTGTGTGGCCAGATATAAATGATGAGGAAGGACTTTTGAATGAAACAAAAAAAATTGTTGATATAGGATTTAAAGGTAAGATAGCTATCCACCCAAAACAAATACCAGGAATTCATCAAGCTTTTTCTCCAAATCAAGAAGATGTAAATTTTGCTAAAGAGGTGATTGATGCCTATGAAGCAGCAAAGGGCGGGGTTATATCAGTAAGAGGAAAAATGATTGATGAGCCGCTTGTAATTTCTGCCAGAAGAGTTTTATCATTATCTGAAAGAGAATAACTTAAAGTATGGGGTTTTAATCATGTCATATGGATCTAAAGAGATTGGGCCGAACAGGTTTAGAGAATCAATTGGAAGGTTTTATGAAGACTTTGAAGTAGGACATATCTTTGAACATAGGCCTGGAAGAACAATAACAGAAACTGATAATATTTGGTTCACTAATTTAACTATGAATACTCATCCTATACATTTCGATGTAGCATACGCAAAAAAAAGTGAGTTTAAAAAGCCTCTTGTAAATTCAGCTTTAACTTTATCAATGGTCGCAGGTATGAGTGTAAGTGATACAAGTCAAAAAGCTATAGCTAATTTAGGATGGAATAATATTAAATTAGTTGCCCCAGTTTTTGTTGGTGATACTCTTTATGCTGAGAGTGAGGTCTTGTCAAAAAGAGAGTCTAATTCTAGAAAAGGTCAGGGTATTATAAGTATAAAAACTATTGGAAAAAAAGATGATGGAAAAGTTTTTATGACTTATGAAAGGACTTTTCTTATCCCAAAAAAGGGTTTCAGTATAGATGAATTAGCAAATTATTAAGATTGTTTACATAACTTTTTAAATTAAACTGATGTTTGCAATCAAATGGGAATTTAATAAATTTTATCAATTATTTAAAAATTTTTTTCAAATTTGAAATAACTTTTTCATTTCTGAAGTGAGAGAACTAGCTCCTCCTAAGGACCATCCACCATCAACTGGTATTACTGTACCAGAAATAAAACTAGCATGTTCAGAGCTAAGA
Organism: Rhodospirillaceae bacterium; assembly: GCA_002722055.1. GTDB lineage: Bacteria > Pseudomonadota > Alphaproteobacteria > SHVP01 > SHVP01. The sequence goes on along the minus strand of PBKD01000002.1, from coordinate 151,409 downwards.
AACATCGCAGTATTAGCAATATCAATTTTTGTTCCAATCCTCTTAAGTGGAACAGACTCAGTCGTAGCATTTAAAATTTCTTCAGTTGGTGCAAGTCTTTTCATACCTTCAGTATCCAAGATAGGCCCAGGTGATATAGAATTAACCCTTATACCTTCTTTTCCCCATTCCATGGCTAAAACCTTTGTTACCATATCAACACCAGATTTTGCGGCACAAACATGTATTTGAAACTCAAGAGGGATATATGCTTGAGGAGCAGAAATATTAATTACAGATGCCCCTGGTTTTTTTAAATAAGGATATGCGGAACGCATAACATGGAATGTGCCTAACAGGTCAATATCAACAACTGCTTTAAAACCATTAGAACTTATACCCATAGCTGGGGCTGGAAAATTTCCTGCTGCACCTGATATAAGGACATCAATCTCACCATGTTGTTCATTAAATTTTTTAAATATTTCTTCAACAACTTTATAATCTCTAACATCACCAGCATGTCCTATGGCATTGTGTTTATGTTTTGATAGAAGGTTTACAGCATCATCAACTTTTTTTTCTGAACGACTTGCAACTGCAAGTTTTGCTCCTGATTGGGCAAACTTTTCGGCTATTCCTAAATTAATACCACTTGTTCCGCCAATTACTACAACAGACTTGTCTTCAAAGTTAATTTCCATGAATTTACTCTATAAATTAAAATATTTAATAAATTAATCCCTTGTAAAAAATGTAGATTTACCCAGCATTGGCATTCCAACGTATCCTCTTACTTCTAATCTTCCATTTTTTAATTTCATCAGGGCTGTGTATGTCTTACCATCCCTACCATTATATACCGTTCCGTCACCCCACTTACCTTTTCCTTTCTTTTTTAAACCATCAAGAAATTGCATTCCAAGTATTGGCCTAGTTCTTAAACTTTCGTTTTCATTTATTTTGTCTAATTTTGGTTTCCCAGTTTCAGGATCTATAGGTTCCTTTAAAGAGAAAACTTTTGCACAAATTGCATCACCACATTTGTAAAATTCATAAACAGCATCTCTTTCTTCTGGTATCCATTTACCTAAAATATCGCTATCTGCATTTGCATTTAACCCGAAAAATAAAGCAAAAAATGTTACTAAACCAAAAAGTTGAAATATTTTTTTCATTGATTCATCCCCTGAATTTATTTGTATGAACTGCAATAAAATATATAATAAGTTAAGATTTATTTTAAAGCAAATTTTATAATAAAATAAGTAGATTTTTTGATATTGGGAAAGATTAATGAATAAAATAAAACCAGAACAGCTTGAACAAGTAATTGGTAAAGATTTAGGTTTCTCTGATTGGTATCAGGTCGATCAAAGTCTAATAAATAATTTTGCAAAGTGTACTAATGATGAACAGTTTATTCATATAGACGAAGAAAGGTCAAAATTAGAGAGTCCTTATGGAGGAACTATAGCACATGGCTTTTTATCATTATCTTTATTAACAAAATTTGCAAATGAATCAAATTTTTCAATTGAAAATACTAAAATTGTCATAAACTATGGTTTTAATAAAATTAGATTTATTCAACCAGTTAGATCAGGTGAAAAAATTAGAGCTAAATTTTCTCTATTAAATTTTTCTAAACGTAAAAAAGACGAAATATTAGTTACATATGGAGTAAATGTTGAATTAGAAAATGATCAGAAACCAGTTCTTTTTGCAGAGTGGCTAATATTATTATTGCTCAATTATTAAGAAGAACGATCAATTAAGTTTTTAATAATTTATTTAATTATTTAATTTGAAATTAGTTAACTACTTAATAGTTTGCAAATAATTTAAAATATAATTGTGGAGGATACATGGAAAATCTTTTTTCGGTTAAGGGAAAAATAGCTTTAGTAACTGGTGGTTCTAGAGGTATTGGTAGAATGATAGCAGAAGGTTTAACTTTAAACGGAGTAAAAGTATTTATTGTATCTAGAAAAAAAGAGGATTGTATTAGTGCAGCTAAAGATATAGCTAATAAGTCAGAAGGAGAATGCTATCCAATTATAGCAGATTTATCTAAACTTGAAGAAATTGAATTTGTAGTAAATAAATTTTTATCCAAAGAGAGTCACCTAGACTTTTTAATTAATAATGCGGGTGCATCCTGGGGGTCACCAGTTGAAGAGTTTACTGAATTTGGATGGAATAAAGTTATGGATTTAAACCTAAAATCTATGTTCTTTATAACGCAAAAATTTATTCCAATATTAAAAATTAATGCCTCAAATAATGAACCTTCAAGGGTAATAAATATAGGTTCTATAGATGGAATAATTAATTCACAATTCGAGAATATTTCTTACAGCGTTTCTAAGGCTGGTGTTCATCATTTGACAAAGATACTTGCTAAATCATTAGTACACAAAAATATAAATGTTAATGGAATTGCTCCCGGCCCTTTTCCGTCCTGGATGCTATCTACTGGCGTAGGTATGAAAGGGAAAGTTAAAGGTGTTGACTGGTCTATTGTTAGCAAAAAAGTTCCAAGATCAAGGATTGGATCTATTGAAGATATAGTAGGAACTACAATATATCTATGTTCAAGGGCAGGTTCATATGTAGTTGGAGAAACAATAGTTTGCGATGGAGGTTTGGTCGCATGTTCATAATAAATCAAGCTTTATTTGATTTTTTCAAGGATACATTTATATTTTAGTGGGTTTGTGCCAGTAAATTGAATTATTCTGTTATATTTTTTAGAGTATCTTGTTCTTTGCGTTGCCTTAAAACCTTCTGAGCTAATTTTAACAATAAATTCAATCAACTCATCATCACCAAAAATTGTCTTTTGTTTAATTTTCTTATTTATTTTGATCCAAGACATTCCAGTAATCATATTGCCTCCGGAGTACAATGTTGCATCACCTAAAAGAGTTGTTTTAAGCTTCATTTCATTTAAGAAAGATATAATTTTTGATTTATCAACAACTAATTTTGCCTCGTCACTATTTTTGCTAGGTTTAAATGAATTAAAAAGGCCGTGTATCATTGCTAGATTTTTATCAGTTATATAATTACCCCCTTTAAATTTTAGCCTAGATCCAGAAATATTCCATTTAGTTTGATCATCATTTTCATGTGATAAGTCAAGAATCCAACTCTCCATGAAATTACGACCACAATTATAGATTAAGTGCTAACCTTTAGATTTATCAGAGGAAATAGCTTTATTTGAAAAAAAAGGAATACAGAATATAATGATAGTATAAAATAATATTTTTTTTGTTTTCATAATTAGCAGTACCTGCAATAACTAAGGTTTTAAATTTTTCAAATGTATTTTTTAAAGTATATTACTGAAATAATTATGATACTAGTAATTTATGGAAGTTCTCTGGTCCATGCTGAAACTCTTAATATTAATTGTGGGGTGCCAAGTTATCTTAAATGGGGTGAGTATTCAGAAAAATGGGAAAAACCACAGAACCCTATTTATCGAGAAATGATAATTCAGATAGATTTTGATTTGTATAGATCAAGAGTAAAATATCAAAATAAATGGTACTCTTGGGCTTACTCAAATACAGAAAATGATATTATTAAATGGAAATACAGTAAGAAATTTAGCTATAGTTATAATCTAAAAAAAAATGAACTTATTGAGAAACAAGATGAACTTTTATTTAAATATTTAAATTGTAGATCAGTTCTTTAAATGTGGTCTTATTTCTTCACCAAATACTTTTATACCAGAAACATAATCATTCCAAGAAAACATAAAGCCATCAGTATTTGTTCTTTCAATAATATTATCCAATTTCTCTGCTACTGTTTTTGGGCTTCCATAAATTACTGGTGCTGATGTAAAAGCCATATTACCATCTTCAAGAGGTTGATTTAATGCGGCTTGCATGGCTTCACTTCCACCCCCTTTATTTGTGTCAAGCATTGAGCTAGTGATCATAGTTTCGATTGCTTCTTTGTCAGCTTTATCAATAATATTTTGTCCAATAGTCTTGGCTTCACTATCAGTTTTAGCGGTTATGATGTGTGCATAAAGGTAAGATCCAAATTTTTTTTTATTATTTTTATTTTCTTCAAGGTAATTAATTACTTTGGGGTGCCCAAACATAAATCTTTGATTTGCAAATTTATCACAAAATTCTATTCCTGCTGGTGATTGTCCCGCACTAATTATCGGAATATCGTATTTAGGAGTTGGAAGACAACTACATTCTTCTAAATTCCAATATTTACTTTTTCTATTACACTTTCCTGTTTGCCATAGCTCCTTAAGTATTGATACATATTCTCCAGCAAAATCATAACGATCTTGGTAATGATCCTGTCCTGGCCATAAATCCATTGAGCTATATTCTTTTTTATTCCAACCCGTTACTATATTCAAACCTACTCTTCCCTTACTTAGATTAGCCAAAGTAGCGGTCATCCTTGCTGTATAAGCCGGATGCAATGCAAGAAGACCTACTGTTGGAATAAATCTAAGCTTTGTAGTTATGGCTGCTAATGCTCCAGTTAGTGTAAAAGGGTCAAGACATTCATCCCAGAATCCAGTCTTTCCACCAAATCCTTTGAATTTTATCATTGGTAGTGCATATGAAAAATGATTCTTTTCAGCTTCTTCAACAATTTGCTTATGGTGTTCAAAAGTCGGAGGGTAAGGTTTTACTCCCTCTGAGATAACATATCCATTGCTTCCATTAGGTAGAAAAATTCCATATTCAGTCATTTGATCCTCCCAGATAAACTAAAACAATTATAGCATTTTTAATTCAAGGTAATAAAAAAAAATTACAAAACAAACAAAAATTTATCTTTTTATTTAATTAATTCCAACTTTTTTCAATAACTTCGACTTTTTCACCAGATAGACCACGAAAGCAAAAAGCTTTATTTGATCCATAAGGAGAAGCGTCCAATTCAGTAAGGTTTGATATTTTTTTTGCATATAAAGAACTTTCAATAACTTTGTAAAGTAATTCTATTTGATCAGAAGTATATGTAATTAAACATACTCCTCCATCAAATAGATTATCTTTTGATTTTATAGGGTCTACATAACTATTGTCGTAGCCTTGAAGTTCAATTCCACCTAGGCCAAAACCTGAGGCATTTCCTTTCAAAATTGATATATCAACTGGAGACCCATTTGGTATTTTCCATGTTTTATGCCATAAGCCTTCCTCTAGGTGGTCTGTTAGAACCGGTATCATTCCGATTTCATTTATATAAAATGAAAGGCTATCACTATAATTAAAAGCAACAAGCGGGACAGAAAATATGTGACCTACTTGGGCATAAGAAGATGGAAAATCATATCCTGCTGTAGGTTTAGTTACTTCCATAGTAAACATTAAATGCGTTTTACCTGGCCCTTTTCCGTGAAAACCTCTATGTATGTTTGCTCCTACATCAGAAAAATCGAATGTTGTTGGTTTGCTCAAAACCTCAAACGAAGAGTTTTTTGTTATTTTTTTAAATAGCTCATCAATTCCTGACTTAACTACAATTTCTACACCTGACCAACGAGTTCCTAGAGGTCGAGTTCTCTCTCTATCTATACCTTTTATGATTCTAATCATACCAAGATCAGATTTAGGTGATCTTAATAAGTACCAATCCTTTCCAGCAGAACCAAAATCTATTCCCCAATGGTTTTCCAGTTTATTGGTAATCTTCCCTTGCTTAAATAATTCCCATTGAAATATTTCAATTAGAAAGTCTTTAAATTCTCTTGGGTTTGGGCATGCAATTGTTACTCCATTCATTTTGGTAACAAGTGGTATTTTTTGGTTTGTATTCATTTATATCTCTTTTAGTTATTTAAAAAAATAACAATACTTGTATACTTTACACCCATGATCGTTTTCCGGGAATTATTTTTTTATATTTAAGGAAAAAAAATGAAAGCAGCTATATATAGAGAAAATGGGAACCCTGCTGAAGTTATAGAGCTTGTTGAAGAAAAAGAACAGGAACCAAATTCAAATGAAGTAATTGTTTCTGTTGAAGCTACTCCAATACATTTGGGAGATTTATATAATATGGAGGGTTTAGATGGATTTAAGTTTTCTCTTCCAATGGTGCCAGGAATTGAGGGTGTCGGTAGAATAATTAAATTAGGGAAATCAATAAAAAATTTTAAGAAAAATGATCGAGTCCTTTTTTTAAGTAGCGCGCATGTAGAAGGTTATATAAGTAATCAGCAAGGAACATGGAGAGACCAAATTAGATTACCTTCTGAGATATTAATACCTTGTCCGGAAGGAGATCCAACGCAGTTTGCAAATATTGTAAATCCAGCAACAGCCTATGTTTTTCTGTATGATTTAGTTAGGCCAGAAAAAGACGAGTGGATAATTCAAAATGCAGCAAATTCTAATGTTGGAAGATACATAATCAAGATGGCTAACAGGTATGGATGTAAAACCATCAATGTTGTTAGAAGAAAAGAATTAATTAGCGAATTAAAAGATTTAGGAGCGGATGAGGTTGTTTTAGATGGTGATAATTTGGATGAAAAAGTAAATGAAGCAACGAATGGTTCAAAGATTAGATTTGCTTTAGATGCATTAGCTGGAGATGCTCCTGTAAGGTTAGCTAAATGCTTAGTTTATGGAGGAGTTGTATTTAATTATGGTCTTGTTTCAAAGAAACCTTGTCAAATGCCAACTTGGCTAATGTTGAATAGAGATATTCGTCTGCAAGGATTTTTTGCGGGAACTCAATTATTAGAAAAATCTCTAGAAGGAAAAAAAGCATTAATTGCAGAGTTAGGAGAAATTATTGGAAAAGGTGATATGCCTTCTAAAATAGCTAAAACTTATCCCTTAACAAAAATTAAAGAAGCATTAGTGCATGCAAGTAGTAGCGGATCAGAAAGAGATGGTAAAATAATCCTACTCCCTAACACATGATATAGGTGTCTAATTGAGCAGAGATGTGATTAGAAGAAGATTTATAAAAGTAAAAAATAGTTTTTTTCACTATTTAGAGTGTGGGAGTGGTTTTCCTATTATTTTACTTCATGAATCTCCTAAATCATCATTTGCACATAGATCATTGATAAATTATTTATCAAAGAAATATAAGGTTTTTGCTTTAGATACTCCTGGATATGGATTTTCTGATCCTATTAATAAAAGTAATGGGAAAATTACAGATTTTGCTAAATTATTAAACCAAATTATTTTAAATATGAAAATAGATAAATTTGTTTTATATGGGAATCATACTGGTGCTAGTATCGCGCTTGAGTATGGTAAATTATTTCCTAATAAAATTAGTGGTTTAGTTTTAGAATCCTTACCAATTTTTAATAAAAATGAAATTGAACCAATAATTAAGAAATTTTTTTCACCTATAAATATTAGAAGAGACGGAAGCCATTTGGTGTCAATTTGGGCAAAAGTAGAAGATCAAAATATTTGGTTTCCTTGGTATCATAGAAATGATAAAAAAATGCATCATTGGGTATATTCAAAGCCAGATGATATTCATGATTATGTTATGGATTATTTAAGATCAGGAGACTCATACAGAAATGCATATTCTGCAGCATTTAGATATAATAGTTTTCTATCGGTTAAAAAATTGAAAGCTCCCTCTAAGTTTATTTCAATTAAATCAGATATTCTTTATTCCCATTCAGAAAGGTTACCAAGATTAAAAAAAAATCAAGAATTGGTTATAGTTAATAATTTTACTGAACGACAAAAAGTAATTAATTACTCGATTAAGTCTTTTATAAAAAAATATGAGAGAAATAGAGAATATGAAAACCACTCAACAAAAAAATTTATAGACATAAATAATGGGCAAATTTTTTATCAAATTTTAAAAAATGAGACCAGTACAAAACCCATACTAATTCTTATACACGATTTACCAGGAATATCAGATGAATTATATCAAATAATGAAAAAACTTTCACTAAAGAGAACTGTGATTAGTTTTGATATACCTGGTATAGGTAACTCATTTATGAATATACCAAAGTCTTTTAATATGGATTCTGTTGTGAAAATATATAATAAATTAATCGATAGTTTAAAAATAAAAAGATATGATATTTACGCTCAGGGTTTTGGAGGTTACCTATCATTATATTTGAGTGATAAAGCAGAAATAAAACCAGAAAAAATAATTCTTGATAGAGTAAAAGTTCTTACAAAAAAAGAGAAAAATTATTTAATTAAATTCAATCAATATAATTTAAATATTAAAAATGATGGATCTCACTTAATCAATACATGGAAGATGATTGTAAGTAGTAAAATTTATTTTCCCTGGTATAACAAGAGAGGGATGATTCTTTCTCATAAAGAAAAAGATTTTAATCCCAATGATATTCATAGAGTTTTTATTGGTATTTTTAATAATCCTAAGAACTATTTACTTATTTTTAGTAAAATTATAATTTATGATCCAAGGTTATTTATTAAAAACCTAAATAAAAATATTCTAATTATTAAAGATAGTATTAATGTTAAGTTATCTGTGGACAAAAATTTAAATATAAATAATACTAAAAAAAATATTATAATTAAAAATTATAATAGTGAGAGGAATTTAATTAGTATTATTGATAAGTTTTTAAATTAATTTTTTGCAATTTATTATATGGATTAAGAAATGAATCAGAAAGAAAAATTCTTTTTATTTATAAAAAAATTTTGTGATTTTAATAATTATGGAAATATTGATAATAAAATAATTTTAGACTTTGGCTCAGGAAGTGGAAAGCTAACTGACATTCTCCGTCAAAAGGGTATTGATGCCTATGGTGTGGATTTTTATAGAGAAGGTAAAGTTATTCCTAGTTACTGTTCCAGTATCACTATAGATATAAATAATAATATCCCGTATACAATCCCATTTGAATCAGAATTCTTCGATATATCTGTTTCTAATAATGTTTTTGAACATGTAATGGATTATGAAAGAACTCTATATGAATTGAGTAGGGTAACAAAAAATAATGGTATCTCTATACATTTTTTTCCTTCAAGGTATAGGTTGATCGAACCACATGTTATGATTCCAGGTGCTACGATATTTCAAAGTATATCTTATATAAAATCTTGGATATGGTATTCAAGAAAGTTTAAATATAATGGAGAATCGTTTAATAAATTAAGTAATTTAGAATTAGCTGTTCACCATCAAGAAAAACTGCAGAATGGATGTAATTATTTAACTGGTAAACAAATATTGAAACACTGTAAAAAACACTTTTCAGAAGCTTACTTTATAGATCGTGATTTTTTTAGATTTTGGCCAGGTAAGATAAGTATGTTTTACAAACTTGGACTTTTGTTTCCTTTATTATTTATGTTACATTCAATATTTAGAATGAAAATACTTTTTATGAAGAAATAATCAATAATAAGTCAATGGAGAAAGTTTAAATATGAAAGATTTGGTTAGAGCAGTTCCTGATTACCCTAAGAAAGGAATAATTTTTAGGGATATAGCACCATTATTATCAAATAGTTCTGTATATAAAGAAATAATAGATAAAATGACTGACCCCTGGATAGGAAAAAGTGTTGATGCAGTGTTAAGTATCGAATCAAGAGGTTTTATTATGGCAGGTGCTATTGCATATAAGCTTTCATCCGCATTTATCCCCCTGAGAAAACCAAATAAACTGCCTCGTGAAACATACTCTGTTTCTTATGAATTAGAGTATGGATCAACAGAAATGCATATTCATAAAGATGCCTTAGATGGATTAACTAATGTAGTTATAATAGACGACTTGTTAGCAACTGGAGGCACCGCTCTAGCTGCAATAGAGCTAGTATCTAAATTTAAGAATAAAAAGGTCCTTGGCGCAAGTTTTATTATTGATTTACCTGATTTAAATGGTTCACGTTTATTAAAGGAAAAAGGTATTAACGTATATTCTTTAATGCAATTTTAGGTTTATTTTTTTGCTGCTATTGCCTCTATTTCTATAAAAACTTCAGGGCTTGCAAGAGCTTTTACATACACAAGGGTTCCAGCCTGCTTTGAATTAGGGTTATACTTTTGTCCTGCTTTGTAAACAGATGAAGTGTATTTTGGATCAGTAATATACACGTTTGTTTTTACAAGATCTTCTTTTGACATGCCTGCTTGTTCCAGAGAATCAATAATTTTTTTATATACAATATCTGCTTGAATATCTGGGTCGGATGGAGTAATTCCATTTTTATCAGTTGCGGTCTGTCCGCTTATAAATAGCATTCTTGAGTTTGCAGGAACTTCTACACTTCTATATGAATAACTATTTTCTGGATTTCTATATATATTGGTCATCATAACATACCTTTTAATTTTAAATTGAATAAATTATATATAGTATACTACTTATTTAGTAAATTTAAGGACAAAAAATGGAAAAAAGTAAAAGTGAAATAATAATGTCATTTTTAAAAAAAAGAAGGTCGATGTTAGCTGCAAAATTAAATGATCCTGGGCCAAGTAAACAACAATTAGATGATATTATAACTGCTGGAATAAGAGTTCCAGATCACGGTAGATGTTCTCCTTGGAATGTAAAAATCATTTCTAAAGAAGGTCAAAAAAAATTAGGCAAATTTTTATCAGAAATTTTTGAAAAAAATAATCAATTTGAAAAAAAAGAGCAAATTGATTATTGGTACAATAGACCTCAATCGGCTCCCTGTTTATTAGTTATTTCATTTAATCCCAAGGAAGATAATTTATCAAAAATTCCCTTAATAGAACAAAAACTATCTTGTGGGGCATTTTGTCAAAATATATTAAATGCTTCACATGCATTAGGTTTTTCTGCGCAATGGTTAACTGAATGGCCCGCTTACAATACTGAAGTTAAAAAATTCTTAGGGTATAGAGAGGTTACAAAAATTCTAGGCTTTATATATATTGGCACCTCCTCAGAAACTCCAAAGGAGAGAAAGAGGGCAAATCTCTCAGATATTGTAACTTACTTTAGTTGATAAAAGTTAATTTTTTTTTAATTTATGATTAATTAGACTGAAAGTGATTGCTATCACAACCTAACTATAAATCATTATATACCTCAATTTTTTTTGTTTAAAATATAAATACATTATTTTTGTTATCTTGATATTAATGTTTTAAATGAAAGGTAGGTATTTATTGATAAGTTTAATATTATATAAATTGAAAATATATATACTTGAAAAGAAAATCAAAAATAAATTAAAAGTTATAGACAAGTCTGCATCAAAAAAATAGGAGTATTAATCGGAAGGTAATATTAATATTATTATTATATAAATTTATAAGAAGTTTTTTCTATTTTATTTCGATGATATATTAGTATGTAACCAAGCATAACAGCAATTGCGGGAGCTAATGCAGCAAAAAGCTCAACATAATGAACTGACTTTATTACAATAGATGGGTCAATTTTATCTTTAAGTCCTGACATATTAGCTATAAGGCCTGATCCAGCTGCTCCTAAAGAAATACCAAGAGATCTAACTGTATGAATTGATGAAGCTGTAACTGACTCTTCTCCCTTCTGTGATAGAACCATTGTCCAATTAACAAGGTGTCCCATACACAAACCAATACCGCTTCCAGATAATGCAGTTAGAATTGCAATATAAATCCAGGATATATTACCAATACTAAAAGAAATTAATATCACACTTATANATGATAATAATGGTCCAAACACAAGAGCAAATTTTTGATTTCTTATAGAAAAATTTGTTGAAATTCCGGCTCCTAATGTCCAAAATACAGCCAATAAAGCTCCCAAATAACCAGCAAAAATTGGCGACATACCATACACAACTTGATATGTTAAAGGCATATATATGCCAATGGCTACTGGTAATATAGAAATCATAATAAAATACCAATAAGCTGTTCCAGTAGCTGAATTTAAAGAAAATGGTTTTTTTGGGAACAGGTCAATTGTTTTTGATTTAGTGTCTAAAGTTATAGATAAATAAAGTAAAGATAATCCCAAAATAATAGCAACCAATTGAACAATAATTGAATTAAAAATAGCTGTACAACCAATCAAAAAAACTCCTAGACCTAAATAAACAATTCTAAAAAAAGGAAAATTAATTTTTTTATTTAATTTTTTATGCTTGGGTATTGCTTTTAGAGCAGTAATCATAAAAATAATAATCAGAGGTAAAGCAAACAAAAAACCACCTCTCCAAAAGTTAATTTCTGCAAAAAAACCTCCTATTAACGGCCCAGTCAAAGCTGCTAAACCCCAAATAGAAGATAGTAAAGCTATCATTTTAATTCTTAATTTGTCTGAAAAAAATTCTCTTATTAGTGAAGTATTTTGTGCTACTATTAATCCAGCGCCAAACCCAGAGATTAGTCTACCAATTAAAAGAAAGTACATAGAAAAAGATAGCCCTGAAATTAGTGTGCCAGTTAAAAAAATAAGCCCTGCAAAAAAATAACCATTTCTTGACCCAAAAAAATTTCGAACAATTTCTGCACAAGAAGAACCAATTATTGAAGAAGTCATATATACCATTAGAACCCATGAGTAAAATTCAATATTTCCAAGATCATATATAATTGTTGGCATTAGAGTTGAAATAATGAAGGCATCCATTGCATGAAGTGATATTCCTATAAGAATTGTTATTGAATAGATTGATTTACCATTCTTAAATAAATGGATCCAATGTGTTTCAGTACTTTCTATTTGCATTATAAGACTATACTTTTTAAAAATAATTGTTAAAATACTTAATTAATTTTTTTTACCTAATACAGGGATGTAAGAATTTTTTTTTAAAGAGTTCGAAAATATATACATTTATTAAATATTATCAAGGTTAGTATTGTGAAAGAATTTAATAGAAAAGTTGAGTCTAAATTTCTTTTAAACGAAAGAGGGTTCAAACAACATTATCTAGACTGGAAAGGGGTAAATAACCCAATAGTTTTAATCCATCCGAAAAGAAGTAATTGTCACCATTGGGATCATATGGTTGATTCCTTAAGCATAAGTAATAGAGTTCTATCGCCCGATTTAAGGGGTCATGGGTTAAGCGATTATCCTGATAAAGGATATTCAGTTCCAGAATTATCATTAGATATAATTTACTTTATCCAAGCTAAAAATATAAGTAAATGTTTTATAATTGGTTGCGCAACTGGCGGTAATATTGCTATTTGGATCGCTGCAAATTATCCTGAAATTGTAGATGGAATAGGTATAATTGATCCAGGTTTATCTGTACCAAAAAAAATAGCAGATGAAGTAAAGAGGCAAACTATTGAAGAACATGAGTTTGATAGTTATGAGGAAGCAAAATCTTCAATTTATTTTCAAGAGTTATGGTCAGAGGAAGTAAAAAATCATTATGCAAAGTATAGTTTTAAAAAAACCTCAAATGGTAAATGGAAATGGTTATATGCAGCTGAACCTGCCAGGGAAATATCAGAATCCTTAAATAATGATTCAGTATGGGGTATTTCTAAAGAAGTTAAATGTAAAGCCCTGATATTAAGGGGTGAGACTTCACCTGTATTTACAATGGAACATATGAATAGATTAGGGGAATATATTAATAAATCTATACAGGTAAACTTACCAAATTCTTCCCATACTCCTGCTCAAGAAAATCCAGTGGGTTTAGCATTAGAAATAGATAAATTCTGTACTTAATAAAATATATAAATTATCTGGTTATTTTAGAAATAAGTAATTTTGTAATAGGAGATACTAATAAGATTAGTGGAAAAGCAACTAACCAGCTTTTTATCCAGGAGTTAAACCAAAGAAGATAAAACTGTCCTCCTATATCAACATTATTGAATGTTGATATACCCGAAACAACTAATGTCATTATGGCTGATACTATAAACCCAAATAATAAATTAGAAAAACGTTCGGGTATCATTAAAAATAATTAAGTTAGAGTTATCAAAAAAATTGTGAATTATAAATAAAGTATACAATTAATTATCTGTAATTACAAAGAAAATTATATATTTTAACTAATAAGCATATTTGTCACTTGCAATATTTAATTTGAAACTCTAGAAATAGAATTAGTCGGGGAGTAGCACAGCCTGGTAGTGCACTCGCTTTGGGAGCGAGGGGTCGGAGGTTCGAATCCTCTCTCCCCGACCATTTTATAGTTCATAGAAAAGAGTTTTAACCTTAATTTGAAAAAAAAATTAATGAAAAATTCTAATGACAATTCTGATTGGAATACAAGGTGTGATCTAGCAGCATGCTATAGGTTATGTCATTACTTCGGTTTTACTGATAGAATAAATACACATATATCATCAAGATCAGATACGAAATCTGAAGAATTCTTTCTCAATCCAGTTGGTCTTTTATTTGACGAGGTTAAAGCTTCTAACCTTGTTAAATTAAATATGATGGGTGAAAAAATTGATACAAATAACAAGTATAATTTCAATGAGGCAGGTTATATGATTCATTCAGCAGTTTTATCCAATAGGCAGGATGTAAATTGTGTCATTCATCATCATTCAATAGCTTCCATGACTGTGGGTGCGCTGAGACAAGGGTTAATGTTTTTAACACAACATTCCCTTCAGTTTTATAAATCAGTAGGTTACCATCCCTATAATGGTTTTGGGTTAGATATTAATGACGAAAAAAATCGATTAGCTAACGATTTAGGAAATCATTCTATTCTTTTTATGCAAAATCACGGTGTGTTAATTTGTGGATCTACTATAGGTGAAGCATTTTGCAGAATGGATGACCTCGAAAAGGCATGCAAAGCACAAGTTGCTATTCTTTCTACTAATCAAGATATTATTGGTCCATCTGAAGCTGTTTCAGAATTAACAAAATCTCAATATGATAAACTAGGCAGACCTGCTGGAGAAACTGAGTGGCCAGCTATGAAAAGAATCTTAGAAAGGTTAGGAGTGGAATATAAATCATAACATAAAAATTTAGATTATGATTTTTTTTTAATATGTTTGAACTATATTTAGCTTTGGTTTTATTTGCTTTTGTCTCTTCAGTAACACCAGGACCAAATAATGTAATGTTATTGGCATCGGGGGCAAATTTTGGATTTATTAAAACTATTCCTCATATGTTAGGTATAAGTATTGGTCATGTTTTTATGACAATACTAATTGGAACTATGATTATGGAAATATTTAAATTATATCCGATTACTTTTGTACTTTTAAAAATATTTTGTGCTATCTATCTTATATATTTTGCGTGGAAAATTGCAAATATTAGTATTAAAAAATCAGATAAAATTCAAGGTAAGCCTTTTTCTTTTTTTCAAGCTGCAGTTTTTCAATGGGTAAACCCCAAAGCATGGGCTATGAGTTTAACTGCTATAACAATTTATGCGCCTGAAAAAAATTTCTTTTCTGTTTGTCTTGTTGCAATAATATTTGGTTTTATAAATTTACCTTGTGTAAGTATTTGGACTATATTCGGTCAAAATTTAAGAGTTTTTCTAAATACTAATAGAAGGCTAAAGTTTTTTAATTTTACTATGGCATTCCTTCTAATTTTAACTTTGTATCCAATTATAAATTTAGGTACATAAAATAATTATTTAATTACAAAAAAAAAAATATCAATAGTAATTAAAATAATAAAAAAAAATTTAATTTATTTTCTTGAAAATTTTAATTTAAGTATCACATGAATTAACGAGACGTATTTGTCTCTATTATATCAAGACCGTATCTAGGTCAATATACATGTTGCTTAAGGAGGACATGATGAATACATTTAGCATAGCGCCACTAATGAGAAATTCTGTAGGATTTGACAGATTAGAAAGTTTCTTTAATCAGACTTTAAATAGTAATAATCTTACAAGCTCTTTTCCTCATTATAATATTATTAAATCTAAGAATGATAATTATCAAATCATATTTGCACTCGCAGGGTATGATAAAAAGAACATAGAAATAATACATAAAAATAATAATTTAACTATTTCTGGAGATATACTAGATGATAGTAAAGATTATATATATAGAGGTATTGCTTCAAGAAAGTTTCAGAAAAGTTTTGAACTAGCTGAACATGTTGAAATTGCTTCAGCAAAGATGCAAAATGGTTTATTAATTATTGATTTGGTTAAAAATGTCCCTGAAGAACTTCAGCCAAAACACATTATGATTAATTAGTTAAAATATATTTAGAGGGAGTTTATGACTCCCTCTTTTTTATTTTAGCTAAATTTAACTGGTGTTAACCAGTTCATATATTTTTCTTCTCGTCCAAAAACAATATTATCATATATTTGCTGAATTTTTTTGGTTATATTACCTGGGCTACCTAAACCAATTTTTTTATTATCAATAGATATTATTGGAATTATCTCCATTGCAGTTCCGCAGTAAAAAACTTCTTCAGCTAAATATAATTCCGTTCTACCTATACTCCTTTGAACTACATTTTTACCAAGCTCATCTTTAGCTAGTTGTATTATCGTATCTCTGGTAATACTCTCAAGAATTCCAGAGCTAACAGATGGTGTGATAATTTCACCTTCACGAACAATAAAAATACAACCAGCCGGGCCTTCACTTATACAACCATAGTTGTTTAAAATTATAGAACCATCGTAACCATTTCTTATTGCTTCCAAACCAGCTAATCTTCCATTAAAGTAATTACCAGTAGTTTTTATTCTTGGAGGGCTTGTGTCTTCTGTATTTTTTCTCCAGCTACTTATTGTAAACCGTCTACCTTCAAAATAACCTGGGACTCTTGGCCGCGGATATGAGATTATTGATGAACCGACCGGTTGTTTGCAGAACATTGATCCCCACTCATCAGCATATACTTGTATCCTGATATAAATATTATCCTTAATATTATTTTTTTTTATCAAATATAGAATTTGTTCCTCAAATTGATTTAAATTTTCATTGTGATCTAACTCAATTGTGTTCATAGAAAAGTTTAATCTTTTTAGGTGATCTTTTAGTCTAAAAATATATAGTTTTTCTTTATCTTTATTCCAATAACCTCTTAATCCTTCAAATACACTTATTGCAAATGTAAAACCAGGAGACATTATTGAAATTTTTGCTTCATTAAACTTAGTTATTTTTCCATTTAATGTTACAAAATTTGGTTTATGATCTTCTTTAAATGTATTCATGATAGATAATTAGTATATACTTTAATCTAATTATGGCACAAGTTGTTTTAGCTTAAAATTATAGTTTTCAATTATGATTGGCAAATTCCCATAATCTTCGCCATCTGCAAACACAGGGATATTATTTTTTCTTATTTGGTTAATTATAATTTTTTTTCCTCTTAAGTAAGATATTGAATTATGATTTACATGCTCACCTTTATATACTTTAGGAAAAGTTTTTAAGAATTCATATCTTGAAACATTACTAACACAAACCATGTCTATCAAACCATCAGTTGGTGAAGCAAATGGTGCAATATTCATTCCACCTCCAAATAATGAAGTATTTGAACATGCAATCAGCCATATTTTTTTTTCAAATGTTCTGTTATCAATCTCTATTTTTAGTTCTATAGGTTTATAACTAAAAATAGTTCTAATAACTGATGAAAAATATAATAAAGAACCATTCAAAAGTTGTTGTTTGTTTGCCCATTTATTTGCTTGTGCGGAAAGTCCAATATTTGCCACACTACAAAAAACCCTGTTATTTAATTTCCATAAATCAATTAATTTTATTTTATTATTTATTAATGCTAGTAAAATGTTTTTAATATTATTTAAATCTAATGATTTTGCAAAGTCGTTCCCAGATCCAGTTGGAATAATTCCAAAATTAGCGTTATTTTTAGCTACTATAGGTGCTATGTTACTAACATGTCCATCTCCTCCACATGCAACTATAGTATTACCATTTAATGAAGACTTATATGCAATCTCTTTTGCATTATTAGAATTAATTGACTCAATAACTTCTATATTTATGGATTTTTCAAGTAATTTAGAACATATTATTTTAATTAATTTATTCTCTCTTCCATTGCCGGCGCTTGGATTAACTATAATCGTAAGTTTTTGTTGTTTTTTCATTAAATTCATAAAATTTTCAACCTAAGGCATATGCTTTGCTAAAATTTATATATTTTGCCAAAAATATAACTATAAATGTATAATTATCCAAAATTTATAGCCTTATTTTTTGTTATTATACATCTAAAGCCGTTAATAAATATGTTCATTAAATGATAATTTTCTTTATTTTCTAAATTTTTACTATAATAATATAAGTAATTATAGAATAATCGAATCATGGATTTTTTATGAAGGCAAAAATTTTTCAACCTGCAAGAACAGCAACGCAATCAGCTCCTAAATCCAAAAATTGGAGATTGCAGTTCGATTCGGTTTCCCCAAAAAAAATTGAACCTTTAATGGGTTGGACATCATCAACTGATACAAATCAACAAGTTTGTTTAAATTTTTCTTCAAAAGAGGAAGCCGTAAGTTATGCAAAAAAAAATAATATTAGTTATGTAGTTTTAGATCCTAAAAAGAGAGTTATAGTTCCAAAAAGCTACTCTGCTAATTTTTCTTATGAAAAGGTAAATTAGTTTTATTAGTTTTATTAATTTTATTAAATAGAGAGGTAGAATGCCTGTAAATCAAACTCATAAAATGTTTCCTGAGGCAGTGCATGATGAGCAATCAAGACAGCATTTCATACGTAGTCTAAAAGTTCATATTGCAGAGGATATTATGCCAGTGAATGATAGCTTGTATAAGAAAAAAATAATTCCAAAATTTAAAAAAGAAAAGGGTAGGGAGCCAATTAGTAGAAAGGAAGTTCGTGAAGCATTATTCAAGGAGCCCGCAAATAAAATGTGGAGTGCTATGCTTCGAACAAGCCAGGAAATGCTTTACGAAACTGTTAGGCCAAGTATAGAAAGACAGTTACCTGAATTAATATTAAAAGGAAAAAATAATTTTGCAGGCATACTTGGTTCAGTAAAAATAAATCCTTCTTTAAAAATGCCAGTTTATCATACTGCAGTAGATATCCATTCAAAGCCTGGTGCATATCATACAGAAATTGTTGAAAATGATGATATAACTGCTGGAGCTGAATATGACAGAACAATACACCTTTATTTCATGGGTCAAGCTGGTCCTAATAATGACGATATGGGAAGATCAAGTTCAGAGTGGTTAAAGAAAAAATTTAAAAATTTTAAGCCTAAGAGAATTTTAGATATGGGATGCACTATTGGTCATTCAACATTACCATACGTTGATGCATTTCCAAATGCAGAGATTTTTGCAATTGATGTTGCTGCGCCATGTATAAGGTATGCACACCATAGAGCAGAAGCATTGAAAAAAAGAGTTCATTTTAGTCAACAAAATGCTGAAAAAACTAACTTTGAGGATGGTTATTTTGATTTAGTGGTTTCACATTTAATGATGCACGAAACATCATCCAAAGCTATTAGAAATATATATAAAGAGTGTTATCGCTTGTTATCAACTAATGGAATTATGATGCATGTTGATGTTGTTGGTCAGAAAGATCCATATAAGAAATATTTTACAGAATGGAATGCTCATTATAATGCAGAGCCTTACCTAGGAACTATTCAAGACGAAGATTTCCATGTTATTACCTCTGGTGCAGGTTTTGACATAAGTACTTTTTTTGAAGATAATGCTATAAGCTTTTATAGTTCTCGCTCAGATAGAGGTGAAGGAAAAGGTTTTGGTTCTTACCATTTAGTAGGAGCAAAGAAAATATAATTTAATTTTTCTTAATATTTTTGCGCCCGTAGCTCAGCTGGATAGAGCAACAGCCTTCTAAGCTGTGGGTCAGAGGTTCGAATCCTCTCGGGCGCGCCAAAATAAAATTTTTATTTACTAATTTTTTCTTTAAAAATTGAATGTTTAGTTTAAAATATTTTTTTTTAATAAGGTAATTTAGATGGTAAATATAAGCGATCTTATAAGTTCAGTTAAAGAAATAGGCCCTGAATTTTTAAAAAGAAACAGTGAAGCTTGTAATAAACGAACACTACCAAAAAGTAGTATTAGTGATTTAATTGAATCAAAAGTTTTAAGAGCATGTATGCCAAGAAGGTTTGGAGGATTTGAATTACCATTTGGGGCGCATACTGATGTTGCATATGAAATTTCAAAATATTGTGGTTCTACAGGTTGGGTCGCTGGAGTTTTGGGAAGTCATAATTGGTGGATAGGTAAATATGAGCCTGAAGCACAATTTGAAATTTGGGAAAAAAATGAGAATAGTTTAATTGGAGCAGCTTTTGCTTCAAAAAAAGGATCTCAGGCTTACCTTCATAAAAATGGTTATAAAATATCAGGAGAATGGATGTGGTGTTCAGGTGTAGAATTTTGTGAATGGGTTTCACTAATGGTTCCAATTTTTGAGAATAGTGAAAATCCTGTATTGTCTATGATTCTACTAAAAAAAGATGAATTCGAGATCCGTGATGTTTGGGATTCGCCAGGTTTAAGAGCAACTGGATCAAATAATGTAATTGTTAAAGGTCATGTTGTTCCTAAGCATAGAGTTACAAAACTCTCAGATTTAAACCAAGAAAACTCACCTGGTTCAAAATTAAATTCAAGCTCCGTATATAGACTACCTATGTTAGATGTTTTTGGATATGCTGTTGCTATGCCAACCTTAGGTTGTGCAGTTGCAACATTAAACCATTATATTAAATCAGCTAAAAATAAGTTAGCGCTGGATAATGTTAAAATTATTGAATTACAGTCTCAGCAATTAAGAGTAGCAGAATCGTCAACTGAATTAGATATAGCTTTAAATTTATATAAATCAGATTTAGAAATTATGTGGAGTAAGGCAGAGAAAAATGAATCTTTTGATAGTAAACAATTATTTAAGTTTAAAAGAA
This sequence comes from Rhodospirillaceae bacterium, assembly GCA_002722055.1. Classification (GTDB taxonomy): domain Bacteria; phylum Pseudomonadota; class Alphaproteobacteria; order SHVP01; family SHVP01. Next base: position 130,537 of record PBKD01000002.1, on the reverse strand, counting down.
ATTGTTCATATGTAGCTAAATTAGCAAGAAAATCTGTTGATAGGTTAATCGAAGGTATGGGAGCAGGGGGTATTACTTGTTCAAACCCAGCATATACTTCATATTCAGATACTATTGCTGGAGCATCTCATAGAGCATTATCATGGGATATAAATGGATCTCAATGGGGGAAAGATCTTTTTGGTCTTACAGATGGTTTGACAGAAGTTGAAAGAAGAAATAAAGCAAACTTAAAGAATTAAATATAAATATAATTAGAGAGAATAAGAAATGAATGAGTGGGAATATCAGCTAAGAGTATCTTTGGATGAAAATTATTCAAAAAAAATAAGAAGTTATGAGTCAAATTATGAAATTAATAATCTATTAGACCTTCTCGGTAAATTTAATGCTAAACTAGTATGTCAATACGATGCTTTCTCAGAATATGTAAATGAAGCAGAAAAGAATGGAATTGATGGCTATCATTTATATAAATGGACAAAAGCAACAATTGAAGATGAAAGTAAAAAAAAGAAATACCTAAAATCATTCACTGTTTATATTAATGACCAACACGTCTATCCAAAAGATGTAGCAGATATGCTAGAAAGTAAATTAATTGACCTAAAGAAAAGGGATTCAAATATAATTAACATTCATAAATACGATACTAATCCAAAAAATAATCCTCAGGTACCAGATGAATATAAATAAATTTAATAAAAGGAGAGGTAATGAGTGACTTATTTGAAAAATTTCTTTCTATTCCTACTGCAAGTATTGCTTTTGCCCAGGATGATAGTGGGGTTGTCGATCCTGAAATAAAGCCTATGTGGAAACCTATCAGTCTAATTGGAACTGCATTGACTATTGATACAGTACCTGGTGATAATCTTGCGGTTCATGTAGCTATAAGTGAGGCACCAAAAGGTTCTGTGATAGTTTTAGATACAAAATATCATAAGAAAAATGCATGTGTTGGTGATATAATTATTAGAAATTCTATAAAGAAAGGAATAGCAGGTTTCGTTACTAATGGTGTGATGAGAGATTTAAAAGATTGTAGAGAACTTGGGTTGCCGATTTATGCTACTGGAATTTGTATGCGTGGCCCATCAAAGAGTGATAATGAAGCTATAATCGGAAAGTCAATAATTTTTGGAGGAGTTAGTATTGATAATGGTGATTATATAATTGGTGATGATGATGGATTAGTTGTTGTAAAAAAAGATAAATTTGAAGTTGTGCTTAAAAAAGCAATTGAGAGAGAAAATATAGAAAAAGAAATAATAAATAGAATAAATAATGGTGAAAACACAAAAGATATTTTCAATTTAAGCTGAAAATTGAGTTATGATTAGGTCTATATATAGAAATATAATTGTATTTATAATAGCTGGTTTTTTTGGTCTTATAGTATATGGTTTAATAAAGTTAATGATTTTTATCTCAAATTATTATAATTTACCATTTTAATAATTAATTTTTAAAGGCTTATGTTTAAAGAATTTCAAGATATTTATGAAAGAGGTCGAAACAATTTTTACTCAATTGATGAGTGGAAAGCTAGAGTAGATTTAGCTGCTTGTTATCAAATTTTTGATCAAAAAGGATGGACCGATGGAATAAACACTCATTTATCAATGAGAATTCCTGGGAATCATTCCCATTTTTTATTAAAACCAGATAACTTGCTATTTTATGAAGTTAAAGCCTCCAATTTAATTGATATTGATTTTTCAGGAAAAGTATCTGGTGATGGTGAAGTTAATAAAGCAGGTTATGTAATTCATGCTGCTATACTTGAGGCAAGATCAGATTTGAACTGTATTTTACATCATCATACTGATGCTGGTATAGCAATATCATCACTAAAGGAAGGCTTGCTTCCAATGAGCCAGCATGCTTTGGGTTTTTATGATAAAGTTAGTTATCATAATTATCAGGGTGTTGCCTTAGACGAAAGTGAAAAAATAAGTATTCAAAAAGATTTAGGAAAAAATAATACTATGTTTCTAAGAAATCATGGTGTAGTTGTATGTGGCAAATCTATTGCTGGAGCTTATGCATCTTGTGATAATCTTGAAACTGCATGTAGATCTCAATTATTATGTCAAAATAATAATTCAAACATAATACTACCAAGTGAAGAAGTAAAAAAATTTACTTCATCTCAGTTTGATATTTTTGGTGATCAAAGGGCTGTTGATTTAGAATGGCCAGCAATGCTAAGATGGTTGGATAGTAAAAATATAATTTTTGCAGAATAAAATTTTTAATTGTTCTTAATCATATCGGAAATAAAATTAGCTTTGATAGCTAAATCAAAATCATAGTTTTTAAAACCTAATATTTGAACTCCCACTGGCATTTTATCCACAGACATTAAAGGAAGGCTGATTGATGGGAATCCTAGGTATGTCCAAGGTACTTGATAATGCCTGCTTCCGGTACTTTCTTTTATTTCAGGGGCTGGACCTGACGACGATAAGGTCATAAAAAAATCATAATTCTTTCTTAAATTCTGAACTTTTTTTATAAGAATTTCTCTCCGTTTAATAAGTTTAATATATTCTGATGTATTTATATTTTTTTTTCTTTCCAAAAGCTCAATTATTCTATCATCAAGTATATCACGTGGATAGGCATTATAAGGCCAGTCAAGTTCATAAGCTAAAATATTTATTGAGTCATTTTCTATAATATATATCAGTTCTTTTTCTAAATTTAATAACTCTGATTCATTTGTTGAGAAAATTAACTTACAACCAAATGACTTGATTTTCTCAATAATTTTCTCAAATTCAGTAATAGTAGCAATTCCTGATTTATTCCATTCGTCAAATTTAAATATACCAATTCTTTTGATAGTCTGTTTTTTGTTTAATATATTTTTATATTTAAATGGCTTATGTCCTGAGAAACCTCCTCTCACCTGAGACATATAATATAAAGCTAACCATGTATCATTAACAGTGGATCCAATAACCCCTACATGATCAAGAGTAGGAGATAAAGGATGTATTCCACCCATATGAATTGAGTTTAAAGTTGGTTTAAAGCCTACTGCACCACAAAATGATGCTGGCCTTAGAAGTGAACCTCTAGTTTGGGTGCCTAAGGCAAATGGTACTATTCCTGCTCCTACTGCTGCACCTGAACCACTTGATGAACCACCTGGGGTTTTTTTGTTATTATGAGGGTTTCTAGTATTATTAGTGTGTCCAACAGCAAATGGAGTTGTAACAGTTTTACCAATCAAAATTGCACCTGCAGCTTTTAATGCTTTTACACATGCTGCATCAACAGGTGCATGCCAATTTAAGAAAAAACGACTATTCATTTCAGTAGGAATATCTGATGTATTGATCATATCTTTTACTGCAAATGGGCATCCATCTAGTGCTGATAAAGACTTTTTTTCTTGATATCTTTTTTCTGATTTAATAGCAAGTTCTAAAGATTTTTTCTCAGATATATTAGTAAAAGCATTTATTTTTGGATCTAAACTTTTAATTTTTTTAAATGTATTCTGCACTATATCTACGACAGAAATCTTTCCACTTGAAATTTCTTTCTGTATATTTAAATATGAAAAAAGATTATTATTCATAAAATTTTGGAAATTTATATACCCAAGAATATCTTAATATAATTCCCACTCCATACAATTATTGAGACTATAAATGCCATTAGTAAAACCCAAATTAACCAGGTAATACCTCCAAAACTTATACCAATTAAGAATAATGCCATTATTCTTAATAAACCAATCAATATACTAAGGATGAAAGTTTTAGGTGTATACCTATATTTTATTTCTTCATTAAATTTAAGAGGGATTTTTGATTTATTATTGTAAAGATTTAAGATTTCATTTTTATGTGAGTCAATTAGTATCCAGATATTCTTATTAAAATAATATGGAAAACCAGAGGGTGTGTAGCCTTTAGCAATATATATAAAATTACTATTAAGAAGGATATCCACATTTATATCATTTTTATCCTTATTAAATCCATTAGTTTTACTAATGATACAATCTAAAATTAACCTTAAAGTTTCTGTAGAAAATGAATTAATTATTTTTATAAAATCAGATTTGTGATTATTTATAATTAAATCTTTATATTTTTGATCATTTTTTTTTATTCTTTCTTTATTAACAAAGTCAAGAAATTCTCCTACTGGGTCGGGCATACCTAAAATAGCAGGCACAAATGCTAAAAAAAAGAAAACTATATAGTAACCAAAAGGTTGTGAGGTAATTATTCCAATAAAGTATGCTATAGTTATAGGTATAAAAATACTATTATACTCAATAAATTTAAAAAATTTATTCATAGGCTATAGTTTTAAATAATTAAATCTGTAAATTTATTTTTCACCATTAAAATTCGTAACAACACAATAGGATTTTTTTGCTTTTAACAACCGGCAAGTTTCTTTAGCTGTTTTTTTATCTATAAAAGGTCCAGCTTTAAGACGAAAATACTTACCTTTATTTTTGATTTCAGTAGAACTTATCCTGTAGTCTAAACCTATAAGTAAATCGCCATGTTTATTTAAAATTTCTTTCCAGCTCTTTCTTGCCAACTCAATTTCCTTGAAAGAGGCTAAATGAATACCCAATTGATTCTCAGTTTTTATCTGTTGTGTTTTTTTTGGAGCAAGTGAAATAGGGCCTTCCGGAATTTTTTTCTTTTTTAAATTTTTATCTTTTGCAATAATTTCTTTTTTATCTTTAATAGTCTTTGGTTTAATACTTACTTCTTCTGGTTTTTCAATTTTAGTAAGTTCGGATAATAATTTACGAATTTCTTCATCAATTTCAGTTAATTCTAAAATATTTGGTCTGAGGTTATCTAGATCATTTCTTAGGGAGTTAATTTGATCTTGTAGGTCAATAATTCTATTATTAAACCTAACAAGATCTTCTTTATGTTGCTTTTGAATGTCGTCATTAATCGTTTTTGTGTCATTGATAAGGTGATTCAGATTTTGATCAAAATTTGTACAAGCTGAGGAGAATAATATTAGGGTTAGTATATTAAATATTTTTAACTTTTTAAATAATTTAAATGATATACTGCTCAATACATGGTCTCCTTAGTTAATTAAGAAAATTTTAAGGTTTAAGATTCCTCGATAAATGCAAATATTAATATATTATTTACTAAATAATACATATTATTTTAATAAATTAAATGATAATTTATATAAAAAAATTAAGGTTTTTTGATAAATATTAATAACTAATGATACATTTTTATACAAAGTGTATTAATTATGTTAGTTATTATAGGAAAATGTTATATTTATATAATTAACTATAGCAAAGATATTAAATATGGTTAGAAGCATAATAAATAAACAAACACTAATTTTTTGTATTTTTTTCTTTATTTCAGGCTGTGGCACTCAGTTAACATGTTCAGGTGAAGTGGGGGCTCCACCAGAAAGAGAGTTTTGGTGCTCACCTTTTAGTAAAGTTGGAAAGATATTTTTTGTCCAAAAAAATTACAAAGATAATAAAAATACCAATATTAACGAATCAAAGAATACATCTATATGCGAGGATACTATTGGTGATAAAGAATGTAACGAAAAGGAATAAAAAATTAATAATTTTAAATTAATTAAATTTATCTTTGTTTACTTGTTTTTTTTATTATCTTTCTTTATTGCCCTAAGTACAAAAGCAGATTCTTTGAATATTGCAGTATCATCTAATTTTAGTCATCTAATAAAGCAAATAATTAAAGAATACAAAAAAATATACGATATTAATGTAAACTTATCTATTGGCTCTACTGCTAATATATATCACCAAATAATCAATGGTGCTCCATATGATATTTTTTTATCAGCTGATCAAAAGCACCCTGATCTTTTAAAAATTAAGAAATTAGGTGTTGGTGAAGTCTATACTTATGCTTGTGGGAAACTTGTAATTTGGTCTAAACAAGCTTCTTTAGATTCACTGGGATTAATGACTAGGACTGATTATGAAAATAGTGTTATTTCAATTGCAAACCCAAAGACAGCGCCTTATGGGCAAGCTGCAAAAGAATATTTAAATAAAATAAATATTTATAATTTCATAGAAAAAAAATTGGTTAAAGGAGTTAATGTTGCTCAAGTATTTAATTTTGCAAAATCAAATAATGTAGATGTGGCCTTTGTAGCCTTATCACAAATAAAGCACAATAATGTTTCTAAAAAAAATTATTATATTATTCCTAAAGAATTATATAATCCAATTAAGCAAGATGTTATAGTTCTAAAAAATGGTAAAAATTTATATCATTCAAAACAGTTTTATAATTTTTTAAAAAAAGATAATATTAGGGGTATCATTAATAGCAGCGGTTATGATATTTATTGTTAAATGCAAAATATAGAATTTCAAACAATATTTATTACACTAAAATTAGCATTTTATACTGTTATAGTTTTATTCTTTATTGGAATACCTATTAGTTTATGGCTTACATATTCTAAAAGTAAATTAAAATATATTATTCAATCTATTATAGCATTACCTCTTGTTCTTCCACCAACTGTTTTAGGATTCTATCTTCTAATACTTTTTAATCCAGAGGGATTTATAGGTTTAAATTTTTACTCCTATACGGGAGAAAGACTGGTTTTTTCATTTATTGGTTTGGTTATAGCTTCAGTTATATATTCTCTTCCATTTGTTATACAGCCATTACATGCAGCGTTTGAAAATATTGATTTTAAGGATATTGAAGCAGCTAGTAATTTAGGTGCTTCAAAAATAGGCGTATTGATTAACATAATTATTCCTCAATCCTTAAGAGGTTTTTTGGTCTCTGGGGTTCTTGGTTTCGCGCATACTATTGGGGAATTTGGAATAGTCTTAATGGTTGGTGGAAATATATCTGGAGAAACTAGAGTATTATCAATTGCAATCTTTGAAAAAGTAGAAACCTTAGAATATTTTGATGCACATATTTTATCCGGTGGTTTAGTTTTATTTTCATTTATTACTTTACTATTATTATATATTTCAAATAAAAATTATAAATTGAAAATATTCTTAAAATAATATGTCAAAATTAATTATAAATACTAATTTAGAATCAAGAAAATTTATCTTAGATATTAATTGTACTATTAATTTTTCTGATGGCTTGATTGGTGTATATGGGCCTTCTGGTAGTGGTAAGACATTATTTCTAAGAGTAATTGCTGGCCTGGAGAAAAACTCAATAGGTAAAATTATCTTTAATGATAAAATATTTCAAGATAAATCAAACAATATATTTCTTAACACATCCCAAAGAAAAGCAATATTTGTATTTCAAGAAAATAGACTTTTTAGTCATCTAAAAGTAAGAGAAAACATCTTATTTGGTTTTAGAAGAAATATAAATAAAAATTTAAATAAAATATCCTTTGATGATATAGTCGATAGGTTAAAAATAAGATACTTATTAGATAGAGATATTATTGATCTATCTGGCGGTGAAAAACAAAGGGTTTCTATAGCTAGAAGTTTGCTTTCTGATATGAATATTTTATTACTTGATGAACCTTTTTCAGCTCAAGATATTTACGTAAAAAAAGAGATAATTTCTATTATTAAAGATATTTATAAATTATCTAATATTCCAATTATTATTGTAAGTCATTCAATAGATGATCTTGTAAAATTAACAAATAAAACAATTTTGATTGAGGCAGGTAAAATTAAAGCTTTTGATAAAACACGTAAGATTATAAGTAATTTTATTATAAATAATGATATTATTAACTCACAGCCGAGTAACTTGATTGAGTGTTATACAAAAAATCATGATTATGTTAATGGTTTAACGTATTTAGGTTTTAATAAATTTGATCTTAATATTCCGCTAATTGAAGCTAAAATACATTCTAAGGTATTGGTAAGAATTCTTTCAAAAGATATAATTATTTCTACAGTAAGACCAGCAGATATTAGTATAAGAAACATTTTTAAGGTAAAAATTAACAAAATAAATAAAGCAAATGAAACCTTTATTGATATTACCTGTTTATTTGGGGAGGTTGAAATAGTATCAAGGATTACTAATCTATCTTTTAAAGAATTAAGTTTAAAAGAAAACCAAATAATTTACTTATTAATTAAAAGTACAATGATAGAAAAAATAATTTAATTTATGACCATGTTTTTCTTGCTGGTGATTTAACTTCTATTTGAACACACTCTTCAAGTGCCTCAGAAAAGTGAGGTACACCTGGAGGGTGACGCCAGACATCCCCTGGGTTTGCGATGAACTCTTTATCACCGATTTTCATTTTTAATTTTCCTGATAATAATGTAGCTACAGATTCATGATCGTCATGTTGATGAAGAGGATCAATTAATCCTTTACCTCTCCAAGCTCTCAGCATAATCATATTTTCTGTCACCATCAAAACTTTAAGTGATAATTCACCTTGTTCTATAGCTCCCTCAACAGCTTTAACTTCTTCTTCTTCAATTTCTGAATCAGATCTAAACAATTGATTTGTTGGATTTAGCAATCTATCTTTATCAGTCATCTAATTATCTCCCATTTTCTCCATCATAATAGTGAAATTCCATAACAGTACATCCGTTTGTAGTTGAAAACGGACCATGATATGTACCTGGAGGTCTTACAGCATAAGTAAGTGGGTTAAAAACTTCACCACCTTTACCATACTCGTCATTACCAACCCTTAAGTCACCTTCAAAAAGAAAAACTTCTTCCCAATAGTCATGAACAAAAGGTTTTGTTGTAAATGTCCCTTTTTTTATTTTGAGAATTCTAGTTCTACTACCTGTTTTATTAACTTCATCTAAGGATCCTGAAATAATCTTTTGAACTATGCCATCTGGGTAGCCTTCAGGAATTTCCCAACCTTCACTGAGATCAAGTTTATAAAACTCTCTATGTATTTTAGGTATAATCATAATAAAATCCTGCCAATATATATTAATTGAAATTTATAGATATTGAAACCCTTTTTTTAAGTCGTTTATTAAATCTTCAGGATCTTCAAGCCCAATTGATAATCTAAAAAAATAGCCATCATGTTTAACGCTATTAATCGTTCTATATTGATATGGCCAAGTGGGAACACATAAACTCTCAAAACCACCCCATGATGCGCCTAATGAGAACAAATTTAAAGAATTTATCATTTTTTCAATATTGAAATTTTTTTCAGGTTTTATAATAAAACCAAATAATCCTGATGCTCCACTAAAGTCTCTTTTCCAAATTTTATGACCAGGACTGTTTGGGAGGGCAGGGTGTAAAACTTTACTTACTTGAGGTTCTGCTTCTAACCATTTTGCAACAATTAACCCAGATCTCTGATGCTGATTCATTCTAACTTTTAAAGTTCTTAGGCCTCTTAGGCCAAGGTAAATATCATCTGGCCCTGTGTGAATACCTAATTCAAAGGATGTTTTTTCTAAACTTTGACTTGATTGTTCATTTGAAGTCACCACACCTAGCATAGCATCAGAGTGGCCAGCAATATACTTAGTTGCAGAATGAACAGACAAATCTACTCCGTATTTTAAAGGTTTAAAGTAAAGGGGAGTAGCCCATGTATTATCAAGTATAGTTTTAATATTGTTTTTTTTAGCGATTGAACATATTAAGGGAACATCTTGCATCTCAAATGTAAGAGATCCAGGTGATTCTAAAAAAATCCCAGTTGTATTTTCCTTAAAAAGGTTTTGTATCTCAGCGCCTATAATTGGATTAAAATATTGAACCTCAACTCCCATTTTTTTAAGAAAATAATCACAAAACCTTCTGGTTGGGTAATAGACTGAGTCGGAAACTAATATATGAGATTTTTTTTCTACTACACTTAATATTGCTGTTGAAATTGCTGAAAGACCTGATGGAAAAATTATAGTTTTATCACCATCTTCAAGGTATTTGATAGCTTCTTCAAATGCAAAAGTAGTGGTTGTGCCTACACGACCATATTTCATTAACGGAGATGTACGTTTTTCAATATTTACATATTCTTCATATGTATCTGCAATTATAGTTGATGCATGTATAACTGGCGGGTTTGCAGTATTTTTGAAAATTTTTTTATCTCTTCCTGCATGAACTATTTTTGTCGATTTTTTCATCAGTTATCCTTAATTAAAGGGGAACCTTCAATTGATCCCCATTCTGCCCAGGAACCATCATATACAGAGTACTTATCAAAATGAATTAAGTGTAAACAAAAAGCTAGAATAGAGGCAGTTATTCCAGAGCCACATGTTGTTACTACAGGTTTTTTAAAAGTTATTCCCTTTTCTTTGAAGATTTTTTTTATTTCATCTAAACTTTTAAGTGTTTTATTTGAGTCTAAAATTAACTCCTGAAAGGGTAAATTTAAACTATCCGGTATATGCCCTGAGTCTAAGTTTTTTCTTGGTTCGGGATCGATACCTAAGAAACGCCCTTTAGAACGTGCGTCAATAACTTGTTCTTTCTTTGAAATAATATTTTCATAAACTTCACCGTAATTTCTTACTAATTTTTTATTTAATTTAGATTTATAGTTAGATTTACTTCTAATATTAATTTTTTTTTCAACAGGTAATTCTTCTGATAACCATTTTGGGAGACCACCATTTAATATACCTACTTTGGTATGTCCAAAAAGTTTGAAGGTCCACCAAACTCTTGCAGCACTTTGTAGACCTATTCCATCGTAAATAATAATTTGATCAGAGTTTTTGATCCCTAGTTTGCTCATATGGCTATCAAAAGTTTTAGAGTCAGGAGCCATATGTGGTAAGGAATTATTTTTATCAGAAATCATATCTATATCAAAAAATTGACTTCCTGGTATATGAAACTCTTCAAATTCTCTCCTAGGATTTCTTTTTTGGTTAGGTAAGTACCATGATCCATCTAAAATTATCACCTGCTCAAGATTTTTCGCTAGCCATTGTGTTTCAATTAAGTCAAAGTTATTTGTCATTAGTATTATGTCCTAGGTTATCTAGAATAAAAATTTATAATAGCCAATTAGGTACAGGTATTGAGTTGCTCTTTAGGAAATCAGGATTGAATATTTTACTTTGGTACCTGCTTCCTAGATCACATAAAATTGTGACGATAGTTTTACCAGGACCAAGTTGTTTAGCTAATCTTACTGAACCGGCCATATTAATTCCACTTGAACCTCCGAGTATTAGTCCTTCTTCTTTTATAGTTCTAAAAACATAATTCATTGCTTCAACATCATCAATTTGAAATGGAACATCAATTTCAAGATTTTTTAGATTTTCTGTTATTCTACCTTGTCCTATACCTTCTGTAATAGATTTACCATTTGCTTTAAGCTCGCCATATACAAAATAATTATAAAGAGATGCACCCAATGGATCAGCTAATCCAATTTGTATATTGGGGTTTCTTGCTTTTAGAAAACTTGATACTCCAGCAAGTGTTCCACCTGTACCTACTGAACAAATAAATCCGTCTATTTTTTCATTAGTTTGTTTCCATATTTCAGGGCCTGTAGTTTTGAAATGTATATATTTATTTGCTAGGTTATCAAATTGATTAGCCCAAACAGCTGATCCTGGTTTTTCTTTATTTAAATTTTCTGAAATTTTTTTTGAAATTTTTATATAATTATTTTCATCCTTATAAGGAACAGCAGGAACAGCTATTACTTCTGCCCCACATGATCTTAACATATCAAATTTTTCTTTACTTTGAGTATCAGGTATTACAATTTTAGTATTATACCCTTTTGCGTTTGCAACTAGAGCAATTCCTATGCCAGTATTACCAGCAGTCCCTTCAACAATGGTACCTCCAGGCTTTAAAAGACCTTTTTTTTCTGCATCCTCAATAATACCTAGTGCTGCTCTATCTTTAACAGATCCACCTGGGTTTAAAAACTCAGCTTTACCCAAAATTTCACAACCTGTTTCATCAGATAATCGATTTAATCTAATTAAGGGAGTATTGCCTATTGTATCTATAAAGCCTTTTTTAATACTTATATTTTCGATAATCATATTAATTATATTATTTTAACCTTTGAGAATGAAAACTTAAATGATCATTAATAAAAGTTGATATAAAATTATAACCATGGTCATAATTATCCTGGTACCTCATAATTAACTTTTGACCAACTAACATACATTTATCAAAAAAAATGTTTGGCTTTAATTCCTCTTCAAGGAATTCATCATTTGTTCCCTGATCAATAAGTATTTCATCAAAAGAATTATAATTTTTTTCTATTAAATAAGAGGAGTCCCACTCTTTCCATGCGGTTTGATTTTTTCCTAGATAACCAGAAAAAGCTTTTTTCCCCCAAGGAGAATTTATAGGAGATGAAATTGGTGCAAAACATGATACACTTTTATATAAATCGGGTCTTTTAAGTGCGCAAACAAGCGCACCATGTCCCCCCATTGAATGACCGAATATACTTTGTTTTTCAGGGTTACAATTAAAATTTTCATGTACAATTTTTGTTAGTTCTTCTGTAACATAAGAAAACATTTTATAATTTCTATCCCAAGGTTGCTCTGTCGCATCTAGGTAAAAACCAGCACCAGTTCCAAAGTCCCAGTCTTTAGTTTCCTCACCATTTATAGAGTTTCTAGGGCTTGTGTCTGGGCTAACTAATAATAAGCCTAGTTTGCTAGCCTCATTTAATGCTCCAGATTTGATCATAAATGTTTCTTCTGTGCATGTAAGCCCTGCTAAATAGAATAAAATAGGTACCTTTTCTGACTTAATTGATGGAGGTTCATAAACAGAAAACTTCATTTCGGTATCACAGGTTTTAGAAATATGCTTATAATAAGATACTTTACCATCAAAAGCTTTATGACTTGCGATTTCTTGAATCATTTTTAAAAAGTTACTACGCTTCTGATTGACTCACCTGCATGCATTAAATCAAAAGCTCTATTTATTTCATCGATTGGCATAGTATGTGTTATCATTGAATCAATTTCAATTTTACCTTCCATATACCAATCAACGATTTTTGGAACATCAGTTCTGCCTTTAGCTCCTCCAAAAGCAGAGCCTCTCCATACTCTTCCAGTGACTAGTTGAAATGGTCTAGTAGCAATTTCTTGACCTGCACCGGCAACACCAATAATTGTACTTTCTCCCCAGCCTTTATGACAGCATTCCAATGCTTGGCGCATAGTTTTTGTACTACCAATACATTCAAAAGAATAGTCAGCCCCGCCATCAGTTATATCAACTAGATATTCAATAAGGTTTTCTTTATAGTTATTAGGGTTAACAAAATTAGTCATACCATATTTAGTTGCTAAATCTTTTTTCTTTTCATTAATATCAACACCAATGATTTTATTTGCACCTACTAATCTTGCTCCCTGAATTACATTAAGACCTATACCACCTAAACCAAATACAATTACATTTGAACCGGGGTTAACTTTTGCAGTATTAATTACTGCGCCTATTCCCGTGGTTACTCCGCATCCAATATAACATATTACTTCAGAAGGCGCATCATTTCTAACCTTAGCTAATGCTATTTCAGGTAGAACTGTATAGTTTGAAAAAGTTGAAGTTCCCATATAATGATATATTGGTTTACCATTAAGTGAAAAACGTGAAGTGCCATCTGGCATTAAACCTTTTCCTTGAGTTTCACGAATTGCCTGGCATAAGTTTGTTTTACCTGATAGACAAAATTTACACTGTCTACACTCTGGTGTGTATAATGGTATAACTTGATCACCTTTTTTTACACTTTTCACTTCACTACCAATATCAACCACTATTCCTGCACCTTCGTGACCAAGAATAGAAGGAAAAATTCCCTCAGGGTCTTCTCCTGAAAGTGTAAATGCATCAGTATGGCAAACACCAGTAGCTTTGATTTCTACGAGTACCTCTGTATCTTTTGGTCCTTCTAGATCAACATTTTCAATAATTAAAGGTTTACCTGGTTCAGTTGCAATTGCTGCTTTAACTTTCATTTTTTCTCCTCTTTATAGCTTAAGTATTTAAATTAATATTTAATATAATCTTATCATTAAATAAATTTTCAGTCTATTATGGTAATGCAGTAAGTAACCCTCCATCAATAACTAATGAAGATCCTGTAATCCATTCAGCATCATCAGATGCGAGAAAAACAAATCCTTTGGCAATATCTTCTGGTTTTCCCATTCGCCCTATTGGGTGAAGACTTATAGCAAATTTACGTGCAGCTTCTGGATCTGGCTGGGCATCAAAATATCCTTGTATATTAGGTGTTTCAACAAATCCGGGACAAACGCAATTTACTCGTATATTGTCAGGAGCCCCATCTTTTGCCATACACCTTGTTAGCATTTCTACAGCAGCTTTCGAAGCACAATAGGCAGCATCATTTGCAATACCAATTTTTGACGCTATTGAAGCTGTATTGAGGATAATTCCTCCTTTATTTTTTTTAAAGTGCTTCCAAATCTTATTTGACATCAAATAAATTGATCTAAGATTTGTATCGATTTGTCTATCCCATTCTTGAGTAGTCAAATCTTCAACAGAACCAGTAACTGTTATTCCTGCATTATTAACAAGAATATCAATTTTGATTTCACTTTGGATTAATTCTGAAAGAACTTTACTTATTTCTTCTTCATTAGTTACATCTAACTTTAAGCTTTTTGACTTATTTCCGTCTTTAGATATTTCTTCTGCAACTTCACTTGCCTTATTACTATCTATATCAATACAAATTACTTTAGCACCTTCATTAGCAAAAAATTTTGCAGTAGCTCTTCCAATTCCAGCACCAGAACCTGTTACAATTGCTACTTTATTTTTAAGTCTCATTTTTCCCCCAATAAATGTAATTTTATGTTTTTTTATAACCTATCATAGATTATAATAAAATTTTTTATATAATTTATTATATCTAAAATACATTTTTTCTATTGGATTTCAAAATGAAACTGGTTAAAGGCGTTAAGAATTTAATTGAAGAGGCTGAAAGAGAGATTGAAGTAGTATCTTGTCAAAAATTAGTACAAATAAAAAATTCTAAAAATATTTGTGTTATTGATATAAGAGATATTAGAGAATTATGGAAAGATGGTAGGGTTAAAGGATCTTTTCATGCACCAAGAGGGATGTTGGAGTTTTGGGTAGACCCTGAAAGTCCTTATCATAAAGAAATTTTTTCTTCAGGAAATAAATTTATTCTTTATTGTAAGTCTGGTTGGAGATCGGCTCTAGCTACAAAAACATTACAGGATATGGGTTTTGGACCAGTTGCCCATCTGTCTGGAGGATTTGATCAATGGAAAATTGAGATTGGGGATATTGAAAAGGTAAAACAGTAATAAGACTTTTAGAATAATTTTATTTAATCTTGTTTTTTTTACCTGCATTTTTACCCGCAATTCTTCCTTGTGTTGTTGCTGTAAATAAACCTGCTGCAGGAATATATCCCCAATCTGATGGTCCTGAAATTGACCTAGCAGTTCCTCCAGCTGCATACAAATTTGGTAACTTAGTCCCGTCTTCTCGAATTACCTCACCACATTCATTTATTACCAAGCCTCCCTGAGTATGAAATAAAGCTCCAACACATTTTGTTGTGAACCAAGGAGGCCCGTTAAGCAACAAACCAGGATCAAAAATTCTTCCAAAAGGATCTTTCATAGAGCCTGATTGTATTTTGTTTAAATCTTCTAGAGTTTTATTTAAATTGTATAACGGGATTTTAGTAATATCTGATAGATCTTCTGGAGAATTAGCTTTTTTAATTGTTCCACTTTCAATAGCATCTTTATGCTCTTCATATTTCTTTGAGAAATTATGAATTTTTTCATCAAAAATAAACCAAACAAACCCATTAGGTTGAGATGAAACTTTTCTTCCCATTCCAGAAATGTCTTTACTTTCATCAGTAAACCTTTTGCCTTCTGTATTTAGTATTACCCCGCCTCTTAAAATTGTATTATAGTGAATCAATATTCTTGAAGGTTCAGAAAGTGCTCCGAGTCCTTGAAAAGATGTCATATCTTTTGTTGCTGCTCCTAGTTCTATACCCCAATTTATTCCGGCCCCATCATTACCCTCATGACCGTGATATATAGCATTTGCCATTTCAGGAATAAATTTTTTAATCATTTCACGGTTTGCACCAAAACCACTTGTTGCAATTATTAGTGAATTGCAACCTACATTTTCGGTACTCCCATCTGGTCTTTTATATTTAAGACCAATAATAGCTTTCTTATCATTTATGAATAGCTCTGTTACATGAGCATTTGTTAATATATCTACTCCTGAGTGAGAGCAAGCATTTGTTAATAGTGTCATCAGTTCAATACCAGTTTTAGAGGGTGTGCAATGTATTCTAGGTTTTGAGTGACCAAGCTTAGCTCCCCAATCAAGATCTAACTCTAATGGAATACCATGTTTTTCGACAAGCCAATCTATTGTTTTTCCTGATTCGTTTGCAAAAAACTTAGCAAGTGAGTGATCAGTTTCACCTTTGGTTAAGTTTATTATATCCTTCGCAAAAATTTCTCCTGAATCATCTATTCCAAAGCCTTTTTGACTTTTTGTACCTGCGCCAGCTATATTTCCTTGTGACATAGAGGTTGTTCCTTTTGGCTCATTATCTCGCTCTAAAACAAGAACTTCAACTCCTTCGTCTCTTGTTGCTAAAGCTGCAGTTAACCCAGCAGCACCCCCACCCACAATTACAACTGGGTATGTAATATCAAAATTTATAGATTTATCTAATTTAACAGTCATTTCCAATAATTTTTTTTGCAGCATTTTGGCCAGCTATTTTACCCAAAACAACTGCTGTTAATAAACCATTTCCTGACAAGTATCCCCATCTTGAAGGTCCCGATAACCCTCTTGCAGCTCCTCCACCAGCAAATAAATTAGGAAAAGGTTTGCCACTTTTATCTAATACTTGAGCCAAAGAATTAATATCCAAACCTCCTTGTGTATGAAATAGAGCACCAGTTACTTTAGCAAAATAATAGGGCTTGGTCATTGTCTTAATATTTGACCAATCTCTGCCAAACTTATCTTTTATTTTATTATCAATACAATGATTTACATATTCAAATGTATTTTCTAATTTTTCTAAAGGAATTTTTGTTATAGATGATATTTGTTTAATATCATTTGCAACCTTATGAGCTCCTAAATCAGCACCATTCCTGTAATCAACAAAATCCATACCTATTTCATGGCTGATAGAGTCCCATATTTCCCAAACATATGAATTTTCTTGAGAAATTACATCAACTGCTTGTTCTGAATACCCCCTTACTTCATTAGAAAATCTTTCTCCATTAATATTTACTTGAAACCCTCCCTGAGTCATTAATCCCCAAAACAACAAAGTCCCATGAGGATGAGTAACTGCCCCATGACCTTGGTAACTTCCTATATCAGAGATTGATGCACCTATTTCAATTCCCCATTTTATAGCATCCCCTCTATTACCAGTATGTCCAAAATATAATGCATCTGCCATTTCAGGAATATATTTTTTTACCATATTGGAATTTCCACCGAATCCATTGCAAGCAAGAATTAGTATATTGCACCCGACACGTTCTTTGTCTCCGTTGGGTCTTGTTATTTCAACACCTTTAATCGATTTTTTACTATTAATATAAATATTAGACACCAAAGCTGAAGTCATTAAGTCGATTTTTTGTTCACTTACTTTTTTTAATAAAGCTTCCATAAGTTCGTTTCCAGTTCTGTTAGGTGAACCGTGCATTCTGTACTGAGAATGACCTGGGTAAAAAAAACTAGTTATTAAATTTAGTGGAACATCATTTTCAATCAGCCAGTCAACAGTTGGCCCAGATTCATTTGTAATAAACTTAACCATATTTGGGTCATTCAAATTTCTTGCTTTATTTATAATGTCATTTGCAAAATTTTCTGGTGTGTCATTAACCCCAGCGTCTCTTTGTAGTTTAGTTCCTGCAGCAGGAATTAAACATGTAGATAAAGCAGAAGAACCAGAGGGAACTTTGTCTCTCTCTAATATTAAAGGATTTATGCCTTGCTCATTTGCAGATAATGCTGCGCATAGGCCACATGCTCCTGCCCCAATGATTATAATAGGAAAATTTACATCAAAATTTTTATTTTCTTGAGTAATTACCATTTTACCACTTCTTTAAATAAATTTATTGGAGTCAATTATTTTTATTTTTGATTTATTCATTAAATCAATAGCATTATCTGAACTTTGTTTGCTCAGACCTTTGCATAAATCCTCAAAAACATATGTATCTAATCCTGAATTCTTAGAGTCTAAAGCAGAATCTTTAACGCATACATCTAAAGCTAACCCAAGAAAATAAACTTTATTTATTTTTTTTTCATTTATATAGCCTTTTAAGCCTGTACAGGTATATTTATCATTTTCAAAAAAAGCTGAGTATGAGTCAATATTTTTATTATAACCTTTTCTAATAATTAATTTCGCGGCTTTAGTAATTAAATTTCTATGAAAGTCTGCTCCATATGTACCTTGAATACAGTGTTCAGGCCAAAGAGTTTGTTTTCCATAATCTACTTCAATTATATCAAATGGCTTTTTACCTTTATGCTGACTTGCAAATGATATATGGTTATATGGATGCCAATCTTGGGTTAGTATTACTTGATCAAAAATATTAATTAACTTGTTAGATTTATCAATGATTTTACTTGCGTCTGGTACTTCTAAAGCACCTCCCTCACAAAAATCATTTTGGATATCCACTACTATTAGGGCTTCATTAGAGTTAGGATTTATTTTTGTCATATCTTTGTAAATATTAGTAATTTTCTCTAAGATTATATTATTAAATAATGATATTCTACAATATAGTTCTTTAAAATAGAAATAAGGTTTATAATGACAGATAATCTACCAATCACTCACTCTATTATTGATTCTAAAAGCCTTTCTAATCTTGTTTCGTATAATTGGAGTTTCCCAGGCCCTATACATTGTGAGCTTCTGAATAGAGGTATGAATGATGTTTATCTTATTAGAGATGGATCAAATAGATTTTATGCTTGTCGTGTATGGAGATCTGGGTTTAGATCTGAAAATAATATTATTTTCGAAACAGAGTTATTAGCTTTTTTAAACAGTAAAAATATTAATATTCCATTCCCTTTAGAGTCTCAAAATAAATCTTTATATATGGAGATAAATGCTCCAGAAGGTAAACGTTATTTTTCTATTTTTTCCTGGGTTGATGGTAACGTGTTTGGTTCAAAACCTGATATTGATAAATCATATAAATTAGGCGCAGAGCTAGCAAAAATTCATGAGGTTATGATAAATTTTGCACCTACTGTTTCAAGAGAGATTGATATGAAAGTGCGGTTAGAGACAGAAATAAGTTATCTATTAAAAATGAATACTCATAGAATTGATGATTTAAAGTGGTATCAAAGTGCAGTTAATATAATGATAAATAAATTAGATGAATTAAATTCTAAAAAAATACCATATGGTGTAGTGCATGGTGATTTTCATTTATACAATGCTTTTTTTAATGATAAAAAAATTACAATAATGGATTTTGATAATTGTGGTAAATATTATCTAATATTTGATATTTGTAGTTTTATTTGGGCTAATGACTATGTTGGAATAGATCAAAAAATTAGTGAATCATTTTTAAAAGGCTATAATTCTGTAAGAAATCTTAATGACTCAGAATTAAGTTTACTAAATTTTTTTTATGCACTTAAAGAACTATCTTTTCTGTGTGGTTTTGCAGCAAATGTAAATTCAGTTGGACATACTCCATTATTAAGCCCAAACCTTGATTGGTTTAGCGAAAAAACTAAGTTAAATTTTAAAAAAGCAGGTTTGATTTAAATGCCATGGATTCGAATATAGCAGTACCAGATAAATCAAGGTGGTTATATTTATCTGGAGTTTGGTTAATATATTTTGTTTTTGGTTTGATGATGTTTTCATTAGCTCCTATTGTTTCAATTATTATTGAGGACTTAGCTATTACTTCAACACAAATGGGTACAATTTTAGGAGCCTGGCCATTAATATATATAATTATGGCAATTCCTTGTGGTGCATTTGTAGATCGTGCTGGTTTAAAGATCTCTCTATTCATTGCGGCTTTAATTATGGCTCTTTCAGGTTTATTGCGTTCTCTATCATATGATTTTTCAACTATGTTTTTGTCTGTAGCCCTTTTTGGTATTGGCGGCCCTCTAATTTCTATAGGTGCTCCAAAATTAATAGCTGATTATTTTGTTGGCAAAGAGAGGGGTTTTGCAATGGGTATATATATAACAGGCCCTGCATTTGGAAGTATCTTTGCGCTATCAACTACTAATAGCTTGTTTATGCCTATTTTTGAAAATGATTGGAGAGACGTAATTTTATTATTTTCTTTTTTTGTTTTTGTTTCAAGTGCTATTTGGATTTATCTTTGTAAAGGAATACAAATTAAAAACTCTAATCAAAATAATTTTAATATTTTTAAACAATTAATTATCTACTGGAATTTAATAAAATTAAGAAATGTAAAAATTTTATTACTTATGAGTGTATGTATATTTTTTTACAGTCATGGTTTATTTAACTGGTTACCGGAAATATTAAGAATGAAAAATATGACATTATCTCAGGCTGGTTATTGGGCTTCACTCCCTACATTAGTCGGAATTGTAGGATCTATTTTAATTCCACGATTTGCTACACCTGATAGGAGAATGTTTATTTTTTTCATTTTAATTTTAAGTGCTATAGTTTCAACACTACTTCTATTAATTGATTGGTTGCCTATTTTATCCGTTGGTCTTATTTTACAAGGAATATCTCGAGCTACTCTAATGACTATTGCAATATTAATATTAATGGAATCCCCTGGCGTTAAATCTGAGCACATGGGTGCGGCTGGGGGTCTTTTCTTTACTTTTGCTGAGATAGGGGGTGTTTTAGGCCCTCTTTCAATGGGGAAAATACTAGATATTTCAGGTAATTTTGATTTAAGTTTGATATTTGTAACTATCGTAACATCGCTTTTAATATTGTTTTTTCTTTATTTAAATTATAATAATAAAAAATATATATTATAAAATTTAAGTTAATTTATGACAGAAAACAATATTTTACCAACAGCACATTCAACCATAGATGCTAATGCATTAGGGCAATTAATTACTAAATTATACGATTTTAATAAAGATTTAGTATGTGAGTTGCTTCATAGAGGAATGAACGACTTTTATTTATTACGATCAAAAGATATGATTTTTGTCGCTCAAGTGTGGAGACCAAATACAAAAAGTAAGTATGATTTAAACAGACAAATGGAGTTCTTAACTTTTTTACATAAAAGTGGAATTAGAGTTCCAATTCCTAAAAAAAATATATCCAATGAATGGGTCTTTTCATTTCACAGTATTGAAGGTAAAAGGTATGCAAGTGTTTTTAATTTTGTTGACGGAGAGGTTTTTTCAAAAAATCCAACTATAAATATTTCTAAGAAGATGGGTATTATTTTTGGTAATCTACATAATTTTTCAGAGTCATTTGATTTAAAAGTTAATGATAAGCATATTAAAAGAGAGCAAAACATATATAATTCCCTTAATGATTTAGAAAAATTGGTTGGTCATAGAAAAGATGATTTAGTGTTTTATAAAGAAATAGCATCAAAAATAAATTCTATTTATAAGCTCTCTTATAAAAATAATAATTTAAGATATGGAATGACGCATGGTGATTTTCATATACATAATGCTTTTGTTTTAGATGAAAAAGAAATAACTATTATGGATTTTGATGCATGTGGTATTGACTTTTATGCCCAAGAAATAATGAGCTATAAATGGTCAATTGAAAAAAACTCTTTAGATAAAAAACTTTGGGATGTGTTTTTATTGGGTTATGACTCAGTAAGAACTTTAAATAAAGATGAAATTAATTCATTTGATGCTTTTTTATTAGGTAAAGAATTAAGCTATTTATGTGGTTTTGCAAAAGCTATAAATGCTATTGGTCATGTATCTTTTCATTTCCCTGGATTAGACTGGTTTTCTAAATCATTACGTAATCATTCTAAGTTAGCAAAACTGATATAAATATGACTAATTTTAAAAGTAAAGTATTAATAAGTTTTAAGATATCAGAAGATGCAAAAATTGAGATAAATAGAGTGCTTGGAGATATTGCTGATATTTATATGCTTGATAATCTAAGACCCCAAGATAGATTAAAGGTAATTAAAGAATCAAATGCTATAATAGTAACGAGGCCAAATCTAGAATTTACTGATCAAGAGGTTTCATTATTTAGTGGTAAATTCATACAATCATTTATATCTGGAATTGACTCATTTAAATTAAATAAATTTCCAAAAGATGTTTTAATTGCTCACAATGGTGGAGCATTTGCTGATCCTATTGCAGAATATATTCTTGGAATTGTGATTGATTCCTATAGAGAACTAAACTCTCGTTATTTAAAATTAAAAAAAGGTGAGTGGGACCAATTTTCTCCAACTAAGTCTATTTCAGGAGAGACATGTGGAATTATTGGCTATGGGGGAATTGGAAAAAAAACTGCTAATTATTTGAGAGTTTTTGGGGTAAATATTATGGCAATTAATCGGTCGGGTTATACTAAGGATAAAGTAAATTTCATCGGAAAATTGTCTGAATTAGATAAAGTTTTAAGCTTGTCAGATATTGTTATTTTGAGTGTAAGTTTAAATGACTCAACAAGAATGTTAATAAACGAAAAAAATATTAATTTATTAAAAAAAAATTCACTAATTATCAATGTAGCAAGAGGTGATGTTATTCAGCAAAAAGCACTATATAGTTGGTTAAAAGAAAACACTGAGGCTAAAGCTTGGATTGATTCTTGGTGGAGAGAGCCTATTACCCATGGTGATTTTAAAACAGAATATCCATTTTTCGATTTACCAAATTTTTATGGTTCCCCTCATAACTCAGCTATAACTGAGGGATCATTTATAAAAGCAGGCAACCAGGCCGCAGAAAATGTAAAATCCTTTTTAGAAAATAGAAATGTCGAGAGGCTAGTTGCCTTAGATGATAAATAAATTTATTAATAGTAATTATGAATAATATAAAAAAATTAAACAACATAGATAGATCTTTTTTAATTTCCGGTGATTTAAACTCACTTATGAAGCAAGCTAAAAAAATAAGAGATAAGTCATATGGTAATAAAATTACTTACTCCAGAAAAGTATTTGTTCCTTTAACAAATATTTGTAGAAATCAGTGCGGTTATTGTACCTTTGTAAAGAATCCTAATTCTCCATCAGCAAAAGTGTTGAACCCAGAACAAGTTATGGAAATTGTTTCTAAAGGAGAAAAATATGGCTGCAAAGAAGTTCTTTTTAGTTTAGGTGAAAAGCCAGAACTAAAGTACTTAAGTGTTTTAGATAAACTAAGATCTTTTGGTCACTCTTCGCTTGTTGATTACCTATCAAGTATGTGTCAAATAGTAAATAAAGAAACTAACCTTTTGCCTCATACAAATATTGGTACTTTAAATAAAAAAGAAATTGATATATTGAAACCTGTTACTGCTTCAATGGGTATGATGCTTGAAACTACAAGCAATAAAATTATTAAAAAGGGTGGCGCTCACTACAAGTGCCCTGATAAAGTTCCATCAATAAGAATCCGTACAATTGAAACAGCAGGAGAATTAAAGGTTCCATTCACAACAGGTATTCTTATTGGTATAGGGGAGACATGGGATGATAGAATTAATTCAATATTAAAAATAAATGATATTCATAAAAAGTATGGCCATATTCAAGAAGTTATTATTCAAAATTTTCGAGCAAAAATAGGTATACCTATGCAGAACTCACCTGAGCCAAGTTTGGATGAAATGTTAAGAACTATAGCAATATCTCGAATAATTTTAGAACCAGAAATAAGCATTCAAGCTCCTCCAAATCTCAGCAATCAATTTTTGAAATATCTTGATGCTGGAATTAATGATTGGGGAGGTATTTCTCCAGTAACAATTGATCATATAAATCCTGAGAGAGAATGGCCTCAGATTGACAAATTAAATAAATTAATGAAGGATAAAGGCTATAAACTTAGAGAAAGACTTACAATTTATCCAAAATTTCAAAAAGTTAACAAAAATTTTATGTCAGCTAATATGGTTAATAAAATATTGAATATAGCCGATAATCACGGTTTAGCTATAAATCAAATTTCTGAGGAATTATTATGATCAATTCTCTTAAAAATTTAATTGATAATGAGACTTTGATCAAACTAAACTCAAATATTTATAAAATTTTAGAAAAATCATTATCTGGTGTTGAGATAACTAGAGAAGAATCAGAAGTTCTTTTTTCTTCAAAAAATGAAGATTTTAGTGCTCTTTTAAAGGTAGCGGATCATTTGAGAAAAGAGGCTAATGGTAATATAGTTACTTATGTAATTAATAGAAATATAAACTTCACAAATGTATGTCATATGGGTTGCAAATTTTGTAATTTTGCTAAAAAAATAAATGACTCAGATGCAGAATGGTTAAATCTCAATGAAATAGTTAGAAGGGCTAGAGAAGCATGGGATAGGGGGGCTACGGAAGTCTGTATTCAGGGAGGTTTGCATCCAAAATTACCAGGCAGATTTTATAGGGATATTCTTCTAAGTATAAAAAATGAGATACCATCGATTCATATACATGCCTTCTCCCCGTTTGAAATTTGGTATGGAGCGGCTAAGATGAAAATGAGCTATTTTGATTATCTAACTGATTTAAAAGAATGTGGTTTAGGATCAATGCCTGGTACTGCTGCAGAAATTTTAGATGTAAAAGTAAGAAATATTTTGACAAAGAATAAATTAAGTTCTGATGAGTGGGTAAGGATTATAAAAACAGCTCATAAGGTTGGATTAAAAACTACTTCGACTATAATGTATGGTCATGTTGATGAAATTAAAAATTGGTCTAATCATTTATTCAAAATTAGAGAAATTCAAAAAGAGACAAGTGGTTTTACAGAATTTATTCCTTTAAGTTTTGTTTATAAAAATTCACCACTTTTTCATGATAAAAAGCTTAATGTTAGAGCTGGGCCAACTGATATAGAAATTATGAAAATGCATGCTGTTTCAAGAATTTTTTTTAATAAATTTATTGATAATATCCAGGTGTCTTGGACTAAACTTGGTCCTAAGAAAGTTCAAATGCTTCTAGGTTGTGGTGTGAATGACCTTGGAGGTACACTAATGAACGAGAGTATTTCAAGATCTGCTGGTTCACAATTTGGTCAAGAGTTAACAGGGTTTGAAATGGCTAAATTAATAAGATCAACAAATAAAATTCCTGCCCAAAGAGATACCTTGTATAAAACAAAAGAAATTTTTAAAACAGATGATCCTAAATTTTATGATCCCTTAGTCAAAAGAAACTCTTTTGATCCAATAGAGTTTTTAAATTAATTTTTATGTTTAAAATTCACTAAAAAATGGTTGAAATTACTTTGTTTGCAGGTGGTGTTGGTGGAGCAAAAATGGCAGAGTCTTTAAGCCTCCTAGATAATATTTCTTTAAATGTTATTAGTAATATAGCTGATGATGATGATTTTCATGGTCTTTATGTTTCTCCTGATGTTGATACCTTGATCTATACTTTATCTAAGAAAATAGATAGGTGTAAGGGGTGGGGGGTAAAAAGTGATACCTTCAAAGCTTTAGATGTTCTAAAAGAACTAGGTAATGAAACTTGGATGAACTTAGGAGATGCTGATCTTGGTTTGCATATTTATAGGACGCAACAGCTTAAAAAAAATATATTATTGTCACAAATTACAAAAAAAATTTCTAAAGCATTTAATATTAAGTGTAATATAACTGTTCCAACCAATGATAAAGTAAGAACAAAGATTCTCACTAATGATGGTTGGCTATCTTTTCAAGAATTCTTTGTAAGAGAAAGATGTAGTGTTAAAATTAAAAAGATAAAGTTTGAGGGTGTAAATAAAGCAAAAGTAACTTTAGAATCTATAAGTTATATAAAAAATGCTGATATAATTGTGTTTGCCCCATCAAATCCAATAGTAAGTATATCTCCAATCATTAAAATAGATGGAATAAATAAAATTCTTTGTAAATCTAGGTCTTTAAAAGTTGCTGTAAGTCCTATAATTCAAGGTAGAGCAATAAAAGGCCCAGCAAGAGAAATGCTAATTTATTCGGGTTATCATCCAAATGTTCTTGGAGTGGCGCAATATTATAAGAAACTAATTGATGTATTAATTATAGATAAATCTGATAAAAAATTCACAAAATCTATTGAGTCACTAGGTATTAAAGTTTTGACGGAAGATATACTTTTGAAAAATAATTCAATAAAATATAAATTAGCAAAAAAAATAAGTGAATTAGTTTAGTCTTTGTTAGGAATATTTATCAATGAATTATAAAGGTTGTTTGATTATTGTCCCTATGAAAAATCTAAGCACTTCTAAGTCTAGATTAGAAAAATACTTACCTAAAAATATTAAAAATAAAATAGTATTAAAATTATTTTTAAATACTATATCAAATATCAAAAAAGTTACTGATAATATTGCAGGAAATTTCAATTTAGCTGTTTTAACAAATTGTAAAGAAATTTCTGAATTGACAAGAAAAAATAATATACAAATAATTTATGATGAGATTGAAGGTAATTTGTCATATTCTATTCAATCTGCTGCAGAATGGGCTGTAAAAAAAAAATATTTAAGTTTATGTATTTTTCCGGCTGACATTGCGTATCTAAAAACAGAAGAAATTAAAACTTTACTTTTATATTCTAATAAGGGTAGGTCTGCAGTAATTTGTCCTTCTTATGATCTTGGTACTAATGCTTTTTTAGTATCTCCTCCAAATGCAATTAAGTTTAATTTTGGCTATAAATCATTTTTATCTCATATTGAATTAGCTAGTAACGCTGGTTTAAAACCGGTAATATTAAATCTTGATAGAATTAAAAATGATGTAGATAATATGAATGATGTAAAGAAACTATTTCATGATTTTCCTGGATTTATCAAAGGTTATAATTATGAATGATTCAATCACTATTAAAATAATTCATGGAATTCCAGAAATATATCAAGGTGATAAATTAGATCAAATTATACATAATGCCGTTCAGGAAGCTAACTATTCTATAAATGATGGTGATATTTTTTGTATAGCACAAAAAATTATCTCAAAATCTGAAGGGTGTATAGTAGATTTAAATCAAATTCAACCATCTGATAAGGCAATAGCTTATGCTAAAGAACTAAACAAAGATTCACGTAAAATTCAAGTCATACTTAATGAAAGTAAAAGTGTAATTAGATCATTCAAACATGAAAGAAGTAATGAAGGCGTAATTATTTGTGAGCATAATTTAGGTTTTATTTC
The DNA here is from genome assembly GCA_002722055.1 of Rhodospirillaceae bacterium. Taxonomy (GTDB): domain Bacteria; phylum Pseudomonadota; class Alphaproteobacteria; order SHVP01; family SHVP01. Next base: position 103,106 of record PBKD01000002.1, on the reverse strand, counting down.
TGCAAATGCAGGAGTTGACGAATCAAATATTGATGGTGATGATATAGTTATTACATTACCAAAAAATCCAGATAAAAGTGCAAAAAAATTACAAAAAAAACTTGCAAATATTTTTGGTGTTAGAATTGGTGTAATAATCACTGATACGTTTGGAAGACCTTGGAGAATTGGTCAAGTAAATGTAGCTATCGGCTTGTCTGGAGTTCCAGCTACCTTAAAAGAGCAAGGAAATTTAGATAATCATGGAAAAAGATTAATGGTAACTGAACCAGCCTATGCTGATGAAATAGCTGCTGCTTCAGGTTTAATGATGAAAAAATCAAAAAAGACTCCAGTTATTTTGTTTCAGGGGCTTCACTGGACCACTGGAAATAGTGTAGCCTCTGATCTTTTAAGAACTAAAAAAGAGGACATGTTTAGATGAGTATTGCGATTATAGGTGGTACCGGGCCTCAAGGGCAAGGTTTAGCAAAAAGGTTTGCGATGGCGGGTTTAGAAGTAATTATAGGTTCAAGAAATGAAGAAAATGCTATAAAAGTTGCAAATGAAATATCTAACGAACTTCCTTCTATAGGAAATAAGATTTTTGGTTGTGGTAATAAAGAAGCTGTGGAAAGATCAAGAGAGTTTATTATATTATCAGTACCGTGGTCAGCTCATAATGCTACATTAAATGAACTAAAAAGTTCACTATCTGATAAAATTTTAATAGATATTGTTGTGCCTTTAAGCGAAAAAGATCCCAAGAAAGTTGATATGCCTCCTGAGGGTTCTGCAACAGAGGCAGCGCAAGTTATTTTGGGAGAAAACATTCCAGTTATTGGAGCGTTACATAATGTATCAGCTGGGGTGCTAAATAATCTGGAATGGGAAATAAATTGTGATATTCTCGTATGTGGAAATAGCCTTGAGTCAAGAATGAAAGTTATAGATTTATTGGGTAATCTAAAAGTTAAAGCATACAATGTAGGTGATGCTCAATCAGCAAGGTGTGTAGAGGCGCTTACTCCTATTCTAATCAGATTGAATATTTCAAAAAAGGTTCCTTTTAAGCATGCTGGAATAAAAATATGGGCACCTGAACATAATTAACTAAAATTTATAAATAATTTATGGAGAAAAATAATGGAATTTGCAATTTGTTTTAAAGGTGATGTAGATCATAAAAGAGCTAAAGCTTTGGTAAGGCAAGCAGAAAATGTTGGTTTTACATACTGTTGGTTTTATGATTCTCATATTCTATGGCGTGAAAGTTTTGTAGCCATGGCAATGTGCATGGAACATACAGAAAAAATGCGCTTTGGCCCTTGTGTTACTAATCCAAATACTCGTGATTGGTCACATGCTGCTTCACTGTTTGCGTCTTTAGCTAAACAATCAGGTGGAAGATTTGATATTGGTTTAGGAAGAGGGGATAGTGCTGTTAGGGTTATGGGAAAGAAACCAGCAACACTAGCAAAGTGTGAAGAGTTCATATCTGTTGTAAAAGATCTAGTAAGAGGTAATGAAGCTCAGTATGGTGAATGTCCTAACCCAGTAACTTTCCCTTGGGCTGAAGATTATGAACTGCCAATATGGTTTGCTGCCTATGGTCCAAAAGCCTTATCTACAGCTGGCAGGGCAGCAGACGGATTAATACTTCAGATAGCAGAACCAACAATTGTTAAATGGCTAACCGATAGCGCTAAGAAAGCAGGGGTTGAGTCAGGAAGAGACATGTCAAATTATAAAGTCATGTCAGCAGCACCTGCACATACTGGCCCTATTTCAGATACAATCGAAGCTGTTAAATGGTTCCCAGCAATGGTTGGTAATCATATTGCTGATATAGTTGAAAAGTATGGTTCTGATACTGACCAAATTCCATCTAGTTTAAGAGATTATATTAAAAATAGGAAGGGATACGATTATTCAAAACATGGTAAAAGTGATAATCCATATTTAGACTTTATAACAGAAGATGTAATAAAAAGTTTTTGTGTATTAGGTAATCCAGATGCACATATAGAAAAATTAAAAGAACTTGAAAAAGCAGGTGTTACACAATTTAATATTTACCTTGATAATGGAGATGAAGAAAAAATTATAGCTGATTATGGAAATCATATAATTCCAAACTTTTAGCATAAATTATTTTTTTGTTTCACCAAACATTTTAAGAATTAAGTTTGGAACTGAATTAGCAATTGAAAGTCCCTGAACAGCAAGCTCCTGTTGAATTTGCAGTGCTTGTAATTTAGCACTTTCTTCAGCTAAGTTACTATTTACAATTTTGCCTATTCCTTCATCAAATACATTAATTAAAGATGAAGTGAAGTCAGATTGTATTTCTACACCTTTAGCAGATGAAGTTAAAGCTGCTGTCCTATCTGTTGCTAATGTTATAGCTGTATTAATATTAGTAAGTGCAGTTGCAGCACTAGCGCTTGTGAGTACTGAAATTGAATTTACTCCCAAAGCAGTAACGTCTAAAATCTGCGCAGAAACACGAATAACTGATCCTTTTACACTGCTTAAAATATTCATAGTAGATGCATCTGTTTTAATTAAGTTAATATTATCAAATTCTGATGATCCTACAGTAGTTGTTATTTGATTTAAAAGAGAAGTAATATCATCATTCAATGATGTCCTTGTAGCAGCATCCAAACTTGCTTGATTACCTTGTACAACCTTACTTTTAATTTCTGTTAAGATATCTTTTATTGCATTTGCTCCGATTACCGCTGTATCGACTACTGTTTCACCATTAGAAAGTGCTAATTTAACCGCATTTAAACCACTTCTATCACCTCTTAATCTAGTAGCTATACTAAACGATGCAGAATCATCCTGAGGACCATTAATTTTAAGGCCTGATGTTATTTTTAATTGTGTAGAATTAATTTCTTTTGTAATTCTAGCTAACTCTTGTGCAAGTATGTTTGCATTAGTGTTAGTAATAAGTGACAATTTTACCAAAATAGGCTCCAGGATAATTAATCAAATTATGTCTGTACGGCCCAATAGGTTTAATGATTAAAATAGGCCAATACACGTGGCCTACTGCTCTTCGTTGCTATATTAAATATTTAATTGTTGAGTTTTGTCAATCAATATTTTATTAACTATATTTTAATACAAAAAGTGCCATTATTTATGGTTAATAAATTTAATATTATATATTTATCTTATTTTAGGATTAACTATATTTAATCTAGATTTTTCTTCTAAATAAAAATATAGAAATACTAATAATTCCCATGATCAGAGAACAATATAGAAAAGAATATTGATTTCCATAAATTTCAATAATTGGTTGACTTAAAATTGGGGATAGAAATTGGCCACCAAAAGTAGTCATTGCTATACCTCCAGAAATTCTCCCACGAAAATCAACCGGCGTTATATCTAAAATCCATGTAAGCATATTGGCTTGAATAAGACCAAAACCTGCTCCAGAAATAATTATACATGGGTAAATAAAACTTAAGTAATTAATTTGTGAAAGGCATAAAAAACCTACAAAAACTAGGAAAAAACCTAAAACAAATATCATACTCGCACTTATTCTTTTTCTAAAACTAAGAAACAAAAGTGAAGAAGTAGCTACAGCACCAGCAGATGTACCAGTGGTTATTCCAGATAAAAGGGGCGAGAATTGGTTTATTTCTTTAAGGAGGAAGGGCGTTTGTATTGGTATCATAAAGAAGGCAGAATTAGTTATCATATTTATTAATAATCCAATAATTAATAACATAATTGGTATTTTATCTTTATAATTAAATTTATTTTTAATGATACTGTTTGGCTTAATTTTTTCACTAACAATTGTTTTGACTGTAAACGGTATCATTAACAATCCAATTATATAAACAAGAAATACTGTACGCCAATTAAATGTTGCTAATAAACCTCCAATTAAATTTAAAATTACAGCAGAATAATTAACAAATGCACCTCTATGGCTCATAAATCTCTGTCGAGAAATTCCAGAAAAATTATCACCTACTAAAGTAGTTGATGTTGTCATAATTCCAGATAATGCTATACCGCTTATAACTCTGCAAATAATAAATTCTTCAATAGAAGTTATAAATATTACTATTGTTCCTGAAATTCCATATAGAAATAGTGAAAAGATTAATAATTTTTTTCTTCCAGTATAGTCTATGAGTATGCCATAAAATGGAGAAGTTACAATTATTGCAAGAGAAGGTATTGTAAATGATAATTTAATTATAAAATCTATATTATTATTATTATTTGAGAATTCTCTTGCAATTTCTGGCAATGCAGCTGAAAGTGGTGCGAAAGCCATCATTGTCATTGCAGAAGTAATTAGTAAAGTTAACTTTACCGCAAAATGTGCATTATTATTTTTTATTTTATTCAATTAATTAATTTATTTTTATTAGATAGAGTTTCCTCTGATTATCTTTATTTATTTATATTCTTTAAAGGTATCAATATAATTAAACCAATTAATAGAAAAATAATTACAGTTGCCATGCCGTAGCGTTGACTTCCTAGTAAAATTGTCACCCAACCAAAAACCAAAGGACCGAGGAAGGTAGTAATTTTTCCAGAGAGAGAGTATAAACCAAAAAATTCAGCTTTTTTATTATCTGGAGTTAACCTAGCCATTAAAGATCTACTTGATGATTGTATGGGTCCAATAAAAATCCCAAGACCTGCACCAATTAGATAAAACAAATCTTTTGATTCTACTATGCAACCTAAAGTTCCTAATACTATTAGAGCTAAAAGGGAAATAATAATTGTTTTTTTGGATCCTATATAGTCATCAATCCATGCAAAAACTGCGGCACCAATTCCAGCTGTAACATTAATTAAGATTCCAAATATTAAAATCTCTTGAAAATCCATTCCAAATGTACCAGCTGCATAAATTCCTCCCATAACAAAAACTGTATTTATTCCATCAGTATAGATCATCCTAGCAATTAAAAATCTCCCAACCTCCCCTAATTTAGAAAAATTTTTAATTGTTGATATTGTTGATTTTAAACCATCAGATATTGCACTTTTGTAGCTTACAGTTGTTTGTTTTCTATCTTTAGTAAAAAGGAATAGAGGGGTTGAAAAAATTGCAAACCAAATAGCCACTAATAAAGCTGTTACTCTTATTTCTTCAGAATTTGTTTTATCAAGTCCAAAAGGGGGGGTATCAGGTAAAACAAAAAAAACTAATGATATCACAAGACATAATATACCACCGGCATATCCTAACCCCCAAGCCCAGCCAGATATTTTTCCTATATTATTCTTTGATGAGACTTCTGTTAGTAATGCATTGTAAAATACAGTTGCAAATTCACCTCCAAAATTAGCAATAGCGACTAATATAAGGGCTATAAATAAATATTCATTTTTTGGCTCTATAAACCATAATAATGCAGTTGAGATTACACACAAATATGTAAAAAAACCAATCCATGGTTTTAAATTTCCTTTTTTATCAGAAATAGCCCCAAGAATAGGGGCTAAAATTGCTACAGTAAAGAAAGAGATACTTATAGCTGTACCCCACATAGCTGTACCTTCATCAATTGAATTTGCTACACTATTTGAAACATATGTAGCAAAAACGAATGTTATTATTAATGTAAAAAAGGCTTGATTTGCCCAATCATATAACGCCCATGAGATGGTGCTTTTCTTATCCATTATTTTTAGTTTATCCATAAAATTTAGCTTTTCATTTTTATTTAACTTAAGTCGTGACCTACACAAAGTAACTCACAACCAATATCTGAGGTTTCATTATCACATAATAATAAATTTGTTGGAGCGAACCACTCAAAATAATCATTTTCAAGTAAGCGGTGATGAAAAGTAAAATTATCTTTTTCATTAATAACTTTTATGGGAAGATCTCCATGTAAAACGTAAAACCATTTTCGATATTTTTCTCCTGGAAAAATATTTTTCAAATCACTACTTTTCCAATCTGGAGGTATAAAAATTTTACAAATTGGATGAAAACCTTCAAGTTTATTTTTATTACCTTTTGATAAAAATTTTATTTTTAATCCTTGAGTTGAAGGATGATTTTCCCAATCAACTTTTTGTGAATTTACAACTAGAGGTTGGTTATACTGATTTTTATATTTTTCTAAATTTCCCTCAAATGGAATATAATTAAAGTGTAATGGTCCAGAGCCCCATTCTAAAATTAAACAACCTAAATCAGTAATATCTTCTATTTTCGGGCCATGAATACTAAAGGGAGGTCTATCAAGCAGGAAACCCTTTTCAAAATTATTATTATTTCCATTAATTATTTCTGGGTTTTCAAATTCTTGATATCTAACATTACCAAATAATGTATATACCCCTTCACGTGTTTCGCCGTGATGATGTCTTTTTTTTTCATTTAATGAGAAGCCCGCTGGAAGAAAAGCTTGTCTTAGATTTGCTCCTGTATCGTTATCAATATATATAGTTTTAGCAAAAGTACCCTTAAACTGTGGATGCCATTGCTCCCAAGCGATTTTATCAAGATTTAATAGTCTAAAATGTTCCATTTTTGATAAATTTTAGAAAAAATTCCCCTTTTGAGTCATAAATTCAATTAATTTACTAGTATACATGAAAAACAAAGTATAAAATTATTTAAATTATTTTTAAACCTAAATTGGGAGATTATCTTGAAAAAGTGGTTCTTAAATCTTGCTGCAACAGCTGCAATGGCTTTAGTAGCATTATCAAATGCATCAGCTAAGGATAAAACAATTCTATTCCTTTCTGAAGATGTTCCGCCAAGTTTAAATTATGATGGTCCAAATGCATCATCACCACCCACTCAAATGGGTATAGTTAACTTAATGGAGCCTTTAGTTTATTATGCTACAAAAGAAGTTAATTCTGAAGGAGCTGTTATTTTAGACGTTAATAAATTTGAGGGTCGTCTGGCTGAATCTTGGTCACATGATAAAGCGAATAATAAATGGACATTTAAATTGAGAAAAGGTGTTAAGGGTTGCAACGGTGCTACTTTTGATGCAGATGACGTTATTTACACTTTCCAGAGAGCAAAAACTGTTAGTGGTAAAGCTCCAGTAGGTTGGTTTTTATCAAACGTGGCTTCAATTGCTGGTTTTACTCCAGCAGTTTTTGGAAAAGAAGCTAAAAATATAGAAGCTAAAAAACTTAAAGATAGTGAAGTTAGGAAAATTGATCAGTACACTGTCGAATTTACTCAATCTGGTCCCAATAAACTTTTCTTACCAGTTCTAACTATCTTTGCTTTATACATCTATGATAAAGAGCTAATGGAAGCAAATGCTACAGAAGCTGATCCATGGGCTCATGATTATACAAATAATAAAAATGTTCCTAGTTTTGGTCCTTATTGTTTAAGCAGGTGGGAAAAAGATAAGGAGTTTGTTGTTAAAGCGAATCCTGATTATTATAGAGGTAAAGCTGATATAGATAGAGTAATAATGAAAAAAGTTCCTGAAGGTGTTCAAAGGTTGGCTATTTTAAGAAGTGGTCAAGCTCAATTGGTTGAGCATTTAACACCTAAAGAATTCGATGCTCTAAAGAAGGTTAAAAATGTTAAGGTAATCAGTGTTCCTGGAAATGCTACTTCCTACATTCATATGAATTGGAAGCAAAAACCTTGGGATAATATCACTTTACGTAAAGCTATTGCTTATGCAATGCCTTATGAAAAAATCATTAATGATGTATATTTTGGAGATGGTAAAAAATATAATGGTGTTATGCCATCGTTTTACCCTGGCTATCACCAATGGAGTGGTGAATATAAGACAGATATAGCTAAAGCAAAAAGTCTTTTGGCAGAAGCAGGTTTTCCTGGGGGTAAAGGCCTAGAAGCTTTTCCAGATCAGATGATGCTTACTTATTCAACTGAGAAAGAGAATATCTTGGGTCCTATGGCAACCGTTATTCAAACTGAATTAAAAAAGATTGGTATACCAGTTGTTTTGAACCCAATACCTCAAACACAATTTTCTGACAGAGAGTTAGTGAAAAAAGACCTTCCTTTCGCGATAATTGATCATTCAAAACCAATAGGTGTGGAGGCTGGTTATGCAATCCAGCTCTTGTATGTATCAAGAGAGAAAGGTGGTTTATCTAACTACAGTTTGTATAGTAATGCTGAAGTTGACGATCTTTTCTTGAATAAAGCTAAGACAAATCCAAACGATGCTGAAAGAAATGACGTTATGGCAAAGATTCAGGAAATTCTTATGCAAGAAGTTGTTATTGCTCCAGTCATTGAAACAAATATGCAATGGGCTATGAGTAAAAAACTTCAAGGTGTAGGTTGGCACCCTGAACAAGCTTTACGTTGGCATGATTTAAAACTTACTGATTAAGAAAAGAAATTTACTTTTAAAATTATTTAAGGTAAATATTAATATTAATGCGCGGATTTGAGATCCGCGCATTTTATTTTTTCATCCAAGTTTATCATTTTTCTTTTGATTACCATACCTTGTCCGGTTGGAATTTCTAACACTCTATAACCCTTTTTTGAGAACCATTTATTGTGAGTAACAAAAAGCTCATTATGTTCAAGTCTACCATAATCATCAAGCAATATAATACCACCTTCTGTAACTCGCTCAAAAAGTATATCTAATGCTTTTGTTTCTGCATCACCTGCATTTAAATCAAGGTGTAAAAAAGAAATTTTATCGGGTGAATTTATTTTTAAAATATCTGGAACAGATCCCCTAATAACTTTAATCCATGAAAAATTATCAAATTCTTTTCTTACTTCTGTCTCTAGACCAGGCATATCAAAAGTTCCCGTTTCAGAGAGTTTTTGTTCAAATTTACTTGAATATCTTTTATCCAAGCCAGAAAAGGTATCATATAAATAAAATGTTTTATCTTTAATGATTTCTTCTAAATACTTTACAGCAGTTTTTACATAGAGACCTCTATACACTCCACATTCAACAAAGTCACCTTCAATCTCTAAAGCTGATCTGATAGCCCAGGAATAAACATGCAACCTCCAAGTTTTATTTATATCATCAGGATCAATTAAAGATGAATTAAGAGAATTACGAAACTTTTCATCCTGCATAAAACCCATATTTCGCCCTATAGTTATTAAATTATCTGCAAAATAACCAGAGGAACCAATCTCAGAGATATAATTCTTTAAATGGTTAACATAAGTTAAAAGCTTTACTTTTTGTGTTTGAGGAATACGAATATCGTAAAATCCCATAATATTATCCCATATATGAGTTTTTTAAAAAATTAATTCATTAATATTGATCATAGAGGTTAACTTTTACTTAATTTTGTAATATTAATTGAGATATTTTATTTTTTAGGGTTAGAATTTTGGCAGATATATTTAATGAAATTGATGAAGATATAAGAAGGGAAAGGTACCAAAAGTTATGGAAAACTTATGGTAAATTTCTAATTTTTGCTGTTGTAATTTTTTTCCTTGGAGCAGCAGTTTATATAACTTGGAATAATTATTTAGAGAGCTTAAAGAACAAAGAAGGTGAGATTTTTTCTAATTCTTTGGAAATGATAGATAAAAAATCATGGGATTTAGCATCATCAAATTTATATAATTTATATAGTTCATCTAGTTCAGGTTATAGGGCTTTAGCCAAACTTCAACATGCATCTGTTCTATTACAAAACAAGAAAGCTGATGATGCTATAGAAATTTATAAAAACTTAGTAGAAGATCCAAAATCTGATATAATTTTTAGAGATTTAGCACGTTATTTAATTGTTATTCATACTTTTGATTTTGAAAAAGACTCTGAGATTGCCAAACATTTATCTTATTTATTAGATAAAGATAATCCATGGTATTATTCTGCTATGGAAATTGATGGTTTTAGATTGATTAGACTAGGTAAATATAAAGAAGCTGCAAATGTATTTGTTTCTCTATCTGACAATACTGAAGCTCCATCTGGTATAAGAATGCGTTCTGCTGAAATGCTAGTAAATTTAAAAAACCGATAGTGGAAAAAATTGTTTATTTTTTTAATTTATAAAGGATAAATTTTTTATGAAATTAATTATGTTTTCTGTAATTATTTTTTCCTTGGCTGCCTGTGAAGGTAGGTTTTCGCCTAAGAATTTCTCTCCTCAAGGTGAGAGGATATCAGCTTTATCTCTAGATGATAGTTTGAAACCGGACCCTAATCTTGTTTCACAAAGGGTAGTATTACCCAAGCCTATTGAAAATAAGGATTGGCCACAAGATGGTGGTTCAAGAAAAAACTATTTACAGCATATTTTTATGTCAGACAATCCGAAATTATTATGGAAAAATCGTATTGGGAAGCGTTCGAACAAAAAAAATAAATTAATTACAAATCCAATAATTTATGAAAATAGAGTATTTTCGATCAACTCTAAAGGATATTTAATAGCAACAAATCTAAAAAATGGTAAACATGTATGGAATTTAAATTTAGTTCCTAAAGGTATATCAGATTCGATTTCTGGTGGAGGTTTAGCTGCTGATAACGGTATACTGTATCTTATTACTGGATTTGGTTTTGTTTATGCAATTAACTCTACTAATGGTAGTGTTATTTGGAAAAAAAATATTTCTGTTCCATTGAGAGGTTCCCCAACAGTTGGTAATGGAAAAGTTTTTTTTGTTTCAATATTAAATCAAACATATGCACTTGATAAAGAAGATGGAAATATTATATGGGTTCATTCTGGTGTTCCAGAAACAACTAGTTTTTTAGGTGGTGTAAGTACTGCGTTAAGTGGCAGAATTTTAATTTCTCCTTATTCCTCTGGAGAAGTTTTTGCTCTTGATAGCGAAAATGGAAGAGTTTTATGGGGTAAAAAACTAATCAAATCTAGATCTAGATTATCTCTTGTTAAATTAAATGATATTCATTCTCGACCAATCATTGAAAAAGAAACTGCATATCTATCTGGATCTGGAGGTAGGTTGTTAGCGGTAGATATACGGACTGGTTCTAATGTATGGTCTAGAGATTTCTCAATAATTTCTTCACCATGGGTATCAGGAAAATATATTTATTTTGTTACAATGGATAATCAATTGATATGTGTAGAAAAGAACACCGGAAAAATAAAATGGTTGAACCAACTTACTGTATATAAAAATAATAAAAAGAGTAGTAATAAACTTTTATGGTCTGGGCCTATACTAGTTAGTGATAGACTGGTTCTTTTATCCTCTCTTGGTGTTATGATTGCAATTTCTCCATATACTGGGGAAACTCTTGGAAAAACAAAACTATCATCAGAAGCTTTTATTGAACCTATAATTGCAAAAGGCACTATGATTGTTCTTACAGATGATGGAATACTAAGTGCATATAAATAATGTATCAGCAAGTTGTTATTATAGGAAGGCCGAATGTTGGTAAATCAACATTATTTAATTGCTTAATAGGTAAAAGAAAAGCCATTGTAAATGATTCTCCTGGTGTAACAAGAGATTGGAATGATCAATTACATAAGTTTACAGATTTTACCGTAAGGTTGATTGATACCCCTGGTATTAATAATGAAACAAAAAACGAATTCGAAAAAAATTTAAATAAAAAAACCCTTAAATCAATAGAAAAATGTGATTTAATTCTATTTATATTAGATGCTAAGGAAGGAGTGACTATCGATGATACTTTAATTTATTATAAATTGAGGAAATATAATAAAAAAATAATTACTGTTTATAATAAATCTGAAGGTAAAAAAATACATGATATTAGTGAAGTTTTTAAGATTGGGATAGATGAAATAATAAAATTATCTGCAGAGCATTCACAAGGGATTGACGATTTAATAAAAGCAATTGAATCTAACTTAGTTAATAGTAGTGAAAAATTTAATAGTATTTCAGAATATAATAATAAAATTACAATAGCTGTTGTGGGTAGGCCAAATGTTGGAAAATCAACATTAGTAAATTCCTTGATTAATGAAGATAGACTAATCACTGGACCTAAATCAGGGATTACAAGAGATTCTATTGATGTTTCTTGGTCTATAAATAATCATATAATTACTTTAACTGATACAGCTGGTATAAGAAAACAATCTAGAATATCAGATAAAATTGAATCTTTATCAGTTATAAAAACAAAAAAAACAATTAACCTTGCTGAGGTAGTTCTATTGCTATTAGATGCTAATATAGGTATTGATGCCCAAGACTTAAGAATAGCTAAGCTAGTAATTGAGGAGGGTAGAGGTTTAATAATTTTAATAAATAAAATTGATTTAGTTAGAGATTTTGATGTTATGGTAAATAATATTAATCACAGATTAAACAAATCTTTACATCAAGCTAGGGGCATTAATACAGTATATATATCTGCAGAAAATAAAAAAGGGTTAGATAAAATTTTCTACTCTATTCTTGAAGTTTATAATCTTTGGAATAAAAGAGTTCCCACGAATGAACTAAATAAATGGCTAGAAAAAGCGACGGAAAAGCACCCACTTCCCAGTATATCTGGAAAAAAAATTAAAATTAGATATATTACCCAATTAAAATCTAGGCCACCAACATTTATATTATTTTCTTCTAAAGGGAATAAAATACCTAAAAGTTATTTAAACTTTTTGGTAAATGAAATTAGGAATCAATTCGATTTTCCGGGGGTACCTATACGACTATACATTAGGAAACCGAGAAATCCTTATGTTTAAAAAATTATTTTTTATTTTGATAAAATATTTGGCCATTATCTTGAAGGTTATCATCTGATAATTTGACAAAAAGATCTGTTACTTCTTCAGGCATTGGATTTATTTCAGGATTTTCACCTGGGTATGCAGATTTACGCATTGATGTTCTAACTCTTCCTGGGTCAATAATATTTACTTTTAAATTGGTTTTTGTTATTTCTTCAGACCAATCCAAAACCATCTTTTCTAATGCGGCTTTAGAAGCAGAGTAAGGTCCCCAGTATGCTCTTTTTTTTCTTGCAATTCCAGATGTAACAAAAATTGCTCTTCCAGAATTTGATTGTTTTAATAGCATTTCAAAATTTCTAATTAATCTCCAGTTAGCATGAAAGTTTATATCAAAAATATTTTTCCAAATTTTAGGTTCATAATGACTCATTGGACTTAGCGGACCTAAAATAGCAGCATTACCGACTAAAATATCTATTTTTCCAAAACGTTTCGCAATTTCAGATGCCATTAGATCCATATTTTTATCATCAGTTACATCTATAGGTACAAGCGTAGGTTTACTACCATAATTTCTAATTTCATCATCTACCTTTTCTAAACTTATCTGGTTACGCGAAACTAAGATAAGATGAGCTCCTTCTTTAGCAAATCTTTTCGCAACTGCTGCGCCAATTCCTCTTGAGGCCCCTGTAACTAATGCTATTTTATTATGTAAATTTTTTTTATTCACTTATTTGACTCACTAAGTAATGAAAGCTGTTTTGACGTATCTCCTCCAAGAATATCAGTTAAGGTAATAGCATAATTTCCAGTAAAACATGCATCACAATAAAATGATTCCTTTTCGGTGTATTCTAAACCCATTGCTCTATATAGACCATTTATGGATATAAATGCCAAACTATCTACATTTATTTCTTTTCTTATTTTTTCAGTATCATTGTTTGCAGCAATTAGTTCTTTCCTGTCAGGTGTATCAACTCCATAAAAGCAAGAATGAGTAGTTGGTGGAGACGCAATCCTTAGATGGACTTCCTTAGCTCCTGCGTTTCTAACCATCTCAACAATTTTTTTGGAAGTTGTTCCTCTTACAATAGAATCGTCAACTAAAATTACTTTTTTATTTTTAACTAAATATTGATTTGCATTATGTTTAAGTTTCACACCAAGGTGTCTAATCTTATCACCGGGTTCAATAAAAGTTCTTCCAACATAGTGGTTTCTAATTATTCCTAATTCGTAAGGAATTTTTGACTCTTTAGAATAACCGATTGCAGCTGGAACGCCAGAGTCTGGCACGGGGATAACTAAATCAGCATTTATATGGCTCTCTAATGCCAGAACTGAACCAATTTTTTTCCTTGCTTCATAAACGCTCTTTCCATCAACAAAACTATCAGGCCTTGCAAAATATATATATTCAAAAATACAAAACTTACTTATTTTTTTTTGGAAAGGTCGTATTGATTGAATTGTATTATTTTGAAGTACAACCATCTCCCCTGGTTCAATATCTCTTATATAACTAGCTCCTATAATATCCAGTGCACAAGTCTCAGATGCTAGTATCCATGATTCATTTTCAATTTTACCTAGTACTAAAGGCCTAACACCATGTGGATCTCTTACTCCAATAATTGATTCATTACACAAAGCAACAAGAGAATAAGCTCCCTCGACTTGTCTTAATGAGTCTATAAACCTATCAACAACTTCATGGTGTCTACTTGTTGCCATTAAATGAATAATTATTTCTGTATCTAAAGTAGATTGAAAGATACAACCTTGTTTTATTAAATTCTTCCTTAGAGTTTTTGCATTAGTCAAATTACCATTATGACTTAATGCAAAGCCACCAAATTCAAATTCAGCGAAAATTGGTTGTACATTTCTTAAATTTGTCTCACCTGATGTTGAATACCTGTTATGACCAATGGCAAATTTACCCGGTAGTTTGTCAATAACCTTTTCATCACTAAATATATCACCAACATGGCCTTTACCTTTTTCAGAATAAAATTTACCATCTTGATATGTCACTATACCAGCTGCTTCCTGACCCCTATGCTGCAATGCATGTAGGCCTAAAGCAGTATGTGCAGATGCATGATTATGGTTATAAATTGCAAATACCCCACATTCATCCTTGAACTTATCTTTTTCAAATATCATTGTATCAGTCTTTTTTTTTAACTTTCATCTATTAAATTATTTGGGACTAAAATTAAAAGAAAGTCACTTACATAAGTGACATATGGTAAAGATATAGATTTTTTAACCCAATCTGGGTGTTCATTAAGGGGTATCACTTGAACTGATAGTAATTGTAAGAAAGAAATTAAAAATACACCTCTAAGAATCCCATAAATAAATCCTAGGCACCTATCATAAATACTTAAGCTTTTACCCCTAATAAGATTGGCTATACTATGTGTTATTAGTGATATTAGTAATAGAGAAATAAGAAATATTACTATCCCAGTAATAACATCTGCTGCTAAAGATATGGGAATAATTTCTCTAGTAATTGGTTGTATTGGTTTAAATAAACTTAATGTAGATATTGTAGCTCCAACCCAACTAGCTATAGCAAGTATCTCAGTTATAAAACCTCTAAAAAAGGCTAGTACACCAGATATAAGTAGAATAAAAATTAAAATTAAATCTGCTATAGTAATTGTAAATTCAAAAAGTTCAAATATCATTTAAGTATTCCTAGAAAAATTAAAATCCTGAATTAATTGGGAAACCTTATTTATTTTTTTTACTACCATATTATTTTTTTGAATATAGTTTGAAGGTGGCATATATACATTTTTAAATCCTTGTTTTTTTCCTTCATTTAACCTTTTTACCATTTGCTTTATTGGTCTAACTTCACCAGATAAACCTAGTTCACCAAATACTATAGATTTGTCTGGGATTGGTTTTGCAAAATATGAAGAAAGTATAGCTGATGCAACAGCTAAATCTGCTGCTGTTTCTCTGATTTTAAGGCCTCCGACAACATTTAAATAAACATCTTTATTGCTTAAGTTTATTCCACAAGTTTTTTCAAGTATAGCTAGAATCATTGGAAGTCTATTATTATCCCATCCAATTACAGACCTTCTTGGGTTGCTATGTGAACTTGATGCAACTAAAGCTTGAATTTCTAATAAAATAGGCCTAGTTCCTTCAATACCGGCATAAATCGCGTTACCATTAATTTGAGCCCCATGATTTGGAAGAAATATTTGAGATGCATTATTAACCTCTTGTAGACCCAAAGCAGTCATTTCAAAAATACCAATTTCGTCGGTAGGTCCAAAACGATTTTTGATACTTCTTAAAATTCTATAATCATTAGAGTTCTCACCTTCAAAATAAAGTACAGTATCAACCATATGCTCAAGTACTCTTGGACCGGCAATTTGTCCATCTTTTGTTACATGGCTAACAAGTATTAGATTTATACCTAAATGTTTTGTTATTTTGATTAGTTCTTGTGCACAAGATCTAACCTGTGAAATTGTACCCGGTGCGGACTCTAAATTATTAAGAAACATAGTTTGAATAGAATCTATAGCTAAAATATCAATATCATTATTGTTTTTTACAGTTTTTATAATGCTACCTACATCTATAGATGAAAAAACATTTATTGTTTTTTCAGAAACTCCTATTCTATCACCTCTTATTTTTATTTGTTGTACAGATTCTTCACCTGAAACATATATACACTTATATTTTTGATCCACAATTTTAGCAAGTAATTGTAAAAGAAGTGTGGATTTTCCTATACCTGGGTCCCCTCCAAGAAGTATAGCAGAACCGGGAACTAGACCTCCTCCACAAACTTGATCAAATTCTTTAATATCTGTTAATATTCTATTCCTAGTAACCTCTGTTTGTTTAAGACTGTTTAATTCTATTATAATAGAATTTTTTTCATCTAGAGATGAAAGACTGTTATTTTCCTCATATAGTGTATTCCAGCTTCCACAATTATCACATTTACCTATCCATTTTGAATAAGTACTACTGCACACACTACATACATATTTAACAGAATTATTTTTTTTCATTATTTATAAATTTATGTTAGATTGATTTCTATTGGACCTTCAGTCTTACCATGTATGAATTGTTTTACATGTTTATTGTTAGTTTTTTCGAGTTCACTTGATAAACCCGTCCAAATAATCTTACCTTCATGCAACATTGATATTTTATCAGCTATTTTTTTAGCACTTTCAATATCATGTGTAATAGATAAAGCTGTAGCACCTATTTTTCTAACAATGTTATTAATCAAATCGTTAATTACATTAGCCATTATCGGGTCAAGACCAGTTGTTGGTTCATCAAAAAAAATTATCTCTGGATCAGTAGCTATAGCTCTAGCAAGAGCAACTCTTTTTTGCATCCCTCCAGATAATTCAGAAGGGTATAAATTTGCTATATCTTTTTTAAGTCCGACTTGAGTTAATTTTTCAATTGCTATTTCCTTGGCTAAACTTTGTTTTATTCTTTTTCCTTTAATTAAGCCAAAAGAAATATTTTGCCATACATTTAAGCTATCAAAAAGAGCAGATCCCTGGAAAAGCATACCAATTTTTTTCAATATCTCTTGTTTTTCATTTATTGATGATTTTTCAATATCTCTATCAAAAATATTTATACTCCCTGAATCGATTTTTAATAGACCAAGTATGCATTTTAATGTCACTGATTTACCTGTTCCAGAACCACCAATTATAACCAATGATTCGCCTTTATTAACCTGCAAATCTAAATTGTTTAAAATTGTTTTATCACCAAAAGTTTTTGTAATATTAGATAATTTAATTATTGGATTTGTCATTCTATGCACCAAAAAATATTCTAGTTATAATTAGATTAGCTGAAAGAATAAGTATAGAACCACTTACTACCGCATTTGTTGCTGCTGAACCTACACCTTGTGCCCCTCCTTTACTATAAAAGCCATTATAGCAACCCATTAATGTAACTATAAAACCAAAGAAAGCTGCTTTTACTAACCCAGAAATTACATCTATAGATTGAAGAAAATCTATAGTATTTTTAATATATGTTGTTTGATTGAGATCAAGTAAACTTGTGCTTATAAAAAATCCACCACTTATTCCAATTATATCTCCAATTAATACTAGTAAAGGTAGCATGGTTATTCCAGCAATCAACCTTGGTGCCATTAAATATTTAAAAGGGTCAGTAGATAGTGTGTATAATGCATCAATTTGCTCGGTAACTCTCATTGTTCCTATTTCAGCAGCCATTGCAGCACCAACTCTTCCCGCAACCATTAAACCACCAAGTACAGGGGATAATTCTCTTACCATCCCTATCGCAACAACAAATGCTACCGTGCTTTCAGCGTTAAATCTTGATGCTCCTTCATATATTTGAAGAGCCAAAGCCATTCCCGTAAATAATGTAGTAAGGCCAACCACAGGCAAAGATAGATATCCAACATTAAACATTTGCTGCAAAATATTTTTTATATATATGGGGGGAAGGAAAATTTTTAATACAGATGAATATGTAAAAATTCCTAGCCTTCCGATAACAGTAAATAAACTTATAGTGAATTGACCTATTAAAGAAAAAATTCTAAAAATATCTAACATGATTATACATACTATTTTTTTAAATTATATTTGCGTTTATATCTATTTCCTAAATTTGTAAGCAACTCATAGCTTATAGTGTTTCCACTAGCTGCAACATCATCTAGGTTAGAGTTGGTTCCAAAAATTATTACTTCAGAACCAATTTCTGTTTCTATATTAGTAATATCAACTACGGTTAAATCCATAGATATTCTTCCAATTATATCTACTTTTTTATTATTTATATAAGCAAACCCTGAATTACTCAAACTTCTTGGGAATCCATCAGCATATCCAATTGGGATTGTTGCAATTTTTGTCTTTTTTTTAGCTTTAAATGTTGACCCGTAACCTACAGTTTCTGACTTATTTATTTCACTGATACTAATTATATGTGTTTTTAGGGATACAGAGTTCTTAAGTTTTGCTGAAAAATTACTAAATTTACTCCCTATATAGAGAATTATACCTGTTCTCACCATATCATAATGGTATTTAGAATTTGATAAAGTTGCGGCAGAATTTGCCAGACTCTTTTTACTATCAGGAAAAAATTTAGATATTTTATCAAAATATTCTTTTTGAGAATCATTTGAAGGGCTGTCAGCTTCTTCTGCGTTAGATAAATGACTCATGATTAAAGAAATATTAAAATTTTTTAAAAGAAATTTATTTTTTATTATTTCATCTACTTCATTTCTATTTAATCCAAGTCTATTCATTCCACTATCAATATGAATTGCAATTTTTGATTTATAGTTTTCTGATAATGTGTATTCTTCCCATTTTTTTAATTGATATAAAGAGTTTAATACAGGGCGTAGGTTATAATTTTTAAATTCGTTTAAATTTTTTTCTGAAGGGCCATGAAGTATGTATATAGCAGCCTTGTTATTCTCCTTTTCTTTTCTGAGAATTGACCTTAATTCTATACCTTCTAGCATATTTGAAACAAAGAAAACTCTACAACCAGAGTGAAATAAAATTTTGGAAATCTTATTGATACCAAGGCCGTATGCGTTTGCTTTAACTACTGCAGCACAACAAACTTTTTTTTTTAAAGTTTTTCTTAGATTAATATAATTATTTGATATCGTATCTAAATTTACCTCTAAAATTCCATTATAATTATTTTGATTTAACATATTAATATATCTCTGGAGTTCTCTCTTTCAAAGCTAAATCTGCAAACTTTGTCACTTCGCCATTAAATAAAAGTGTAATTGTTCCAGTTGGTCCATGTCTATACTTTCCAATAATCACTTCAGTAATACCTTGTATCTCCTCCATTCTTTTTTCCCACTCAACTAGTTGTTCATTCATTTCATTAGGTTTTTTACGTCCATGATAATACTCTTCTCTATATATAAACATAACTAAATCTGCATCTTGTTCTATTGCACCAGATTCTCTCAAGTCTGATAATTGAGGGCGTTTGTCGTCTCTTTGTTCAACTTGTCTGCTTAATTGAGAAAGTGCAAGAATTGGGACATTAAGTTCCTTGGCTAAAGCTTTTAAACCTTGTGTTATCTCTGAAATTTCTATTACTCTAGTCTCTGTCCTAGAGGAGTATGCTGGCCTTATAAGTTGAAGATAGTCAATAATTATTAACCCAATATTCTCTTGTCTTTTTAACCTCCTTGCCCTTGCTCTAAGTGTTGAAATATTTATTGCAGGAGTGTCATCAATAAAAAAAGGCATATTTTCAAGTTGTTGACTTGATAAAACTAAGTTATCAAAATCATCATTTGAAACATTTCCTTTTCTTAATCTTTCAGATGGTATATTCGTAACTTCTGCTAAAATCCTCGTAGCAAGCTGCTCAGCAGACATTTCCAAAGAAAAAAAAGCTACTCCAGTACCTTCACTTAATTCTTTTCCATCAATTAGATCTTTTTGGAGTAATGAAGCTGTATTATAAGCAATATTTGTAGCTAAAGCAGTTTTTCCCATAGAAGGTCGTCCTGCTAAAATTATCAAATCAGATGATTGAAACCCTCCAAGTTTTTTATCTAAATCTTTAAAACCTGAGCTTATACCAGATAAATGACCATCTCTCCTTTTTGCAGCCTCAGCATTTTCGATTGCTTTAGTAAGAGCAGATGAAAAAGAATTGAAACCACCCTCGTTTCTTCCTTTTTCAGCTAGTTGATATAATTTTTGTTCAGCCACTTCAATTTGCTGTATCGAATCTTCCTCAGGTTTGATTTCAAAGGCTGAGTTTACCATTTCTTCACCAATATTAATTAAAGATCTTTTAATTGATAGGTCTCTTATTACATTAGCGTAATCTGTTGCATTAATAATAGTTATAGCTCCATCAGCTAATCGATTAAGATAATTATTAGCTCCTATTTCAGCCAAAGTTTCATCATTTTCAAAAAAACTTTTTATTGTTGTCGGGTTAGCTAATTGTCCTTTATCTATAAGCTTATTTATTGTATCAAAAATCTTTGAGTGGATAGGTTCAAAGAAATGACTTGATTCAATTATATTACTTATTAATGAAGCAATTTCATTATTTACAAGTATTGCACCTAGAAGAGCTTGTTCTGCTTCTATATTAGAAGGTTGAGATCTAAAGCTAAAATCAGATGATTCAATTTTACTAATATTTGTTAATTCTAATTCAGTCATGATAAAGTAATGTTTTTAAATAAAATTAATTATATATAAAATTATTAGTGAAAAATATTCTTATATATTTTTTTTTTGATTATTGGGGATGAAATCAAGTATTAGGTGGATAAGTTTGTGTATATATTAGTTATGTTTTTTTTCCCATTCTATTATATAATCTCTTGTTAATGGAACTGCGTCTTGTTTTTTTGCTATTTGAATTTGAAAGTTTAACTGACCACCGTATCTGAAAGCATTCTCGCAACCTGCCAAGTAAAAATCCCACATTCTGCAAAACTTTTCATCGTAAAGTTCTTTTACTTTCTGTCTATTAACGTTGAAATTTCTTCTCCAAGCTCGAAGTGTTGAAGCATAATGTAGACGTAATATTTCAATATCGGTTATGTATAGACCTACTTTTTCAATTATTGGAACAATTTCAGATAAAGAAGGTGTATAACCACCAGGGAAGATATATTTTGCAAGCCAAGGATTAGTTGAACCAGGGCCATCAGCTCTACCAATTGTATGAATTAGTGCAACACCATCATCTTTAAGAAGTTCTTTAATTTTTTCAAAAAAATTCTTATAATATCCCACACCTACATGCTCAAACATTCCTACTGAAACAATTCTATCAAATAAATTTTTTTCATTACGATAGTCTTGAAGTTTAAAATTTATTCTATTTGAAAAATTTGAATTTTCAGCCCTTTTGCTTGATACTTTGAGTTGTTCCTCGGAGAGAGTGATTCCAGTGACTTTAGCTCCTGTTTTCTCTGCTATATATAGTCCAAGTCCACCCCAACCAGAACCAATATCCAAAACTTCATGATCTTTATTAAGAAGGAGTTTTGCGGTTATATGCCTTTTCTTATTGTTTTGTGCATTTTCTAAAGATTCATTCTCATTCATATAATATGCACAGGAATACTGTCTATCCTTGTCAAGAAAAAGGTCATATAAGGTATCTGATAAATCATAGTGATGGGCTACATTACTTTTTGATTTTGAAATAGGGTTATGTTGAGCAATTCTTCGTGTAAGTCTTCTAGATTTGCTAAATAACTTTTGTATCAAATGTTCATTTTGACCCCATCCAATATTCATTACACACAGCTCTAGAAAGTCATAAATATCACCGTTTTCAATAGTTATTCCTCCGTCCATGAAAGTCTCACCTAATGTTAAACTAGGGTTAATAGATAATGACCTTTCAGTTTTTTTATTATGAATTTTAACGGTAATATCAGGTCCTGGTTCTTTTCCTTGATATATTTTTTTAGAGCCATTTGCATGTATAACTCTTAAAGTTCCCTTTTTAATCAGATTTTTTAGAAGAATTTTAAGCATTTTCTATCAGGGCTAATTATTCATTAATTTTGTCAGTTTCAATGGAAGGATTGTTATTACCTTTCTCTTGAGTTTCTTCATCCATTTTCATATTTTCTTTTGCATTATCAGCTAACTCTTTATTTTCAAAAAAATCTTCTGAAACAGAGAGGTTTGCTTCTTTGTTGCCAGATAATATATTATCATCCTTTTTACTATCTTGAACTAAACTATTTTTTAATTGAGCTTTTGCCTCTTCGGAGGACCTTGCGACATTTATATCAATTGTTTCAATTACTTCAGGGTGTAAGGAAACTTCGATTTTATAAATACCAATTTGTTTAATTGTTTTATTTAGAATTATTTGTTTTCTACTTGTTTTATATCCTTTATCAGAAATAGATTTTGCAATGTCTCTTGAAGTGACTGAACCATAAAGCTGTCCGCTCTCACTTGCTTGTCTTATAATTACAACAGATAAACCTTTCATTTTTTCAGAAACTTTATTGGCGTCTTCTTTTTGCTGTAAGTTATCTATTTCTAGGTTAGCTTTTTTTTCTTCAAAGATCTTTATATTTTCTGGGTTAGCTCTTAAAGCTTTCTTTTGGGGCAAAAGATAGTTTCTTGCAAAACCATCCTTAACATTTACGATATCGCCCATTTGTCCAAGTTTTAAAACTTTTTCCAATAGAATTATTTGCAATTTAAACTCCTATTAATCAACAACGTATGGTAATAAGCCTAAAAATCTAGCTCTTTTAACTGCTGTAGAGAGTTCTCTTTGTTTTTTGGCTGAGACAGCAGTAATCCTACTTGGGACAATTTTACCTCTCTCTGAGAGAAATTTTTGTAATAGTCTAATATCTTTATAATCTATTTTGGGTGCATCACTGCCTGAGAAAGGGCAAGATTTTCTTCTTTTAAAAAAATTACGAGATTTATTATGCATTATATATCCATATTATTTAAATTATTTGAATATTGATTTGAGTAGTCTCCATCTGAGTTATTTGAGAGATTAATTTTAACTTCTTTGTCATCTTTACTTTTCATCATAATAGATGGACCTTCTTCATGTTTATTTACCTTAATTGATAGACTACGAATAACATCTTCATTAAGCAGCATAGAGTTTTCCATTTCCTTCAGAGCTGAACTGGGTGCATCTATATTCATAAGAATGTAATGACCTTTTTTATTTTTCTTTATTTTGTAAGCAAGTGATCTAAGACCCCAAAACTCAGTCTTTTTAACTTCGCCACCATTTTTAGAAATTATTTCCGAGAATTCTTTAGTTAGTTCCTCTACCCTTTGGTGAGGTGTATCTTGCCTAACTATAAATATATGTTCATACAGTGCCATAAAACTCCCCTTATGGATTTTCCTGTCAATTAAATACTGACCGGTTTTAGCTACTATTTAGTAACAAGAGGTTAATAAAGAAAAGACAATATAATAATCTTACCTATCTTAGCAACCTTTAACTTGATTCTCTCTCTATATAAAGTAAAAATTAATAAATATTCCTGTATGTAGTGATTAATCTATATTTTAAAGAGGGTTTTTAATGTCTTTAGCTTTAATAATGCCTGGTCAGGGTTCCCAAACAGTTGGAATGGGAAAATCACTATCAGATTCGTTTGAATCTGCAAGATTAGTATTTGAAGAAGTGGATAATACACTAAATAGGCATTTAAGCAGAATTATGTTCAATGGACCTCAAGAAGAACTTACTTTAACCCAGAATACTCAACCTGCATTAATGGCAGTAAGCGTAGCAGTAGCAAGAGTAATTAAAGAGTCAGGTGGGGATATTTTGAAGAAAACAAAATTTTTAGCTGGTCACTCACTTGGTGAATATTCTGCTCTGGTAATCAATGAATCATTAAAATTAAGTGATGCTGCAAAACTATTAGATATTAGGGGTAAATCTATGCAAGATTCTGTTCCAATCGGTGAAGGTGCAATGGCTGCACTAATTGGTTCAGATATAGATAAAGCATTTGAAGTTGTAAATTTATCTAAAGAATATGGTGTATGTCAGGTTGCAAATGATAACGCTCCAGGGCAAGTTGTAATAAGTGGAAACAAGACAGCTATTGATAAAGCAATTCTAATTTCTAAAGATATTGGAATAAAAAAATGTATTTTACTCCCGGTTTCAGCTCCTTTCCATTGTGATTTAATGTCTCCAGCTGCTGATAAAATGAATGATGCACTTCAAGAAATATTTTTTAAAGATTTTAAGTTACCAATAATATCAAACGTGACAGCTAAACCAGAATTTAATCCAGAAAAAATAAAAGAACTCCTTGTAAAGCAAGTTACAAGTATGGTTAGGTGGAGGGAGTCTATGAATTTTATGATTACAAATCAAATAAGTAGTTTTTTTGAGCTAGGTTCTGGTAAGGTATTGTCTGGAATTGTTAAAAGAATAAATCCAGATTGTTCCGCTGTATCGGTTCAAGGCCCAGAGGACTTAGATAGTGTATTTAAATTAAATTAATGGAAAAAATTATTGTTATTTGAAAAAAAAATTGTTTTATTGACAGGTGCCTATGGTGGAATAGGTAAGTCAATTGCTGAATTATTAATTAATAAAGGTGCTAAAGTAATTTTATCTGGAAGAGATGAGGCAAAATTACAAAATCTTGCTGATCAATTAAATAATAAAGCATCATTTATAAAATGTGATTTATCAGATTTTTCTTCTGTATCAAATTTAGTAAATAAATCCTCAGAACTTTATGGTGAAGAAATTAATGTTTTAATTAATAATGCTGGTCTTACGATGGATGGCCTTGCTGTTAGAATGTCAAAAGATGACTGGCAAATGCCAATAGACGTTAATTTAACTTCAGCATTTTTATTATCTAAATCAGCTCTTAAGCCAATGATGAGGCAAAAATGGGGAAGGATAATTAATATTTCTTCAATAGTCGGGGTAATGGGTAATGGAGGCCAATCTAATTATGCAGCTTCTAAAGCCGGTTTAATAGGAATGTCTAAGGGATTGGCAAAGGAAGTGGCTAAAAGAGGAATTACTGTAAATTGTATTGCCCCTGGTTATATTGAAACACCCATGACGGATAAAATTAAGGAAAATCAGACTAATAGTATTCTTTCCTCAATACCAATGGGAAGGTTTGGAAAGCCAGAGGATATTTCTAATTGTGTGGCTTTCTTAGTTAGTGATGATTCAAGTTATATCACTGGACAAACTATTCACATAAATGGCGGTATGGCGATGATATAGAAATAATTTAAATAAATATTCAAAATATTTATTTAAATTATTAATTGTATGTACAAAAAAAAAAATATAGACTAAATATATTATTGTTATTAGTATCTTTTTAGCGGTTGTATTCCGCTACAAAGGTTAAATTAATTTTTTTAAAGGAAAACGTGAATGAGCGACATCGCTGAACGCGTAAAAAAGATAGTAGTTGAACATCTTGGTGTTGAGGAAGATAAAGTTACTGATTCTGCCAGTTTTATAGACGATTTGGGTGCAGATAGTTTAGATACAGTAGAGTTGGTAATGGCCTTTGAGGAAGAGTTCGGTTGCGAGATTTCTGATGAGGTAGCAGAAAAAATTGTTACTGTTAAGGATGCAGTTGAGCACCTTGAAGCAAGCGCATCTTAAGCTTAGCCTCATGCTCTTTTAGCTTTTAGGGGCAAGAAAATTGGAACTTAGACGAGTTGTAGTGACTGGCGTAGGTATGGTTACACCACTTGCAAGTGGTGTTGGTGAGACTTGGCAAAAGCTCATTGCTGGAAAATCAGGAGCGAATAAGATTTCTGATTTTGATGTGTCTGACCTTGCTTCAAAAATCGCTGCCCAAGTTCCAAAGGGTGATATGCCAGGTGATTTTAAGGCAGAAGACTATGTTTCTTCAAAAGAGTCACGTAAAATGGCAGATTTTATTCTCTTTGGCTTAGCAGCAGTCAATCAGGCTGTAGAAAACGCAAACTGGTTCCCCTCTTCAGATAACGATAAAGAAAGAACTGGGGTTCTAATTGGATCTGGTATAGGTGGACTACCTGAAATTGTTGAAGCTTCAAATGTGCTAAGAGAAAAAGGTCCAAGAAGACTTAGTCCATTTTTTATTCCATCAGCACTTATCAATTTAATATCTGGTCATGCATCTATTCGTTATGGCTTTAAAGGGCCTAATCACTCAGTTGTTACAGCTTGTTCAACTGGAGCACATGCAATTGGAGATGCATCAAGACTAATTGCGCTTGGAGATGCCGATGTAATGATTGCTGGTGGAAGCGAGGCAGCAGTTTGTAGACTTGGTATTGCTGGGTTTTGCTCTTGTAGAGCTCTATCAACTAACTTTAACGATACACCCGAAGTGGCTTCAAGACCTTGGGATAAAAATAGAGATGGTTTTGTAATGGGTGAGGGTGCTGGAGTTGTTGTTTTAGAGGAGTTACATCATGCAAAAAATCGTGGTGCTGAAATATATGCTGAGATAAAAGGATATGGTTTATCTGGTGATGCACATCATATTACAGCTCCAGCAGAGGATGGTGATGGTGCTTATAGAGCTATGAAAGCAGCTCTTAGAAGTGCTGGGTTAAACCCAGAGGATATAGATTATGTAAACGCTCATGGAACATCTACTCCCCTGGGAGATGAAATAGAATTGAATTCAGTTAAGAAACTATTTGGTTCCTCGGCCTATGACTTGTCGATGTCTTCTACAAAATCAGCAATAGGTCACCTCTTAGGTGCGGCAGGGAGTGTTGAGGCAATTTTTTCTGTGCTCGCAATAAAAGATGGAGTTGTTCCTCCAACTCTTAACTTAGATGACCCAGAGGAAGGTTGTGATATAGATCTTGTTCCTCATAAATGTAAGGAGAGAAATGTAAATGCTGCTCTTTCAAATTCTTTTGGTTTTGGGGGCACTAATGCATCACTAGTATTTTCTAAGTTTATTAAATAGGTCTTAAAGCTTGCAAGCTTTTCGGATAATTATTATTTTTTCATCAATAATTTTGATATGTATAATTTTTTTACTGAATTTCCTTCTATCTTATTATTTTCATGATGGTCCAAATAAAAAATCAAATACAGTACTAATTGAGAAAGGTCTAGGTTTAAGAGAGATTTCTGGTGTACTAAGTCAAAATGGTATTCTATTAAAACCAAAAATATTTACTTTTTTAATTAAAATTAAAAGATTAGAAAATAATTTGAAAGCTGGTGAGTATATATTCCCTGCTAATGTATCACCAAAAAAAATATACGAAACTCTATCTGAAGGAAAAACTATCCTTAGATCTATCACAATAATAGAAGGTAATACGATAAATCAAATTATAGAAAAAATAAGAACTACTGATGGTCTAACTGGGAGAATAATTAATTTTCCTAAGGAGGGAGACGTTTTGCCTGAAACATATTACTTTTCTTGGGGGGAAAGTAAGCAAAAAATTATAGACTTAATGATGAAATCTATGACTATCAAATTAAATGACGAATGGTTAAAACGCTCACAAGAGATTTTTATAAAAAATAAAAGAGAGGCGATTATTCTTGCATCAATTATAGAAAAGGAAACAAGTTTAAGTAATGAAAAAAGTCTAGTTTCATCAGTTTTTCATAATCGATTGAGGATAGGAATGAGATTGCAATCTGATCCAACCGTAGCTTATGGCCTGATGATTAAGAATAACCATGAACTCAAAAAAATTAAATCAAAGGATATTAAAGTTCATACAATGTATAATACTTACTTAAATTATGGTTTGCCACCTGGTCCAATATCTAATCCTGGTTTAGATTCAATTAAAGCTGCGCTTAATCCCAAAAGAACAGATTATTTATACTTTGTTGCAAATGGAAGGGGAGGGCATAACTTTGCTACAAAATACTCTGACCATATTACAAATATAAAAAAATGGAAAAAAATAGTTAATTCAAAAAAAAGAAAAAATTAAATATAATTAATACGTTATACGATATATATGAGAGTTCTAGTAAATATTAAATATTCTAATTTATACCTTAAATAATGAATATATTGTTGTTGTTAAAAAATTTTTATAAAATATAAAATCTTAAATAGTGAGTAAATATAAATTATGAGTATAAATAATAATAATAATAATAATAATAATAATAATGAATGTTTTATGTTAGTATTATCTTCACCATCAGGTGCAGGTAAAACAGCTCTTGCTAATAAACTACTAGAAATAGATAATTCATTTAAATTATCTGTATCAGTAACAACAAGAACGCCCAGAAAAGGGGAAATAAACGGTGAAGACTATTTTTTTGTTAGTAATGAAGAATTCTCGAGAATGATAAAAAATAATGAGTTACTTGAGTTTGCTAATGTTTTTTCAAACAAATATGGAACCAAAACCGAACTAGTGAATAATGCTTTAATAAATGGAAAAAATGTACTTTTTGATATTGATTGGCAAGGTGTAAAACAATTAAAAGATAATTTAAAAATTTCTGATCAATTAGTAACAGTCTTTATTCTTCCTCCTTCATTATCAGAGTTAAATCGTAGATTAAAGAATAGGGCTCTTGATAGTGAGGAAACTTTAAAGAAAAGAATGCTTGAAGCTGAAAAAGAGATAAGTCATTGGGTTGATTATGATTATGTGATCATTAATGACGATTTTGAGAAATGTTTTAATAAATTAAATTCTATTGTAAATGCAGAAAAATTAAAAAAATTTAGACAAAAAAATCTTGAGAAATTTACAACATTTTTAAAATTCAAATAATTGCAAACTAAGAGATATTTTCAAGAACGTTAGAAATTTCGCAAAAATCTCTAATTGATAAGTCCTCTGGTCTTAAATTCTTACTAACACCTGCTTTATCTAAAATTTCTTCTGGTTTTGAGTGCAAAAATGATAAACTTGTTTTAAGCATTTTACGTCTGTATCCAAAACAAATTCTCAATACTTTTTGTAAGTATACTATATTTGCTGGATAGAGAGGCTTTGGTCTCGGTTTAAGCATAATAACTGATGAATTAACTTTTGGTTTTGGTATAAATGCTGTTCTTGGAACATTAAAAAGTATTTTAACTTCATAAAACCATTGTGTTAAAACAGAAATACGACTATAGGTTTTTTCATTTTTATTTGATACTAATCTATCGGCTACTTCCTTTTGAAACATAAGTATATACCTTGAAAAAGGTGCTTTATTTTCTATCCATTTTACAAGTAATTTTGAAGATATGTTATAAGGTAAATTAGAAATATTAATCATATCCTTTTTTCCTAGAGAGATTTCATCAAATTTTAGAGCGTTACCTGAAATAATCTTAATTTGTGTGCTAGCTAAGTCTTTAATTTCATTAAGAGCTTTTAAGCATCTTTCGTCCTTTTCAATTACTGTGATCGATTTAGGTTTCATTCTTGCTAATTCAATTGTAAGACTTCCAGGACCCGGCCCAACTTCATAAATGTGCGAATTTTTTTTTATATTAGCTGCTTCTATGATTTTTAAAATGATATTTTTTTCAAAAAGAAAGTGCTGACCAAGAGATTTTTTTGAAATTAAATTATATTTATTTAATAAATATTTTAAATTTATTTCTTCTCTATGCATAAATTTTAATTTTATTGTTTAAGATTTTTTCAGTTACTTTTATTGATTGTAATAAACTACTGGGGTTTCCTACCCCTTTACCTGCTATATCAAGTGCGGTCCCATGATCTGGTGATATTCTAAGAAATGGAAGCCCAAGAGTAATATTAACTGTATTCCAAAAATCAATTGTTTTTATAGGTATTAAACCTTGATCATGATACATGCAAATTATCAAATCAAATTTTTTTCTATTATCTTTATAAAATAAACTATCAGAAGCTAAAGGTCCTATAATATTATGACCCTCAGAAATTAGTCGATTAATCGCTGGGCTAATTATTTTATTTTCTTCATTATTCTCCTTTATCATTTCTCCTAAGTGAGGATTAAGTCCTGCAACAGCTATATTTGGCTTTTCTATACAAAAATAAATGCTCAGATACTCTATTGCTACTTTAACTTTTGTGTAGATATCATGAGAAGTGAGACGTTTACATATATCTCTCAATGGAATATGAGTAGTTATAAGTACAAGCTTAATTTCTGATGAATGAAGCATCATAGTTGGGGTACATTTATTATTTACTAATGAACCTAAAAATTCTGTCATTCCAGGAAAGCTAAATGAACTTCCATAGAATATATTTTTTTGCACTGGGCATGTAATAATTGAAGAGCATTTATTGAATTTAATTAAATCAACTCCATATTTAATCGAATTTAAAAGAGAATCCTTATTCTCTGCACAAGGTTTTCCAACAGTAAAATCATTAGAAAAAGGAACATCAATTATTGGAAGAAAGTCAGAAAAAAAATTTTCAGTTTCCTCTGGTTCATTGATTTTTTTTAAAGGTATATTTATTTTAAGAATTTTTTTCCATTTAGTAAAAAAATCATAATTTCCTATTACAAAGAATTTATATTTTGAATTTAACTTTCTTAACCAACTTTTGATAATTATTTCAGGACCTATTCCAGAAGGTTCCCCCATAATAATTGCTATCGGGCGATCTAATTTTTTTTTCATTGTCTTATATCGATTACTGAGTTTCTTTTTATATCATCTAAATATTTTTTTGATAAATTGAATATTTTTTTTCGAGCAATCTGTTGCCTAACCTTATTTTTTTGTTTGCTTGAATCAACAACTTTAATATCACAAATCATAAATATTTGAATTCCATTTGAGGTAGTAATTAAATTAGTTTTATCACCTATATTTAATTTATTTAAAGCATTTTTAATAATTTTCGGTGTATCATTAATATTTATATCACCTAAATTTGTTGATATTTTAGCTCCAAGAAGTTTACCTTTCTTTTCAAAATCAGGGCAATTATTTATATTTTTTATACTTTTGTATATTTTTTTATCATTAATTTTTAATTTTTTTTCAAAAATAATTTGGCTTAAATTAAATTTTGTATTTATAATTTTTAAATTATTTTTTTCAATTTTTAATGCTTCTTCTAATTCATTTTCAGTTACAGCAATTTGAGGAAGAATTTTCCTTGATAGTAGCTTTTGCCATAATATTTCACCAGTTATCTGTTCGGTTAGAGTATGTATACT
Organism: Rhodospirillaceae bacterium; assembly: GCA_002722055.1. Lineage (GTDB taxonomy): Bacteria > Pseudomonadota > Alphaproteobacteria > SHVP01 > SHVP01. The sequence goes on along the minus strand of PBKD01000002.1, from coordinate 71,729 downwards.
TATATTTTTTTCTTTAAGTTTTATTTTTAATTGACCTTTATCCATATTATTTTGTTTTTCTATAATATTTATTCCTCTTTCGATATCTTTATTACTTATACTAATGCCAATCTTCTTTGATTCTTGTATTTTAATTTTTTCGTCAATTAATAAATTTAAAACTTTGTTTCTTAAATTATTATTTTTTATTTCAGATGAAAAGGTAATAAGTTTTATTCTCTCATTAATATCATATTCTGAAATTATTTCATCATTTACTACAACAGCAATTTTTTGGATATCTGAGTAGCATATTTTTGTATACAAAAAAATAAACAGGATAACAAAAATTATTTTCTTTTGTAAATTATTCAAATCAATTACCCCAAATTTTTAAGTTTTACTCTAAATGTAATAGACGAGCTTGGTTGAAGATCTCTATCTCTGGTAAAATTTCTATCAAAACTGATAATAAAAATAAAACAATCATCCAAATACTCTATGCTTGCCCCAGAGTTTATCATCCCACCGTCACTTGTAAGGTCTCTTCTAGTTGTTCCTTGAAGATGCCAATTATTCAAAAAATTTGTTCTACCTGTTGCTGAAATTTCTTCCCTGTCTACTAATTCATCTGCAGTTAATTCCCTATTGAGTGAAATATATGTTAAATTAAATTTATGCTTTTCAGGACCTAGATCTAGTCCTATTTCATTTCTTCTTAATGATAGTTTCCTTTTATCTAATCTCAATCTTTGATAATAATTTATATCTTTCTGAGGAGAAAATGATACTTTTCCTACATAGTCAGAAGTTCTATCTTCTAGTCCTGATCTTTCTGCAAATGTATCATCTGATTTTAGTCTGAATACTTGACCTATAAGAATATTCATTGAACCAGAATTTTTACCATATATACCATATTTTAAACCCAAATTAATTCGTGGCCCCCCCTCAATTCTATCAATACCAGGAAACCTATTTATACTGAAAACATTTGTATCGTCAAACTCAAAACTTCTGCTATCTTCATTTGGAATTTTGCTTGGATTTCCTCCATAAGGACTTACAGCAAAACTTGCTATTGGTTCTATAAGTTGATGCGAATCTTTCTCTCTTTTAATTATTGGCCAGCTCCATTCACCCGATAATTCAGGGACTAATCTATATACAAATTCATTATTATTTACTATTGATGAGTCATTATTTAATGGTATATCATTTGTTACATAGCTATCAGCTTTAAACTCGAGAGATAGCATCATTAAATCGCCTAATTTGCTTGTGCTTGGTAAATGCCAACCTCCCCTTAGAGATAGTCGGGTACTATCTATTCCTTGTTTTCTATGTAAATGGATGAAATTACTATTTAATTTAAATAATAAACCTATGTCGTTTGGTTGGCTTATAAATCTATGCTCTAAAAAAGGAAAAATTATTGGTGTTTCACCTGGATCATCTTCAATTCTTAAACCTTGAAAAAAGAATGTATTAAAGCTTGCATAACTTTTTCCACTTATGCCTTCAATAAATATATTATTTTGAAGTGTGTCAGAACTATTAATATTATACTTTCTGAGATATGTATCATCACTTGAAACTGCTCCAGAGAAACCCCAGTCCCAAATTTCATCCCATTTAAAATTACCTGATGCAAATAAATGACTTCTTTCTTTTTTTTGACCAATTTTTTGATTATTCTCATCCCTTTTATCAGGGTTAGTTAAAGATCCCTCAAATTGATAATATCCTTTTTTTGTTTTATGTCTTAACTCAGCACTAATTATTGCACCTTCTTTTGAAGTAAACTTAGTCTCTAAGGTCATATCAAAATTAGGGGAAAAATTAATAAAAAAAGGAATTGAAACCGTTCCTCCTAGTTGTGAGGATCTTCCTTGAGTTGGAATTAAAAAACCAGTCTTTTTTTCTACTGTTGAATCAGGGTGAGAAAATATTGGGGTGTAAAAGACAGGGATACCTCTAATTTCAAATCTTGCGTGAGTATATTGTATTTCTTTTTTTTGTTCATCATGAATAATTTCTTTTGCTCTGACTTGCCAGAGAGGTTCATATTTTTTATTTTCACATGGTTTACATGGAGAGTAAACAGCATTATTCATAATTACAATTTCGTTTTTTCTTATGGCTGACTGAGCAGCAAACCTTGCATCACTTTTTAGTAAGGCTCTAAAACTCTCGATTATACCTTCACTCATCTGATTAGATAGTTCTAAAGAATCGGCAAAAAAAACATTACCATTCTCTTGAAGTAAACTTATATTTCCCTGAGCTGTTATCGTGTCAGTGTCTTGGAAATATACTACTTTATCTGAAAATAAAACTTTATCTTTTAAAACAATCTCAACATTACCACTTGCAGTGACTGTTTTATCATTATTGTCAAAATAAATATTATTGGCAGCGATAATTACTTCGTTATCACTCTCATTTTGATTAGCAACACTCAAATTTTTTATTGAAAAAAAAATTATAAATACGAAAATCAAAATTTTAAATTTTTGTCTAATTTTAACCATCTTCTAGATGAAATAGTAGTGAAAAACCAATTAAAGTGCAAATACCTGCAGGAGTCCACGCAGCTAAAATAGCAGGCAGTTTACCCGACAGCCCTAATGCAAAGATAATATCAGAAAATACATATAAAACAAAACCCGACATAACACCACCAATAATTAAAATACCTGTACCTTTTCTATTGTACGATAACCTGAGAGAAAATGTAGCTGCAATTAGTACCATAGAAAAAAGAAAAAGGGGCATAGACAATAGAGAATGCCAGTAAACCCTATGTTTGTTAGCAGTAAAACCAGCTTCTTTAAGTATATTTATAAAACCTGGTAATGTCCAAAAAGATAATGTTTCTGGGGAGGCAAAACTATCCTGAATCCGTCCCTTTGTTAAGTTAGTCTCTAAATTAAATTCTGCTTTATTCACAGGTTCTTTCTCTGAGGAAGTAATTAATACATCTTTTAAATACCACAAAGGAGGTTTCAATATGGCAACTTTTGCATCTATTCTTTTTAGAAACTTATCTCCATTTTTATTATATAAAAAAATAATTACATTTCTTAAGTCTATTCCTTGTCCTGTTACACGTTCGGCATGGATAACCGATAAGCTATCTTTCTCTACTTGTCTAAGCCAAACACCCCCAGGCGAGACTGCTAATAGGCTAGAGCTTTTTCTAAAGTACTTTGTCTCTAGCCATTCATATTTGCTTGCCATTAATGATGAAAGTGGGTTTAAGAGTGTAATAAATAATACACCTAGAATTAGAGAAATAACTAAAGAAGGAAATAAAAATTGCCAAACTGAAACTCCTGCCGCCTTGGTAACAACCAATTCATTTGTCCTACTAAGCTTAGCAAAAGTGAAAATACTTCCAAAAAGTGCTACAAAAGGTAGTAGTTTTTGAATCATTATAGGTAACTTAAGTATTGCCATTAAAATTACCGTTGTAAAGTTTATTTCTTCACCAGATGCTCGTCTTAAAAGTTCAACTAAATCAATCAAAAAAACTAAACCAAATAGAATAGATGATGATAATAGCAAACCATAAATGAACTGTTTAGCTAGATAAATTGAGAGAGTTAATGATATTTTCATTTAAACTTTCTGATGCAATTGTAAACTATTAAATTTAAATTTTGGTTGTTTTAATATTATTAATAAAGCTATAGAAATAGTTAATAGGATATGTAAATAGATTAAAGGAGTAATTTGAGGAATTTTTGGTATTATTGATAAAATTGAATAACCAATAATTTCAAACCCTAAAGCCGCAATACTCGCGATAACTGGCCCATGCCATTTTTTTCTTCTTTCATTGCTTATGCTTAAAACCCCTGCTCCGGCTATCAGAGCCAAGCAAAGAGCATAGAAAGGGGTTAAAATTCTTCTATGACCCTCTGCACGTAATTTGTTATAGTTTTCTATATCATCAGGTGAATCCCCTGGATTAAATAACTCGTGTAGAAATCTCTCAGAACCCTCACGCCATCTATCTTTGGGTTTTTTCGCTATTGTTCCAAGGTTTACTACGTATCTATCAAAATAGAGAAGCGATACTTGATTAGAAACTTGACGAAATTCCTGTCTATTGCCCTCTGACAAAACAAAAAAAGGACTATCATCAAGAATTACAAATGATCCCTCTTTTGCAATCATTGTAACAGGCCTATCTCGGTTTCTTTCATCATGAACTAATATCCCTTTAAGTTCTCCAGCAGAACCTCTCTCTCTTACAAAAACTGTAACACCAGGAATAATTGTATTAAATACTCCCTCTTGACCAATAACAGGTGCTAAATTATGTCTAAAAGTGAATTGTTTATCTTTGAAAGTACCAAATCCTAAAGGTTGTAAAATCAACGTAAAAATAAATAATATAAAAGTAGTAATTAGTCCAAACCGCAATATTGGTTGCATTAATCTCCATTGACTTAATCCTGCAGCCTTCATTACGACTAATTCGCTATCATTTTGAAGTTTATAGTATACAAAAAGCACAGAGCAAAAGACAGTTATAGGTATAATTAATACTAAAAAGTTTGGAAGAAGCAGTAAAGTGAGGTATAAAATTGTGCTACCAGATAAGCCACGGTTAATAATTAAATCTAAAAACCTTAGACTTTGAGTTAGCCATATTACACTGGTTAGAGTTAATGTAATAAAGAAAAAAGGTCCTATATGTTGTCGGAAAATATACCAAGTAATTCTGTTCATTTTTTTAATATAACATAAAAAATAAGGTATTTTAATAAATTACAATAATAAGTTGTCGATATTTTATAAGATATTTATACTATTTGCATAAAAAAGAAAAGGTGAGGTTAAATGAAAATCAGTTTTAGTAAAATTTCAATGCCACAAAAACATAATTTGGTTATTTTTGTATATGAAGGTCAAAAATTAACAGGATCTTTAAAAAAAATAGACCTTAAAACTGAAGGTCAAATTAGCAAGGCAATTAAAAGGTCAAATTTTACTGGGAAAAATGGACAAAATATAGAGGTTATTTCTCCAAATAAAATGAATATTTCTAGAATTTTACTAATTGGAATAGGAGATATCAAGAAACAAGACAGTCTTCTAGCTGAAAATATTGGTGGTAAAACTGCTAACCTTTTGAATAAGTCTAAAGTAGAAATTGCCTATTTAATTATGGATAATTTAGATGGAATGCAAATTACTTTTGAAAAATTTTGTTCACACTTATTACTGGGTTTGAGGTTAAGTAATTATCAATTTAACAAATATTTAAGAAATAAACTCAAGGAAAGAAAGAATTCACTTAAAGAAATTTTTTTTATGGTTAATAATTTTGAATTAATAAAAAAAGATTTTAATTCTACCAGTAAAATAATTGATGGTGTTTTTCTTACAAGAAATCTAGTTAGTGAGCCAGCTAATGAACTAACTCCTAAATCATTTGCAGAAATAACAAAAAAACTTGAAAAACCAAATATGAAAGTAGAAATTTTACTACCTAATCAAATAAAAAATTTAAAAATGAATGCTCTTCTTGGCGTTGCCCAAGGAAGTATAAATGAGCCAAGAGTAATAGTTTTTAGATATAATGGGGGGGCTAAAAATGAAAAGCCTCTCTCATTTATTGGAAAAGGTGTTACTTTCGACTCAGGAGGTATATCAATTAAGCCCTCTCAAGGTATGGAAGATATGAAATGGGATATGGGAGGAGCAGGGGTTGTAGCAGGTCTAATGAGTTGTTTGTCGAATAGGAAAGCAAAGGTAAACGCTATTGGAGTTGTTGGTTTGGTTGAGAATATGCCTTCAGGTAGTGCTCAGAGACCTGGAGATGTAGTTCAATCTATGTCAGGTCAGACAATAGAAGTAATTAATACGGATGCTGAAGGAAGGTTAGTTCTTGCAGATATTTTATGGTATACGCAAAAAAAATATAAACCATCAATAATGGTCGATCTAGCTACTCTCACAGGGGCAATAATTGTTGCTCTTGGTGAAAAATATGCTGGTCTATTTTCAAATGATGATTTACTTGCCGAAAGATTGATAGGTGCCGGTAAAAAAGTAAATGAATTAATTTGGAGATTTCCATTATCTGAGGATTACGATAAATTAATCAATAGTCAAATTGCTGATGTGAAAAATGTAGGTAGTAGAGGTGCTGGAAGTATAACAGCTGCGCAATTTTTACAAAGATTCGTTAATAAAACCCCATGGGCTCATTTAGATATTGCAGGAGTAACGTGGGGAAACTCATCTAAACCTACTGTTCCCAAAGGTGGTACTGGTTTTGGTGTTAGGTTACTTGATCAGTTCATTAGAGATAATTATGAAAAGTGACTGAAATAAATTTTTATAAAATCACAAGATCAAGTGTGGAAAAATTACTTCCTAGACTTCTCGAAAAAATTATTCAAGAGGGTTCAATGGTTAATTTTTTATTTAAAAACCAAAATAGGTTAGAATACATTGATGATTTTTTATGGACTTATAGTAATGAGTCTTTTATTCCTCACTATGTAGATGACTCAAATTATATTAATGTACACCCCATATTGTTGTCCCTTAGTGAAAATATTAATAATAATGCAGATGTTTTTGTTACGATTGAAGGTTATTTACCTGAAAATATAGAAAAATATAAAAAAATTATTGATATTTTTGATGGAAAAGATGATCAAATTATTAAAGATGCCCTGGTCAGAGTTGAACATATAAAGAATAAAGGATACAAAGTTGATTGTTGGCGACAAGAAATTTCTGGTTGGGAAAAATCTGATAAATATTTATCATAATTGTTTTGAAAGGTTATAAAATGTCAAATGAAAGAACTTTATCTATTATTAAACCTGATGCAACTAAAAGAAATTTAATTGGGCAAATATTATCTAGATTTGAAAATAATGGGCTGAGAATTATTGCATTAAAAAAACTACATTTAACCATGGAACAGTCAAAAAAATTTTACTCAGTACATTCTGATAGACCCTTTTTTAATGAACTATGTAATTTCATGACTTCAGGTCCGGTTGTTGTTCAAGTTTTAGAGGGAGAAAACGCTGTTAAAAAAAATAGAGAAATTATGGGTGCTACGAATCCAGATGATGCTGATGAAGGAACTATTAGAAAAGATTTTGCAGAATCATTAACTGCGAATTCTGTGCATGGATCTGATTCAATCGAAAATGCAAAAATAGAAATAAATTTTTTCTTTAGTGAACTAGAAATTTTAGATTAGTTGCCTTCTGAAGGGTTAATTGTTATTTCTTTAGGTGAAAAATGTTCCTTATAAATAACTTTATTATTAATTACCTCTAACTTCTTTTCTGATATGAGTCTGATTGCTTGAGGGTAGATTATATGTTCGGCTTTTAGTATCTTTTTGCTTAAAGTTTCTTCTGTATCTTCTGGACTTATAGGTACAACTGCTTGATTAATTATTGGTCCTGAGTCTAATTTTGATCTCACAAAGTGAACTGTACAACCTGAGAATTTTACACCTTCATTTATTGCTCTTTTGTGTGTGTTAAGTCCAGGGTAGGAGGGTAAAAGAGAAGGGTGAATATTTATTTGTTTATTTAACCATTTATTTACAAACCAACTTGTAAGAACTCTCATAAAACCTGCATTACAAATTAAATCAACTTTTTTTTCAGAAAATACAGAGTCTATTTCTTTCTCAAATGATACCCTATCAATAAATTTATTATGATTAATAATTTCTAAAGGCAAATTATTTTTCTTGGCAATATCAATTCCTAATGCTTCTGGATTATTACATACAACAGATGAAATTCTAATTTTATTTGAAAATTTTTGGGTAAAATTATAAATATTTTCGAGGTTAGTGCCTTTTCCAGAAATTAAAATACCTAGGTTAAACAAAATTATATATACTCCATTTATTATTTTTTATAAATTACTTTAGGCTTATCATCATCATTTTCAATTTCACCAATAATAAATATTTTTTCATTAATTTTATCACAAACCTCTTTAAATTTATTGTAATTTTGCTCATCAATAATTAAAACCATACCTATACCGCAATTGAAAGTTTTTAACATTTCTTGACTTGGAATATATCCTATTTCTTTAATCCAATTAAATATTTCAGGTATTTCCCATGAATTTAAAAAAATTTTAGCTGATTTACCATCAGGTAATACTCTTGGGATGTTCTCAGTTAATCCACCACCAGTTATATGAGCAATACCGTTTAATAATTTATATTTATTTAATTTTTTTAAAAATGGTACATATATTTTAGTAGGAATCAATAACTCCTCGCCCAGAGTATTAGGTATGAAATCTAAATTCTTATTAAGATCTATTTTATTTGATATAATTATTTTTCTTATTAGTGAATAACCATTAGAATGAAAACCTGATGAAGGAATTCCTATAATTATATTCTTATTTTTTATTTTATCTTTTGTGATTAAATTTTCTCTTTCTACTGCTCCTATTGCAAAGCCAGCTAGATCAAATTTATCTGAATTATACATATCTGGTAGCTCAGCTGTTTCCCCTCCAGATAATGCGCATCCTGATATTTCACATCCTTTAATTATACCATTCATTATTGAAATAATTAATTTCTTATCTAATTTACCTATAGCTATATAGTCTAAAAAAAATAGAGGATCTGCCCCTTGAACAATTAGATCATTTACACACATTGCAACCAAGTCAATCCCAATCGTATCATACTTATCTAATTCTGATGCTATAAGTAATTTTGTTCCTACTCCGTCAGTAGAGGACACGATTAAGGGATCCTTATACCCTGCATGTTTTAGGTCAAAAATACTTGCAAAATCGCCTAACTTATTGACTTCACCTGTTCTTTTAGTTTTTCTAGCTAATAACTTTATATCATTAACTATTTGATTTCCTGCATCGATATCTACACCAGAGGACTTGTAAGTATTTTTTTTCATATAATTTAGCCTGATGTTTGTTTTTTTTTGATAATTTATTTTATTTAAATTTATTAATATATTGTATACTAATATATTAATAATAAATTTTAACAATAGTTTTGTTATTTTCAATGATAAAAAATTATAATTTTAAATTAATAAATAATCTTATATATTATAGAATTATCTATTCTGTACTTTTGTCTTTTTTCCTAGTTATAATTAGCCTAAATAATGCAAAGGCAAATGAAACAGTTGACCCTTATGTTGTAAAAAATATTGTTGTAGATATAACCTCAACTACTACCTCAAATGCTAGAGATATCGCTTTAAATAAAGCTCAGCGAATAGCTTATTTAAAATTAATTAAAAGATTAGTTGTAGCGGATCAAATTAATTTAGTTCCTAAAATAAATGATAAAAAGATTATTGAAATGATTTCATCATTGCAGATCGATAAAGAAAAGGCTCTAGATAAGAGATATTTTGCAACATTTTTAGTTAAATTTAATTCTTCTAAAATAAGAGAATTTCTTAAGTCCAACGATATCTTATTTTCAGAATCAATTAGTAAAAGGCAAATCATTATTCCTGTATATGAAAAAGAAGGGGTTATGATGTTGTGGGATGATCCAAATAAGTGGAGAATTTCTTGGATAAACTTAACTCAGAATCAGAATAAAATTTTTCCTATTTTTGTACCAGAAGGGTCACTTTCTGATATAGCTACAATTAATGCAAAACAGGCAATAAATAGTAATCAAAAAAGTTTAGATAAAATATTGAGCCGATATGAATTAGAAAATGGTATTATTGCACATGCAGTACTTGTTCAGGACTTGAATGCAAATTTACTAAGACTACATGTGACTTTGACAAAGTTTGGAGAGCAATTAAAGAGTGTCAATATTCAGAGTTTTTCTATTCCCAACGGTAATTCTGAACAAGCATTACTAGATATGTCTGTTAAAAATGTATTTAATAATATTTTAGAGGAATGGAAATTAGAAAATATCATTCGTTTTGATAATCCAAATACAATTAGTGTAAGTATATTAACTCCTGACATAAAATATTTTAATGAGGTAATATATTTAATAAAAAAAACAAGAGTAGTCGAAAAGGTAGATGTGGTAAATATTAATAAAAATGTTACTCAAATTTTGGTTCATTTTTATGGCAATAGTGATCAATTAGTATCTTCATTGCAGAGAAATAATTTAAAATTGATTAATAAAAATAATTATTGGAATATTAAAATAATAGATAACTAGCGTGATATAAAAAATTATGTCCCAATTAAATTTAAAATTTAGGCATTTACCAGCCTTAGGCAGAAAAGATTTTATAGTTTCCAGCTCCAACTATGAAGCAATTAGCTGGTTTGATAAATGGCCAAGTTGGACCAAGAATGGACTATCATTTTATGGTGAAACAGGTTCTGGTAAAACTCACTTGGTACATTGTTGGAAATTAATGACTAATGGACTTATAATTGATAGTGAGTATTTAGACAATTTTTCAATAAAGAATATATATAAAAACCCTCATGTTGCAATTGATAATGCCTCAAAAGTTCCAGAAGAAATTTTATTCCATATAATTAATATCTGTAATGAGGAAAAAGGGACTATTTTTTTATTAGATAGAAAAGCACCCTCTAAATGGTGTATAGAATTAAAAGATTTAAGATCTAGACTTCGTTCAATGACTATAATTGAATTAAAAAAACCAGACGATAAATTGATCGAACTTTTATTTATTAAATTATTTTCAGATAGACAGATTATAGTTAGCAATGATGTAATAAAATATTTATTAACAAGAGTAGAGAGAAACTTTAAGGATGTTCAAATTTTAGTAGAGGAAATAGATACTCAATCAATTGCTAACAAAAAAGAAATTACTATTCCATTTGTTTCAAGTATATTGAAAAATATAAATATTTAGCTATAATTTATGTATTTATGCATAAATTGATATAAATTTCATGGATATAATTAAATCATCAAAAAGATTTTTGAATCGCGAACTATCTTGGCTTGCATTTAATAGGCGTGTCTTGGATGAATCTACAAATATTCAAAATCCACTAATGGAAAGAATAAAATTTCTATCTATATCTGCTGAAAATTTAGATGAATTTTTTATGGTTAGGGTTGCAGGTTTATGGGGGCAAGTACAGGCTGGGATATCTAGCAAAAGTCAGGATGGGCTGTCACCTAATCAACAATATGAAAAAATTTGGAAACAATCAAGGTTATTAATAGATAAACAGCAACATGTTTGGGGAAATTTAATTGATGAACTTAAGTTAAATAGTATTAATGTTTTAGATTATAATGAAGTAGATGAAAAACAAAAAAATTGGCTTGAAAAAATTTTTTTAAGTGAGTTTTTTCCTTTACTAACTCCTATTGCAATTGATCCAGCTCACCCATTCCCTTTTCTTCCTAATAAGGGTTTTGGAATAGTAATGAGATTAAAAAGAAAATTTGATGGTAATATATTGAAAGCTATTATACCAATCCCCCGACAAATGGAGAGATTTATCAATATACCAGGTATTACAGTAAATTTATTGAGAATTGAAACTCTTATTGAATTATTCCTAGATCAAATTTTCCCTAATTATGAATTAATTTCAAAGTCAACATTTACTGTAATTAGAGATAGCGATATAGAAATAGAGGAAGAGGCAGAAGATCTTGCTATATCATTTGAAAATGTTCTAAAAAGAAGAAAACGGGGAACTGTCATCAGGTTAATGGTAGAAAATACTATATCGTCAGAATTGGCTTATTTTCTTGCTAAAGAACTTGATATAAATAATAATTCTATAGTTTATACTAATGGTATTTTAGCTTTAGAGGACACTAAGCAACTTACTAAGTATAAAAACCCTAATTTGGTATTTGAGCAATTTTATCCAAGGTTTCCTCAGAGAATTGGTGAATTCAACGGTGATTGTTTTGCAGCTATTATGCAAAAAGATATAATTGTACATCATCCTTATGAGAGCTTTGATGTTGTTATTCAATTTATAAAACAAGCCGCTGAAGATGAGAATGTTGTTGCTATAAAGCAGACATTATATAGGACTAGTAATGACTCTCCTATTGTTAAAGCACTTATTGAAGCAGCAGAAAAAGGTAAATCTGTAACAGCTTTAATTGAACTTAAAGCAAGATTTGATGAAGAGGCGAATATAAGATGGGCTAGAGATATGGAAAAGGCAGGAGTACATGTTGTTTATGGTTTTCTTCAATTAAAAACACACGCTAAAGTATCTTTAGTTATTAGAAGAGAAAAAAATAAATTAAAAAGTTATGTTCACTTTGGAACTGGAAATTACCATCCAGTCACAGCAAAAGTATATACAGATTTATCTTTTTTTACCGTTAATGATGCATTATGCAGAGATGCGGCTAAATTATTTAATTATTTGACAGGGTATGCAAAACCTAAGAAATGGGAAAAGTTAGATATTTCACCAATTACAATGAGAGAGAAGCTTATAAAGCTAATAAAAAAAGAGGTTGAATATTCAAAAAAAGGAAAACATGGAGAAATATGGGCTAAAATGAATTCATTAGTTGATCCGGAAGTTATAGATGAATTATATCTTGCATCTCAGTCGGGTGTAAGAATCAATTTAATTATTAGAGGTATTTGTTGTTTAAGACCTGGTATAAAAGGTTTTTCAGATAATATTTATGTAAAAAGTATAGTAGGTAGGTTTCTAGAACACTCAAGAATAGTCTGTTTTGGTAATGGAAAAACTCTTCCCTCATCCTCATCAAAAGTTTTCATTAGTTCGGCTGATTGGATGCCAAGAAACTTAGATAGGAGAGTAGAAACATTAATACCAATTGAAAATTCAACGGTACATCAGCAAATTCTCTCTCAAATAATGGTTGCAAATCTAAAAGATAATGCTCAGTCTTGGAAATTGGATAGTGAAGGTAATTACAAAAGAATTAGTAATCAATATTCAAATAAATTTGCTGCACATGATTATTTTATAAATAATCCTAGTTTGTCAGGAAGGGGAAAATCACTTAATGAAGTAAAGTTACCAGAATTAGAGCTTGATATTTAAAGTTTGCTATGAAAAATTTTTCCCCATTTTCAGTGTTAGATATTGGTTCAAACTCAATTCGCTTAGTAATATATAATAAAAAAAATAAATCTGCTATTCCTATATTTAATGAGAAAACTCAATGTGGTTTAGGAAAAAATTTAAGTTTCTCAAAAAATCTTTCACAAGACTCATGTTCTAAAGCATTTAGATCAATTGATAGGTATATACAAATATCTAATTCAATGAAAGCTGAACTTTTTATAGTTGCAACAGCAGCTATCAGAGAGGCAGAGGATGGCAAAGATTTTACAAATAAAGTAAATAATAAATTTAATGTTAATGTAAATATTTTATCAAGTAGGGAAGAAGCTCGATATTCTTCTCTAGGGGTAATATCATCATTTAGTAATCCAAATGGAGTGATAGGTGATCTCGGCGGAGGAAGTCTAGAGTTAACTAGTACTAGTGATTCAAGTTTTAATAGGACTGTCACTTGTCCCCTAGGCATTTTAAAATTTGAAAAACAATTAAGTAGAAAAAACTATTTAATTAAAAAAATTGACTCACACCTTGATAAAATAGACTGGCTTGTAAATGAACGAGATAAATCATTTTATGCAATTGGCGGAGCATGGAGATCTCTTGCAAAAGTATTTATGAATTGGTCAAAGCATCCAATTTCAGTAATACACAATTACGAAATTTCTCATAAAGACGCGTTAGAACTATGTAAAGTTTTATCTAATCTCAATTATTCTCTAAAATCAATGTCAGTCATTTCAAAACCTAGAAGAAAATCTTTGTCTTATTCATCTCTTCTACTTGAGAGAATATTATTAAAAGTTAGGCCTAAAAATATTTTTTTTTCATCATATGGAATTAGAGAAGGTATATTATACGATAAGTTATCAGAAGAAGAGAAAAAAATGGACTCTCTTATTGCATATTGTAATGAAATATCAAAAGATGAGAGTAGATTTTATAATAATATAAAAAAATTTTATTCATGGCTTTTACCTCTTCTAAATGAATTTCCCAAAGCTGAATTACGACTTGTAAATGCAATTTGTTTATTAAGTGATATTGCATGGAAAATCCATCCAAACCATAGATCAGAGTTTGCTTTTAAAAGATCTATCTTTGCTCCATTTGTAGAAGTTAATCATAAAGAAAGAACATATATTGCTAACGCATTATCAGAAAGATATAGAGGTGATTTAGATAAAAGTAGATTCAATAATATTCTAAAATTTGAAGAGCTTAACAGGGCTAAAATAATAGGCACTGCACTTGATTTAGCTTATATTGTCTCTGGAGGAGGGTGTATAAATATTTCTTATTCTAGGCTATTTTTTGAAAAAAACTATCTTTGTCTTTCATTAGAATCAGATACTAGTAATATCTTTAACAGGCAATGTGAAAAAAAGTTAGAAAGTCTATCAAAATTACTTAATTGTGATTATAAAGTAATCAAACTTTAGTAAATTTTATTTTACCATCATTTATCTTAACTATAATTTCACCTTTCTTTATTTCTAGTGCATATTTACCAAAAATTTTATATCTCCAACCTTTGAGTGCTTGTATATCTGGATTATCTTCATTCACTATTCTATTTAAATCATAAACACTAGATATTAGATTTGCCGAGACTTTATGTTTTTTTGATTGAATATTTAATAATATTTTTAAAAGATCAACTACTGGTTCATTATACTTTTTTTCTTTCTTCTTTTTTTCAAAATTAATTTCTATTGTTTCTTTTCTTTCTTTAATCTTGTTTACCACATTAATAATTTCAGAACCCTTTTTACTCATAGAAAATGATTTTGATATCCCTCTAACTCTACTGAGTTCATTTTGTGTTTTTGGTAGACTTTCAGCTATTTCAATAATTGCCTCATCTCTTAGTAATCTATTTCTTGGTAAGTCTAATTTCTGTGATTCTATCTCTCTCCAATATGATAGTTCATAAATAACAGGTAGTAACTTTTTTGAATGATTTTTAATTTTGATTTTTTTCCAACAACTTTTTGGATCTATAAAATAATTATTTTTATTGAGTAATTTATCTATTTCCTCTTTAATCCATTCTGTTCTATTTCTTTTATTTAAGTCATGTAATAAAAAATGATAAATATCTAATAAATATTTAACATCATTTAGTGCATAGTTTATTTGTTTTTTTGATAAAGGTCTTAGTGACCAGTCCGTAAATCTTGATGCTTTGTCAATATTCTTTTTTAAAATGTTAGAAACCATTGAGTCATAGGATGCTGAGTGTCCAAAACCACATACCATTCCTGCTATTTGAGTATCAAATACTGGGTAAGGAACCTCATTGTTTCTATTATAAAAAATTTCAATATCTTGTCTTCCAGAATGAAAAATTTTGATAATTTGATGATTTTGCATCAAATTATCTATTGGCCTTAAGTCAATTTTTTCTATCAAGGGGTCAATTATCTTTGCTTCTTTTTCACTAGCAAGCTGGATTAAACACAATTTTGGCCAATATGTATTTTCTCTCATAAATTCTGTGTCAACAGCTATAAAACTTTCTTTGCTAAGTCTGTTACAAAATTCTAATATTTCTTGATTATTCGTTAATACTGACATTTACACCAACACAAAAATAGATAATATTCTAATGATGATTTTTTAGGAATATAGTGTTTTTTTATATTTTTATTAAATATTATTAAAATTATAATTATTTGGTGAAAAAATGGCAAATTATAGGACGCATTTATGTAATGAATTAAGAGAGAGCGATACTGGTAAAATTGTTAAATTATGCGGTTGGATTCATAGAATACGTGATCATGGTAATTTGTTATTTATTGATTTAAGAGATAATTATGGTATTGCTCAGTGTGTTGTAGAGTCGAATTCAAATTTTTTCTCTGAAATAGAATCTTTATCACCAGAAACAGTAATATCTATAGAAGGTAAAGTTGTTGAAAGAAGCGATGAAACTATCAATACGGTCATAGAGACTGGGAGAATTGAGGTATCAATTTCTTCTTTTGAAATTCTCTCAGTTTCAAAGGAACTACCAATTCAGGTTTTTGGAAGTCATGAATATCCAGAAGATATTCGTCTTAAATATAGGTATTTAGACTTAAGAAGAGAGAGAATGCATAAAAATATCATATTAAGATCAGATATAATTTCTGCAATTAGAAAGAGCATGGATGATAGTGGTTTCAAAGAATTTCAGACACCTATACTTACTGCAAGTTCTCCAGAAGGTGCAAGAGATTTTTTAGTTCCCAGTAGAATACACCCTGGTAAGTTTTATGCTTTACCTCAAGCTCCTCAAATATTTAAACAATTAATTATGGTTTCTGGTTTTGATAAATATTTTCAGATAGCTCCATGTTTTAGAGATGAGGACCCAAGATCGGATAGATCACCGGGAGAGTTTTATCAATTAGATATTGAAATGTCCTTTGTTAATCAAGATGATATTTTTTCAACAATGGAGCCTATAATTTCAAAATTATTTAGACAATTTTCTAATTTTACTGTACCTGAGGGAAGTTTTCCAATTTTAACATTTGCAGATGCAATGCTTAAATACGGAACTGATAAACCAGATTTAAGAATTCCAATTGAAATAGCGGATGTAACAAATGCTTTTAAGAATTCTGAATTTCAAATTTTTGCTAAACAAATTGAAAAAGGATCGGTTGTCAGAGCAATCCCTGCACCAAACGCTGCATCTCAACCAAGAAGTTTTTTTGACAAAATGAATGATTGGGCTAGAAAGGATGAAGGTGCTGCAGGTTTAGGGTATATAATTTTTTCTGACGAACCAAGTGGTCCAATAGCAAAAAATCTGTCTAAAGACAGAATAAATGATATTTTTAACCAAACAAAATTAAAGCAAGGAGATGCTGTCTTTTTTTGCTGTTCAGAAGAAAAAGAAGCTTCGAATCTTGCTGGGGCAGCACGTTTAAAAATTGCTGAGGTATTAGATTTATTTTTAAAGGAAGTTTATAATTTTTGTTGGATAGTTGATTTTCCAATGTATGAAATAGATGAAAAAACTAAACTAATAGATTTTGGTCATAATCCATTCTCTATGCCTAGAGGTGGATTGGAGAGTTTAAAAAATTCTGATCCTTTAGAGGTGGTTAGTTTGCAATATGATTTAGTTTGTAATGGTGCTGAATTAGCATCTGGGGCTATAAGAAATCATGATCCTGATATTATGAAAGAAGTTTTCAAAATATGTGGTTATGATATTGGAGAAGTTAAAAAAAGATTTGGCGGGCTATACAATGCTTTACATTATGGAGCACCACCCCATGGAGGTATAGCATTTGGGTTAGAGAGAATGATAATGCTAATTGCTAATGAACCTAACCTAAGGGAAGTAATGCTTTTTCCTATGAATCAAAGAGCAGAAGATTTAATGATGTCTGCACCTGCAGAGGTAGATATTTCGCATCTAAATGAACTTTCAATAAAAACTGATATTAAAAGTAGTTAATTAGGAGCATCCACTGGTCGAACCGCATGTATCACATTTTAGGCATGTTCCATTTCTGACTAGAGTAAAGTTACCACAGTCTCCGCAGGCTTCACCTTCGTATCCTTTCATTCTTGCTTGAATTGCTCTTTCTACTTTGTCATCAGTTTTTTGTTCAATATTTTCACCTTGAATACTAGAATCAACTGGTTCTGAACTATGTATACTCCCTTTTTTTATTTCCTCTTGAGGGATTTTTTCTGAAATAATACCTCCATTAACCACATATAAATTTTTTCTCATATAGCCATTTGAAGCTACTCCCATCATTGTCGCTAATGATGAGTTTTCAGTTTGGGTTAAATCAGTTTCAGTTTGTTGTTGACTTTCTTCTCCTAGAGCATCATGACGTAGATCATCTGGTTCTACGTGTGATAAGTCGTTTCTTCCCAGGTATGATACAGCTAATTCTCTGAATAAGTAATCAAGAACTGAAGTTGCCATTTTAATTGCATCATTTCCTTCTACCATACCTGAAGGTTCAAAACGTGTAAAAGTAAATGCGTCAACAAATTCTTCTAATGGAACTCCATATTGAAGACCTAAAGAAATAGCTATTGCAAATCCATCCATTAAGCTTCTAAATGCTGAACCTTCTTTATGCATATCAATAAATACTTCACCTAGTGAACCATCCTCAAATTCTCCAGTCCTTAAATATACCTTATGTCCCCCCACCGTTGCTTTTTGAGTATAACCTTTTCTTCTTTGAGGTAGTTTAGTTCTTTCGCCTCTACTTGCAGAAGTTAGTTTCTTTGCAACTAAGTCTTCAGCAAGCTTCTCTGCCATTTTTCTTATCTGATTTGAATTAGATAAGGGGGTTTCATCTTGATGATCATTTTCTTCTACATTTAGAGCTGCTAATGGTTGAGATAATTTTGATCCATCTCTATAAAGTGCATTTGCTTTTAGAGCTAATTTCCATGAGAGCATATATGCTTGTTTGCAGTCATCTACTGAAGCACTATTAGGCATATTAATAGTTTTAGAGATTGCACCTGAAATAAATGGCTGAGCAGCTGCCATCATTAAAATATGACTCTTCCAAGATAAAAATCTTTTTCCATTTCTACCACACGGTGTCGCACAGTCGAAGATTGGTAAATGTTCTTCTTTAATGTGAGGGGCTTCTTCCAGGGACATGGTGCCACAGCAAAAGGAATTAGCTTTATTTATTTCTTCCTCAGTAAAACCAATAGTTGATAAAATGTCAAAGCTTGGGTTCTCGAGATCAGATTTATCAATATTTAAAACATTTTCACAAAAATCTGAACCTATTGTCCATTTATTAAATACAAATTTGATATCAAACGTATCTTTTAGGTTTTCCTCAATTTTATTAATTATCTCCTCAGTAAAACCTTTAGTTTTGAGATTTTCATGGTTTATAGCAGGAGAATTTTTGAGAGTACGCTCTCCAAGAACAAAACTTTCAATATCTTTAATTTGTTCTGCATTATAGTTTAAAGCTTTTAATGCCTTTGGAACAGCTTTATTAATTATTCTAAAATATCCTCCTCCAGCAAGTTTTTTAAACTTTACTATCGCAAAGTCAGGTTCTATTCCAGTTGTATCACAATCCATTACAAGCCCAATAGTTCCTGTAGGAGCAATAACGGTTGTTTGAGCATTCCTAAAGCCAAATTCTTTTCCTAATTCTTCTGCTTTATCCCAAGCTCTAGCTGCAGCCTCAGATAGTTTTTCACTAGGTAGGTTTTTTAAATCTAGCGGTACAGGATTTGTATTTAATTTAGCATAACCCTCAGATTTTCCATGTGCAGCAAGCCTATGATTACTAATTACTCTAAGCATATGTTCTGAGTTTTCTGAGTATTTTGGAAAGGGACCAAGTTCACTAGCCATTTCAGCTGATGTAGAATAAGATACACCTGTCATGATAGCTGTTATTGCTCCACAAACTGCTCTTCCCTCTGAGCTATCATACGGTATTCCACTTGTCATCAATAGACCCCCTATATTTGCATAACCTAGCCCAAGAGTTCTGTAGTCGTATGATCTGTTCGCGATCTCTTTAGAGGGAAACTGAGCCATTAGAACTGAAATTTCAAGAGCAATTGTCCAGAGTCGAACAGCGTGTTCAAAAGAATTAATATTAAATTCACATTTATCATTAAGAAACCTAGTAAGATTAAGTGAAGCTAAGTTGCAAGCTGTGTCATCTAGAAACATGTATTCAGAACAAGGGTTAGAAGCTTTTATATCTCCACCCTCAGGGCATGTATGCCAATCGTTAATAGTGGTATGAAATTGAATACCTGGATCAGCACTTTGCCATGCCGCTTCTGCAATTTGATCCCATAAGTCAGAAGCTTTAATTGTTTTTTCGACAGAATTATCAGTCCTTCTTATTAAGTGCCAATCTTTATTATCATTTACGTTTTCTAAAAATTGATCAGTTACTCTTACAGTGTTATTTGCATTTTGACCCGATACAGTTTGGTAACCCTCACTATCCCAGTCTGTATCATATTCTGGGAAATCAATTTTTGTGTAACCTTGTTTTGCAAAACCAATAACTCTTTGAATATAATTTTCAGGAATCATTGATTTCCTTGCTTCAATAATTGCACTTTTGAGTTTTGGGTTATCCTTAGGAGTAAAGCGATTTTCCCCTTCAACTGCGTTGCAAGATTTCATAATTAAATTTAAATGCTTATTTGTTACTTTGGATCCAGCAACTAATGCTGCAACTTTTTGCTCCTCTACCGTTTTCCAATTGATGAAAGTCTCAATATCTGGATGGTCTGCATCAACAACAACCATTTTTGCTGCTCTTCTAGTAGTGCCACCAGATTTTATTGCACCTGCCGATCTATCACCAATTTTTAAAAAACTCATTAGTCCTGATGACTTTCCTCCTCCAGATAGTGACTCTCCGGAACCACGTAAACTTGAAAAGTTACTTCCTGTTCCAGAACCATATTTGAATAACCTGGCCTCTCTTACCCATAAATCCATAATTCCACCTGGGTTAACTAGGTCATCACTTATGCTTTGTATAAAACATGCATGTGGTTGAGGATGTTCATATGCACTTTCAGATTTTTTCAAAGTTCCTTTTTCAAAATCTACATAAAAGTGCCCTTGTGCTGGCCCATCTATACCATAGGCCCAATGAAGACCAGTATTAAACCATTGGGGGGAATTAGGAGCTGCAACCTGATTACAAAGCATATATCTCATTTCATCATAGAAAGATCTAGCATCTTCCTCTTGGTCAAAATATCCTGCTTTCCAACCCCAATAAGTCCAAGTACCAGCAAGTCTATCAAATACTTGTTTTGCACTTTTTTCTCCGACTTTTCTATCCTTTTCTGGTATTGATTCTAGGGCTTTGGTATCTGGGACTGACCTCCAAAGCCACGATGGAACAGTATTTTCCTCTATTTTCTTGATTCGAGATGGTATTCCAGCTTTTCTGAAATATTTTTGAGCAATTATATCACTTGCAACCTGTGACCAATTTAATGGAACTTCAATATCATGCATTTCAAAAACCACTGAACCATCAGGGTTCCTTATTTCGCTACTCGTAGAACGAAATTTAATAAGATCGTAGGGTGATTTTCCTTTTGTGGTAAAAACGCGGCTAATTTGCATGACTAATCATCCCTTTCAAACAAAAAATAAATTACCATAATGAGCAAATAAGTTATTACTCAGAGTTATCAAAAATATCTATATGTTGTTACTTGAGCAATTGAGATATACACGATATTGTCCCAAAATGCATCGGTCAATCTAGATATTTTAAAAAATTGTAATTTTTATGCTTGACATGGCTTAATTCGGCGAAATTTGGGGAAATATAGTGTATATTTTTTTAATAATTCTTTATTTTTAATCTTCCCTACTGCTTTTATTTAATAAATTTGTTATAAACTAATTGCTTTTTCTATTTTAATAATTAATTTTTATAACGATAATTTGTTGATTTTATCACATTACGGGTGTAAGTAATTGAAATTTAAAGATTTATTTAAGTTCATTTTTGATTGGTGGCATAAAGCCACATTCAGCACTTGGCTGTATACCTTATTACACGGTGAATTTGTTGCCGAGGACGAATATGGTAATAGGTATTTTCAGAAAAAACTGAGAAAAATTAAAGAATCACCCCATTGGGTAAGACATTCAAGATGGGTGATATACAATGGTGTGGCTGAAGCATCAGCTGTTCCACCAGATTGGAATGCTTGGTTACAGCATAATACTGAATCTCCTCCGATAAAAAATTCTAAAAATTTTTCTTGGGAAAAGAGTCATTTGCCTAATTTAACTGGAACAACTGCTGCATACTCTCCAAAGAATTCTGTTTCAGAAACTAAAAATAAATCAAAACTTGATTATGAGCCATGGCTTCCTGAATAGGTAATATTTAATGAAAAATAATTTCTTTGAAGCTTTCGTAGGGGCAATTGTATTAGTTCTTGCTACCATTTTTTTGATTTATGCTTTTACAACTGCAAATTTCAAAACAATAGATGGATACGAGGTTTTTGCTGAGTTTGATAGAGTGGATGGCTTGACTGTTGGATCTGATGTGAGAATGAGTGGAATTAAAATTGGAACTGTTCTAAGTCAAAAACTTAATTTAGAAACATATGGAGCAATAATTAGTATAGAAATAGATAAAGATATAAAACTACCGATTGATTCTTCTGCTCAAATAATTAGTGATGGATTATTAGGTAGTAAGTTTTTAGCATTAATACCAGGATCAGATTTAGAATACATCGATCCAGGTGGTGCAATAGAATTTACACAATCTCCTATAATTCTTGAAAACCTATTAGGGCAATTTCTATTTGGCCTTAGTAATAAAGATGAAGAAAATTCATCTTCAACTGATAAATGATAAAAAAACACGAACCTTCTCAAAAATGGAATCCAAGTTATTACGCTTCTAATGCAAGATTTGTATCTGAACTTGGTTCAGGTATTTTAAAAAAACTTTCTGCTTGTAAAGGTGAAAAAATACTTGATCTAGGTTGTGGGGATGGATTCTTAACGCAAAAAATTATAGAACAAGGTTCAAAAGTTATTGCTATAGACTCTAGTCCTGAATTTATTGAAGTTGCAAAAAAAAATGGAATTGATGCTCATGTTATTAATGGACATAATATTCCATATAAAAATTGTTTTGATGCAGTATTTTCTAATGCTGCATTACATTGGATGTTAGATCCTGAAGCTGTAATAATTGGTGTTTCGAATGCACTTAAATCTGGTGGAAGGTTCGTTGCAGAATTTGGCGGTGCTGGCAATGTGAAAAAAATTATTAATTCAATTAAAGATGAATTCGACTCACAAGGGCTTATAGATATTTTTGCAGTTCCTTGGTACTTACCTCCGTTAGAAGAATATAAATTAAAATTAGAAAGTTATAATTTTCTTGTTAGAGAAATAGAATTATTTGATAGGCCAACAAAACTTCCTTCAGACGTAGGAAAATGGTTGGATACTTTTGCTGACCCATTTTTCAAAGATGTTGATGAAAAATTAAAGGAAGAAATGAAAAAAAATATTATAATTAATTTATCAAAGCTAATTTGTGATGATCAGGGTGTTTGGTGGGCAGATTACGTGAGACTTAGGTTTGTGGCTGATCATTTTTAAAATAAAATGCTTAAATTTTTTTGCATATTTCCATTAATTTTTTCATTTAATTTTTTGAATCTTAAAGTTCATGCAGAATCCTATGATATAGCTGTTTTGAGAGGTTTAGATAAAGTAACTGCAAGAATATCTACATTTGAAGCTCAAAAAAATAAACATATTCGTTTTGGTACATTAAGAATTTTAGTTAGATATTGTGATAAAAGACCTCCAGAAGAAACTCCAGAGACATCAGTATTTCTTGAGGTTATTGACTTAAGAACAGGTGGGAAACCCAGAAGAGTCTTTACTGGCTGGATGTTTGCTTCTAGTCCAGCAATTTCAGCACTTGAGCACCCAACCTATGATGTATGGGTAATTGACTGTAAAATTTTATCAACATCAAGTGAAGAAACAGGAGGAGAATAAAAATTGTTTGTTGATAATGCTTTTTTTAATATTATGTCATATTTTTCTTCATTAATTTCTATTACTCCAAACTGAGACAAATGATCAGTCCTAAATTGAACATCAAACAAAATAAAATTTAATTTTTTTAATATGTATATAAGGTAAATAAGTGTTATTTTGCTACTATTACTCTCATTACTAAACATGCTTTCACCAAAAAATGCACTATTAATTGATATTCCATAAAGACCACCAACTAATTTATTTTCTTTCCATGCTTCTACAGAGTGAGCATACCCCATTTCAAATAATTTATTATAAGACGTAATTATATCATCGTTAATCCAAGTTTTATCTCGTTTATTATTTATTTCAGAGCAAGCTTTTATTACCTGAGAAAAACTTGTATCAAATTTAATGACAAATGGATTTTTCTTTAATTTTTTTTTTAAGCTTTTTGGTATGTGTGCATTCTTAAGTGGTAAAATGCCTCTATATCTTGGTTTCACCCAATAAATTTTATGAGATGATTTATCTTCAGCCATGGGGAAGATTCCAATTTTATAGGCATTTAAAATTGAATTAGGAGTTAAAATTTGTATTTCATCAGCCATCTAGGTTTTTTTCTAGCCAATTAATATCATAATCACCGTTAATAAATTCTTTTCGATTAATAATATCAATTAGAAGAGGAATATTAGTTTTAATTCCACTTATAACATATTCTTTGAGTGCTCTATTAAGTATATTTAAACAATCACTTCTGTTTGAAGCGCTTATTACTAATTTACTAATTAAACTATCGTAATTAGGGGGAACGAAATAGTTATTATATAGTGCAGAGTCAACTCGAATACCATGTCCCCCAGGGGGGTGATAATTTTCAACTAATCCTGCACTAGGAATAAAAGTTTTTGGATCCTCAGCTAAAATTCTACATTGAATAGAATGTCCTGATTGTGAAATATTATTTTGTTTTATATTTAATTTATGGCCCTTG
The DNA here is from genome assembly GCA_002722055.1 of Rhodospirillaceae bacterium. Classification (GTDB taxonomy): domain Bacteria; phylum Pseudomonadota; class Alphaproteobacteria; order SHVP01; family SHVP01. The sequence goes on along the minus strand of PBKD01000002.1, from coordinate 47,166 downwards.
GCGACCATAATTTGTTCCTTTATTAAATCTATTCCATAGGTTTCCTCTGTTACTGTATGTTCTACTTGAATACGAGTATTCATTTCAATAAAATAAAATTGATTATTTTCATAAAGATACTCAATTGTTCCAACTCCCTTATAGCCTAATTTTTTCATAGCTATGCTGGATTTTTCTCCAAGATCACTTATTTTATCTCGTGGTATACCTAAAGCAGGTGTTTCTTCGATTACTTTTTGGTGTCGTCTTTGAATAGAGCAATCTCGTTCTCCATAAAATAGAGAATTACCTTGTCCATCTGATAGAATTTGTATTTCAATATGTTTTGGATTGGGAAGAAATTTTTCTATATACAAGCTTTCATCACCAAAAAAAGATTTTGCCTCTCTTGATGCTATTGAAATTATGGAATGAAGGTTATCTTCCTTGTTTACTATTTTCATCCCTCTACCGCCACCGCCAGATGCTGCTTTGATAATAATTGGAAAGCCTATTTTATTTATGATTTTTTTAATTTCTTCAATATTTGTAACTTTATCATCTGATCCGGGCAAAATAGGAAGGCCTAGTTTCTTGGCTGTTTTTTTTGCCTCAACTTTATTTCCCATAGTTCTTATATGGTCCGAATCTGGGCCGATAAATTCTATTCCATGCTCTTTAGTAATTGCTGCAAAATTATAGTTTTCAGATAAAAATCCGTAACCTGGGTGAATGGCGTCTGCGCCTGTTATCTCAGCAGCTGATATAATTGCAGGTATATTTAGATAACTTTTAATTGGTGATGGAGGTCCAATACATACTGACTCATTGGCTAACCTTACATGCATTGCATTTTCATCAGCCGTTGAATGAATAGCTACTGTTTCAATTCCCATTTCCTGGCATGTACGAATAATCCGAAGAGCTATTTCACCTCTATTTGCAATAAGAATTTTATTAAACATTTATTCAACTATTACAAGTGATTCCCCAAACTCTACAGGAGATCCATCCTTAACAAGAATTTGAATAATCTTGCCATTTTTATTTGATACAATTGGATTCATCGTTTTCATAGCTTCAATAATCAGAATTTGTTGTCCTTCCTTTATTGAGTCTCCTATTTCAACAAAATTTTTCCCTCCTGGCTCAGGGGCTAAGTAGGCAGTTCCAACCATTGGAGATATAATAGCATTATCTTTATTATCTTTGCTTGCAGATACCTCTATCTGAGAATTTTCATTATGTAACTTTTCTGAATATAGATTATTTGAGGAATTATAGGTAATATTTTTACCAACCTTTATTTTTAAATCACCTTTACTCCATTCGATTTCAGAGAGGTTATTTTCTTTGAGGAGATCTGCAAGTTGCTTTATTAATTCTTTTTGAATTATATTTTCACTCATAAATTTTCTTTCTCTTTTCTTTGAACATTTGTGATTAATGCTTCAATAGCAAGTTCATAACTTAATTGACCAAAACCACAAATTATTCCAGTTGCTAACTCACTAATAAGTGAAGTCTTTCTAAATTGCTCCCTAGCGTAAATATTTGACAGATGCACTTCAATTATAGGAACATTAATAATCTTTAAAGCATCAAAAATTGCTATTGAGGTATGAGTATATGCTCCTGCATTTATAACTAGACCAGAATAATTATTTATCGACTCTTGAATCCAACTTACTAATTCACCTTCACTATTTGATTGTTTAAATTTTACAAAAAAACCCTTTTTTTCAGCAATTTCTTTAATTGACCTTTCTATATCATCTAGGGAGGATGAGCCATAGTATTCCTGTTCTCTAAGGCCTAGCATATTTAAATTTGGACCATTTAAAACCAATATTTTATTAGTAACTTTTTCCATTATTAAGTAGCCATTAATTTTAGGATATACATAGTTTCATACATCACTTATTCTCTTGGTGCAAACTCTTCCTTGATTATGCTATTATAATTAGGCTTTAATATGGCTAATAATTCAATATTAAATTTAAATTAAATTAAAAAACTATGATTATACAGGTAAATGGTGAAAAATATTCATTTGAAGATTCTATAACAATCAGTGAATTACTATCAAATTTAAAATTTGACCATAGAAAAATAGCTATAGAATATAATTTAGAGATACTTCCTAGATCTTTATATGAATCAACTTGTATTAAAGAAAATGATAAAATAGAGATAGTACATTTTATAGGTGGAGGTATGGAGAATATTAATGATTCATGGGAAGTTGGAGGTTACAAATTCAAATCAAGATTGATTATTGGAACTGGTAAATACCAAGATTATATTCAAAACAAGGAGGCTGCAGAAGCTGCAGAGGTTGAGCTAATAACTGTTGCCATAAGGCGAGTAAACTTATCTGACCCCACCAAACCAATGTTGGTTGACTTCTTAGATCCAAAAAAGTTTGTTTTTTTACCAAATACTGCAGGTTGTTATACTGGTGAAGAAGCAGTTAGAACATTGAGGTTAGCAAGAGAAGCTGGCGGCTGGAATTTAGTAAAGTTAGAAGTTTTAGGAGACGAAAAAACTTTATATCCAAATATGCCTGAAACTTTAAAATCAGCTGAATTATTAATTAAAGATGGTTTTAAAGTTATGGTTTATTGTAGTGATGATCCCATACAGGCAAAAATTTTAGAGGAAATAGGCTGCTCAGCGATAATGCCTTTAGGTGCTCCAATAGGATCAGGATTAGGGATACAAAATCCACTAAATATTAAAATGATTATTGAGAATTCCTCTGTTCCAGTTATCGTTGATGCAGGAGTAGGGACGGCATCTGACGCAGCTATTGCAATGGAGTTAGGCTGTACTGCTGTTTTGATAAATAGTGCTATTGCAAACTCTAGAGATCCAGTATTAATGGCAAAATCTATGCATTATGCAGTTTTAGCTGGCCGTGCCTCATATTTAGCAGGCAGAATGGAAAAAAAATTATTTGGAACAGCTTCTACTCCCTCAGATGGTAAAATTTGATTGAAGAATTTTAATTGTTTGTTTTTTTTGTAATAATAATTATGTCTTTGGCTCTGTAATAATTAGGAGTATTTACTTTTAATAATTTTAGAGCTTCTGTAGCTTTATTAAATGCATTTCTTCGTTGTCCCAATATTAAAGATTTTTCTGCACCTGCAAGAAATGATTGGCCATATTTTCCAGATCTTCCATATAATATTTCTAAAAGTCTCCATGCATTATAATTCTTTTTAAGTTTTTTTGTAACAATTTCTAAAATATTAATTGCTTTAATATCAGTTTCCTGTTTATTTTTTGATATTAAAGCTTTTGAGTAACCTATAAGAATTAAGGAATTATTTTCTGATATTTTTGTTGCTTTTTCATATAAATCAATTGATTTATCTATTTGTCTATCATCTAGATAAGTTTTGCCTAAAGTTTCATAAATATATGGATTAAGTGGTTCATCTTTTATTAATTTTTTTAAAATTTCTATCGATTCTTTATTTTTTCCCAACTTATGTAAACTGGTTGCCTTTGCAATTCTACCATAAATTGATTTATCTTGATTATGTTTTCTTAAACTTTCATGGGGCTTTGTAAAACCATTTATTTTTGCTTTTATTCTATTCAAATTTTCAAGACTCTTTATATTACTTTTTTGATTAAAATATTTGGATCCTTTTATTCTATTACCTGCAATAGAAATTCTCTCAGAATTCAATGGATGAGTAGATAGATAATTCATTTGATTTGCATTTATTTTATCTTTTTTTGATAATTTGTATAATATTTTTAATAAACCTCTTCCGGATGTTTTATTTTCTTCAAGTAAATTAATAGCATGCATATCAGCATTTAATTCTTGAGTTCTAGAATATTTTAATATTGAATTCAGCGATAGAGAGTTTGCGCTACTAAATATAGCTGCTGCAGTTAAATCCCCTTCAACTTGCTCTATAGAGTTATGGTATATTCCAACTGAAATAACACCAAAAAGAGCCGCTAATATTCCAGCTGTGGATGCAGACGATATTGCCTCTCTTGTTCTAGTAAGGTGACCTGAAACAATATGTCCGATTTCATGAGCAATAACTCCAACTATTTCCTCTGGTTCATCAGAGTTTGTAATTAGTCCGCTATGTATAAAAATTCTTTGACCGCCAGCTACAAATGCATTAATTCTATCATCAAAAATTATATTTACTTCTACAAATTCTTCACTTAAACCCGAAGAGACTAGTAAAGGTTTTGATAGATAGTTGATGTAATTGTTAATTTCTGCGTCGTTAATAATTAAAATTTTTTCTGATTTGGCATAACCTAAATTTAATGGTATTAAAATAAATAATATTAAAAGAGTATTAAATTTTATTTTCAAAGGAAACTCCATGCAATATAAAAATAAAATAAAATTTATGTTTAAAACAAGTAAAATATTTCATTTTTATTTATTTTTCTCCTTTCTATTTCTTTATTCCTGCTCTCAAACCCAAAATGAGATAAATAAATTCTCTCCAAAATCAAGTTTTGGATATTTGGTAACTGAAGAACCGCAAGCTTCACTGGTTGGTATAGATATTTTAAAAAAAGGAGGTTCTGCAGCAGATGCAGTTGTCGCAAGTTTCTTCATGCTAAGTGTTACTTATCCAGTTGCTGCTGGTTTAGGGTCAGGTGGTGTGTGTATCGTTCATAATAGATTAACTGGTACATCAGAGAGTATTGATTTTAGAAACATACCAATTTTAAAAAATAGTATTATTGGTGTACCAAGAGCTGTAAGAGCATTATCAGGAATGCAAGCTAGATATGGAAAACTTAAGTGGTCAACTGTGGTTCTGCCTTCAGAAAGGTTAGCTAGATTTGGGTTTCAAGCTTCAAGGGCAACATCAAATATTTCTAAAAACTTTTCACGTCTTTCTGGGAAACAAAATTTTATTCCTTTTGTTGTTGATGATCTTCCAATAAATGAAGGTGAGATAATTGTACAAAATGATCTAGCTGATACACTTTCAAGTATAAGGCTAAGAGGTGGGGGGGATTTATATTTTGGTGATCTAGGAAAGAAATTCTACAAAGAGTTAAAAAAATATGGTTTAAAAGTAAACTTTGAAATGCTTCGCGATTTTCAGCCTTTTTGGCAATATACTAAAAAAAATATTACAAATAAATATACTATTCTTTCCCCACTTGAGGGAACTACTGGGACAAAGTCTAGTGAGTATATTATTAGAAATTTAATTGATAATGATGAATTCAAAAACTCTAATGAACAAAATAAATATTTAATCCTTGCAGAATTTACTGGTAAGGCCTTATATAGTAGTTTTTTAGATGATTTTTCTAGTGAAATTTCTTTCCAAATTGGGGGAGAAGAATTAGAAAATATAATTAATAAATCAAGTTTACCTAATCTATCAATGTGGAAAAATGCTGGGCATGATGGAACTACTAGTATTATTGCAACAGATAAATTTGGTCAGTCAATAGCATGCGTTTTTTCAATGGGTTCTCCTTTTGGAATTGGCAAGCAAATTAGTGGGCTTGGCTTTTCTCCAGGATTAGCTTTTTCAGATGATAAAACAAATTGGCTTGAAAGTGGTATAGATTTTATGTCTCCATTAATTATTACAGATAATTATAATAAAGAAGTTATTTTTATAATTGCTGGAACTAAAGGTCCCTCTACAGTTTCTTCAGTTAGTTCTGTCGTATTGAATACCTTAAGCAATAATTCTTTAGATAAATCTATTAATATGCCAAGAGTTTACTTTCCATTTAACCCAAATGAATTATGGTTAGAGGATTCTATAAATAATGAATTTATAAAACTTCTTAAAAAAAATAAAATAAGTTATAAAATATTAACAAATTTAGGACACATAAATGCTATCTATTGTCCAAATTCTTCATTAGATTTGCTCTCTTGTGAATATATATCTGATCCAAGAGGGTCTGGTTTGGCTTTATCTGGTGAATTATTTTGATATTTAAACCCTCAAAAAGATCTATTATAGAACCTTTCTTTGCTATGGAAATGTTAAGAGAAGCAAATCAATTAGAGGAAAAAGGGAAAAATATTATTCATTTGGAAGTTGGTGAACCATCAGCAGGTGCTCCCTCAGCAGTCTATATGAAAGCTCAGAAAATATTAGATGAAAAAAAACCTATTCCTTACACTGACGCACTAGGTATTTCTATTTTGAGAGAAAGAATATCTGAATATTATAAAAGTTCTTATGATGTAATTATTCCTTATCAAAATATAATTATTACTACAGGAACATCAGCTGGTTTTGTATTATCACTTCTTTCTGCTTTTGATGTAGGTGATAAAGTAGCAATCAGCGTTCCTGGTTACCCTGCATATAAAAACATTCTAATATCTTTAGGATTGAATCCAGTAGAAATTACTACAAATAAAAACCAAAAATATCAACCTACTTTAATTCAAATAAAAAAATTAGGAAATATTGATGGTATAATTGTCGCTAGCCCATCTAATCCTACAGGTTCAATTTTTGATGATAAAGAATTAGAGGAAATTACTAATTATTGCGATAAAAAAGGTATAAGAATTTTATCTGACGAAATTTATCATGGTATAACTTATGAAAAAAAAGCACTTAGCATTGCTGGTATTAGTAAAAGTGGAATAATTTTAAACGGCTTTTCCAAATATTTTTGTATGACAGGTTGGAGAGTTGGTTGGCTTATTGTCCCTGATGAATTAATTAAACCAATAGAAAAGTTATCTCAAAATTTATTTATATCCACAAATGCATTATCACAAATGGCAGCTGTTGATGCATTTGATTGTAATGATGAGCTTCAAGAAATCATAAAAAAATATAAGATAAATAGAGATATATTAATTGATTCTTTAAATCATATGGGTATATCAAATATTGCTCCATGTGATGGGGCGTTTTATATTTATGCTGATATTAGTCATCTGACCGAAAATAGTATGTTGTTTTGTAAAGATTTACTTAATAATGCAGGTGTTGCAATAACCCCTGGGATTGACTTTGATCAAACTAATGGAAAGTCTTTTGTAAGGTTTAGTTATTCATGTGATGAAGAAAATATTGTAGAGGCTTCAAAAAGAATGCTTAAATGGGTTAAACAAATAAATATTTAATTTAAGTCTTGCTCCACCAGCCAACTCTTTTGGTTTCATTATTTTTTTTGTTATCTACTGAATTTTCATTGTCACTAATTTTTTTATCTTTTTGAATATCATTCTCAATTTTTTTTGACTTAATTTTTTTTCCAGTAGGTTTTTTAGATTTTTTTAAGTTGGTTTCATCTTTATTACTCTTTATAGAGTCTGGAATTTTTGATACCTCATGCTTTTTTGAAATATCTTCTGCTTCTTTGGTTTGAGTTTTATGGTTTTTTTGTGGTTTTCTTACTCTTTTTTTTACATTTTGTTTATTTTTTGTACTAGTAAGGTTAGCTTTTTTTTCAGTTTCAGTATCATTTAATTTTTTAGAATTATTATTTAATTTATTACTTTTTTCATCCTTAGGGGAATTAGTCACCTTTTGATCGTCATCTAACTTTTTCTTTTTTCCACCTCTTTTACCTCTTCTTCTTCTTTTATTATTTTTTGCATTGTCTTCACTGTTGTTTTCATTTTTTATTGATTCGGATGTATTGTTTTGGTCAGCATTTTTAATTATACGCTCTATATTAAAATCTGGTGGATTTATATTAGAATTAGTTATGATATTAATTTCTACATTATAAGTTTTTTCTAAATTTTGTATTGAGTCTCTTTTATAATTTAAAAGATAAAGTGCTACTTGAATGGGTGCATCAACTTTTATAAGATAATTCTGCCCTTTATGTGACTCCTCTTCAATAGCTCTCATAACCTTTAATGATGATGATTCAATTGATCTTACAATTCCAGTTCCCTTACATTTAATACAAATTTCAGTATTAGCTTCAATTAGGCTAGTTCTTAATCTTTGTCTTGACATTTCTAAAAGGCCAAATGTACTAATTCTTCCTATCTGAATTCTAGCTCTATCTGTTTTTAGTGAGTCTCTAAGTTTCCTCTCAACAGTGCGGTTATTTTTATATTCGTGCATATCAATAAAATCAATTACAATTAACCCTGCTAAATCTCTAAGTTTCAATTGCCTTGCTGTCTCTTCTGCAGCTTCAACATTTGTCTTTAATGCAGTTTCTTCAATATTTCTCTCTCTTGTTGATCTTCCTGAATTAACGTCAATTGCTACTAATGCCTCAGTGCTATCAATTATCAGATGCCCACCTGATTTAAGATCAACTCTTCTTTCTAATATAGTTTCAAGTTGAGAGCTAACTTTGAAATGATTAAAAATTGGAACATCTTCTTTAAATTGTTGTACTTTTTTTGCATGACTAGGTAAAAGTAATTTCATATATTGCTTTGCTGCTTTATATGCTTCAGTTCCTTGAATTAATACCTCATCAGTTTCTTTTGTATAAATATCTCTAAAAGATTTTTTAATTAAATTGCCTTCTTCGTGCACTAATTTAGGGGCTATTGATATAAGAGTGTTCTCACGAATATTTTCCCATAATTGAAACAAATACTCATAATCTTTTTTTAGCTCAGTTTTTGTTCTTTCTGCTCCGGCTGTTCTGATAATTAATGCCATACCTTTAGGTATATCAAGTGAGTCTACAATCTCTTTAATTTTTTTTCTATCCTCATTATTTGATATTTTTCTGCTTATTCCGCCACCTCTGGCAGTGTTAGGCATTAGTACACAGTATCTTCCAGCAAGGGAAATATAGGTTGTGAGAGCTGCTCCTTTGTTTCCTCTTTCTTCTTTAGTAACTTGTACTAAAATAACTTGACCTTTTTTTATAACTTCTTGAATTTTGTATGATTTAATCAGATCAGAAGATTTTTTTTTCAATTGTTCTAATTCATCATTTTCATTTGTTTCTTTGATATCAAGATTTGAATCTTCATCATCCAAATTATCTTTATTAGGTTCATTTATGTCAATATCCTCATGATCCAAATCATCTGATTCTATTTCAATATCTCGTGTTTCATTTGTCTGATTTAATTCGGGATTTAATAATTCTTTTTCATAAGCTAATGCTTGTTCAGCTAATTGAGCGTCTAAAATTGCTTGTCTATCAGCAACAGGTATTTGGTAATAATCAGGGTGAATTTCACTAAAGGCTAGAAAACCGTTCCTACCACCTCCATATTCTACAAATGCAGCTTGTAAAGAAGGTTCAACTCTAGTTATTTTTGCTAAATAAACATTACCTTTAAGTTGAATTTTGGAAATATTCTCATAATCAAATTCCTCCAAACGATTATTTTTAACAACAGCAACTCGAGTCTCCTCTGGTTGTGTTCCATCTATTAGCATTGAAATAGTCATTATATTTTATATCCTTAAAAATAGCTGATACGTATTCCGTATTTAATATCAACTTAGAAATTAATCTTAAATTATTGAAATTTTTTGATATGAATTTGAGCCTCTTAGCTAATTCAAAAAAATTGTAATTTAAATCATTATTTTTTTGCATGAATAAACCTAATCTAACCTTTGTAGCTTAAACTTATCTGGGAATATCGTTATTAAATTTATGAAAATAGATATTATTGATAAATTTAAGTAAAAATCTAAATATGAATTAAACACAAATGTGTGTAATGAACAAATAAAAATTTATGATATTTGAATTTATTTATAACTTTATAAAGTATTTGCCCTTAATGGCCTTAACCTATTATATATACATTTGCTTATAAATTAAAAAATGGATAGATTTTTGACCAAATTTAGGCATTTAGTAGTTTTAATTATATTTTTGACATCTGGGATTGCTCAGGCTTCAAGTTCAGTGGAAGGAGTAAGGTCAGGAATATACAAGTCTGGAACAAGGTTTGTTTTAGATTTTAAAGAAAAAATTAACTATAAAATTATACAAAAAAAGGATACTAAGGAAATTAAAATTATTTTTCCTTCAATAAATTGGAAATTGCCTAAAAAAAGAGTTTTTTCTAGAGGAGCTATAATTTCATATGAGTTCAATAGGGTTGCTTTAGATAAAACAGAACTTCTTCTAAGAACTAATAGTAAGGTTTCTATTTCAAGATCTTTTATTTTACCACCTATAGACTATAAATATTTTCGACTAGTTATTGATTTATCAAGTATTAATAAGGGGAAAGAAGTTAAATCTTTAAATAAATCGTATAATGATAATAAACTAGTTATATCTAAAATAAAATCACCAATACCTCTTTTTAAACCACTTTTAAAATCAAAACCAGTTATAGTAATCGATCCAGGTCATGGTGGGGTTGATGGAGGTGCTATTGGTTTAAATGGTTCACTAGAAAAAGATATAACTCTCACTGCTGCATTATATTTAAAAAAAATAATTAATGATTCAGGTCGTTATAAAGTAATTTTAACGAGATCATCGGATAAATATTTAAAGCTCAGACAAAGAATAAATATAGCAAGAAAAAGTAAAGCAAAATTATTTATATCTATTCATGCTGACTCAATAAATAATTCAAGAATAAGAGGTGCTTCTGTCTATACATTATCTGAAACAGCTTCTGATAAAGAAGCAGAGAAGTTAGCTAAAAGAGAAAATAAGGCTGATTTAATTGGGGTTGGATCTGACTTGGATAGTGAAGATAATGATGTAGCGCAAATTTTAATTTCTTTAGTTCAAAGGGAGACAATGAACCATTCTTTGAAATTTGCTTCGATATTTATTAATCAATTAAAGAGAAAAGAAAAAGTATTAGGAAGGCCAAATAGAAAAGCTGGTTTTGTGGTTTTAAAGGCATCAGATGTACCAAGTATTCTAATAGAAATGGGTTTTATGTCCAATAAAGCTGATGAAAGAAAATTGCAAACAAAAAAATTTAAAAGTAAACTGGCTTCAGCAATGTTAGAGTCCTTTGATAGGTTTTTTGAAGAAGTTGATAACTGATTAAAATAGTCTTAATTTTGCCTTTTTAATATGGTATTATATAAATTAATTTGATTTTTTATTGAGATTATAAATGTTTTTTCGATTGATGAGCTGGTTTTTAGGTTTGGTAATTTTAGGTACAATTTTGTCACTATTAATAGCTCTTTATGTATTTGATACGTATGGAAAAGATTTACCAAACTATTCAAGTTTAAGAACATATGAACCTCCAACAATGACAAGAGTTCATGCAGCAAATGGTCAATTATTAAAAGAATATGCTACAGAACCGAGGGTTTTTATACCTATTGAGGCAATGCCAGCTAATCTAATAAATGCTTTTTTAGCTGCTGAAGACGATACCTTTTATTCCCATAAAGGAATTTCTATAATAAGTATTTTTAGAGCTTTAGTGACTAATATTTCAAATTATAAACAAAACAAAAGGCCTATCGGCGCTTCAACCATAACACAACAGGTAGCAAAAAACTTTTTTTTAAGTAATGAATTATCTTTTGAGAGAAAAATAAAGGAGGCAATTTTAGCTTTCAGGATTGAGAGGTTTCTTGAAAAGGATAGAATTCTTGAACTATATCTAAATGAGATATACCTTGGGATGGGATCATATGGTGTTGCAGCAGCAGCATTATCTTATTTTGATAAATCTGTTGACCAATTGTCTTTGCAAGAGGTTGCTTATCTTGCAGCTTTACCCAAGGCACCTAATCATTATCATCCTTTCAGAAAAACAAAAGAGGCTTTGAATAGAAGAAATTGGGTTTTATCAAGAATGCACCAAGAGGACTTTATTTCTGCCTCTGAAGCAAATATTTCAATGCAAATGCCTTTAAGGGTATACGATTCTAGAGAGAAAGAATTTGTAAAAGCAGATTATTTCACTGAGGAAATAAGAAAATATTTGATAAGAAATTATAACGAAAAAGGGCTATATGAAGGTGGACTATCTGTAAGAACAACATTAGATCCAAATCTTCAAGAAATTGCAGATAGAGTTTTGACTAAAGGTTTGAATGATTATGATAAAAGGCATGGTTGGAGAGGACCAATTGGAAAAGTTCAATTTAATGATAAATGGAAGGAGAAAGTTTTAATTATATCGGAGGAATATTCATTTTTACCATGGAAAGTTGCAGTTGTTAAAGATGTAAAGAAATCAGAAGCAAAGATTATTTTTACTAACGATGAATTAGGTTTTATTCCTTTAAAGGAAATTTTGTGGGCAAAAAAGTGGAATAAAGGTCAAACAACTGGACCTAGAGTTAAAAATATTTCAAATGTCCTCTCGATAGGAGATATAATATTTGTTGAACCAAAATTAATTAAAGGGAATTTAAAATACTCTTTAAGGCAGATTCCTGATATCGAAGGTGCAATTATTGCAATGGATCCTCACACTGGAAGAGTGCTAGCAATGGTGGGAGGATACTCTTTTATTAGAAGTGAGTTTAATAGGGCTACTCAAGCAAAAAGACAACCAGGTTCTGCATTCAAACCTTTTGTTTATCTTGCTGCATTAGAAAATGGTTTCACACCAGCAAGTAAAGTATTAGATGCGCCATTTGTTGTTGATCAAGGAGCTGGGCAGGGTTGGTGGAAGCCAGCAAACTATACCAATAAGTTTTATGGACCTTCAACATTAAGGTTAGGTGTTGAAAAGTCAAGAAATCTGATGACTGTTAGGTTAGCTCAGTTTCTCGGTATGGATATTATTACAAATTATGCAAAAAAATTTGGAATTACGAAAGATATGCCTAAATTATTATCTATGTCCTTAGGAGCTGGTGAAACTAGATTAATTGATATTACTGCAGCATATGCAATGTTGGTAAATGGAGGGAAGTTTATTCAGCCAAGATTTATTGATCGAATTCAAGATAGAAGAGGTAAAACTATTATGTCTAGTGATCAAAGAGTTTGTGATCAATGTAAGGTTGTATCTTGGTCTAATCAGAAAGTTCCAAAACTTCTTGATAATAGAGAGGAGATTGTAACTTCTGAAGCAGCATATCAAGTTGTATCAATGCTAGAAGGTGTTGTTCAGAGGGGGACTGGGAGAAGGATAAAATCATTAGGTAAACATCTTGCGGGTAAGACTGGAACTACAAATGATGGAATTGATGCTTGGTTTATAGGTTTTTCTGCAGACTTAGTTGTTGGGGTATTTGTTGGGTTCGATCAACCAAAAACTTTAGGTCCAAATGAGCAAGGAGCATCAGTAGCTGCTCCAATTTTTAAAAATTTTATGAAAGCTGCATTGATTAATAAACCTGATATACCGTTTAGAATTCCAAAAGGAGTCAGGTTAGTAAGAATAGACGCCAAAACTGGATTAATTGCTGAGCAAAATACTAAGAGGGTTTTACTTGAGGCATTTACGCCAGGATCAGAACCAAAGGGTTCTACCCCTGTTTTAGATAAACCTGGTAATTTTGATAGTTCTGTAATAAAAACAGGGTCCGGTACTGGTGGTTTGTACTAAATATATCATGTGAGTTACTTATGAATCCAGAATGTGAAAAAATTTATGAAAAAATAAACCACTCTCTAGAGTCAATAAGGAGGTTTCTTTGACTGGGATAAATCTATAAAACTTTTAAATAAATTAAATAAAGAGGCAGAAAAAAGTAATTTCTGGAATGACCAAGAAAAAGCCCAAGAAGTTATGAGGCAACGTACTAGACTTGAGAATATGATTAATAACTGTATAAATCTGGATAATGAGTTAAGTGATCTAAAACAATTTTTAGATTTGTCTGATATTGAAAATGATAAAGAAATATATAATGAAATTTTTTCAAATCTTATAGATTTATCTAAAAGAGTATCAAAGCTTGAATTGCAGACTCTTTTATCTGGTGAGGCAGATAAAAATGATTGTTATCTTGAAATTCACGCGGGTGCTGGTGGAACGGAGTCACAAGATTGGGCAGAGATGCTATTAAGAATGTATAAAAAATGGTGTGATTCAAAAGATTTTAAATTTGATATAAATGCCGAGAGCATAGGGGAAGAGGCGGGTATTAAATCAGTTACAATTAGAATTTCAGGTTTTAGTGCTTATGGCTGGCTAAAAGGAGAAACAGGAGTTCACAGGTTAGTGAGAATTTCACCTTTTGATTCATCATCAAGAAGACATACAAGTTTTGCTAGTATAGGTGTTTATCCAGTAATAGATGATGAAATAAATATCGAAATTGATGATAAAGATTTAAGAATAGATACGTATAGGTCATCAGGTGCTGGAGGACAACATGTAAACACTACTGACAGTGCAGTAAGAATAACACATCTAAAAACTGGAATTGTAGTTCAATGTCAGAGTGAACGTTCTCAACATAAAAATAAATCAGCAGCTTTAAAAATGCTTAAATCAAGATTATATGAAATAGAAATAGATAAAATTGAGAGCAAACGTCAAGAAAATTACAATTCAAAGTCAGATATTGGTTGGGGTCATCAAATAAGGTCATATGTTCTTCACCCTTATCAATTAGTCAAAGACTTAAGAACAGGTGTTGAGAAGGGCAATGCTTTAGGTGTTTTGGATGGTGATATTGATGAATTTATTGAGACTGGTTTAAGTTTTATAAATAATAAAAACTAATATTTTTTTTAAAAACAGAATTCTATATGAAAAAAATAGCTATAATTGGAACCGGTTTATCAGGTTTAACACTAGGCAGAGATTTAAATAGTATTGCTGAAGTGACTTTTTTTGAAAAATCTAAGGGAGTAGGTGGAAGACTAGCAACTCGAAGAGTAAAAGATTTTAGTTTTGATCATGGAGCTCAATTTTTTACAGTTAAAACGCCAGAATTTAGAGAGTTTGTTAATTCATTAAAGAAAAAAAATATTGTTGAAAGATGGGATGCTAGATTTGCTGAATTTCAAATGAGTAAATTGGTGCATACAAAACAATGGGAAAGTGAATATCCTCACTATGTTGGTTCACCAAATATGAACTCTATAGGAAAGTATCTATCAAAAGATATGAAGATTAATTTAAATACAAAGATTAAAAGTATTGATTCTAAAAGCAATAATTGGGTAGTTACTGATGATAAAGGAAACACTCATGGAAATTTTGATTGGATTGTTCTTGCAATACCACCTAAGCAGGTAATTGAAATAATACCAATAGAATTTAAGTATTTTAATGAATTAAAAAATATAAAAATGCTAGGTTGTTATTCCTTATTACTAGGCTTTAATTATGATATTCAATTTCCATTTGATGCAGCATTAGTAAGAGAGGCAAAAATTAGTTGGATTTCAATCAACTCATCAAAACCTTCAAGAAATAAAAATTTTACTATGGTAGTCAACTCTACAAATAAATGGGCTGACGAAAATATGAATATGTCAGATAATGAGGTAAAAAAATATTTATTGAACGAAACTACAAGAGTTTTAAATAAAGATTTTTCAAACGTAAAAATAATTGATTTACAAAGATGGAGATATGCAAACATTAGTAAACAAAAATATCTTAAACCATTGATAGATAAAGATAATAGACTAGCAGTATGTGGAGATTGGTGTATGCAAGGAAGAGTTGAGTTTGCTTTTTTAAGTAGCAAAAAAGTTATAGAAGAGATAGTAGATTATTTATAATTAAACAGATGGTAAAGCTTTAGAGGGTGGTTTAGTATCAATTTGTTTGGGCTTAGGCTTGTTTGTATTTTGATTGATTTGTAATGTTTTAATTGATTTTGTCTTATTTTCTGCGTTCTCAATAGGCCTTTTGGATCTTTTACAAAGTCCTTCGACATAGGCTCCAGATTCTATTCCTAAAATATCGTGATGAATATCACCAATTACATGAGCTGATTTGGATAACTGAACTTCTTGGGAATGTATTTCACCCTTGACTTTTCCTCTAATGAGAATCTTTCCTGCGATAATTTCCCCATTTATAGAACCATTCTCACCGATAGTTATACTTAAAGCTGTTACATTTCCGTCTACACTGCCGTCTATTTGTATTTCACCCTCTGACTTCAAATCACCTTTTACATGAAGATTAATACTTATAATCGATGGTGGTCCAGCTTTTTGTCCGTTTAAATTAGTTTTTGAAAACATGTTTCCCAGCCTTTAAAAATTTGTTTGGATCTAATACTCTATTACCATACCATACTTCGTAATGAAGGTGACTTCCTGTACTTCTACCAGTATTACCAACAAGTCCGATCCTTTCTTTAAATTCTACTATTTCTCCTCTTTTTACAAGGATTTTTTTTAAATGACCGTATCTTGTTCTTAAATTAAATCCATGGTCTATCTCAATCATCTTCCCATATGGCCCAGTCTTACTAACAGATGTTACTTTCCCTGGTGCAGGTGAAAATATAGATTGACCTTTGGTTCCACCTAAATCTATTCCACTATGAAACGACCATTTTTTAGTAAAAGGATCTTTTCTTCTACCATATGGTGAAGATATATAATAAGTTTTTACTGGTGCGGTGATTGGTATTCTTTTCATAAGCATATGTATGCTTTGCCATTTAATTAGTTGCTCTTCCATTAATAAAACAGTCTTTTGAAAATTCTTTGCCTCTTGACTTGCTTCATCACTATGATCCTCAAGTTGCCAGTCTAAAGGTAAAAGAGGCCCCCCAAGCTCTTTTGAGTTATTAGAGATAATTTTTTCTAAATTTAACCCTGTCATTTTAATAATCGACTCTAGAGATTTAAGGTCATCATTTGTTCGGTCCATAATCTTATCTGCAAAATATTGTTGATCATATCTTAATCTTTCAATATTTTCTGATAGATCAATTATTTCATTTGCTAAATTTTCTGCAGAATTTTTATATTCCTCTTTCTTTCTAGAAATCTTTTTTGCATCTTCTTTAGATGATTTTAATTCTTTTATTAAACTTTCAGAATATTCACGTTCCTTATCCATAACATTTTTTAAATTTATAATTTGATTAGATAAAGCTAACTTTTCTTTTTCAATTTTAGAACTGATAGCTATATTTTTATTTTTTTGATTTTTATGTTTTTGCTTGAATAAAGCAAGATCATCAGTAATTTTTTTTAAGTCTTGTTCTAATTTATTTTTTTCAGCCACAAGATAAACTAAGTGTTTATGCTTTGATTCTAATTCTAAAGTTGTTTTGATAAATTCTTTTCTTGAGGTATTATATTTATCATCTAGCTTTGAATATGATAGTTTTAATTCTTTAATTTTATTATTTTTTGCTGATACAATTTCTGAATGTAGTAAATATTGTGAACTGGTAAAAGTAATCCAACAAAAAAGTGAAACTAAAAATAATAAAAAAATTAATTGTAACCACGATGGTATGGTGACAAATCTCACTCTTCCGTTTGTTCTAAGGTAAATCTCCCTATCAGGAAAAATAAGAAAAAAAGTTCTACTTATTTTAATTTTATTTGATAAATCAAAAACTCTTAAACTTCTAGTTCGTATTTTGTTTGGAAAATTTCTATTAGATAAGAATATATTTGATATAAATCTAAGAAAATTATCGAGTAATAATTTCATTGATTTTTCCTGCCCTATAAATAATTTTTTTTTAATTATAGTCTTTTAAATATTGCAATCAAATATTATATGACAAAAATTATTAATTTGAAATTAAGAATTATAGGACAGATATGCTGACATATTAGCTTTTTCTCTAGCTTTATTATTCTTTGGTAGATCTACTCGTTTGCAAAAAAAACTACTGATGGTTGTTTGCCAAGTTATTTTAGGGTTTTTACCAAATTTTTCACAAACCCATCTAAACCAGAATTCCGCTATTTTTACGTGATTTATCTCATCTTTATAAATCTTTTCTAAGCATTTAACTGATTTATGATCTTTTACCTTTGATAATTTTTCGATTATATCTGGTGACACATCTAGTCCCCTTGCTTCAAAATACATTGGCACCACTGCTAATCTTTCTATCAGGCTTTGATTAGTTTTTTTAGCGGCATCCCATAGACCATCATGTGCATCTAATTCACCATATCTAGAGCCAAGGTCCTTAAGTCTTTTTGTAAGCAAAAGAAAATGAATCGCTTCTTCTTTTGCTATACGCATCCAATCATCATAAAATTTTAAAGGTAGTTTATAATGATTAAATCTTGCAATTATATCCCAAGCCAGGTCAATAGCATTTAATTCTATATGAGCTAATGAATGAATTAATGCTATTCTAGCATTAATTTTATTTAATCCTCGTCTTCTAGGCATGAATTTTGGAGGTAAGATAATAGGTTTATTTAATCTGTAAGGTTCTTCAATACAAAAATTTTTTCCCACTATATTTATCTGTTTTTTTTTCCATTTATTTATAGTTTTAAAAGTCAAAAAACATTTTTTAAATGGATTATGAGTTTTAAGGATAATTTCAGCATTTTCAGAGAGAGATAAAGCTGTCATTTAAATATTTATAATTTCATTTAAAACTGATTCAGCATGACCATTCACCCTTACTTTTCTCCAAATTTTTAATATTTTTTTTTCTTTAGAAACTAAAAAAGTTGTTCTTTCAATTCCCATATATTTTTTTCCATAAAGGTTCTTTTCTTTCCAAACTCCATACTTTATAGACACCTTTTTATCCTCATCAGATAATAACTTAATTTTTAAATTATATTTTTTGATGAATTTCTGGTGTTTTTCAATTGAGTCTGGAGATATTCCTAAAATTTCAGTATTTTTTTTTAAAAATTTTGTTTTTAATTTACTAAAATCCTTAGCTTGATTTGTACAACCTGGTGTATCGTCTTTAGGGTAAAAATAGACTACAATGTAATCAGTTTTTATTTCATTTAATTTAATTTTATTTCCATTTGAATCAGCAAGATTAAATGATGGAATTTTTGAACCTTCCTCTAAATTCATAATTTTTTCACCTAAAACGTTGATTTTATGTAGATAAAATAATATATTTTTTGGATATTTTTAGCAACAAAAAAATTTTTTAAAACATGTCTCAATTCATTAACTTCAAAACACTAAAATTAAAAAAAACTAAAAATCAGTATCTTTCTTTGCCTGAAAATTCTATTTTTGTATCTTCTCCTGATATTCTCTCTCCAACTTTTATTTGTACTATTGAGGAGATAAAAACAATTTTTGAAGAATTCATTTTAACACAGCCAAGAATAAGTAGTAAATTTTTCGATGATCAACTTAACAAATTTAAATGTATACAAAAAACTAAATATTTCAAATTTCCAGACTTAATTGATATAGAATTTATTAAAATTAAAGACGATGTTTCCTCTATTGCAATTTATAGTCGGTCAATATACGGATATTATGACTTTAACGTTAATAAAAATAGAGTTAAACTCTGGTTAGATTTTTTATGTAAAAAATTACCTACAGGTTAGTAATTTTATTGAAGTGATTAATTATTATTTTCTGCAATCTCTCTAGTTTATTATTTAATTCCTTTTTATTTTTTACTTTAAGAATAGATTTTAATTTAGCATAGATTTCATCTGAGAATTTTTTTTGTTCTACTTTGTCTTTGAAACATAGGCTAAGAAGAGCGTGCATATTAAATTGAATATCTGAAATTTCAATAATTTTATTTGCAATATTAGAATTTAATAAATTTTTTTCTTTTAAATTTTTAAATATTTTATTTGTTTTTTGATCTAAAATATCAGGATATTTTGAGCTATATAGTAGTTGCAAATATTGAGCAAGAAATTGAATATCAAGTAATCCTCCTGGAGAGTTTTTTATTTGCCACTTATCTCTATTATGTTCTGTTCCTATTTTTTTTCTCATAGACAAAATATCATTTAATAATATTTCTTTTGGTATTTTTTTTGATAGAATCTTATTCAGTAAAATATTAAATTTATTAATGATTAATTTATCACCAGCAATAGGTTTTGCTCTGGTAAGTGCCATTTTTTCCCATGTCCAGGAAGTACTTTCATGATATTTTTCAAAACTATATAAACTCGTTGCAATCGGACCAGAATTGCCAGACGGCCTTAGTCTCATATCTATTTCAAAAATTCTACCTTCGGAAGTAAGTGATGTAATTGCGCTTATAAATTGCTGACTTAATCTTGCATAATATTTACTAATTGGTAATTTTATTTTGCCATTTGATTCTTCTTTGTTTTTCTCACTATCATATATAAATATTAAATCTAAATCAGAGCTAAACTGCATTTCATTACTTCCAAGTGTGCCTAATCCAATTATTGCAAATTCTGAATTAGCTATTTCTCCATGCTTCTTTTTAAATTCTTTATATGTACTATTTAGAATATTTTTAATAATAGCACTTGCGAGGTTGGTAAATATTTGAGCAGATTCAATACCAGAAATTTTTCCTCTTAAAAGATTGATACCTATTTGAAATCTTCTTTCCCGAGCCCACCTTCTTGTTTGATCAAGAATATCTTGGAAGTTATCACAGTAATTTAGGTGATTTGTTAGATCCTTAGATATAAAGTCTTCATTTTTTAATTTTTTAAAATCATCTGAAATTACTATATCTAAAACATTAGGGGAATTTTCGAGAAATTCTGACAAGTAAGGTGATGTCGCTAATATCTCTGATAGTAAATTTAAAAGAATGGGGTTGCTTTGAAATAAGGAAAATAATTGTACACCTTCAGGTAATCTGCTGAGAAACTGATCGAATTTTTTAAAGGAAAAGTCTGGATTAGATGTTTTTGAAAATTCAGTTAATATTAGAGGAATGATATCTGTTAGTATTTCTCTTGCCCTTATGCTTCGAGTTGCTTTATATCTTGAGTGATGCCATTCTCTAATTATCTTTGAAATATTTTTTGATTCTTTGAAACCTAATTTTTCTAATGTAATAATAGTTCTTGGATCATCCTCACTTCCAGTAAAAACCAAACTACCATACTCACTAGCTAATGGTGATGAATCCTTAAATAATCTTTTATAGTGTTTTTGTACGTTACCTAAATATAGTAATAGTTTTTCTCTTAAAAATATATTATTTTTTAGTCCAAGAAAATTTGCTAGTAAATGAATTTTATTTAGATCATTTGGAATTGAATGTGTTTGTTCATCTGAAATCATTTGTATTCTATGTTCAACATATCTTAAAAAAGTATATGAATTAATTAAATCTACTTCAGCTTTTTTTGTAATATAATTATTTTTTTGTAATTCGATAAGTGCTTGAATAGTAGAGGGTGATCTAATCTTAGGGTTTCTACCACCGTAAATGAGTTGTTGAGTTTGAGCAAAAAATTCAATTTCCCTGATTCCTCCTTTTCCAAGCTTTACATTAAACCCTTCAATATTTAAATTTGAATTATTTTCTTTTGAATCTATTTGTCTTTTTATAGACTTAATATCTGATATAGCAGCATAATCAAGGTTTTTTCTCCAAATAAATGGAATTAAATTTTTTATAAATAGATTGCCTGCTTGAATATCACCTGCAATAGTTCTAGCTTTAATCATTGCTGCTCGTTCCCAATTTTGACCAACGCTTTCATAATATGTTTCAGCAGCAGTAACGGATAGCGCCAGGGGGGTTGCCCCTGCGTCTGGTCTCAATCTAAAGTCAGTTCTAAAAACATAACCATCCTCTGTTCTTTCTGATAAGGTTTTTACTAGTGAACTTGTGATTTTAACAAAGAATTCATGAGGTGATTTCGAACCAGAATAGTTTATTTTATTCGTATCATCATATAAAGCAATTAAATCTACATCACTTGAATAATTCAATTCATTCCCACCTAATTTACCAAGTGCTAAAATGATATATGATGAATTCATTCCAGGATTAGAAGTAGATTGTAATTTAATCTCACCATTTAATTCTGCTTCAAGTAAGAGACAATCAACAGCTATTTTAATTACATTATCAGCTAAAAAAGATAGTTTATTTATGACCTTCTCCAATGACCAAACTTTTGTTAAATCATTAATTGCAACGAGAATGGATATTTTTTGTTTAATTAACCTTAAATCTTTGAATAGATTTTTTTTTCCGTTTTCTAAATCTTTAGATTTAGTAACTATTTTAAAATAGTTTAAGTATACAGAATTTATATCCTTAACCAATTCATCAAGGGATACTTCTGGGCTATTATCAAGAATTATAAAAAAATAATCTAAATTTTTAGTCAAACATAGTGTCAAAAAATCGCTAATTCCAAAAATATGAATTAATAATTTTCTTACATAAGAGTTGTTGTTTACTATATTGTAATATAAATTACTATTTATAGAGTTTTTAATGTTTGAGAGGAATATATCAAAATTGTCATTTGCCTTCAGCAAATCTGGTGGTGGTTCAAGCTCACATAAAATATCTATAAGTTTTTTTTTCATTTAGTATACTATGTATGATCATTAATTATATATAATATAGTGTCAATAGGTTATTAATGTTATCAAAAATTTCTAAATATATATTTGCAGTAATTTCGAGTATAATTTTAGTGATCTTAATAGTTTTAGTATTTCTATTTTTTAGGCTCCAACAAGGTCCAATATCTATAACTTTCTTAACCCCATATGTCCAGGAGGCTATTCAGCTTAACCCTGACTTACAGTTAGATATTACCGTCGAGGATTGTCTTTTAAAATGGAGAAGTTTTGATAAAGGTTTTGATATTAGTCTAATTGGCGGAAAAGTAAAAAAAAGAAATAACGATATAATAGCCTCAATTCCTGAAATGTTTATATCCTTTGATATTGATAAAATTTTAGAATTAAAATTGAAGCTAAAATCAATCGAAATAAATGGTCCATCATTGACAATTGAGAGAAATAAATCAGGTAAATTTGACTTCGGAATAGGTGAACACAGACAAGATAAAGAGATTGTTAGAAAATTAAAAAAGGTTTTATTTGAAGATATACTTCGTGATAAAGTTTATGATCTTGAAAAAATTGAAATATTTAACGCTAAAATTTATTATGATGATAAACTTAAAAGTAAAAAAATTACTTCCAAAGATACTGATATAATTATAACAAAAAATAAATCAGATATTGACTCAGTATTTATGTTTACAATTGAAAATCAAACAAAAGATATTCCTATTAAGATATCCTCGCTATATAATATGAAGTCAGAGTTTTTTGATATAGGTATCAACTTTTCTAATTTCTCAACATCCTTAATCACACCATTTTTTGATCAATTAAATCCCCTAAATAGGATTACGTCACCTTTAGATGGAGGTTTATCATTTAAAATAGATCAAAAGGGTCTATTACAAAATTTAGGTTTTAATTTCTTTTCAGTTAATGAAGGAGAGTTAAACTTAAATCCTTTGATTAATAAAAATATCTATGTTGATTTTATTCAAGCTTCAGGAGAGATTGATAAAAATTTAGATAAAGTTTATTTTAATGATCTTTATATTTCATCTAAGACTGCAAAATTTGAAGCATCTGGAGTTATTTCAAATATTGATGGTGGAACAATTAGACTTAATGGTAAGGTCAGAGATTGGCATAATAATGATCTAAAAAGGTTATGGCCAGACAATATACTTCCACCTGTAAGAAGCTGGTATGTTAGTAGTATTGAAGATGGCAAAATAACAGATGGCGATGTGGTTTTAGATCTTACTTATAATCAAATTCAAAAAAAACAGCTTACTAACGAATCAGTATTTGCAAAATTAAATGTTTCAGGTGTTAAATTAAATTATTTAAGTTCCTTTCCAAATCTAAATGAGGCAAGTGGTTTTATTGAAATTACTCCAAAAAAATTGATTAGTACACTTGAAACTGGAAAGATTGAAGGTATTGATTTATCCGAGGGTAAAATTGAATTGAAATTAAAATCACCTAAGCAATGGTTTGCAGAACTTGAATTTGTTGGTAAAGGTACTAATAAAGATATTTTCAAAGTTTTAAATAATGATCCTATAAATGTATCTGAAAAATTTTATATAAATCAAGAAAATATTTTTGGTACATCTGCAAGTAGAGTGATATTAAATTTTCCAGTGAGATTAGATTTAAAATTTAATGAAGTAAATTTTGCTGCTATTACTAATTTAGTTAACTTTGGAATAAATGATATAATTAAAGACATAAATCTATCTAATGGAAATATGTTATTAAATATTACTAAGAATAACTTAAAAGTTACAGGTAAAGGTGAAATTAATAATATTCCAATAAACATAGACTGGGATCAAAACCTTTTAGCTAAAGAGGGTGCTTTAGTTAAAATTAATGGAGTGATTTCTTCAACAAATTCAAGTTTTAAAGATATAGATTATCTTAACTTTATTGAAGGAGATATTCCTTTTGATTTTAAAGGTCGAATTTCAGGAAACAAAATTAATACTGCAGATATATTCATGGATCTTACAAATTCAAAAATAATTTTAGACTATATTAATTATATAAAAGATTATAAAGAGGAGGCGACAGTTAAATTCAGGTATAAAAATAATAATAATGAAATACTGATTGAAAATATTAGATATAAATCAAAAAAATTAAAACTTTTAGGTGATGTTGAGTTTGATAGTTCTCTTGAGATTAAAAGAGTTGATATCGAAAAATTCATATCACCTTCCAACGATTTTAGTTTTTCAGTAAGAAAAAAAAGACCTAATGGCTATTTAATAGCGGTTAATGGTGATAAATTATATGTAGAAAATTACGTAAAAAAATTTCTTGATTCTAATTTAAAACTTAATTTTCCAGAAATGAAAATATTTATTCAAGTTAATCAAATGCAATTTACAAAAAAACAATATCTAACTGATTCAAAAACTGAAATTGAATATAATGGCAAATCGATTAGGTCACTTAAATCAACAGGAAAACTAAATGGAGAGGGGTACATTATTGCTAAGATCATTTCAAAAAATGATAATGATAAAAGTTTCTTATTACACACTAAAAATGCAGGTTCTATGGCAAAATCAACTGGTTTTTTTGATGATGCTAAGGGTGGTAATTTACTAGTATACGCAAAAATAAATGATAGTAAGACTGAACCATTATTAGAAGGAAAAATTATTTTAGAAAACATTCGTTTGATTAAAGTACCTTTGCTTGCAAGAATTTTATCTTTAGCTTCTTTGACTGGTATAATTGAAATTTTCTCAGGAGAGGGAATACTTTTTGTTAAAGGTGATATTCCATTTAATTATAAGTCCGGAGTGCTATTTCTTGATGATGCAAGAGTCTATGGCCCATCGCTTGGAATGAGGTTAGACGGAAATTTTAATAATAAAGAAGATATAATAGACGTATCAGGAACAATTATACCGGCATACACAATTAATTCTATTTTGGGTCAAATTCCATTATTAGGTTCATTATTGGTAGGTCAGAAAAAAGAAGGGGTATTTGCTGTCTCATACCAAATAAAAGGTAATAAAAATTCCCCTTATGTAGGAATTAATCCACTTTTATCACTATCTCCTGGATTTATTAGAGATTTTTTCTCAGTATTTAAGGCTGGGCCAACTCCACCTACACTTGAAGAATTAGAAATTAGAGGTCTTCCGGATTAATTTTTTTTACTATACTATGCTTTTTTTTGCCTATAGATAATTTAAGAATGTTGCTTGATTCAAAATTTGAATTATTAATAATGTTAGTTTCGTTATTGATCTTTACATCATTAATTTTTGCAGAACCTTCCCTAATTATCCTTCTTGCTTCACTTCCAGATGATAAATTAAATGCTTTTTTAAATAAATCAAATACAGCTATTCCTTTATTTAAGTCAGGTAAACTTATATCTAGAGTTGGAAGTGAGTCTCCGTACAAACCAGAACCAAATGTTTTTTTGGCAGTTTTTTCTGCCTCTTCAGCACTAGATCTTCCATGACACATTGCAGTTGCTTCAGTTGCAAGCAATTTTTTTGCTTCATTAATTTCATCAATATTATTAATGTTTATAGTATCTATTTCTTTATCTGGTATATCAGTAAAAATTTTTAAAAACCTTATAACATCAGGATCTTCTGTATTTCTCCAAAAATTCCAATATTCATACGCAGAAAGAAGATCATCTGATAACCATACAGCTCCTTTTGCTGTTTTTCCCATCTTTGATCCAGAAGATGTAGTTAGTAATTCAGAAGTAATTCCAAAGACTTCCTTAGCAGAATATCTTCTACATAGTTCAATACCATTTAAAATATTTCCCCATTGGTCTGATCCTCCCATTTGGAGATTACATTTAAAATCCTTGTTAAGCTTCAAAAAATCATAAGCTTGCAGAATCATATAGTTAAATTCTATAAATGAGAGTGGCTGAGACCTATCTAGCCTATTTTTTACTGACTCGAAAGTAAGCATTCTATTTATAGTAAAAAATTTACCTATATCTCTCAAAAATGAAATGTAATTTAATTTATTTAACCAATCAGAATTATTAACAAGTATAGCTTCATTTGGACCATCACCAAAAATGATGAATTTTGATAATATAGATTTTATTTTATTTATATTTTGTTTTATTTCTTGGTCGTCTCTTATTTTACGCATTTCGTCTTTTCCTGATGGATCTCCAATTCTTGTTGTTCCGCCCCCGATTAGAACTATTGGTTTTTGACCAGTTTGCTGCATTATACGTAATTTCAAAATTTGCATTAAATTTCCCACATGCAGACTTGGTGCAGTTGCATCAAAACCGATATAACCAATTAATTTATTATTCATAGCTAATTCATCTAAAACTGCTATATTATTGGATTCGTGAAAATCTCCTCTTCTGAAGAGAGCTTTAAGAAATTTTGACTTAGGTTTTTCCATGTGTTTTTTTTAAATTATTAATAACCAATTTTATTTATCATGTTCATAGGTAAAAGATCAAATTTAATATAAATTATGTTGAATAATTCTAAGATATATACTGCAATAGGTCTGATGAGTGGTACATCACTTGATGGAGTGGATGCAGCTATAATAAAAACTGATGGTAAGAATTTAATTGATACTGGTCCCGCTATCACTCTGGAATACAATAAAAATTTCAAGTCTTCCTTGTTTTCAATAATGGGTAATCAAAATAAAACAAGTAAAAAAGTATTAGATATTGAGTATAAATTAACTAAATACCATATAGAAGTAGTAAGAAAACTAATGTATTCCAATAATTTAAATTCAAAAGATATTGATATTATTGGTTTTCATGGTCAAACAATAAGTCACGATCCATCTAAGAAATTCACTTTACAAATTGGAAACCCAATACAACTTGCAAATAAACTTGGTATTAATGTTGTGAGTAATATGCGTACTGCGGATATAGATGCTGGTGGACAGGGTGCTCCTTTAGTACCAATTTATCATAATAAATGTTTCAAAAAATTTGATTTTCCTTTTATTGTTTTAAATATAGGTGGTGTTTCAAACGTTACATGGATTAACTCTAATAATTTACTTGCTTTTGATACTGGACCTGGAAATAGTATAATTGATGACTGGGTAAGGTTTTCTCTTGGTATTCAATATGACGATTCTGGTAATCTAGCTAAAAAAGGAAGATCAATCACAAAACTAGTTCAAGAATTATTAAAAAATGATTTTTTTCATATGCCTCCTCCTAAATCAATTGATAGAGATTATTTCAATTATAAATTAATACCAAAAAATTTATCACCAGAAGATGGTGCTGCTACAGCTGTGGATTTAATTGCAAGATCAATTAAAAAATCAGAAATATTTTTTCCTATTAAACCATCTTTATGTATTGTAAGTGGAGGTGGAAGGAAAAATGCTTCGATAATGTCATGCCTATCCTCTTCATTATCATTTCCAGTAAAAAATATTGATACTTTTGGTCTTAGGGGTGATTTTATAGAGGCTGAGGCTGTTGCATACCTTGCTGTAAGAAGAATAATTAACCTTCCAACAACATTTCCTGAAACAACAGGCTGTAAAATTCCGACATCAGGTGGAGTTATTACACAATATAAATAAATTTACCTTTTGTTATTTGAAAGATTATTTTCAAAGTAATTGTCAATTACTTGTCTAATATCGTTTAATTTATCAGTAAAAAAGTGATCTGCACCTTTAATCTTTTCAAGTTCAACAGTAATTGTTTTTTGGGAAGAAAGTTTATCATAAAGTTGGGCAATATTTGTTTCTGGAACATGCTGATCATTGGTTCCATGAATAATTAAACCAGATGAAGGGCAAGGAGCAAGAAAAGAGAAATCAAACATATTTGCTGGGGGAGCTAAAGAGAGAAATCTATCAACTTCGGGTCTTCTCATCAACAATTGCATGCCAATCCAAGCACCAAAGGAAAAACCTGCAACCCAGCATCTTGGCGCATTTGAGTTAAAACTTTGAAGCCAGTCTAGTGCTGCTGCTGCATCAGATAATTCACCTATTCCATGATCAAACTCTCCTTGACTTTTACCAACACCACGGAAATTAAATCTCATTACGGTAAACCCTCTCTCTGCAAATGCATTGTATACAGTATAAACAATTTTATTATTCATTGTTCCACCGTGCTGTGGGTGAGGGTGTAAAACAATTGCGATTGGTGGGTTATTTTTTGAACTAGGGTGGTATCTCCCTTCAAGTCTTCCTTCAGGGCCATTGAAATGTACTTCAGGCATTATTTTTCCTTTTTTTTATCATAAAATTAGATATATGGATAATATCGATTTTTTTTATGTTATTTACTAATTTTTTATGTAAACTTGATTAAATAATATTTAGATTTATATTTATATAGTATTCAGATTTTTCAGATAATTTCAAAGAAATATTAATTAATTTATGAGTTTTATATCATTTTTTAGGACAATTAGAGAAGACCTAAACTCCGCTTTAGATAGAGATCCTGCAGCTACGTCAAAATTAGATGTAGTTTTATTTTATTCTGGTTTCCATGCCGTATTCTTTTATAGAATTTCAAATATGTTATGGAGAAGAAAATTGAAATTCTTTGCCAGGTTAATATCTTTCCCAGTAAAATTATTTACTTTTATAGAAATTCACCCAGGTGCTAAAATAGGGCAAAGATTTTTTATTGATCATGGTTTAGGTGTAGTAATTGGTGAAACAACTGAAATAGGTGATGATGTTACACTTTATCAAGGTGTAACTCTTGGAGGGACTTCTCTTGAAACTGGAAAAAGACACCCCAGTATTGGTGATAATGTTATCATAGGTGCTGGAGCAAAAGTATTAGGTTCGATAACTTTAGGTAACGGGGTAAGAGTTGGCTCGAATGCTGTTGTTATTAATGACGTTATGCCTAATACAACTGTTGTTGGAATTCCAGCCAAGCCAACAAATAATAAAAAATCAACAAATTTTGTTCCTTATGGAAGCGTTGATGATAGAGATCCAAATTTGATAAGAATAATTGAATTGGAAAAGAAAATAGAAAAATTATTAGATAAAATTGAAAAATAGAAAGTTTAATTGGAAATTTTTTTAAAAATATAATTTGAAAAATATGAAAAATACAAAAAGTATTTATCTAGACTATAATTCTTCATCAGTTGTAAGGCCTCAAGTAATTAAGGCCTTGCTAGAAGCTCACAAAAGTTTAAATGCTTCCTCTATTCATCAATTTGGAACAGAGTCTAGAAAAAAAATTAATGCTGCTAGAGAGATAATTGCTAAATCTATTAATGCTGATCCAAGTGGTTTAGTATTTACATCAGGTGCTACTGAGGCAAATGTCTCTATAATAAAAAATTCTGATAGAAGGTTAGTAATTTCCTCTATAGAACATGATTCAGTTTTAATTCCCTCAACTGATAAAGATGATACTGAATATATTCATACAAATGAACAAGGTTTGATTTCTCTAAAATCACTAGAAAATATACTTGATAAAAATGATGGCCCATATTTGATATCTACAATGCTTGTAAATAATGAAACCGGTGTTATTCAACCTATTGAGCAAATAGTAGAAATAGCTCATAAAAAAAATGCTTTAGTACATTGTGATGCAGTTCAAGCATTTGGGAAAATCCCTTTAGATATTAATAAATTAGGAGTAGATTATGCAACATTATCTGCTCATAAAGTAGGAGGCCCACAAGGAATAGGAGCTATTTGGATTAAACCTGGAATTGAGTTCTTTCCACTTATTAAAGGTGGCAGTCAGGAAAATTTTAGAAGGGCAGGTACTGAGAATATATCTGGCATAATTGGTTTTGCAGAAGCTGTAAAATGTTTTTCAGTTAATGAAACAAAAAAAATTTTATATTTAAGAAAAAAACTTGAAAATGATTTAATTAAAACAGCACCAATACATATTTTTGGATATAAACAAAATAGAATTCCAAATACGGTATATTTTGGAAATGATAAAGTAAGTAAGGAAGTTCAATTAGTTGCTTTAGATTTATCAGGTATAGGTGTTAGTTCTGGTTCAGCTTGTTCATCTGGCAAAGTCGGTAATTCTCATGTTCTTGAAGCAATGAAAATAGATGCTAAAATGATGTCTTCTGCAATTAGAGTAAGCATAGGCTGGTCAACTACAGAAAATGATATTGATTATTTTGTTTCTAAATGGTCAGAAATATACCATGATAATTAAGCAATAATATTTAATAATGAATTTAAACTCAAATATATATTTAGATTATCAGTCTACCACACCGGTAGACCCCAAGGTTATTGAGTCAATGTCACCTTATTTAAATATCTACTTTGCGAATCCTCATTCAACAGAGCATACAATGGGTAAATTCGTATCAGATAATATAGAAAAATCAAGAATTAAAGTTGCAAGGTTAATAAACTCTGATCCTAAAGAAATTATATTTACTTCCGGTGCAACAGAGTCAAATAACCTAGCAATAAAAGGTGCTGCAAGGTTTTACAAGAATATGAATAAGAACGAAATTATTACTACTAATTCTGAACATAAATGTGTGCTTGAATCATTTAATAGTTTGATTAAAGAAGGTTTTAAAGTGGTAATTCTTCCAGTTGAAAACGATGGCATTTTGGATGTAACTAAATTAAGCAATGCTATATCAAATAGAACTATATTAGTTTCTGTTATGGCTTTAAATAATGAAATAGGCGTAATTCAACCATTAGAAAAAATTGGAAAAATATGTAAATTGAATAAGGTATTGTTTCACTCAGATTGTGCTCAAGCTGGTGGTAAAATAGAATTAGATGTTAATAAATTTAATTTAGATCTTCTCAGTTTATCATCTCATAAAATGTATGGTCCGAAGGGAATAGGGTGTCTTTTCGTAAGAAGAAGGCCGCGGGTAAGATTGGATCCTTTATTTTCAGGAGGGTTTCAAGAAAAAGGATTAAGGTCAGGAACTTTGCCATCACATTTATGTATTGGTTTTGGAGAGGCGGCTAGCCTAGCAAACAAAATGATGTCCTCAGATAATAGTAGAATAAATTATTTATCAGATTATTTTTTAAATTATTTGTCAAAAAAAAATATAGTATATAAAATAAATGGTAATAAAAATTTAAGGTGGCAGGGTAATATTAATATTCAGATAAAAGGTATTAATGCTAGTAAATTGATTGAAAATATTTCTAATGTTAGTTTTTCCCTTGGTTCAGCATGTTCAGATAATGCTATTGAACCAAGCTATGTTCTTAAATCTTTGAACTTGACAAAAAAAGAAGCAGAATCAAGTGTAAGAATTAGTTTAGGCAGAATGACAACAGAAGAGGAAATAGAAGAGGCTTGTATAAGGATTTCTTCAGTTATCCATAAATTATATAAACAAAAGGATCAGAATTCATATGATTAAAGTAACCTTTATTGCTCGTGATGGAAAAAAATATATTGTAGAAGGCAATGATGGAGATACATTACTTGATTTAGTGAAAAATAATAACATTGATGAAATTGAGGGTGCATGTGAAGGTTGTCTTGCATGCTCAACTTGTCATATTGTAGTTGATGAATCTTGGTATAATAAATTATCCCCTGCGTCAGATGATGAAAACGATATGCTAGATATGGCATTTGGTCTTACTGCTACTTCTAGATTAGGTTGTCAAATTGTTTTAAATCAAGAATTAGATGGTTTAATAGTTTGGATACCAGCGGATGTTAATAATTTATTATTAACATAATTCTTATTACAGGGAAAAATTAGGATGGAATTACAAGAATTATTTAATCAAAGTAAAATTATTGACATAAGTTTCTTTAATTTTAGAAATGCTGTTACTGGAGCGTATTTTGCTGATTCAAATTTAAAAATTCAAAGAGTAAATAAAAGGTTTAAGAATTTTTTTCCTATTCTTAAAAATGTTGAGAATGCTTATATTCCAGACGTATTAAGTCAATTAGGGTTAGATAAAGAAATTATAAATAATTTTCTCGAACAAATTAATACAAATGGCCAGGTGCTAATTCCTGAAATAAAAATTGATATTGATGGGGAATTGAAAGTTTTTTCTCTTTTATCAAGAGTTACTAAAGATATTGACTTTAAATACCTTAATGGTATTCAGGGACAATTTATTGATAAAACAAATGAATTTAAACTAAAATTAGAAACAGAAAATCTTTTAAAAAAGCAATTTCATGATAAGAAAATTATTGAAGAGAAAAGTAAAGAATTAGAAAATCTTGCAAATAAATTATCAAAATATCTTTCTCCACAAATTTATAAAAGTATTTTTAAAAGTAAAACATCAGAAAATTTAAAAATTTCAAGAAAAAATTTAACAATATTTTTTTCTGATATAGTTAAATTTACAGATTTAAGTGATACTCTAGAGCCTGAGCAATTATCAGCAATAATTAACTCATATTTATCTGAGATGTCTAAAATTGCAATTAATTATGGTGGAACAATTGATAAATTTATAGGTGATGCAATGCTTGTTTTTTTTGGAGACCCTGAATCATTTGGTTCTAAATTAGATGCTAAAAAGTGTTTGCAAATGTCAAAAGAAATGAAATCTAAAGTTAATGAATTACAGTCTCAATGGAAAAACTTAGGAGCAGAAAAAGGTATAAAGGTTAGAATGGGTATTACTTCAGGCTATTGTACAGTTGGTAACTTTGGTTCAGATATGCGTTTAGATTACACAGTATTTGGTAGTCCAGTAAATTTAGCTTCTAGACTACAATCGATTGCAAAGCCCAATTCTATTTATGTATCAGAATCAACTTATAACTTTGTTAAAGATTTTTTTGATTTTAAAGAAGTAGATGAAATAACCCCTAAAGGTTTTGTTAGGCCAATAAAAGTATTTGAATTAATTGATGATCAATTTTTTGGTAAAAATAAATTAATGAATATCAAAGAATCTGCTAGATATGTAAATATAAATATTGATGAAGTTGAAAACATAGCTGATGTTATAAATGAAATTGATAAAATTAAGAAAGATTTAGTATCTATACAATCAAAAAATAAAGAAAACTTATAACTATTCTCCTTTCCATGTAGGTTTTCTTTTTTCAAGAAATGCTGAAATACCCTCAGATTTATCATGTGAATGATATAAACTTAAATTAGCAGCTCTTTCATAACTTAGGCCTGCAGTAAGGGAAGTTTCATAAGATTGCAGAATGACTCTTTTTGCCGTTTTTATTGCCAAGGGTGGCATAGATGCAATTTTTTTTGCAATTTCTAATGATCTTTCGATTGTTTTATCATCTTTAGTAATCTCAGCAATTAAACCATTTCTAAGTGCTTCTTGAGCATCAATAAACTCTGCAGCAAGAATAACTTTCATAGCCATGGACTTACCAACTGATCTTATAAGTCTTTGAGTTCCCCCTAAACCTGGAAACAAACCAAGCCTAACTTCAGGCAAGCCAAATTTGGCACTTTCTCCTGCAATAATTATATCTGATAGCATTGCTAATTCACACCCACCTCCTAAAGCGTAACCATTAACAGATGCAATGACTGGTTTGGTAAATTTTTCTATATAATCCCAGTCAGAGAATCTAGTTTCTGCTATACCACCATGTGTTGGTCTTGTTTTTAATTGATTAATATCAGATCCAGCAGCGTAAACTTCTGATCCACCTGTGGTAATTATACATTTAATTTCTTTATCTTTTTCAGCTATGGAAAAAGTTTCTCTAAGTGAACTAAGAAGAGAATTAGAAAATGCATTTTTAACTTTAGGTCTATTTAAAGTTATTACTAATACTCCTTCAACATCCCTATTTAATATTAGTTCTTTATCATCATTAATCATATTAATTATTTACCTTTTTTTGAAATTTTTTTACAGAATATATATAAACAGAAAAATTTTGAATTATTTATTTAAGTTAATATAATAAGCATTCTCTGAGTTCTCTTTAATAAATTCAAGTCTTTTTTCTGGCTTTTTCCCCATTATTTGTTCAACAAAATTCCCAGTTTTAATATAATTTTTATTTGGAATTATAATTTTTTTTAATTTTCTTGTAGATGGATTCATAGTTGTTTCTTTTAGTTGCTTCGGCATCATTTCACCTAGTCCTTTAAATCTACTAATTTCGAATTTTCTATTTGATTTAAATTTACCTATAATTTCATTTTTTTGTTTTTCATCCATTGCATAAAATATATCTTCTCCTACTACAATTCTGAATAATGGAGGGCAGGCAATAAAGAGATGATTATTTTCAATCAGTTTGGGCATTAAACTAAAAAAACAAGTCATTAACAAAGCTGAGATATGATCTCCATCAACATCTGCATCTGTCATTATAATAATTTTTTCATACCGTAATTTTTCTTCTCGGTATTTTTCCTTTACCCCACAACCAAGCGCTTGCAATATATTTAATACTTCCTGATTTTCGTAGGATTTAGATATACCAGCACTAGCAATATTAAGTATTTTTCCTTTCAAAGGAAGAACAGCTTGATTTACTCTATCCCTTGCTTGTTTAGCAGATCCACCAGCAGAGTCACCCTCAACTAAGAAAAGTTCAGTATTTTTAATTGTTGAGCTAGTGCAGTCAGCAAGTTTACCAGGTAGTCTTAATTTTCTTTTAAGTTCTTTACGGGAAATATTTTTTTCATTTTTCTCTCTTATTCTCTCTTCTGCATTACTCAAGAAAAATTCAATTAGTTTATTGGCACTAATTGTATTTCCCGTAAGCCAGTGATCAAAATGGTCTTTTAATGTAGACTCTAATAATCTATTACTATCAGGAGAAACAAGTTTTTCTTTTGTTTGCCCTTGGAATTGAGGATTTTTTATGAATACAGACAATATAAAAGAAATATTTTTTGTAACATCTTCGAGTAAAATTAAACTAGTTTTTTTAAACTTCGAAAATTTAGCATATGATTTTATACTTCTTATTAAAGCATTTTTAAGAGCATTTTCATGTGTTCCCCCTAAGGGTGTAGGAATAGTGTTACAATAAGATGAAGTAATTATCTTATCATCTCCTGTCCATATCACTGCCCATTCCACTTTCTCATTATCGCTTATTTTTGAATTTCCATTAAAATAATTATCAGTAATTAATTCGGTATCCCCTAACTCTACTTTCATGGCCTCCAGGATACCTCCAGGAAATTTTAGATTATCTTTATGTGGAATCTTTGATAATTTATATGTTTTGTCACATGACCACCTTATTTCAACATTCTTTTGTAAGTAAGCTTTTGACTTACACAAAAAGTAAAGTCTTTCTGCAGAAAATTGATTATTTTCTCTGAATATTTTCTCATCTGGGTGAAACTCTATAAATGTACCACGTTTATTTTTTATAGGTTTTTTTGATAGCTTATTTTTAGCTTTTCCTTTTATATATGATTGATAATATACAAAACCATCTCTATATACCTCAATATTAAACATATCTGATAATGCGTTAACTACTGAAATACCAACACCGTGAAGGCCTCCAGAAGTTTCATATACTTTATTGCTAAATTTTCCACCAGAATGAAGTGTTGTTAATATTACCTCTAGTGCAGATTTTTTTTTAAATTTTGGATGCTTATCAACTGGTATACCTCTGCCATTGTCTTTAACTTGAAGAATATTCCCTTTAGCTAAATGAACTTCAATGACAGATGCTGAACCTTCTACAACTTCATCCATAGCATTATCAATAACCTCCGATGCTAAATGATGAAGTCCATTTTCATCAATTCCTCCAATATACATACCAGGCCTTTGCCTGACAGGCTCTAGTCCCTCAAGAACGGTTATATCTTTAGCAGAATAAGATTTATTCTTTTTTTTGTTTATGTCTTTAAATAGATCTTTTTGCATTAAGAATTGATTATAAAAAAATATAGAGTAATAATAAATTAAATTAACTTTAAATTATAAATTATAAAAATACTAGGTTTTGTTAATGTCTATGAAGAGAAATTTAGAAAAAGATCTTAGTCCTGCAATTAGAACTGTTCCAATGCCTGCAGATGCTAATGCTAATGGTGATATTTTTGGTGGCTGGTTATTATCACAAATGGATATTGCTGGAGGAGTAATTGCTGCTAAAAGATGTAAAGGAAGGTGTGTAACTGTTGCTATTGAGGCAATGAAATTTTATAAGCCAGTTTATATTGGAGATTTAGTAACTATTTTTGCTTCAGTAAGTAAAGTTGGAAGAACTAGCATGACAATAAATATAGACACATTTTCTTCTAGAAAGACAACTGGTGAAGAGGTTAGAGTTACTAGTGGCACATTTGTCTATGTAGCAATTGACGAAGATGGCATGTCTAGGAGTGTTGATTAAAAAGCAAATTTTTTGCCCCTTTTAAATTGAAGGTATAAAAGGGGCAAAGAAGTTATACACTGTAATACATAGAAAATTCGATGGGATGAGGTGTGTGTTCAAAAGAATAAACTTCTTCCCATTTTAAAGATAAATAACCATCTATTGAGTCATCAGTAAAAACATCACCTTTTTTCAAGAAGTCTCTATCATTATCAAGAGCTTCTAAAGCCTCACGAAGACTTCCACATACAGTTGGTACATTTTTAAGCTCTTCTGGTGGAAGATCATACAAATTTTTGTCCATAGGATCTCCAGGGTGAATTTTATTCTGAATACCATCCAGACCTGCCATTAACATTGCAGAAAATGCCAAATATGGGTTTGCTGTAGGATCTGGGAATCTAACTTCAACTCTTTTCCCTTTAGGCCCAGTTGCAAAAGGGATTCTGCAAGATGCAGATCTATTCCTTGCTGAATATGCCAGAAGAACTGGAGCTTCAAATCCTGGGATAAGCCTTTTGTATGAATTTGTAGAGGCATTTGTAAAAGCATTTATTGCTTTAGCATGTTTTATTAGTCCCCCAATATAATACAACGCAGTATCAGATAGGTCTGCATATCCTGAACCAGCAAACAACGGTGTTTTACCTTTCCATATAGATTGATGTGTATGCATACCTGACCCGTTATCATTTATAATTGGTTTAGGCATAAAAGTAGCAGTTTTTCCATATGAATGAGCAACATTATGAACAACATATTTATAAATTTGCATATTATCAGCTGTTTTTACCAGTGTATCAAAAATAATACCCAATTCATTTTGACTAGGTGCAACTTCGTGATGGTGTTTCTCAATCTTTAACCCCATTTCCCCCATCACTGATAACATTTCTGCTCTTAAGTCAGAATGAGAATCAATTGGTGGTACAGGAAAATATCCTCCTTTAATTGTAGGTCTATGACCTGTATTACCTCCCTCAATCTTTTTGCCAGAATTATAGGGTCCTTCATTTTCATTTAGCGAATATGAGGTTTTGTTCATTGAAACTTCGTACTTTACATCGTCAAATACAAAAAATTCTGCTTCAGGACCAAAAACTGCAGTATCTCCTATTCCAGAAAATGATAGATATGCTTCTGCTTTTTTAGCTATAGAACGTGGATCCCTGATGTAAGATTCACCTGTTGCAGGTTCGTTTACATCACAAAAAAGAATAAGACTTGACTGAGCTGAGAAAGGGTCAACCACTGCAGTATTTGGATCTGGAATTAAAGTCATATCTGATTGACTTATATCTTTCCAACCAGCTATTGAAGATCCATCAAACATTATTCCTTCATTAAATGTATCCAGGTCCACCACTTTAGATGACATTGCTAAATGTTGCCATTTTCCCTTTGGGTCAGTAAACCTTAAATCTACAAAGTTGATATCTTTATCTTTAATCAATTTTAAAATTGTATTCGCATCGCTCATTTGAAATAACTCCTCTTTTTTAAATTGCTTCTGAACCTTCTTCACCAGTTCTTATTCTTACTGCTCTTTCTATATTTACAATAAATATTTTTCCATCACCTATTCTACCTGTACTTGCAGATTTTTTTATTGCCTCAATAGCTTTATCAACCATTGAATCTTCTAATACTATTTCAATTTTTACCTTTGGAAGAAAATCGACTATATATTCTGCACCACGATATAATTCTGTATGACCTTTTTGTCTTCCAAAACCTTTAGCTTCAATAACAGTTATACCCTGAAGTCCTATTTCATGAAGTGCTTCTTTAACTTCATCCAATTTAAATGGTTTAACAATAGCCTCTATTTTTTTCATAATTACCTCTTGCATTTATATGCTGTTTAAATTTGTTGCATTAAGTGTGCCAACTACTCAAATTAAAAAAAACAATATTATTAAGCACTTAGTAGAGTATTTTTTAAAACAGTTATTTTTGTTTGCTATAATCTTGTGCAACTGATTAAAATTTAAGCAACTAATTTTAGTTAAATATAGTTGATATTCTCTCCATAGCTTTATTTATATTATCTAAAGAAGCTGCATAACTAAACCTTATAAAACCCTCACCTAATTCTCCAAATGATGTTCCTGCTACTGTTGCTACATTTGCTTCATTTAATATTAAATCTTGAACTTGATTGCTAGTTAAACCTGTTTTTTTTATATTAGCAAATGCGTAAAATGCACCCTTTGGTTTGATACATGAGAAATTATTAATTGAGTTTAATTGTTCATGTATTACGTTTCTTCTTTTGTTAAACTCATTCAGCATAAAATCAAAATTATCTTGAGGACCATTTAAAGCTGCTATTCCCGCGAATTGGGTTGGTGCGTTAACACATGAATAAGTATTTATTGCAAGTCTTGTTGCAATTTCAATTAATTTTTTTGGCCATAGACTCCAGCCTAATCTCCATCCTGTCATTGCATAAGTTTTTGACCAACCATCTAAAATTATCAAGCGGTCCCTTAATTGTTCATATTTCAAAAGACTATTAAACTGTATATCGTCATAAATTATTCTAGAGTAAATTTCGTCAGATAAAATAGTAACGTTAGGAAATTTTTCTAAACCTTTTACAAGAATATCTAATTCATTAGCGTTTGTAATACCACCTGTAGGATTAGCTGGTGAGTTTAAAATAATTAATCTCGTTTTTGCAGTAATTTTTTCAAGAACACTTTCAGCTTTAAAAGAAAAAGAATTATCTTCTTTTAATTCGATAGGAACAGGTTTTGCTCCTGTGAGATTAATAGCACTTTCATATATTGGAAAACCTGGATTAGGATACATAATTTCGAATCCTGGTTCACCAAAAATTATAATTGCAAAATACATTATTGGTTTAGCCCCTGGCATAATAAGTATATTGTCCGGGTTCACATTTACTGATCTAAAATTATAGATATTTTTAGCTACTGCCTCTCTCAACTCTAAAATTCCATTTGCAGGTGTATAACCATGATGACCATCTTTTAACGCTTTAATTGCTGCTTCAACTACATGTACTGGTGATGAAAAGTCTGGTTGACCTATTCCCAAGTTAATGACATCTTTACCTTGGGATTTTAATTTTTCAGCTTTTGCTAATATATCAAATGCCGTTTCAGTCCCAATTTTTGTATAGAGTTTGTTAATTTGCATACTTATTTATCGCATGGTACTTAACAATAAAAAAGAAGAAATTATAACTTTTAATAATTTTTTGGAACAAAATGTTAAAAAAAAGAAAAAATATTAATCAAAATTTTGAAACTTATAATAAGTTAGGAGGATTAGAAGCTCCACCAGAAAAGATTTTACAGATAAAATTCCAACCCCCTGCGATATATGGGGTATCTGTTCTAATTAGTTTAATTTTAAATTATTTTTTTATTTATTTTAAAACAAATATTAGCCATTTATTACCAATAGGATTTTTGATAGTATTATTTGGTATTTTCATAAATATGTGGTCAATGAATAAGTATAGGTTTTATAAAACTTCCCCTCATCCAAAACATCAACCACAGAAGTTAATTACTGATGGTCCTTATAAATACTCAAGAAACCCCCTATATTTGGGAACTTTTTTAATGATTTTTGGCTTTGGTATAGCTTCAGATATTTTATTAATGTCAATTTCTGCAATTTTTTCTTTGATATTGATACATTTTTTTGTGATTCTTCCTGAAGAAGAATATTTAACAGATTTATTTGGCAATTCATTTTTTGAGTATAAAAAACAAGTAAGAAGATGGTTGTAGGCTAAGAAATTATAATTAGTTATGAGTTAATTATATTTCTATTTATCTTTTTGTAATAATAAATATAACTTTTTCTTCGAATTTTAATTTTCATACTTGAACATAACTTCTATAAACTTTAGAAATAAAGAATGGCGGGTGTAGCTCAGTTGGTTAGAGCGCCAGTTTGTGGTACTGGATGTCGTCGGTTCAAATCCGATCACTCGCCCCACATTTAGATTCTCTGATTTATCTCAAGAAAAATATTATTTGGGTCCCAAGCAAACATTGATATCATTTTTATACTATTTCCTTCTCTTCCTGTTACAGAATTATCAAAAGGTGATTTATATATGTTGCATTTATAAGTTTTTAATCTTGCATAAATTTCCTCACAATTTTCAACACCAAGTACAAGTATTGAATCACCAAGTTCTAAATTATTTTTTGGTGAAGTTAATTTTTTATTATTTTTTTCTAGTAATTGCATAAACGCAACCATACCAATAGTTGGATCAGTACCATTAAAAGCAACAAATCTTGCTTTGTCACCTGTCTTTCCAATTGGCATATTGCCATTCAGTATTGTTTCAGATTGCCACAACAAATTCAGACCAATAATATTCTTATAAAAATGAATTGTTTCATCAATATTATTTACAATATATGTAGTTCTTCTTAAAATATTATTCAATTATATAAGTCTCCATTTATAAATTTGTATTAACTTAAAATACTTAAATATATATAAAATACTTGATCCTTATCTTGAGGTTTTAATTTGTATTTTATCAACGTTATCTATAATCACCCGATATTTCTGCTAAAACATATGTAGTTTTTAATAAATCCCACCTTATTTTAGTTAATAAAAGATCTTCTCCTGTATACCAAATATGTTCATCAGGCTTATTTTTTCTTTCTAATGGAAAAACAAAATGTTTACTTTTGAATTCACCACAAGGTGTGATTATGTTTTCTTCTCCCTCGTACCTTGCAAGAAAATCACTTATACCAATCATTGGCCCTGAAGCACCGTTGGGCAAAGGTGAACTCATTATTGATGGCCATGATTGTGATTTCTCATCACTTTTCCAGTTCCATGATCCCAAGTGCCATATATCGCATACTACTGGGTGCGGTCCAAAGGATCTAATAGGTTCAAGTATTTTTACTTTTTGAGAAACTCTGCCTTCATTTTTTGTGATTGCTTCACATGATACCATATCATCTTCAAATAAAAACCAAGCACTTCCAAAAAATTCCCCTTCGACTGTAAGTCTTACGAAGCTATCTTTAGGCAACCAGTTCTTATCAACAGAAAAAGTAACATCTCTTAAAACTCCTGAGTCATCCATTTCACATTTTGATCTAAGAGTTCGTATGCCATTTTTTTGTATGGTAACATCAAACCATTCTCTTCCTCTTTCTCCAACTTCATCATGAATATAATCTACTCTTCCCTTATAATTTCTGTGTTCCATTTTTTTCTTCTTTCTGTTATATAAATTTTGATTAGAGAAATAAAAATGTCTGAAAAAGTTAAAATTTATAAAAAAGAATTATTATACAACAAATTGTTTAAATTAGAAAAGTTTTCATTTTCATTTTTACAATTTAATGGCAAATTCTCTAAACCTATTTCAAGGGTGCGTTGGGTTGTAGGTAGGGCCTGTGCTGCAATAGTATATGACTCTTCCTCAGATGAAATAATACTCATTAATCAATTTAGATTACCAACCATGAATTCTAATCATGATAGTGGATGGTTAACTGAAATAGTTGCTGGCCTTTGTGATGAAAGGGAGAATATTGAGGAGAGTATTAAAAGAGAAATGATAGAGGAAATTGGTTATTCACCAAAAAATTTAATAAAAATTTGTGATATACATATGGCACCAGGAAGCGTTCAAGAGTATTTATCAATATTTTTTGCCGAAGTTTGTGATAAAACTAAATTATCAAGTGGAGGAGGTGTTGATGAAGGAGAAGATATAAAAATTTTAAGATTTAAATTTGATGAAATTAGTGATCTTTATTTAGATGGGAAAATATATGATGCTAAAACTATTATTGCTATTCAATGGTTGATCATGAATAAGGATAAAATTATAAAAAACTAATATATAATTTCTAAGACTTCATCTGTTGTCCTAACATCACCAAAATTAATGATAAATGAATTTAGAGAAGATGAATGTTGATCATCACTAGATGCCGAACAGGCGTCTGAAATCATAATAGTTTTGTAATTTAGCATCATTGCATCTCTTGCACTTGATTCACAACACACATTAGTTGCTGTTCCAGTTATAAGAATATTTTCGATTTTATTTTTTTTAAGTATTTGATTAATATTTGATGAGCCCTGGATAAATGCACTATAAAAAAATTTTTTTTCACAAATGTCACTTGGTTTAATTTTGAGTGATTTATAAATCTTATGTCCATATGAATTTTCACTCA
This sequence comes from Rhodospirillaceae bacterium, assembly GCA_002722055.1. Lineage (GTDB taxonomy): Bacteria > Pseudomonadota > Alphaproteobacteria > SHVP01 > SHVP01. The sequence goes on along the minus strand of PBKD01000002.1, from coordinate 4,403 downwards.
TTGACTCGCTTCTTAATTTCAATATTTCTTTTGAGCTTAGATATTCATGAAAATGAGACCAGTCACTAAGTGACTTTTCTTCAAATGTATTTAGTATCCATACTACTAAACCTTTTTTTAATCTTATTTTGTCGGCTATTAAATTAATATTTTTACATGTGCTTGCAGCATTTGGCACCCAGGCATGCCCTGCACCTTTCTCAACAAAAGCATTTTGCATATCAATAACAACTAAAGCAGTTTTTTTTCCGATGAGATCATCGTATGGGTGTAATTTACCTCTTCTCAGTATTGCGCTTTTTTTTACTTCATCTGAAATTTTGTATTTATGCAAAACTATCTCCCTAGTATTATCTAATTCTTTAAAATAGGGTTACCCAAATTATCCCGATAAATTTCTTTATCATAATTTTCTGGTTCAACTAATCTTTTACCTTGGTAATTGTCCCTTATCTCTATTTTTGGTATAATTTCATCACAGCCAAAACTAATAATGGTAATAAATATAAGAATTAATATGTTCTTTTTCATAATTTAAGTATCTAAGGAGTCTAATTTGGTAATAATTAATGAAAATAATAACAAGAACTTAGGTTATTTAAAAGAGTTAGATGTATTTTTTAAGTTGGTAGACTGGAATGGATTACAAATACTTGACATTGGGTGTGGAAATGGAGAGTTACCAATTGCTCTCTCATCTAGAGGGGGCAATGTGATTGGCATAGAAAGTGATCCAATTCAAGCCAAGAAAAATAGTAATCATGATATAATTAATGTTCAGTTTTTATATGGATCTGGTCACGAAATACCCTTTGAAAATAACTCTTTTGATTCTGTGGTTTTTTCAAAATCTCTTCATCATGTTCCTGTTGAGTTGATGGATAAATCAATTTTTGAAGCGATTAGAGTATTAAGAAATAATGGTTTTTTATTTGTTTTGGAACCTGATGTAAATGGAACATTTTTTGAATTAATTAGGCCTTTTCATGACGAAACATATGTAAGAAATCAAGCTATTATAGCCCTTAATAATGTTGCTAATAATTATTTTAAAAACTTACAAGAGTTCTATTTTACAAGTCAGTACTCATTCAAAGATTTTGAAACCTTTGTAAATAAAATGTCAAGCACAACATTCAATAATATTTCTAAAGAGAGTATAAACAATGAAAAAGTAAATCAAATTTTTAAAAAAGGTCATCATAAAGATGGTTATTATTTTGAAAATAGAATGATAGTAAGAATTTATAAGAATAAAAAATATGATGGATAAGTATAAAAATCAATACGGTGTAATAACTCCAAAGGATATGTATGATTTTGATAATAAATCTATAAAATTGGGAATAACTTCACTCGAATTAATGGAAAATGCTGGCAGAGCTGTATCGGATAATATTAGAAAGAATTATAAAAAATCTCATGTTTTAGTAATATGTGGGAACGGCAATAATGCAGGTGATGGGTTTGTAGTAGCTAAAAATTTAAGAGAAGCTAACTGGCCAGTCAAAGTTATGTTAATTAATGACACGGTTTTTTCTAAAGATACTAGTTCAATGTTAGAGCGATGGGGCAAAAATGATTTAATTAAATATTCGATTGATGAGATATATTCTGCTGAAATTATTGTAGATGCTATTTTTGGCTCAGGTTTAAACAGGCCGCTAAATAGTTTTAATTTAGAGGTGGTGAGTTCTATTAATGCATCTAAAGCAAAAGTGATATCAATAGATTTGCCCAGTGGGGTAAATGGTGAGACAGGTGATATACTGAACTCAGCCGTCATAGCAGATTCAACAGTGACTTTTATTAGAAAGAAAATTGGTCATTTGCTCCTTCCTGGAAAACAATTTTGTGGTGAAGTTTATGTAGAAAATATTGGAACACAAAAATCTATTATTGAAAATTTTAAGTTTAATTATTTTGAAAATAACCCAAATATATGGTCTAAAGGAATTAAATTACCAAATTTATATTCGCATAAGTACCAAAGAGGTTTTTCAGTAATTAATAGTGGAAAACTTGGAAGTACAAATGCAGCAAAATTAGCTGCAGAGAGTGCTTTAAGAATCGGATCTGGTGTTGTTGCAATTTGCTGTGTGAGAGAATGTATAAATTCATTTACAGCATCAAAATCCTCTCTTATTATCAAAGAATCAAATAATATTGTTCAATTTATTCAGACTATCTCAGATCCTCGCTGCACAGCTGTGTTGATTGGCCCAGGAAATGGAATTAATGATCATACTTATAACTGTGTAATTGAAGCAAGAAAATTAATGAAACCTTGTGTAATTGATGCTGATGCAATTAGTGTTTTTAAAAATAAACCTAATGTATTATTTGATATAATTGATCAAGATTGTATTCTTACTCCTCACGAGGGAGAATTTGAAAGGATTTTTCCTAACTTAAAAGGGAATAAAATTGAAAGAGTTAAGGAAGCATCAAAAATATCTGGTGCAATAATTGTTTTAAAGGGTTCCGACACACTGATTAGCTCTCCAGATGGGAGAGTGATAATTAATAGTTGTGCTCCACCAACTTTAGCTACAGCTGGAAGCGGAGATGTTCTAGCAGGAATAATTTTAGGCTTATTATCCCAAGGTACAGATCCTTTTTTAGGAACAGCTGCAGCTGTATGGATTCACTCTATTTCAGCGAGATTATTTGGTTTTGGTTTAATTGCGGATGATCTAGTTGATTTAATTCCTAAAGTCTTAAATACTTTATTTTTAAATGATGAGAATAAAAAGCAAGTGAAAAATAAATTGTAATTATTTGAGGAAACATGGAAAGACTACATTCTTTAGATTTTCTAAGAGCATTTGCTATGCTTTTAGGTTTAGTTATTCACGCTCCTCTAATATTTTATGATCCCACAGTTTTGTTAACATTTGAAATATATGATAAACCTAAGCAAGAGTTATGGATTTGGATTATCCTTGTTTTCATAACAAATTGGCGGATGCCATTATTTTTTTTCCTTTCTGGTTTTTTTTCAATTATGATAATTCATAAGCGAGGAATTTCAAAATTTTTATTGGATAGAATAGTTAGAGTTGGTTTAACTTGCCTGCTATTTTGCCTAATTTTTGATTTATTTGATGGAAAAATAGATTTTACATTAGATCACCTTTGGTTTTTATACTATTTATTTATTTTTGCATTCATTTATTCTTTCTTATATCAAATTAAATTCATTAGAAACATATTAACTAATTCTATTTCAATCATTAAAATTATAATATTATTATTCTGCTTAATAATGTTTTTCCCATTAGCTATAATTTTCAACTCAGGTAGTATTACAGGTGGAATTGAGGTTGCGTTTTTGGAGCCTCCAAAAACATATATAGATTTAAAAATTGGAAATTTAATATATTATTTTTCATTTTTTTTGGCAGGTACATTTTTTTACTTTAATCAGAAATGGTTCAATATTTTTGCTCGAACTAAAATTTTAATTTTATTGTCGATTTTATCAATTGTTATTTTTTTACTTCAGCTAGGTGCTAATGATTTTCCTATAGTCTTTATAATATTAAAAAGTATAAACACTTTACTTTGGTGTTTGCTCTTTTTGGGATTGGCAACAAGATTCATTTTTTCAAGTAGTGGTCTTCTAACCTGGCTTATTGAGCTTTCTTACCCAATATACCTTTTGCATCTTATGCCCATCATTTTTATTAGTGTAGCTTTTTATAAAACTGGTTTTAGTCAAATTAATATTTTTCTTTTCTCAATTACTTTCGGTTTTCTCTCAAGTATAATTTTATATTATCTCCTGATTAAATTTACTCCTTTGAACTGGATAGTAAATGGATACTCAAAATCTTTTTTTAGGTTTAAATTTTGATTTTTAGTATACTATTTTTTTGTTTTATATAATTTTTTATCAATTTTTTTATGATTTTATAACTTCACACTTGCACATAAGTCCCAGAAACCCTAGTAATAAGGGAGTGCGGATGTGGCGGAATTGGTAGACGCGCTGGTTTTAGGTAATGTGATGTCGAATAGAATAAATGGCTATAAACTGCACAATTTTTCATGTAAAAAAGCAAACTGCCACACCTTCTGCAACCCTTTTTGTAACTATATTGTAATTTAATTGAAAATCACCAATTATTTAAACGCGCTGTTTTTTGAAAACTGGCTTTTGTATAAGCGAACCTTAGGTTAGAAATCTATCACCCTCCGCCAACCTTAAAATTTATTTTAATTTATTAGCATTTGATTTAGTATTTCAATAATGTAATGTAATGTTATAACATAACATTATATAAAAGGAGAATAATATGAAGATTGCGTATGTATTTAAAACTAGTATGGCAAGTACATTCCAACTAAGTTCAATGATTTTACCACAGTTAGAAAATAATAATCATATGGTTGATGTA
>PBKD01000001.1 GCA_002722055.1 Rhodospirillaceae bacterium | reverse complement strand
AGGATCACGATGACCACGATGATCATAAAGCTCATAAGGATCACGATGACCACGATGATCATAAAGCTCATAAGGATCACGATGACCACTCAGAGGAGATTGATCAGCATGTTTGGTTAGATCCAGAAAATGCAAAAGTTATTTTAGAAGAGATAAAAATTGCACTATCTAAAATTGATCCATCAAATAAAAAAATATATGAAAAAAACAGTTTAGACGCTAAAAAGAGTATTGATATTCTTATAGAAGATACAAAGAGAAAACTTCAAAACTATGACAATAGTGGTTTTATATATTTTCATGATGCATATCAATCTTTTGAAAAACGCTTCGGTTTAAAAGCATCGGGCTCTATTACTATAAGCACAGAGGTCATGCCTGGAGCAAAAAGATTAAAAGAGTTAAAAGTACTAATTAATAACGAAAATATTAAATGTGTATTTTCAGAGCCACAATTTGAATCTAAAATCGTTAAGGCAGTTGTTGAAGGTACGGGCAAAAAAGCAGTTATTCTTGATCCACTTGGATTTAATATAGAACCTGGTAAGAATTTATATAATCAATTAATTATAAATATGACTGAATCATTTTTAGCATGTATCAAATAAAATACTTATCAATTCTATAAGTTTAGTAGTTTTTTTCTTTTATTATTGAATTAATCTCTTATATATTAGTATATTATATATAATTTACATAAATAATATATAGGAGATTTTTTTCTCAAAATTTTTACTAATTTTTCTAGTATTATTTTTTTTAGTGAATTCATTATTTGCTGAAGATTCAAATATTATTGCAAAGCCTCTATCGAATTATATTAATAAAATAAATAAACCACTTAAATTTCAGGATTTTTCTTATCTTTTGTCCAGGTGCTCTGGTTTTTTTTTCGGATCTTCTAATGCATTTCATCAAATATCAGCTGATAAAAAAAATAATATTAAAGAAAGAAATAAAATTTTGTTTGGTCCAAAACAGGGAAAATCTGTTGAATTTAAAAAATTTGGAGATTTATTTTTTAATGTATTATTAGAATTATATCTTAAAGAAAAAAAAATTAACATCTCTAATAAAAAAGAAATAAAGCTTTTAACTAAAAAATTAGAAAAAGAAATAAATAAATTTAATATTGAGTATTCTTTTTTAATGCTTGATAATGCGAAAATAAATAATGACCCTACTAAAAATAATCAGTTTTTGTCAGATGATGCTTATATATGTACTGGCTTATTAGGTCAGATTGAAAATACTCAAATCTATAACAAATTGGTCAAATAATTATTTATTGTTGCTTTTATTTAATTAAAGAAGTAGTTATAAAATATCATAATTTATCAATAATTATCATGAAAAACATTAAAAATATAGCTGTAATTGCTCACGTAGATCATGGAAAGACTACTTTAGTCGACGCACTTTTACGCCAGTCTGGAATATTTAGAGACAATCAAAAATTAGTTGATCGAGTTTTAGATAAAAGTGATCTTGAAAAGGAGAGGGGAATAACAATATCAGCAAAATGTACGTCTATTCCATATAATAATTTTAAATTGAATCTTGTTGATACTCCAGGGCATGCTGATTTTGGCGGTGAAGTTGAGAGAATATTGGGTATGGTTGAAGGGGCGTTACTACTCGTTGACTCATCAGAGGGAGTTATGCCGCAAACAAAATTTGTACTGGGCAAAGCTTTAAAGTTAGGTTTAAAGTTAATTTTAGTTATAAATAAAATTGATAAAAAAAATTCATACCCTGAAAAAGTTATAAATGATGTTTTTGATTTATTTGTTTCATTAAATGCAACAGAAGAACAATTAGATTTTCCAATAATTTACTGTTCAGGTAAATTAGGTTGGTCTGTTAAAAATATTTCTGAAGAAAAAGAAAATATGATGCCTTTAATTGATTGTATAATAAATAATATTTCATCACCTAAACCAAGTATTACTGATAAATTTTCAATGCTTTCATCTATTATAGAAAACGATCCTTTTTTGGGAAGAGTAATAACTGGTAAAATTAAAACAGGCATTATTAAGCCAAATATTACTGCTAATGTTTTAGATACTAATAATAATATAATTGAAACTACGAGGTTAACAAAAATTTTATCTCATCATGGAATTGAAAGAGTGCCATTAGATGAAGCTCAAGCCGGTGATATAATAGCTATTGCTGGTTTGCAAAAAGCTACTGTTTCACATACGATATGCTCACCAGATATAATAAAATCAATACCAGCACCATTAATTGACCCTCCTATTATGTCTATTACTTTTTCTGTCAATGATTCACCATTAGCAGGTAAAGAAGGTGATAAAGTCACTTCTAGAAATATTAGAGATAGGTTGTATCAAGAAGCAGAAGGTAATGTAGCAATTTCAGTTAATGAATCAGAAAATAAAGATTCATTTGATGTTTCTGGTAGAGGTGAATTGCAACTTTCAATTCTAATTGAAACTATGAGAAGAGAAGGGTTTGAGCTATCAATAGGTCAACCTAAAATAATTTATCAAGTTGATCCAAAAACAAAAAGAGTTTTAGAGCCTATTGAAGAAGTTTTAATTGATGTAGATTCTGAGTATAGTGGAAATATAGTGGAAAAACTATCAAAAAGAGGAAGTATTCTTAAGGAAATGTTTGAAACTAATGAAGGTAAACAGAGATTAAAATTTTTATCTCCATCTAAAAGCTTGATTGGTTACCATGGTGAGTTTTTGACTGATACGAAAGGTACAGGTGTATTAACTAAAACCTTTCATAACCTTGCTGAAAAGAAAGAAAATATTAGGTTAAGAAAAAATGGTGTAATGGTATCTACTTCTCAAGGTAAAGCAGTTCCTTACGCCTTATGGAACCTGGAGGATAGGGGGGTTATAATTATAGAAGCTAACTCAGATGTTTACTCAGGTATGATAATTGGTGAACACAGTAAATCTAATGACTTAGAAGTCAATCCTTTAAAAAACAAACAATTAACAAATATAAGAGCATCCGGAAAAGATGAGGCTATAAGGCTTTCTCCAATCAAAGAGTTTACTCTTGAAAAAGCAATTGCTTATATAAATGACGATGAGCTTGTAGAAGTAACACCTAAATCAATTAGACTAAGAAAAAAACTTTTATTGCATCATCAAAGAAAAAAAGAACTGCGTAAAATTAATAAAAAAATATAAAATTTAAATAAATTATGCTATAATATAATATCATTGAGGGAAAATTTTAATTGTTAGATACAATAATAAAAAATGGTTTAATTGTTGATGGAACTGGGGAACAGAGTTTTTTTGGGGATATTGGAATTAAAAATGGTATTATTTATGAAATAGGTAAAATTTCATCACAAGCTAAAAAAATATATGATGCTGATGGTTATCATGTTATGCCAGGTTGGGTTGATATTCATACTCATTACGATGGTCAAGTTTCGTGGGATCCTCTATTAACCCCTTCATTTTGGCAAGGAGTTACGACAGTTGTTATGGGGAATTGTGGAGTTGGCTTTGCTCCTGTTCACAAAAATTCTCGAGATTGGCTTATTGGGTTAATGGAAGGGGTTGAAGATATTCCTGGTTCAGCTCTTGCAATTGGAATGAAGTGGGAATGGGAATCATTTCCTGAGTATTTAGATGCAATTGAAAAAAAACCTCATGCAATAGATTTTGGATGTCAAATTGCTCATGGCCCTTTAAGGGCCTATGTTATGGGTGAAAGGGGTTCAAATAATGAAAATGCTAATGAAGATGATATAAAACAAATGTCTATATTAGTTGAGGACGCCATGAAAAAAGGGGCTCTAGGATTCTCAACATCTAGAACAATGCTTCACTTAGCTGTAGATGGTAACCCTGTACCTGGAACCTTTGCATCTGATTTTGAACTTTTATCTTTGGCTAGATCTGTCGCTAATTCTGGAAAAGGCCTTTTTGAATCAGCTCCTGCTGGAATTTCTGGAGATGATATAATAGCCCCAAAAAAAGAAATTTCTATGATGTCCAAGATTTCACAAGATTCTGGAATACCTGTAACTTTTCTTTTTGCTCAAAATAATAAAGCCCCTGATGATTGGAAAGAGCTATTATTACAATGTGATATTGAGAATAAGAAGGGTGCAAAACTATTCCCACAAGTTTTTGGAAGGCCAACAAACTTACTTTTCAGTTTTAGAGGGCCTAATCAATTTTCTAGGTTTCCTACATATAAAAAATTATTATCTTTACCAGATGAAAAAAGATTTAATACATTAAAAGATCCTTTAATAAGAAAGAAAATATTATCTGAGAATGATCCTATAGATGATGCATTAGCTGATATGATACAAAATGCATGGGATCAAACATATGTTATGGGAGATTCTATAGATTATGAACCTCTTAAAGAAAAAACAATTTCATATATTGCTAAAAAAAGAAATATACCCCCTAATGAAGTAGCATATGACGAGATGCTTAAAAATAATTGCAGTAATTATTTAATGTTTTGTGGGTTAAATTATACATTTGGTAATTTAAACGCATTATATGATCAAATTAATCATCCATCTTCAATAATTGGGGGTGGCGATGGTGGGGCTCATGTCAGTTATATTTGTGATGCTAATGTACCTACATTTATGTTAACACATTGGACAAGAGATAGATCTAGAGGTCCAAAATTTCCAATAGAAAAAATTGTAAAAAAACAGACAAGTGATACTGCAAAACTTTATGGATTTTTAGACAGAGGAGTATTAAAGAAAGGTTTTAGAGCTGATATAAATATTATCGATTATCAAAACTTAAAGATAAATAAACCCTTTATTGTTAATGATCTTCCGGGTAATGCTCAAAGACTTATGTCTAAGGCTGAAGGGTATCAAAAAACTTTTGTTTCAGGTGAGTTGGTCCAAGAAAATGGTCAGGATACTGGATGTAGGCCCGGAAAACTTGTAAGGTCTCAGTAATTATCTATTAGATATGTATTTGTTGTCTATTTACTAAATTTATAATTAAAATAACCAATGACAAGAACTTTGATAAATTTTATTTCTTCTACTTGGTTTGATTGGGAGCCAAGTTCTTTAATTAATAACTTACCTGGTGCTTCATTTAAATTATTAAATAAAAACAAATCATCAGGTGAAATAACCTTGTTATTTAGATTTCCAAAAAATACGTATCATAAAAAAACTATAATATCTAATTATAATGAAGAAATATATATTTTAGATGGTTCTTTAGAATTTTCAGGAAATATCTTAAATAAAGATTTTTATACTTATAATCCTATAGGGTATAAAAAAAATTTTTTATCTTCTTTAAATGGTTCAATAGGTTTTGTTTTTTTAAATAAAAAATTAGTAAAGTCGAAAAAAAATAATTCTTTTTATCCTAACTTTGAACATAAATTATGGATACCTAGAATAAATGCTTTTGAAAATATTTGGCAACCTATATCAGATAATTTGAAATCAATAGATATATATAATGCAGGTGCTAGGGTAAAATTTTTGAGAAAAGAAAAGAAAACTAGTCAAAGCACATTTCTCGTTGGTTTTCCTCCTCTATGGTCTATGCCAGAATCAAAGAATGTTGGAGGTGATATTGAATTGTTTTTAATTAGCGGAAATATAAACACTTCAAGGGGCTTGATGAAACCTGGAAGTTATCTTTCTATACCTAAAGGAAGTGTTATACAAAAGATGCATAGTAAAGAATCAGCTGTTTTTTTATGTAAATCACATAAATCTTTTAATTTACGCCCTATAACAAACGAAAATAAATTTAATTATATGGAAAAATATAAACGATATGATTGTATAATTCCAAAGAAAATACTATTAAATATTAAAACTGGACCATATTCGAGACTAAATAATGACTAGACCACATATTGAGTTTATCCATACAGATAAGATGCCATGGAGTAAAAAAAATTTAAATAAATATTTAAATGGTATTAAATATAAAACGCTAAGTGTTGATATTCTTACGAATGAAATGAGTTTAATATTAAAATATCCTAAAGGTTGGAAAATAAATAATAGATCGAGTTTAACAGTTGATGAGGAAATTTATGTGCTTACTGGCAGTATAAATATAAACAATCAAGAATTAAATGAAGGGTGTTATGCTTACATACCAGCTAATTATACAAGAGAGTTATTTTTTTCAAGCATAGGAGCAGAGGTACTAACTTTTTTTTCAGGCAAAATATCTTATACAAATATTAAAAAAAAATACATTAAAAAAAATTTAATTAAAAAAATTTCTCTTTACGAAGAGGGTTGGGATAAAAACTATAAAGGTATTAATAGTCCAGAAATAGCATCATCCGGTTCAAAAAAAAAGTTATTACGGACAGATACTAATAATGGTGATCAAACATGGATTATGGGTGTTATTCCATCTTATCAAGAAAAAAAAGTTGAGAGTCATCCCGTTGTACAAGAGTGTTTTATCTTAAATGGAGAAATTGAAGGTAATTGTGGAACAATGGTAAAAGGAAGTTATTTTTGGAGGCCTAGGGATATACTTCATGGTCCATACGGCACAAAAACTGGATGTACTATATTAAGTAGATCAAAAGGAGGAAAATTGATAGTTGACTATTATGATTTAGATAAACCTTTTGATTTTAATTCGAAACATAATGTTCTTGTACCCGATAAATTGCTAAAATATTCAAGAAAAAAAACTAGAAAAATTACATATTAAAATTATTAATAAGTATCTTCAATTAGCTTCATATTAGCTTTTTGTCTTGCTCTATTAATATGGGCAACAATTTGTTTTTTCATTGTCCATTCTGGTTTATATCCAATTTCTTTTTCAGCTACAGATCCATCAAAATTATTAAAACCCATTTTCCCAGGAAGAGGTTCTAAATCTGAACCAGGAAGAATTTCTTTAATAAAGTTGATTGCTGATGATACACTTCCTGGGTCTCCTGCTACATTAAATGCTCTAGTCTGAGTAGTGTTTGCAGATAAAGCTAACATTGTTGCTCTTCCTGCATCACCTGCCCATAACCAATCAGGATTATCTTCTCCCCATGGAACCCTTCCTTTTTCACCTATTGCAGGTTTTTCACATAATTCCTCAATAAATTTTCCTCCAATACTGTTAGGCATCCCATGTCCTGTTACAAAAGTATATCTTAAACCGATTATATCAAGACCATAATTGGTAAAATAATGTTCAGCAAGTTTTTCAGATAGTAATTTGCTACCTGCATAAATAGTGTTGGGTTGAAACGATGCATCATTAGGAATTTTTTCATTACCATATGAACCACCAAACACACTAGCAGAACTAGCCCAGACTAACCTTTCTATTTCAGTTTGTTTGCAAGCCTCAAGAATATTTGTAAAGCCTGTAATATTTACTTGCATTGCATAATGCGGGTTAGTATTACATACTCTCATAACAGCTGCTGCAATATGCGCAATGTGAGTTATATTATTTTCTTTAATTACATCTAGTATTTTGTGAAAATGTAAAATATCACCTTGAATAATTTTAACTTTATTAAAATCATTTCCGAGCAAATTCTTTAATCGTTCAATATTTGGATCAAGTTCGAAACAAACAACATGTTTTTTTTTCTCTAAAATAGATTTTACTACCCATGAACCTATAAAACCTGTACCTCCAGTAACAAGATATGCCATAATATAAATCCTTCAAAAAAATCAATAATTATAAACTAAGCAGCAAATTCGCTATGTGTTTCTATAGTATTTTGTTTAGGAAAAATAGGACGAATATGTTTTTTAAAAAGTTTCATAGATCTATAAACGCTTTCATTTGGTAGGTTGCCTATTTTCATATTCATATTAATCCAGCCACAGCCCAATTGATTTTGAACATTTTTTATTTGAGAAATAACATCATCTGGGTTTCCGCATAAAATTACTCCAGCATCAATACTTTCTTCTAAAGTCCTTTGTTTAACAGCTTTTAATCTATTCATAAAAACTTTATTCTCCTCTTCGGAAGAAAAATATCTAGACTTTTGTAAAACTATTTTTTGAGCTGTTCTAGGGCCTCCCATAAGTACTTTACCAAAATAAGCAGTTCCTTTAGCCAATTCTTCTTTAGCTTCTTCAGAATTTTCTGAAATACAAGTATTTAATCCAACTAATATATTTTCAGAGGTAGGTTGCCACCCACTTTGAATTGCGGTTTCCATATAAATATCAATTAGTTCTTTAGCGGATTTTAAGTCAGGTATCAGGGCTAAACCCATAGTTGCATAGTTTCTAGCTGCTGATTTTGCTGATTCTTTGTTACTGGCAGACATAATTATTGTTGGATATGGCTTTTGATAGGGTTTGGGCCATATTGAAATTGCTCTAAACTTATAAAATTTTCCTTCCCAACCAAAGGGTTCTGGTTCAGTCCATGATTTTAAAATTAAGCTAGTTGCTTCCTCTAGCCTTTGTCGTGATTCGTCAGGAGAAACATTATATGCAACATATTCATGAGGAATACCTCTTAATATTCCTGCCATAAGTCTCCCACCGCTCATAACATCTATCATTGCATATTCTTCAGCAACTCTAATTGGGTTTAAAATCGGGACAAGACTACCTGTCATTGCAAGTTTAATATTTTTTGTTCTTTGAGTTAAAGCAGCACCAATTAAATTAGCATTTGTCATTAAACCAAAAGGTGAGTAGTGATGTTCATTACAACCAACAGCATCAAATTCACATTCTTCAGCAAAAGCCATTGTATTTATATATGTTTCATACAAACCGGTTCCTATTACCGGGTCAAAGTCTTTATTACCTACTGGCCATTCTGGTGATTCTGCTGGGAAAGTATCCCAAGGCATTAAATGAAAAAATTGAAATTTCATAATTTAAACCTTTATAAATGCTATTCTACTTTATAACATCTTCATCAAAATTAAAAAAGAATGAAATTATAAAAATATTTTTTTAGCAGATTATAGAGGTTTATCCTAATTATACGGACAAATAAAAGTCTTGAGCTTTAGTATGATTATAGGTTTTATAAGTCCATCCTTTTAGGTTAGAAGAGCGAGCAATTACAAAGTAAGGATTACATATATTTACCCAAGGATAATCAGCCATTATAATTTTTTGGACTTTATGAAGAGTATTTAATCTTGTTTCATAATTTGTATCAGCTAGAGCATTTTCAATAAAATTATCTACTTTAGAATTATTATAATGTGAATAGTTTCCTAAAGATGATGAGAAAAAACATACAAACATTGCATAACCAGCATCAGCACACCATGGTGCATATCTAGTCATTTTCATCGGATGCTCAAGAGACTGTAGCTGAGAAAAATATTCATCTGAATCTAAGCCTTTGAGAGATAATTTAATACCAATTTTTTTTAATGATTTTTTATAAATTAGTAGGAGAGGGTGCATAAAAAATTGATTTTTATCATAGATACAATAAGTTTCAAAACCTTCAGTATAACCTTCATGTTTTAGTAATTTTTCTGCTTCTTTAATATTATAATCTAAAAAATTTTGATTAGGTATATAGCCTGGATAGAAATCTGGTATTATTCCTTTTAAAACCTTACCATAACCATGAAAAATATTATTTATAGCTTGACTGATTGGAAAAGCTAAGTTCATCGCTTTTCTTATATTTAATTTATCAAAAGGAGCTTTGTTAGTATTAAGGTTAATCCAAAACATATTTGACGATTCAACCTTATCAATATTTATTTCCGGTGTATTGGTTATATTTTTTATGTCTTCAAAATTAAGAAATTGAGCTATCTCAACTTCTTTGTTTAATAATAATTGTGTTCTTTTACTTGATGATGTTTCCTGTAACATTATTAATTTATTTATAGACGGTTTGTTTCCCCAATAGTCGTTATGTTTTACAGCTATAAATTTCTCTCCTTTATTTAGAGAAACCATTTTATAAGGTCCAAAACCTGCAATATTTTCTGAAATCCATTTTTTCCCCCATGGATCATCATCAGTAGTTGAATCTATTATTTTTTTTGAGTCGTAAATATAATTTCTTGGGTTTTTATGTATTTTTAAAATTAATGATGAGGGTTCATCAAGGTTAAATGTAACTGTATATTTATTTTCTATTTTTATTTGTACTGTATATTTATTTTCTATTTTTATTTGTCCGGCTTTTTTTAAACCCATTATTGATGCAAAAAAACCTCCTATACCTCCTAGTTCAAGCTTCCTCAACCAGCTTCCATTTAACATCTTTAGCTGTTAATTCATTACCCCAGTGGCTTTTGACACCTTCTCTGAGTTTAAATGTAATAGTTTTCATATTCTCGTTAAGGTCCCACTTTTCTGCTAGTTTACCTTTTAGTTTAAAACCACCAGGTTCTGATTTATAATAATTTAAATTTTCTCTTGATATATAATTAAAAGTTTGATCTGGTATACTTTCATATTCTACAAGGCTATCATAACAAGAACTGACTGCATCAAGACTACCAAGGCTAGAATCAAAGTTATTATCTAAACTTTTCGGTGCAAAAGGTACTGCCCATGTTTGTGTATTTTTAATAATTTATCGACCCTTTATTTTTAAAAATAACTATATCATTTTCAGTATAACCTAAATTTTTCAATATATCTTTAGTATTTTCCCCAGGTTTTACTGGGGGAGAAGGGTTTGATAATTGTTTATTATCAAATCTTGGTGCAGGACCTGGTTGATCTATACCATCAATATTAATAAATGTTTTTCTTTCAATATTATGATGATTTTTAATAGTTTCATTTAAATCCAAAACAGGAGTTATACAAGAATCTATACCCTCTGATTTTTTTAAAATATCAGATAAGGAGTTCTCATAGATTTTTTCACTAAATATTTTTTCTATTTTATGCCAATTATTTTTATCTTTACGATCAGGTATATTTTTAATATCTAAATTTAATACTTTTAGAAAGTTTAAATAGAACTTTTCCTCAATTGCTGCGACAGCAATCCATTTTTCATCTTTAGTTTTATAAGTTTTATAATAAGGGGCTCCGCCATCGAGAATATTATTACCTCTTTCTTTATCAAGCATGCCTGCAGCATTTAATCCAAAGAATAAAGTCATAAGGTGAGCCGAACCTTCTACCATAGAAGCATCTATAATTGTACTTTTATTTGTCTTTTCTCTTGAAAGAAGCGCTGATAATATTCCAATAACAAGAAAATTTCCCCCTCCACCAAAATCTCCAATAAGATTTAGGGGTGGTAGAGGATTGCTATCTTTTTCACCAATACCTGCTAGTGCTCCTGACAAAGATATATAGTTTAAATCATGACCTGCATAATTAGCCATTGGACCATTCTGACCAAATCCTGTCATTCTTCCATATACTAATTTTTTATTTGTTTTAAAACAGTCATCAGGACCAAGATTGAGTTTTTCTAACACTCCTGGTCTAAAAGGATCAATTAATGCATCTGCAGTGTCGATAAGTTGGTTTGCTAGTTTTTTGCCGTCTTTATCTTTAATATTTAGAGATATTGATTTTTTTCCCCGTCTCAGCAAATCATATCTATGGGGTAGGGGAATGCCATTTTCAGAGGGAATTGTTCTGTTTATTTCGATTATTTCAGCGCCCAAATCAGCTAATAACATGCCTGCATATGGTCCCGGTCCTATGCCAGCAAATTCAACAATTTTGTATCCTTTAAGTGGTTTTATCATTTGAAATTATAATAAAATCTTAAAAAAATATAACAAGTAAATAATTAAATTTATAATCTACAATTATTTACAATTGTATATTAAACTAATATATTCGTTGATTAATTAATTGATTTTTTTTTGAGGTGTAAAATGGATCCACATATAAGGGCATCAATACAAACAAATACTTTTTATTACTTTATAATAATTCTTTTTATGACAACGGTAAGTCAATTGGCTACTATGATAACTATAGTTTTTGCTGATATTTCGGGAAAAGAGAATCTTATAGCTATTACAATTGTTGGCTCGGCTTTTATTGGAGCTTTTGGAATTATTCGTATGATGACAAATATGAAATTAATTGCAAGTGATATGGATGACAAAATGTCAGAAACAAATTATGGAAAAGAGCTTCAGAGTATACCTTTTCATATCCTTAGATTCATTTTTGCGGGTGTTTTTATAATTATAGCTATAGTACAGTTAATTACTATATATTGATCTGAAGTTTTTCACGAGAGTGGTTTTGTTAATTCAACTGAATTTATTAATTTAAAAAAATTTCAATTTTTAACTAAATCACAATCTATGAATTTTTTTTAAAAATAATGATTATATTTGGTAGGATTAAAAATGACTATTTTGATAAACTTGAAAAATTTAAATAAAATCTTTATCGTTTCAATAATATTAATATTTATTTTCATTTCTATAAAATTTTTTAATCCTGTGGATTATTTTAAAATTTCAGATGATTTCAATGCAAATGAAATTAATCCTGTTAATAAGTTTATTGAAGGTTGTATATATCTATAATTACTTGAATACTTTTATATCTAATTTACCTGATATGTTCAATAAAAGTAACTTAATTTTATTTAAATAAAATAAGGAAAATTTTTTATTTGGTGGGAGTGTAAAGCAATCATTTGTATTTAAAGAGTGTTCTGTAATGTCATCAATTAGTTTAATTGAGCCATCTAAAACATAAATAAATAAAATTTTGTTTCTATGTAAAAATTCAAAGCTATTAAAATTATCAGACTCTAGTATTGTTAAGTCGGCAAATTCGGCGCTTGCATCATAAATACCCATTTTTTTTTCATTAAAACCTGGGATAATAGAATCTATTCCTTGTAATTCATGTTTATAATGTAAAAAAAATGATTTTGTTTTTTCATCAAATGATGTTTTATCTTTGTTTGGAATTTTAAGGTCATAGTTAATTTTTGTAATATGTTCTGCTGGAGAAGTAATTTCTATTACTTCAAGCGGTTCATAGGTCTCTATAACTTGATGCTTGATCTGTGGTGGTTGAAGTATACAATCACCTTTATTAAACATGATATAGTTTTTTTGATTTTCATAAGCAAGTTTTACTTTACCTTTTAAACAATATAAAACCTGAAAATCAATGTTATGATAGTGCACTCTATCATGAACTTTGCCTATAGAATCTAATTTAATATGAGACGCAATAATATAACCTCCATACCTAGATGGTAATAAATCTCTATATAGCATTCCTGCTCTTCCATTATTCCAAGTATGTGTATTTTGATTAATTTCTATTGAATTAGGAAACTTTTTAATTATTTTATAACTTTGCTCAATAATGAATTCTACTTTATTGCCTCCAGGTGATGTGAGTAATTTTGATTTAATTTTTTTAGAACTTTTATCCAACCGTACTCTTATATGTGTTAAATTATATTTACTATTTTCTTTTTCTAGTTTTAAAAATATATTTAGTCCAAATCCTTCTAATGAAGCAAATTTTGGTGAATCTGCGGGGTAAATTTCTTTAAGCTTAAACCCAATTTCATTTTCCAAAAAAAAGATTTCTTCATTTAAAAGTGAAGTATTTAAAATAACCTCAGCTTTTTCAATACTATTTTTATCGACATTTAGCATAGCTATATTTAGAACTTTTCATAAAATAATTTATCATTAAACTTAGTTTCATTTTTCTTATCAATAATTTTAAAAGAATTATGAATTTTTGCTTTTATTGGATTTAAATAATCATCATCATTATTATTATTTAATATAGTGCAGATTGGATTAGTGGTGTCTACATACTCACCAATGGAAGCTATATTTGTTAACCCTACTGAAAAGTCAATATGATCTGTAGATTTTTTTCTACCTCCACCAAGTTCCATAATGATTAAACCTAAATTTCTTGTATCAATCTCACAAATATAACCATTTTTTTCTGGGTAAATAGTAGTTTCTTTACTCGAATTTTTTAAGTACTTATTTGGATTATCAATTATATCAATTGGTCCGCCTAATTCATATACCATTTGTGAAAATTTTTCTGCTGCTTTACCAGATTCTAAAGCTCTTATTAATTTTTTATTAGCGGATTCTAAATTGTCTGAAATATTAGAGTTTACTAATAGTTCTGAAGATAGAGCCATTGTGATATCAAATAACCTATTATTTATTTTATTATTTGTAAGGTGTTCGATAACTTCTAAAATTTCTACTTCGTTACCTGCAGATTTTCCTAATACTTGGTTCATATCAGTAATTAATGATGTACACTTAACACCAGCATCATTGGATACAGAAGAAATAGTTTTTGCAAGTTTAACTGCCATGTTTAGATCTGAAGCAAAAGCACCATTTCCAGTTTTTATATCCATTACTAAATTATCTAAACCTGCTGCAAGTTTTTTTGAGAGTATTGAAGCAGTAATCAAAGGAATTGACTCAACAGTCGCTGTTATATCTCTAATGGAGTAAAGTATTCCATCTGCTGGTGCTAAATCTTCTGTCTGCCCAACAATTGCGCAACCAATCTTATTAACAATATCAGTAAATTTTTCTAGATCAGGTTGTGTGTTGTAACCATTTATTGAATCTAGTTTATCTAGAGTACCTCCTGTATGACCTAAACCTCTTCCTGATATCATAGGAACATAACAATCACATGCTGCTAAAAGAGGGGCAAGTATAATACTGACTTTATCTCCAACTCCGCCTGTTGAATGTTTGTCAACTATAGGTCCATTTAAATTATATTTTTTCCAATTAAGTTGTGTTCCAGAATTCAACATACATTTAGTTAAACTTACAGTTTCATCATTATTCATTCCTTGGAAAAAAATTGACATAGCAAAAGCTGCTATTTGGCTTTCTTGAATATTTTTAGATATTATTCCATCAATGATAAATTTAATCTCTTCATTATTTAGAACTTTACCGTCTCTTTTTTTTCTAATAATTTCTTGAGGGAAAAATTTATTCTCCATAAGGTATCCAAATATTTTTTACTTGAGTAGATTTTCTTAGAAATTCTTTACCTTGATTTTTTTCATCAAACCAGTCTAATTGTTTATCATAGTTAACCCATGTTTGCTTCATATTTCCACAAGAATATGCTTCTATTTCTTTAGACATTCCATCACTGGAAAAATACCATATTCCATCAACAGCATTATGTTCAGACAAAGTTTTAATTAACTTAGAATTTTCGCCGGTAATTATATTTATAACTCCTCCAGGTAAATCAGAGGTTTCAATTACCTGATAGAAATCTGTTGCAGAAAGCGGATAACTATTAGATGGGATTATAACAACTCTGTTACCCATACTAATAGCAGGCGCTAGCAATGAGATAAAACCTAAGAGAGGGTAGTCTGTTGGGCATATAATTCCTAAAACACCTATAGGTTCATTCATAGCAATTGTAACATTTCTCATTGGAGTTGAATGCACATTACCATCATATTTATCAGCCCATGAAGCATATAAAAATAGCCTTGATATTGATAAAGAAACTTCCTTATTTGCTACTTCTTTACTTACTCCAGTCATAGAAGTTATTCTATCTGAAAATTCCTTTGACCTAATGCTTAGGTTTTCTGCCAAGTAAAATAATATTTGTGCTCTATTATGAGATGTTAATGTACTCCAAGTATTTGACTTGTTTGCTGCTTCAACAGCATCTCTAATATCTTTTTTATTACCATCACTTACATCAGTAATTTTTTGTCCTTTATAGTTATTTATTCCTATCACATAACCTGAGTCTGGTCTTTTTTGTTTGCCTCCAATGAATTGTTTAGCAGTTCTGTCAATATCGGATGGTAATTTATTGATAATATCTGTATTTATTTTATTTAGTTTATATTTGTTTAAGTTACTAGTTGGCGTTATGGTATAATCTTTAGTTTTTACATAAGAATACATACCTTCTTTTCCACCTTCTCGACCATAACCTGATTCTTTGTATCCACCAAACCCGGAAGCAGCGTCAAAAGTATTTGTAGAATTTATCCAAATTACACCAGCTTTTATTTTGGGTGCTATATCAAGTGCAAGATTTATATTTTCTGACCATATACTAGCAGCTAATCCGTATAAAGTATTATTTGCTAATTCTACTGCTTCTTTAGGTGTCCTAAAGTTCATTGACACTAAAACAGGACCAAAAATTTCAACCTGTGTTACTTCTGATACTGCGTTTACGTTGGAGATCACTGTTGGAGGGTAATAATAGCCTTTTTTTGGCAGAGGGGTATTTGACTCCCAAAGAGTGCAGCCATCTTTTATACTTTCCTTAACAATTGATTGAATTTTATCAACTTGTGATTTAGAAATTATTGCTCCAATATCTATTGATTTATCAAAGGGGTCACCAATCCTTAAATTATCCATCCTTTTTTTTAATTTATTTAAAAATTTATCAGATATGCTTTCTTGAAGTAATAACCTAGAACCTGCACAACATACCTGTCCTTGATTAAACCATATAGAATCAACTACTCCCTCTACTGCACTATCTAGATCAGCATCCTCAAAAACTATGAACGGAGATTTACCTCCCAATTCTAAAGTAAGAGATTTGCCAGAACCGGCAGTAGCTAACCTTATAGATCTTCCAACATCTGTGGAACCAGTAAAAGCAATTTTACTAATTTTCGGATGGTTAACAATTAGTTCTCCAGTAGTGCCATCTCCTGTTAATATATTTATAACTCCTGGAGGAATATTTGCTTCTAAAGTTAACTCAGCAAACAAAATAGCTGATAAACTTGTTTGTTCTGCAGGCTTAATAATTATTGAGCAACCTGAAGCAAGAGCAGGAGCAACTTTCCATGACAACATTAAAAGAGGAAAGTTCCAAGGAATTATTTGTCCAACTATTCCAATTGATTCATAATTTTTAAATTCTTCATCAATTATTTGTGCCCAACCAGCATGATAATAAAAGTGTCTTGCAACTAAAGGAATATCTATATCTCTTGTTTCTCTTATAGGTTTTCCATTATCTAGTGTTTCAATAACTGATAATTTTCGAGAATTTTTTTGGATCAACCTAGCTAATGAATAAATTCTTTTTGATCTATCATGATTAGTTAATTCTTGCCATTTTTTTAGCCCCTTTTCAGCTGAATCTATAGCAATTTCTAAGTCTTCTTTTGTTGAAAGAGCAACTTTGGCAATTGTTTCACCATTAGAGGGGTTAAGCGTTTCAAAATACTTACCTAATTTAGGTTTGTGAAAAGCACCATAAATAAAGGATTCTATTGTTTGATTTTTATTTTTTAACCATTCTATAGCAACATTATTTTCTTCTAATGCGGGACCATAATTTAAATTATTAAATATATCTTTAACTTTCATAATTAACTCATAGCATGTCTATTAAAGGATGAATATTTTTCAGTAATAAAATGTTCTAACTGTCTTTCTATATCGCTTAAAAGGCTTGAAGCACCAATTCTAAATAAATTTGAGTTTAACCAATCATTACCTAATTCTTCTTTTATTAATGTGAGATAGGATAAAGAGTCTTTAGCTGTGGAAATGCCTCCAGCTGCTTTAAAACCAACTCTATAACCTGTGTTTTCGAAATAATCTCTTATAGCTCTTATCATAACTAAACTTACTGGTAAGGTAGCATTAGTTGATTCTTTACCAGTAGAGGTTTTAATAAAGTCTGCTCCAGCCATCATACAAACTGTACTTGCTTTATAAATATTTTTAAAAGTAGAAATATCACCAGTAGCTATAATTGTTTTTAATTTAGCTCCTACGCATATTTTTTTAAAACTTTTAACTTCATTGTATATTGCTTTCCAATTACCTTTAAAAATATTACTTCTATCTATAACTATATCAATTTCTTTAGCACCATTGTGAATAGATAATGAAATTTCATTTATTCTGGTTTCCATAGGAGATAAACCAGCAGGAAAACCAGCTGATACAGCAGCTACTGGAATATTACTGTTCTCTAATTTTTTACAAGCTACATTTATTAAAGAGTGATATACACAAACTGCAGCAACACTAATTTCATTTTTTTCTATACCAAGTTCTTTAATTAAGTCTTTACGTAATGGGTTTATCGCCTTAGAACATAATCTATCAACCTTTGAAGGTGAATCATCACCTGATAATGTTGTAAGGTCTAATAATGTTATTGCCTTAAGGAGCCATGCGGCTTGCCATTGTTTTTTTATACTTCTTCTTCCAATTAAAGTAGTTGTTCTTTTTTCTATGGCACTTCTATTTGATTTTATACTTTCAAATAAGTCATATGTAAAATCTGTTCCAATGTTTATATTTTTTATTTTGTTATCAATAGAATTATTGCGATGATTATGAATTTGAGTAATTTTTTCCAATTTTCCCTCGCCAAATCATTTTAATTATTTGATATTTTATAAACAAAATTTGAAATTAAAGATATCATATTTTTAGATGCAATTTTAGCATTTGCAAGAGTTTCTTGATGAGTAATAGGTTCAGAAGTAATACCAGCAGCTAAATTAGTAATTACAGATATTGCTAAAACCCTTATGTCACAATGTCGAGCTAAAATAACTTCCGGAACTGTTGACATACCAACAGCATCTGCTCCAAGTATCCTAAATGCGTTTATTTCTGCTGGTGTTTCAAAGTTAGGGCCTAGGCATGCTAGATATACTCCTTCATGAAGTGGTATTGTCAGTTTTTTTGCAATATCAGCTATTCTTCTTCTTAATAATTGATCATAAGCATTTGATAGGTCAGGAAATCTAGGGCCATACGTATCATTATTTTTTCCTACTAAAGGATTTGAGGATTGAAAGTTTATATGGTCTTTAATTAACATTAGAGAACCAGGTAAATATTCTGTATTAATACCTCCTGCAGCATTTGTAATAATTAATGTTTTAATACCAAAATTTTTAAGCACTCTAATTGGTAAAACCATACTTTTATTATCACCTTCATAAAAATGCGACCTTCCATTAAGGCAAAGTATTGGAACATTATTTAATTTTCCAATAATTAATTCACCTTTATGACCATCAACTGAAGTTTTAGGAAAACCAGGTAAATCATTGTAATTAATTGAAATTTTTGAATTTATTTCATTACATATTCCAGACATACCTGAACCAAGAATTATACCTATTTCAGGTTTATCATCTGATAATTTATGAATAATTTCTAGTGATTTATCAATATCAGACATAAGTTATAAATTTTCTGGCCCAAAAGAAAGTGGAAGAAGTTCAGTAAATTTTAAAGTTTTTAATAAGCCATCTGAATTACAAAGGTAGATAATTGTATCTTGTGAAGAAAACTCGTTTAACCTTTGCCTACAACCACCACAAGGGGTACATAAATCCTTTCCCCCACCAATTACTAATATTTCTTTTATTTTTTTTTCACCACTACTTATTAAAGATCCAATTGCAGATGCTTCAGCACATTGACTTTGTGGATATGCAGCATTTTCAACATTTGAACCTATATATAAATTGTCATTTTCTGACCTTAAACATACTCCAACTTTAAATCCAGAGTAGGGAACATACGCGTTTTTATGGGCTTTAATTGCCATTTTAAACATTTTATCAAACATCATTGTTTTTTTATCATCTTTCTTTTATATATGGAATTCCGCTAGCTTTAGGTGCTACTGCTTTTCCAATAAAACCTGCCAATAGAATAACTGTTAAAATATATGGTAAAGCTTGAATAAATTGAACAGGTATAACTCCAATACCTGGTATAGCTACTCCTTGGAGCCTAGCTTGAAGTGCATCTGTAAAAGCAAATAAAAGACACGCAAATAAAGTTAAACCAGGTTTCCATTTTCCAAAAATAAGTGCAGCTAGAGCAAGAAAACCTTGACCAGCTGACATATTCCTTATAAATCCAGCGTTTTGAGCAATTGAAATATAAGCCCCACCAAAACCACATAATAAACCGGTAATAATTAATGCTTTATATCTCATCCAATCTACAGAGATTCCAGCTGTATCTACAGCTTCTGGATTTTCTCCTACTGCTCTAAGTTGAAGACCAAATTTTGTTTTATAAACAATCCAAGATACAATTGGTATAAGTATGAATGCTAAATATACGAAAATATTATGACCACTTAAAATTTCTGAATAAATTAAGCCAATGTAAGGAATGTTTGCAATGATTTCTTCACCAGGAAAATGTAATGGGCTAAAACGTGCATCCCCAGATAGTTGTGGCGTTTGACCCCCTAATTTAAACCATGCAAGTGCTAAAGTGGGACCAATTCCTGCAACAAATATATTTATAGCCATACCAGAAACAACTTGATCACCTTTATGTGTAACACAAGCAAAACCATGAATAAGAGATAGAAACACTGAGCATATTATGCCAGCAAATAATCCAATAAAAGCTGATCCAGTAATAGCTGCTGCTGCTGCTGCTGCAAATGCCGCACCAAGTAATTTGCCTTCTAGTCCTATGTCAACAACACCTGATCTTTCTGCAAACAAACCTGCTAATGCAGCAAAAACTAAAGGGGTAGCTATCCTTAACGTTGAATCAATTAAAAGAGAAAAAATTGTAAAATATTCAAGCATCTTTATTTAACTTCTCAATAAATTATTTTTAATAAAAAAATATATATTTTCGATATATGGTTTAAATACAAATTCCATAGCACCTGAAAAAAGAATTACAAGCCCTTGAATAAATACCATTGTATCTCTAGTTATATTCGGAATATCAAAGGATAATTCAGCACCACCTTGGTAAAGCGCACCAAAAAGAAGAGCAGCAAAAAAAATACCTAACGGATGATTTCTGCCCATTAATGCTACAGCAATTCCAACAAAACCAAACCCAGCAGGAAAATCAAGTATTAATCTATGATGCACACCAATTATTTCATTTATTCCTACCATTCCTGCTAAGCCACCAGAAATAACCATAGCTAAAATAATATTTTTAGATGGCGATATACCTGCATATATTGCTGCCTTTTGATTTGCTCCTGTGGTTCTTATTTCGTATCCCCAGTGGGTACGCCAAATAAATAACCATATCAAAAGACTAGATATAATTGCTATAATAAATGAAAAATTTAATGAAGATACTGATATTTGAATGCCAAAAAAATTAAAAATCTCATGCATAAATGGCAGCCAAGAATTATTGTTAAATTCTCGAGATTGCGGTGCTTGTTGACCTGGTTCAATTAAAACCTCTACCATAAGGTATGTCATTACAGCTGCCGCTAAAAAATTGAACATAATCGTTGTAATTACTATATGACTCCCTCTTTTTGCTTGCAAATAAGCAGGTATTAAAGCCCAACTAGCACCAAAAATTACTGCGGCTAGAATACATAAAGGTATAACAAAAAATGGAGATAAGTGACCTAAATATATAGCAACTAATCCAACTCCCAGACCACCGATATAAGCTTGTCCCTCTCCACCAATATTGAAAAGTCCACAATGAAAGGCAATAGAAACAGCTAATCCTGTAAAAATAAAATTAGTTGTGTAATATAATGTAAAACCTATAAACTCATCGTTACCAAAAGCTCCTTTAATTAATAGTAATAAAGCCTCAATTGGGTCGTCACCATTAAAATAAATAACAATACCAGCAATCATAAGAGCAACAAACAAATTAAATAATGGAACCACTATGTGAGTAATCCATTTTGGGGAAGATCTATTTGATTGTTGTGTTTTATCTAATAAAGTTGCCAATTATTTTGCTCCTGCCATTAGTAAACCAAGAGTTTTTTCATCTGCATCTTTTTGATTTATTTTACCAACTATTTTTCCATCAAACATAACAAGAATTTTATCTGATAAGGATAAAACTTCATCTAATTCAACAGATACTAACAAGATAGCTTTACCTTTGTTGCGTAATTCTATTAATTGTTTGTGAATAAATTCTATTGCTCCAATATCTACACCTCTTGTAGGTTGTCCTACAATAAGTAATTCAGGTTCTTGATCCATTTCTCTTACAAGAACTATTTTTTGCTGATTCCCTCCACTAAATGATGAGGTTTTTAAAATAGGGTTGGCAGGTCTAACATCAAATCTTTTAAACTTATCATACATGTCTTTAAGTATTGCATATTTTTTTAAAAAAATTTTTCCTTTATAAATATTTAAATCTTGGTAACCTAATATCCCACTTTCATTTGCAGAAAAAGATGTTACTAGTCCCATTCTTTGTCTATCTTCAGGAACATGGGCCAGGCCGTTTTTTCTTATTTCTTTCGCGTTAATTGGGTTTGAGTTATCAAAAGTTTTGTTATGAAATTTTATTGTACCATCATTTATTCTTCTTATTCCTGTTAAAGTCTCTAAGAGCTCTGTTTGTCCATTACCAGCTACACCAGCAATACCAATTATTTCACCTTCATGTATATCGAAAGATATATTTTTTACTTTTTCTATATTTTTTTCATCGATAATTGATAAATTATTTACACTTAATATTTTTCTTCCTATTTTTTTATCTTTTTTATTCACACTTAATAAAACAGATCGGCCTACCATTAATTCAGCTAGTTCTTCTTTATTTGTTTTTTTTGTAGGTTTATTATTAATAACTCTACCTTGTCTCATTACTGTAACATTATCAGTTAGGTCCATAATCTCTCTTAACTTATGTGTAATAAGAATTATAGTTTTACCCTGTTTTTTTAGTGACTTTAATATTTTAAATAAATGATCAACCTCTTGAGGAGTTAAAACTCCGGTTGGCTCATCTAAAATAAAAATATTTGCTCCTCTATATAATGCTTTTAAAATTTCAACTCTTTGTCTTATTCCAACTGGTAATTCACCTACAACTGAGTCAGGATTAACATTTAGTGAATAATCATCTTCAAGTCTTTTTAATTCTTTTCTAGCACTCTGAAGACTGTTTTCAAGAATTGTTCCGGTTTCTGCACCTAATATTATATTTTCTAGAACTGTGAATGGTTCAACAAGCTTGAAGTGTTGATGAACCATACCTATTCCATAATTCAAAGCTTGGACTGGAGAACTTATAAAGACTTCTTTACCATTTACAAATATTGAACCTTTATCAGCTTGATAATACCCATAAACTATACTCATTAATGTTGATTTACCGGCTCCATTTTCGCCAATAATCCCATGAATAGTAGAATTCTCAATTTGTATAGAAACATCTTGGTTGGCATGAACATGTCCGAACCATTTATCAATATTCTTAAGTTCAAGAATAATATTTTTTGAGTTAGCTGTAGCAGGGTTTATCATTTTTTTTAGTATACATTATCCTGCTACAGCTTTTTACTCTCAAATACAAGGTTAGTTTGATTGATAACCTTTAACTTTAATCTTTCCAGAAATAATATCTTTTCTTGCTTGATTAATTTTCTCTTCCATTTCTGCAGATATCAACTTTCTATTATATTGGTCTAATGCCCAACCTACACCATTTTCAGCAACTCCTAGACTAATAATTCCAGAGGACCAATTACCATCTTTAGCATCTTTCATTGCATTATAAACGGCAACATCAACTCTTTTTAACATTGAAGTAAGCATAGTACCTGGATGTAAGTAATTTTGATTTGAGTCAACACCAATAGCAAGTTTACCTTCATCAACGGCAGCTTGATATACGCCAACACCAGTTCCTCCTGCTGCTGCGTATACAACGTCTGCACCTCTTCCAAACTGACTTTTTGCTAGTTCAGCACCTTTACCTGGGTTATTCCAAGCTGCAGGTGTTGTTCCTGTCATATTCTGAAAAACTTCTATATTTGGGTTAGCATACTTTGCTCCTTCAACGTATCCAGCAGCAAAATTTCTAATTAGTGGAATATCCATTCCTCCAATAAAACCTACTTTACCTGATTTAGAAGCCATAGCAGCTGCCATTCCTACTAAAAAAGAACCTTCATGTTCTCTAAAAACAACTGACCGAACATTGGGTAAATCTACAACCATATCAATAATTGCAAATTTAGTATTAGGAAACTCTTTAGCAGCTTTTTCTACTGCTGCTGCTTGAGCAAAACCCATTGCAATAACAACATTCGCACCTCTTTTAGCCATATTTCTTATTGCTTGTTCTCTCTGAGTTGGAGCAGTAACTTCAAACTCCTTATAATTTATACCTGAATCTTTTTTAAATTTTTCTGCACCTTCATAGGCCGCTTGATTAAATGATTTATCAAATTTACCACCCATATCAAATACAAGTGCAGGTACAAACTTATGATCAGCACTATTTGCAATGCTAATTAGTGTAAAAAAACTAATAGCTGCTGTTATAGTTGTTAGAAAAATTCTCATTTTCTATAACTCCCCTTTAAAATATATGTTAAACATTATTATTAATGATTTATAAAAATAAAAATACTTCATAAATAAAAATTTCTAAAGAGATAAAAAACAAAAGTTGAAATTAAATTAGCCCTTTAAATGGCATTTTTGGACTTCTTTGAAGCCAATTTTGGCGAGAATAGGGGAGAAACCCGTCAATTACATGTAAGGAGTATGCATGTCTTGAAATTTTTGAAAAATTATGGTTACTACCATGAGGTAAGAGGCCATCTAAAAGTACTAGCGTACCCTTGGGAACCTCTAAAGGAATAAAATCTTCTTTAGGCCATGGTTCTTTATTAAATACTTCATATTCCATTCCACCTGAGGGATTTCTTACAAATTTTGATTTAAGTGGGTATTTTTTATGGCCTCCAGGCAAAACCCATAAACAGCCGTTATCTATTGTTGCATCCTCCAAAGCCCACCAGAAGCCCATGACACTTGATGGTTTTGTGTATATATAAGTTGAGTCCTGATGGTAAGTCACTTCACCTCCAATTTTAGGTTGTTTAAAAATATACATACTTTGTACTGCTATCGGTTTTTCAATTTTTCCAAATTTATGTGCAATATTATGTAAATTATGTCCTGTTGAAAATTCTCTAAATATTGGATCTAATTCATGAAGTGCATGACCTATTTTATTAACAGAAAGTAATATATCCTGTTTTAAATCACCATTTAAATCAAAAGCATCTTCTTCAAAAAAAACATGAATTTTTTCAGATGACTCCATAAAATAATCATCTTGATTAACGGATCCTTCATGAGCTAAAAATAAGGATCTTGTTTTTACGTTTATAGAACTAACTAAATAATTAGCTTGATTTATAAGTTTATGACATATATCTTCGTCAAAATATTTGTCAAAAACGAAAAAGCCAGAGTTTTCAAAATTCTCAATATTTTTTTTGTTAATATATTTTTTCATTTTAAAAACATATATAAAATTAATTTATCAAACAACAAAAAATTAGAAAGTTGTATAATATGAAAAGAGTTTGGGATAATTTTCTAACAAAACAAGATAAAGAAGTTTTTGAAAAATCAGGTTATGGGGTTAAAGCTGGTTTTGGAAAAAGGCCTGTACTATTAGTAATTGATATAAATTATAACTTTTTAGGTGATAAACCCAGACCTATTCTTGAATCAATAGAAGAATGGCCGAACTCATGTGGAGAGGTTGGTTGGAACTGTATTCCAAAAATAATAAATTTGATTACAAAATGTAGAGAAAAAAAAATTCCTATAATTTATACAACTGGCGAAGTAAGAAATGATAAATGGGATAGGGGTTCATGGGCATGGAAGAACAAAAGAACTTCAGGAGAAAAAATAAATAAAAATCATAAATTTGACCCAAATGATATTTTAGAAGATATTAAACCTCAATCTAAGGATATAATTATAAAAAAACTTAAACCTAGTGGATTTTATGGTACTAATTTACAATCTTTTCTTAATTTATTTGGCGCAGATACTTTATTGATATTCGGAACCACAACATCTGGTTGCGTAAGAGCTACAGCAATAGATGGTTTTTCGGCAAATTATAAAATATGTATTGTTGAAGATTGTTGTTTTGATAGGTCTGAGTCTTCTCATGCTATTAATCTTTGTGATTTAAATGCAAAATATGCAGACGTTATTGAAAGTAATGAAGTAATAAAATACTTAAATGATCTTGAAGATAATCTTTTTAAACTTCCATTAGGTGATGATAATAATAATTAGTCTTGTATATTGGTTTTTTTATGTCAATTAGTATTATATTTTTATATTTTATTACTATTACTGCTTGGGGTTCAGCATTTTTTTTTACAACATATCAAATTAATGTTGTATCAATTGAGTGGTCTGTTTTTTATAGATTTTTCTTTACAAGTCTTATATTCTTTCTAATTTCTATATTATTCAAAAAGAAAATTTCTTTTTCATTAAAAGATCATACCGTATATATTTTATTAGGCATTCTATTATTTTCTTTGCATTTTATAGCTGTATATTATTCAATTAGTATTATTAAAAGCGGATTAACGGCTGTGGGTTTTTCATCTATATTAATTATGAATGTAATTTTATCCAAAATATTTCTAAAAAATAAATTTGAAATTCCTGTAATTATTGGTTCCTTTTTTGGTATATTAGGAATAATTTTTATTTTTTTACCTGAAATATCAAATATCCAAAATAGTACTTTAGTATTTTTTGGTTTTTTTCTATCTTTTTTTGCAGCAATAATTGCTTCTTTTGGTAATACTCTATCAGAGTGGTATCAAAAAAATGGTGGTGAAATCATTCAAACCAGTGCATGGGGTATGATTTATGGATGCATAATTTCTGCAATATTAGCAATTTTCAGGGGCCAAAAAATTAGTTTTGAGTTTTCTGGTGAATTTATATACTCTCTTTTTTATTTAGTAATTTTTTGTACAACTATAGCCTTTTGGGCCTACTTATCATTGATAAAAAAAATTGGTTCCCGAAAAGCTGCTTATGCTTGGGTTGCTGCTCCGTTAGTTGCTTTGTTTCTGTCATTTTTGTTTGAAAATTATCAATGGACAAATTTATCAATTATTGGATCATTATTCTTAATTTTTGGAAATATACTTATATTAAAAAAATAATTATTTTTTTATGATATGATAGTTTTAAAAAATATATTTTGGATTATTTTTCAACCAGTAAATAGTATCATATTGATAATAATTTTAGGTTCAATAATCTATTTATTTAAATATAAAAAAATTGGTTTAAAATTTTTATACACAGGAATTATTTTATTAACACTTTCCAGCATTTTTCCTATTGGGAATTATTTAGCCTTACCTTTAGAAAATCGATTTAAAAATAAAATACTTCAAAAACCATACGGGATTATTGTTTTAGGAGGATCAGAAAAAGTACTTAATTCATCAGTTAGAAATCAAATATCTTTAAATAGTTCTTCAGAAAGGCTTTTATATTTTTATATACTGTCAAAAAAATACCCAGAATCTAAATTAGTTTTTTCAGGTGCTGGAAAATTATATAATAATATAAATGAATCTGATGTTGCTAGAAATTTTTTTGAAGAATTAGGGATGGATATGAATCAAATAGTCTTTGAAAGTAAATCAAGAAATACCTACGAAAATGCAAAGTTTTCATATGAATTAATTAGACCTAACACTGATCAGAGATGGGTATTAATTACATCAGCTATAACAATGCCTCGAGCAATAGGTACTTTTAGGAAAATAGGTTGGAATGTTATTCCTTTCAGTGTTGATTATATAACAAATAAAAAAAGTAATTTTTTTACTATAAATAAAAATTTTTTATCTGGTTTAACATCATTAAACATTGTAACATATGAATGGATTGGATTAATTTTTTATAAAATACTTAATAGAACTGATAGTTTTTTACCGAATCCATAGGAATTTTAAATATGTATAAAAAAAATTTTTTAAATATATTTATATTTTTTAATTTTATATTTTTTATATATATAAGTAATTCATATAGTAAAGAAATATATATAGATCTAAAAAAATGGGATAGTTGGTTAGTTGAATTTAAGGCTGAAGCAATATCATCTGGTATAAGTTCAAATACAATTAATTCAATTATTCCTAAAATACAAGTTATTAAAAGAGTTATTGAGCTTGATAGAAATCAACCAGAATTTAAATTAAGTTTTGAAGATTATTTGAACAGAGTTGTATCTAATAAAAGAGTAAATAAAGGTAAAAAACTTTTTGAAGAAAATAAAATTATTTTAAACAAAGTTTCTGAAAAATTAGGTGTTCAGCCAAGATTTATTGTTGCACTTTGGGGGATTGAGACTGACTTTGGAAGACTTACTGGAGGTTTTAAAGTCATAGATGCTTTAGCTACGCTTGCTTTTGAAGGAAGAAGAGCAAAGTATTTTAGAAAAGAATTATTAAATGCTTTGAAAATTATTGATGAAGGTCATATTTCATATGAAAAAATGAATGGTTCTTGGGCAGGAGCAATGGGACAACCCCAGTTTATGCCTTCAAGTTTTTTAAATTTTGCGTTAGATTTTGATAATGATGGAAAAACAGATATTTGGACAAATAAAAAGGATATTTTTGCATCTGCAAGTAATTATTTAAATAAATCAGGCTGGGATGATTCAAAAACTTGGGGTAGGGAAGTTGTTCTACCTAAAAATTTTGATTTATCTTTAATTAATAATAAAAAAGAAAAATTATTATCAGAATGGCAGTTATTAGGTATTAGAAAGAAAAATGGTAACGATCTTCCTAATATAAATTTAAAGGGAAGGTTAATTAAACCCGATAAAAATAATTTCAAAGTTTTTCTTGTTTATGATAATTTTGATACATTGCTTAAATGGAATAGATCTAACTATTTTGCCCTTAGTGTGGGAATTTTATCGGATAAGATAGCCGCAAAATGATTTATGAAATAAATTATAAAATTATATTTTCTTTTAAAATTATTTCAATTTATTTAATTTTATTTATTTTGTTTATATTATCATCATGTTCAACCACACAATTAGCTGTAGATGTAATTAAAAAAGCACAAAAAGAAATAGAGAAACCAATTGTAGATGGTAAAGATTTAGGGCCTGGAGGAGTATATAAAATTGGTAAACCATATATAATTAAAGGTGTTAGGTATGTTCCAAAATTAGATTTAAATTATGATAAGACAGGTATTGCATCTTGGTATGGCAAAGACTTTCATGGTAAGAGGACAGCTAATGGTGAAATTTATAATATGAATGCATTAACTGCTGCCCATAAAACCTTACCAATGCCAACTTATGTTCAGGTTATCAACTTAGATAACGGCAGATCTATTGTTGTAAGAGTTAATGATAGAGGTCCTTTTGTTAATAATAGAATAATTGATATGTCAAAGAGAGGGGCACAACTTCTTGGTTTTCAAAAACAAGGTTTAGCCAAAGTAAGAGTAAAAGTTATAGGTGACACTAGTGAGAGTTTTATTTCTAAAAAGCCCAACACTACAAAGGAGGAAAAAGATCAAGTTATTGCTGCCCCTATAAAGGTTGTTACATCAAAGCCAATTAATGAAAAATCTAATTCATTAAAAGATAATAAAAATACTCCTATTATAGCATTAGAACCAATAGAGTCAGCGGATATATATATACAATTTGGTTCATTTATTCTTTATAATAATGCTAATAAATTATCAGCAAAATTAACTCCATTTGGTGAAACAAAAATAACTTCTATAATTCATAATGAAAAAGAGTTTTTTAGAGTTAGGATGGGTCCTATAAAAAATATCGAATTAGCAGATATGAAACTTGAAGAGGTTATTCAAAACGGGTTTATTAAAGCTAAGATAATTATTGATTAGTTTAAGAGCAAGGTGTTTATATATGTATAAAAAATTATTTTTATTTTTAGTTTTAATTAAATTAAATTTAGTAATTTCATCATATTCTTATGCCAATAACCAAATTGAAACATTGGCAAAATATGCTATCGTATTGGATTATCAAACAAATAAAATTTTATTAAATAAGAACTCAGAAGAATTGATGTTTCCTGCATCAATGAGTAAATTGATGACTGCATATGTTGTTTTTTCCCATTTATCATCTAATAAAATTTCTTTAGAAGATACTTTCAGAGTAAGTGAAAAAGCTTGGAAAAAAGGTGGGTCTAAAATGTTTGTAGAAATAGGCAAAAGAGTTTCTGTAGAGGATTTACTAAGAGGAATGATAATCCAATCTGGGAATGATGCAAGTATAGTTCTTGCAGAAGGGCTTTTTGGAAGTGAAGAGTTATTTTCTATGGAAATGAATAGGTTCGCAAGAACTTTAGGAATGAATAATACAAACTTTAGAAATTCGACTGGGTGGCCAGACCCTGAACATGTTACAACTGCTAAAGATTTAAGTTTGTTAGCTATAAGCTTGTATAAAAATTTCCCAGAATTTATGAAATATTACTCTGAAAAAAACTTTACATATAATGATATTAAACAAGGTAATAGAAATCCACTATTATATAAAAACTTAGGATCTGATGGTTTGAAAACTGGGCATACAGAAGAATCAGGTTATGGTTTAGTAGGTAGTGCTTTAAGAAATGGAAGAAGAGTTATAATTGTAGTAAATGGTTTAAAAAGTTCTAAAGATCGTTCTAATGAAGCAGAGAGATTAATTGATTGGTCATTTAGAGAATTTAAAAATTATGAATTATTTGATAAAAATGATATTGTTTTCGATATTCCTGTCTGGTTAGGTAATAAAGAAACTGTTCCATTAGTTTTAAACAAAAAATTACTTTTAACACTTAATAATAAACAATATAGAAATCTCAAATTAAAAATAAATTATAAAGGTCCCATAAAAGCTCCTATAAAAAAAGATACAAAACTAGCAACATTAAAAATTTATTTAGATAAGGGAGAGGTAATAGAGAAACCGTTATATTCAAATGTTTCAATTGAACAACTGACTTTTATAGGGAAATTAAAAACAAAATTAGAATATCTATTGTTTGGAGAAAGTATAATAAATTAATATTTATCATTATGAAAAAGGGAAAATTTATAACTTTTGAAGGGGGCGAGGGTAGTGGAAAGAGCACTCAAATTGATGTTCTTTTAGCTAAACTAAAGAACAAAGGTATCGATGTATTAAAAACACGAGAACCTGGGGGAACATATGTTGGTGAAAAAATAAGAGAATTACTTGTGAGTGGTGGTAAAAATGATTTAACACCTTTATCTGAATTATTTTTAAACTCTTCCTCTCGTAAAGAGCATATTGAAAAACTTATTAAACCATCTTTAGATGTAGGAAAGTGGGTTTTATGTGATAGATTTACTGATTCTACTTTAGTTTACCAAGGTTATGCACATGGATTAGATCTAG
This sequence comes from Rhodospirillaceae bacterium, assembly GCA_002722055.1. Lineage (GTDB taxonomy): Bacteria > Pseudomonadota > Alphaproteobacteria > SHVP01 > SHVP01. The sequence continues at coordinate 26,347 of PBKD01000001.1, read as the reverse complement.
AAGTAATTAGAAATTTAAATAAATTAACTGTAGGTGAATACATTCCTGATTTAACTTTTATTTTAGATTTATCGCCTGAAATAGGGTTAAAAAGAGCTAAAAAGAGAAATAATAATGAAAATAGATATGAACAAATGGATATTTCTTTTCATTATAAAATTAGAGAATCATTTTTAAAAATTGCAAATACAGACGAAAAAAAATATAAAATTATTAATGCAAATTTAAATAAAAATGAAATTTCTGAAGATATATTTAAAATAGTTTTAAATAAATTTTTTATTAATTAGTTAAAATTTAAATTATGATATGGAAACATTACAACCTTATAATCATCAAAATCTATATGGACATGAAAAATTAGAGAAAAATTTTGTAGATTTATGGTTAAAGAATAAAATACCACATGCCATTATTTTGTCAGGTCAAAAAGGTATAGGTAAGTCAACACTTGCATATAAAATTTCCCGTTTTATTTTAGATAAATCTTTTAAGATTAATGAAATTAATCACCAGGTTATGTTTGGTGAAGAAGACATATACCAAAATGATTTAAATATTCAAAAAGATTCTCAAATATTCAAAGAAGTATCAATGTGTATAAATAATAATCTTTATGTAATCCAAGAAGTATTTCACGATGATGAAGACAACAAAAAAACAGAAATAAGCATTGATGATATAAGGAGTTTAAAATCCTTTTTTGAAAAAAAATCATTAAATGACTCATGGAGAATTGCAATAATTGATTCATCTGATAATTTAAACAAAAATGCCTCTAATGCATTATTAAAATTATTAGAAGAGCCCCCATTAAACAGTTTAATTATATTAATATCACATAAACCAAGTACATTGCTAAAAACTATTAAATCTAGATGTGTCAAATATAATTTAAATTCCCTTAAGTTTGAAAATTTTATCAAAGTAATAAATAAAATAAAACCATCTATTAGTAAAAATGAAATAGATTTTTTAAGTATTTTATCTTCTAATAGCCCAGGGTATTGTTTAGAAATTATAGATCAAAATGGGTTAGAAATATATAAGAAAATTATCAATTTATTTAGCAAAATGCCTTCTTTAGATCTTGATGAAATTAATAAATTAAACATTATTATTAATAACAAAAAAAATAATAAGACATTTTATTTATTTTTAAATTTAGTAAATGAATTTATACATAGGGGGGTATTAAATATATATAACATTAAAAACTCAAATATAAATTATTTTAAAGAAGAAATAGAATTATTTAATAATATAGAAATTAATGAAAATAATGTTATTCAAATTATAAATTGTTGGACTAAATTAAAAGATACGATTGACAAAAGTCAAATATTTAATCTTAATAATAAAAGTATAATAATTGAGATATTTAGCGAATTTTCAAAATGTTTTAACGATTACTAATTTTTTTATGAGTAATGATAATATGAATAGTTTTTTTGTTACAACTGCAATTTCGTATGTTAATGGGAAACCTCACCTTGGGCATGCTTATGAAGCAATAGCTTGCGATGTTCTTGCTAGATATAAAAGACTTTCCGGTGTTAATACTTTTTTTCTAACTGGAACTGATGAACATGGAGAAAAAAATGAAAGATCTGCAAATAAAGAAGGTTTAAGTCCTCAAGAATTTACTAAAATTAATTCAGATCACTTTGAGGATATGACAAATTACTTAAATATTTCCAATGATTATTTTATCCGAACTAGCTCAGAAAGTCATCATATTGCATCAAAAGCCTTATGGAATAAACTGGTTGAAAATAATGAAATATATATAGATAAATATGAAGGCTGGTATTCTATAGTAGATGAGACTTTTATAAATGAAGATGAAATAATTGATGGTCCTAATAAAACTAAATTAGGTCCATCTGGTGATAAATTAGAATGGTTGGAAGAGCCAAGTTATTTTTTTAAACTTTCAAAATGGACTAATAAATTATTGGAATTTTATAAAGAAAATCCAGATTTTATTAAACCAAAATCTAGAAGAAATGAAGTAATAAACTTCGTTAAACAAGGGCTAAATGATTTATCAATTTCTAGGCAAAGATTAAAATGGGGTATTAAAGTCCCAAATGATAATAAACATGTAATGTATGTGTGGTTAGATGCATTAACTAATTATCTTACAGCAATTAATTACCCTGATATATCAGATAAGAAATTTAAATGTTTTTGGCCAGCAGATTTCCACGTTATAGGAAAAGATATAGTTAGATTTCATGCAGTATATTGGCCAGCATTTTTAATGTCTGCAGGTTTAGAACCTCCTAAAACTATATTCTGTCATGGTTTTCTTAATATTAATGGAAGTAAGATGTCTAAATCATTGGGTAATGTTTTATCACCTAAAGACTTAGTTGAAAAATATGGTTTAGATCAATTAAGATATTTTTTACTTAGAGAAGTGCCATTCGGACAAGATGGTAATTTTTCTCATACTCAAATAACTCAAAGAATAAATAATGATTTAGCTAATGATTATGGTAATTTATCTCAAAGAGTACTGTCATTTATAAATAAAAACTGTTCATCACAAATTCCTGAATATTTTGAACTAAACGAATTAGATCAAAAATACATTAATAAGTTTAAATCACTTAACAAATCATGTGATAAATTAATTTTTGATAATTTAGAATTTCATAATGTCTTAATCGAAATATGGTCTTGTATTTCATCTGCAAATCAATATATCGATGAACAAGCACCATGGAAATTAAAAAATAATAATAATAAAAGAATGGAAACAATTTTATATTTGCTTGCATGTAGTATAAAGTATTTAACAATTATGCTACAACCATTTATGCCTAGTAGCTGTTCATTAATTCTTGATCAGTTAGCGGTTGAAAATAACAATAGAAGTTTCAATGAGTTAAATAATTTTTTAAGTTTAAAACCTGGTACTCAACTTCCTAAGCCAACTGGAATTTTCCCCAGATTTACTGATTAATTATAATTATGTGAATATATAAATAATAAATAAGGTGCTGTATGTATATCGATAGCCATTGTCATTTAAATTTTAACGAACTTTCTGAAGATCTTGAAAATGTTCTAATTAGAGCAAAAAAATCAGGGGTAAGTTCTATTTTATGTATTGCTACAAAAAAAGACAATTTTCAATCTGTAATTGATATTGCAAACAAATATAATAATATTTGGTGTACAATAGGTGTACATCCACATTCAGTTGAATCCGATGATATTAAATTTGAAGATATTATTGAATATTATACTAATCCTAAAGTGGTTGGTATAGGTGAAACAGGATTAGATTATCATTATAATTATTCACCGAAAGATAAGCAAATTGCATCATTTAAAATGCATTGTGATATATCTAAGGAAACCAACCTTCCTCTAATTATTCATAATAGGCTAGGTGAAAAAGATATACTCAGTATTTTGACTCATCAAAAAAAAATTAATCCTAAATTAACCGGAGTTATTCATTGCTTTTCTTCTACATATGAGTTTGCATCAAAATGTATTGAATTAGGTTTTTACATATCATTTTCAGGTATCTTAACTTTTAAAAATGCTGAATTAATCCGTGAAACAGCAAAGAAAATACCTCTGGATAGACTGCTAATTGAGACTGATGCACCATATTTAGCTCCGGTTCCATATAGAGGTAAGGTTAATGAACCTGCATATGTTGTAGAAACAGCTAAAAAATTAAGTGAAGTCTGTAATATATCTTTAGATGATATAGCAAAGATTACAACAAATAACTTTTTTAATTTATTCAATAAAATACCTCATGTATAGAGTAATTAAAATTGTATAATTTACTGAATTAAAAACATAAAATCTATATCAATATAATATTTGACATAATATACGTTATACGACTATATGTGGTATCCGTACTATCATTATTTGTGTGTTTCATTGGGTTTTCCTTATATTGGGGGTTCATAATCTAATCTCCTAAATCTATACATTCTTCAGTCGGTTTGGTACGAATCATCAAACACTCCGTTTGACACTTTTTAGCGTTAATGAGGGTTGATTTTCAAAACTTTGTGGATGTCTTCTTTTTTAGAGTAGGCATTTCACGGAGGTCCTAACCAACCGATTAGGCAAAAGCATAATAGCTCATAGAAAAGTTTAATAGCATATATTGTATAATTAATACACCTGATATAATTAGAGCAATTAAACTTTTTAGACATTATCTAATTTAATTCAATGGAAATTCCAATAAAAAATTATTAAAGTTCAAATATTGGTTTTATTCGGTCGAGTATATTAAAATAATATAGAAATTTATATATAAAGGAAAATAATATGTCTCTATTAACAATATGTATGCCAATTCTTCCTGGCAAAAAACAAAAATGGCAAGAAATGATGGATAGTCTACTTGCACATGGCACTGAATCAAGAAAAAATTTTAATGCTTCAAGAGAAGCGGCCGGTGTTCATGAAAGAACATTTTTACATGAATCACCTAATGGAGATTTTGTAATTTTAACATTTGAAGGAGATGATCCTGAGAATGGGTTTGCAAAAATTATGTCAAATATGCCAGGTGATTTTGCTGAATTTGCTCTTGATGTACACGGTTTGGATGTTAATGCCCCCCCTCCTCCTTTACCTAAATTAGTTTATGATAGTAAAGAATAAAAAGTTATAAATAATACATTTTACAAGTTTTTTTCTAAAATTGTATTTATAATTTAAATATTATAGTGTAAATAATTGTTTTTTATAAAATTTATGTGGGGTAAATGTTTAATTTATTTAAGTTTTATTTATTATCTTTAATTTTCTACTTTTTTTTAATAACTAATTCTTATTCTCACCCACATATGTGGATAGATCTATTCACAAAGATTGTGATAAATGAAAAAGGATTGGTTACTTCAATCAACCAAAAATGGTTATTTGGAGAATTTTTCTCAGCTTCTTTGATAGATGATATTGTCAAAAATAAAAAAGGAATAAATAAAGGACTTAAAGAAGAAATATCTAAAATATTAGTTAACTTAGAGGAATATGATTATTTTACTAATATTAAAGTTGACAATATTAAATCGAGAATAGGTAAAGTAAATAAATTTAATGCTGGAATCGAAGATACCCGTATTTGGATTGAATTTGACGTTCCTTTAATAAAACCTGTTAATATTCAAACCAAAAATTTAACTTACTCTATTTTTGATCCAACATATTATATAGAAATGCTTCATTTAGAAGACGCTAAAATAAATTTTATTGGAAATAAACCAAATAATTGTTCAGCGAATATTATTCAACCAAACCCAACCGAAGAAGCAATTATACTTTCGAAATCACCAACTATAGATGTGACTCCAGATAAATCAATAGGAAAGCTTTTTGCAGAACTAATATATATTTCATGTCAAAAATAAAATATTACTCATTAGCTATTTTTTTCATGAGTACATTATTTGTACTGATTTATTATTTAATTTCCAATTATTTTAATTTTGTATGGGCTTACCTACTTATTGAGATTCAAACTTTACAAAGAGGATTTCACTTAGAGTTATCTCAATCGATTCGTAATATTCAAATTAATGGCTTGATTACATCAATTAGTCTAATGTTTTTGAGTTTTATATATGGAGTTTTTCATGCAATTGGGCCCGGTCATGGTAAAATAATTATTTCTACTTATTTACTTACTCAAGAAAGTAAATTGAAAAGAGGAATAATTCTTTCCATGACTTCATCAATTTTTCAAGGTTTAACTGCTATTTTACTAGTTATAACTATTACTATAATTCTTAATTTTTCATTCAGGGAAACTTTAAAATTTAGTACTGATATAGAAATTGTAAGTTATATTTTAATTACATTAGTTGGTCTATATATCATATTTACTAAACTTAAAAAAATAATTCATAAAATAAAATATATTTTTTTAAATTTAGGATCAAATAATCAACAAATTACAGATCATAATCACCATCATTCTCATGGGCCATCGGAAGTAGAATTAAATAACTCATCACTTAAATCGATCCTTAGTATTGCCTTTGCAATAGGTATAAGGCCTTGTTCAGGTGCAATAATTGTTTTGCTACTATCATTTTCACTAAAATTATATATATCTGGAATATTATCGGTATTAATTATGTCTCTTGGTACAGGTTTATCAACAAGTCTGTTAGCTACTATTTCAGTATATGGAAGAAAAACTGCTATTAAATTATTATCATTATTACCAGGTGAAAATAGTAATTTTAAAAATATTTTCGATTGGGTAAGTCTCTTTGGTGGAATAATAATCTTTATATTTGGCCTTTTGCTTATTCAAACTACTTTTATTGCACCACCTCACCCATTTAAATGATTTATAAATTTTTTTTCTTAACTTAGTGCTAACCACCCTCCTACTCCTATCATCATGATTCCTGCAATACCGTTTATTAATTTTATATTATTTTGTTTTTTTAGTAATTTTCCTAAAACCTGCCCTCCAGTTGCATAAATCATTAATGATATAAATTCAATAATTACAATAATTATAATTAAAGAAGTCATTTGAGGGATAATTGGGTTTTTATAATTGATAAAAGCTGGAACCATTGCGATAAAAAAAGCCCATCCTTTTGGATTAGCAATAGCAGTTAAAAAACCTTGTGTAGCTAATTTGAAGAAACTTATTTGGAATTTGTGAGAACCATCAATATTCAGAGAAAGCGAACCTTTAGACCGAATCATATTATATCCTATATATATTAAATATAATCCCCCAACATATTTAAAAACTATAAAACCAATAGGAAATGAATTTATAATTGTACTACCACTTATTACGGCTGAACTGGCAACTATCAAAACACCAAGTAATTCTCCAACCATCATTTTCATTGTATTCTTTACACCAACAGTAATTCCCATCGTTAATGCAAGTGTCATGCATAGACCTGGCGTAATTGAAATAATAAAAAAAATTGGTATAAAGAAATATAAAAGAGTAAAATCAACTAACATATTAGTTAAGAATATAAAGATAATTTAATTTAAATTAATATTAATTTAACCCCAATAGTCACTACTTATTGAGTCTATAATTTCTGTGCTTTCAAGAATTACACCAGCTTCAGATCTTTTTTTTGTAATATCTTCGCGTGTGGTTAAAACCTTCATTGCTTCTTCTGGGTTTTCAACTTCAGTTACATCATAAACAATAGTTTCGTCTGAATTTGTACCCGCCCATAAAATTTTTATACCTAATTTATTTAGATCTGGTTCTATATCTTTATACATATCTAACCAAGTATTAAAACCTTTGGTAATTTTAAATTTGCTTAAAACTTTCATTTTATCTATCCTGTATTTAATTTTTAACGTAAATTTAAATTAAACAATTTTTTAATATAAGTAAATAATTAAGCTTCATTTTTACTAAACAATATAGAAAAGAGATAATTAATGCCTAAAGCAATAATAATTAAAGAATTTGGTTCAGTTGATAATTTAAAAATTTGTGACTTAGATTTAAAACCTTTAAATAAAAACGAATTAAGAATTAAACAGACTGCTATTGGTGTTAATTTTTTAGATATTTATCATAGATTAGGAACTCATTTTCAAAATATCTTATTACCTGGTATAATTGGTGTAGAAGGTGTTGGTATAGTTGAAGAAACTCATCCTTCAATAAATGATTTTGTTATTGGAGATAAAATAGCATACCCACTAAATATAGGTGCTTACGCAACTCACAGAAATATTGATAAGAATTCGTGTATAAAATTAGATAATTCAATTGATGATAATATAATTGCAGCATCTTTTATGAAAGGTCTAACGGTTAGTCATATATTTTTTGATGTAATTAATATCAAAAAAGGTGATGTTATTTTATGGCACGCAATAGGTGGTGGTGTCGGATTAATTGCATGTCAATGGGCAAAGAGATTAGGTGCTACTGTAATAGGTACAGTTGGTAATGATAAAAAAATAGACCTAGTAAAGCAATATGGTTGTGATTATGTAATTAATTACAACCGAGAATCTACTTCTAAAAAAATAATAGAATTAACTAAAGGACAACTATGTGATGCAGTTGTTGATGGTGTTGGGGAATTTACTTGGTTTGAATCATTGAAATCTGTTAAGCCATATGGAAAATGTATAAGTTTTGGACTGGCTTCTGGACCATTACCAGTATTTAGTTTTGAGCAAATTCCGGCAGAATCTTATATAACTCGGGCTACAGTAGGTTCGGTTGTTGGTAATAGAAGTATTTTTTTAGAAAATAGCAGAAAATACCTTGATGCATTATCCAGAAATTTCATAACACCTAGGATAGATAAATTAATTGACTTAAAGGAAGCATATATTGCCCATGAAATATTAGAAAATAGAAAAAATATAGGGTCAGTTATTCTAAAGCCTAATATGGTTTGATATGATACTTACTTAATTTTATTAACTTTACATGTTTGAAATAATTCTTTAATTTAATATCAATCTATTGTAATAATAAATATTTATTTATGAAAGTGTTAAGGGTTAAAATGGAAGATTTATCTAATGAAGAAATTAATTATCGATCTTCACATCTTCAATTTATACCAAAATTCATGCTTTCAAAAAAAGATTACCTACCACAAAAATTATGGAAATCAATAGTAAGACTTCTTTATAAAAACCCGAATCACCCTGTTACTATATCTGATATATTTTCTAAACCATTACCAATAAACGTTGGTGCAGAAATAAATAATGTTTGTAATGCAAAATGTAGTTTTTGTGGTTATGATAAACAAGTTAATGATATTACAGCAGATCCTAGAAAAAAAACTAAGCTCAATAGAAATGTATTTTCACACACTCTTCAATTATATAATGATGCTGGCGGTGGAAATTTTTTTCTTTCTCCAATTCTTGGAGAAATTTCATCTGATCCTAAATGGTTAGATTTAATTAAAGAAGCAAGGTTATATCCAAATATATCTGGAGTTAGTTGCTTTAGTAATGCAATTTTATTTGATAGGTTTGGATCTGAAAATATTTTAAAATCTGGATTAACTAATTTAGCTATATCTACTTCATTGGGCTCTTCAGAACAATATAAAAGACTATATGGTGTAGATAAATATGATAAAGTATTAAATAATATACTAGATATTCTTGAAACAAACGTAAAATTAGGTAATCCAGTTTCAATTCATTTGATGTTACGTCAAGATAAACCTTATGACCCTTTCTTAAACTCGTCATTATATAAAAAATTAGTTAAACTAATTGGTAAAAATAAAATTAGTATTCTTGATGATGAATGGGATGACTATAATGGCCTAATATCAGAAAACAATCTACCAAAAGGTCATAAACTTTTAATTAATGAAACTTCTAAAGAAATACCTTGTTATGCGTTATTTAGAAAATTAGTAGTTCTTATGGATGGAACTATTCAAGGGTGTGCTTGTAGAGTTGAACCAGATCTGTGGACAGACAATATATTGAACCATAAGGATTTATCTAGTGCATGGAAAAATAGTAAGTTAGAGAAAATCAGGAACGATTGGTCAGAAAAAAAACTTATACCAAATAGCTGTAAAACCTGCACCCATTATATTCCAGCTACAAATTTAATTAGCAACTCAACTCCTAAATATATATATAAAAAAATAAAATCAAAATTAAAAAATATTTATACATAATTATTTTTAAATAACCTTATTAATATATTATATAATTTATTTTGAAAAAATAATGATAGAACTATGAATAGATATGACTGTAGATAACAAAAAAAAATTTAATTTAAATAAATTAAATGATTCTTTATTAAATAATTTTATTAATATAAGAAACTATACTGAATCCTTAGCATCTAAAGTTAACCCTGAAGATCAAATTCCTCAATCAATGGAAGATTGCAGCCCATTGAAGTGGCATAGAGCTCATACAACATGGTTTTTTGAAGAAATTATTCTAAAAAAATATAGTAAAAATTATAATGTATTTGATAAAGACTATGCTTATTTATTTAACTCATACTATGAAACAATAGGAAAAATTCATAAAAGAAATAACCGAGGATATATATTACGACCTACAGTAGATGAGGTAACTAAATATCGTAAATATGTTGATACGCATATAATTCAGTTATTCGAAGCAATTTCCGATAAATATATGAATGTTTTTTTTGAACTTATAGAATTAGGTATTGCTCATGAAGAACAACATGCTGAATTAATACAATCAGATATACTAAATCTTTACTCAAAAAATATTATTGTACCTATATTTGATAAAAAAATTAAATTAGAGAAAGATACTTCCAAGCAAAAATGGATCTATCAAAAAGGTGGAGTAATAGATATAGGTCTCGATAGTAAAAAGTTTGGTTTTGATTGTGAAACACCTAAACATGAAGTTTTGATTAAACCATTTGAAATATCTTCAAAATTAGTTACAAACAAAGATTGGAAAAACTTTATTTCTGATAATGGTTACAATAGATCAGAATTGTGGTTATCGGATGGATGGTCATTAATAAAAAATTATAATATTAATAGTCCCATGTATTGGAAGAAAAAAGATAATGTTTGGTCACACATATCTTTATCTGGCACAAAAGAAATAGATGATGACGAACCTGTTTCTCACATTAATTTTTACGAGGCTGATGCATTTGCTAGATGGTCAAATAAAAGATTACCATCAGAGTTTGAATGGGAGTATGCTGCAAAGTACTCAACAATTATGAATCAAGGTTATAAAATAAATGATTTATTTGGTTCATTATGGCAATGGACAAGTAGCTTTTTTCAACCCTACCCTAATTATAAACCTTATACAGGACATCTTGGAGAGTATAATAGTAAATTTATGATCAATCAGATAGTTTTACGTGGGAGCTCATTTGTTACTCCTTGTAATCATTCTAGAATATCATATAGAAATTTTTATTATCCCCATATGAGGTGGATGTTCTCCGGTTTAAGGTTAGCAAATAACATATAGTAGGTTTGTAGTTTTATGAATAATATTTATAATAGTCAACTATATTCTGATGTATGTATGGGTTTAGGTAAAAAAAACAAAACACTTCCAAGTAAATATTTTTACGATAAATTAGGCTCTCAACTTTTTGATAAAATTTGTTTACTTACAGAGTATTACCTTACAAGAACAGAGGTCTCTATACTTGAAAAAAATATAAATATTATTAATAAATATTTACAAAACAATCTTAGTATATTTGAGTTCGGTGCGGGTTCATTACAAAAAATTAAAATTCTATTAGATAATTTGTCAGTAGAAAATTATATACCAATAGATATATCATTTGAATTCTTAAACTATCATTCAGAGTTATTAAGAAGTGATTACTCAAATATTAAAATTGAACCACTATATGCTGACTTTAATAAAAAAATAGATTATCAAAAAAATAATTTTGATAACTATAATAATAAAATTGGTTTTTTTCCAGGTTCTACAATTGGTAACTTTGATCCTTCATCAGCAAAAAAATTATTAAAAAATTTTGGTGAATTTTTAGGTATAAATTCTAAATTAATTATTGGTATTGATATGATAAAAGAGAAAAATATATTATTAAATGCTTACAATGATAAAGAAGGCATAACTGCTAAATTTAATTTAAATATTTTAATAAGAATAAACAGAGAGTTAAAAGCAAACTTTGATTTAAACTATTATAAACATATTGCTATTTATAATGATAATTATAATAGAATTGAAATGCATATTATTAGTTTGAAAGATCAAATTGTTAAAATCGGAGATAAAGAAATATATATTAAGGAAAATGAAATAATTCATACAGAAAATTCATATAAATATTCTGAAAAAAGTTTTTTAAATTTAGCAAAAAGTAGTGGTTATAAGAAAATAAATAGTTGGAATGATAAAGATAAATTTTTTAATGTATTACTATTAGGTTATGACCCATAATATTTATATTGATTTACCAATTGTAATAGTTTTTGCCTTACCTCCAATTCTAACTTTATCTTTATATACTTTTAAATCAATAATACCTGGTCTTTCTGATGCCTGATAAGCAATCATATTTTTTAAGCCTAATCTCTCACTCCAATATGGAGCAAGTGAACAGTATATCGATCCGGTAACATAATCTTCATTGACTCTAAGGTTAGGAGCAAAAAACCTTGCAAAAAAGTTATATTTTTCATTACCAGGTGAAGTAACAATTACCCCTCTCGATGAAAACTGTTTAAGTTCATTAAATTTTGGATCCAAATTAATTATATCATTATGATTATTAAATATAGCGATTAAGTCCCATTTAGACTTTTTAATATATTCAGGTTTATTTCCTAAGTATTTATCTAAATTATTTAAATGATATATATTTTTTGTCTCTATCAACGGAAAATACATATATATGTATTTATTATCTGTTTTACATTCTAAAATACCAGATTTGGTTTCAAACTTTATTACATCATTTATAGAAACTAGTTCTTGACTCCATAAATAATGAGCACTTGCTAGAGTAGCGTGACCACACAGTTCTACTTCAGCAACTGGAGTAAACCATTTCAAAAACCAATAATTATCTGTTTTTTTTTTTTAAAAATGCTGTTTCAGATAAGTTCATTTCAGCAGCAAATTTTTGCATCCAAAATTGTGTCTTATCTTCTTTCATATGATACACAGCAGCAGGATTACCAGAAAATTCTGTAGATGTAAATGTATCAATTATTGATAATATATTTTTCATTTAATTTAAATATTAGAATCTAATTAAGATTTGCATAATATATATAAAATGAAAATTTATCTATAATAAATTATTATATTAAATATGGAATATAAAGCTTATTATAATACGGTATTTAAATAGTTTGAACTATGATGATACCAGGTGATTTTTCAAATATGATATTTTACTGGGAATAGATAATGTTAAAAAATAAAAGACCAGATAACGCTATACCTGGTCATTTATCATAATATTACTTTAACTTCTATATGTGTCTAATAATAACTCGTAAAGACTAACTTCCTTAAAAGGTGTTTTTGAAGTGTAAGAGTCCAGTGTATCAGGGAAACTTGCAATTAATTGATCAATTATAGACTCATCAAAATTGTATTTCTTTTTATTTGTTGGAAAACTTGCAATTAACTGATCAATCAATGATTCGTCGATTAATACGTCTTTGTTAAATTTTGAATAAGATGCTTGCATGTAAACACTATTATTATATTCATTGTAAGATATACCAAGAGCTTTAGGCGAATAACCTGTTGTATACATGGAGTTAGCTGAGCTAGTAAAAAATACTACCAATAGTACAGAAATTATATATTTCATTGAAATTTTTCCTTTATGATTGTTTTAACTTTATACGAAGATAAAGAAAAAATGGATCACATAAAAAAAATAAAATTAATTATTAATTAAGTTTATAAATCTTCCAATCGGACCAGTTAGTTTAATTTGAGAATCAATTGAGACTAAACAGTAGCAGTCTCTATCTAAATCGGCCTTTGGTGAATGATTGGAAGTATCATCTAGAAAACTAAAATCACCTGGTCCGAAATAAATTTGATTATCAGTAAAACCACCGTCTAATACCATTGTATACTCGAATCCAGTATGAGTATGTTTAGGGATTTTATAACCGCTTTTGATCCTATAAATATCTAAATTGAAACCATCATCTGCAATGAGTTCAGCAGTTTTTACACCAGAACTAAGGTTTTTCCATTTTAATGATTTTGGTAAATAGTTATTAAGTGTCTTTGGAACATCAAATGTCAAACTGTTAGAGTTATAATCGTATTTAATCTCAGTATCTTTAGGTTGATTATTTATTTTTGTTAAAACATTTTCTAAAGAATCAGTATCAAGACTATCGGCATTTAAATCGTCCATCAGAGCAGCTCCAGTTATATTGATTGTATCGAGAGTATCTCTACATTCATGACAAATAGAACAATGCGTGGCAATTATTACAGATGGAGCTATTGGTAGATTACCTGCTGCATAATCTAATAATAATTCATAACTTGGATGGTGTTTTGGATACATCAATTTAAGCCCTTCATTTTTTTCCTAATACTTGTTAAAGCAAGTCGGATACGTGATTTAACAGTTCCTAATGGAATATCTAAATCTTTTGATATTTCAATATGTGACATCCCTTCAAAGAAAGATTTTTTTAATACATCTGATTGTTCTTTAGGGAGTTTTGTAATTTCGAGTTTAATATTATTGAAAGTTTGCTCTTTTTCTAATTCTAACTCATGAGTCTTCAGGTCTATTTCCGAGGCTAATAATAAGTCATCCTGGTGTGGTAAAGGATGTTTTTGACGTCTGAGATGGTCGATTCTTTTATTCCTAGCTATAGCAAATATCCAAGTAGAAGCGGCGGATTTATCACTCTTAAATAATTTAGCTTTATTCCAAACAGTTATCATGGTTTCCTGGGTTAGATCTTCTGCTTCATTCAAAGATAAGCCTGTTTTTAGAACAAAACTTTTAATTCTAGGTGCAAAATGGTTAAATAATTTAATAAAAGCCTGCTTATTTTGATTGTTTGCTATTTCATCTATTAAAAATGAATAGTTAATCTGAGAAACATTATTATTCAAAACGTTATTATTTAAAACATTATTATTCATGTAGGGAACATAATTATTGTCCGTACATTTGTAAACTGGAACTTTTGAATTATCTTGTAAAGAATAAAAAAACATAAAAAAATCAATCAGTTATTAAATATTTAGTACTAATGTGGCTCACTCTAAGTGGGAGGAATTGTTTTGGGATACCTTAGAGTGAGCCAACAACATCTTTTATACGAAGATAAATAGGTTTTGGATTAGTTATAAATTAATTAATTATCCACCCCACACATCATCATACATAGGTGTGCTGTCTTTTCTTTTAATTAAATCCCTGGGAGATATTGTTTGACTATCTTTGAATATCCAAGAGGTAAAAACTACCCCAAGAACTATAGGGATGTGAATAAGTACTGAATAACCAAAGTATGACCAAGTACCTATTCCAACAGAAAAAATAACTGACCACATAAATGATAAGATTATCATAACCTGGAAACGTACAGTCAAAGGTAATTTCCAGAATGGATTTTTATCAGCATCAAAAATTAAATTGTATAAGTTTTTAAACATATTATTCTCCTAATTACCTATATTTACGTAAAAAATTAATGGTTAGATCACCTAAATAATTTTTTCTTGGAAAGTAATTACTTTATACTAATATTTTTTTAAATTAGTCTAATAACTATTTAATATAAGTATATGTTATATATATAAAAATTATAATTATATTAAATTTATCATGGATTTATGTCATAATATAAATATTAACGAATTTTTATAAAAATAACTTTAGGGGACTTTATATGAAAAAACTTTTATTAATTATATCAATAAATTTTTCATTATTTTTTATATTTTCAAATGTTCAGGCTTTTGAAATTATGTCTCCATCATTTGAAAACGGCAAAAAGATTCCCAAGATTCATGTTTGTGGAAGACAAGGTGGTAAAGATATTTCCATTCCTGTAATGTTTAGAAATCTGCCTGAGGGAACAACTGTATTAGCTATAATAATTGATGATCCTGATGCAAAAAGTGTTGCGGGTAAAACCTGGGTACATTTTGTTTTATCAGATATTCCAATAGAACAAAATAATTTAAAACCAATCAAAAGTGGTAAATACAAATTTGGTAAAATTGGTAGAAATAGTTCAGGATCAAGATCTTACCAAGGGATGTGTCCTCCTAATGGTAAACATGTGTATAGAATTGCAGGTTTTGCATTAAGTGAGCCTATTAATAAGAAATTAGGTTCGTTAACAATAGAAAGGTTTGAAAAGAAGTATAAAAAAATAATTATTTCAAAATCTCAATTTACAGGTTGGTGGAAATAATTTTTTTTAAATTTATTGTAAATACTATTTACAAAAACCTGAATTAATCACCATTGCTATTTTTAATATTTAGAGATTTTTTTTGACTCTCTAAATCTATTTCTGCTACTTTTTTTACTAAAGCTGCATGCTTTAAATTTATTTTAGTAATAAAAACTAAAAGTGTTATATTAATACATAATAAAATAAATATTGTAAGAAAAATTATAGCAATTGGTTCATATTTTATTGAAAAGATATTAGCAATAAAAGTTACAAAAGTATTATTTAAACTTAAAAATCCAAGAAAAATTAATGCTAAAAATAAAAAAAATGAAATATCTATATGAATAAGTTTTTTCCATAATAAGAAAAAGAAACCTATAGATAAAAATATTACAACTAAAGTTTGCATGAATTTATTACCTTACTTAAGAAATTAGTTACTAAAAATACATTAAATTTATAAAGCAATAGAATCCCCCTAAAATACCTAATGCTTGAAACACCATGTTTTCTTGGAAGCTGTTTAATTAATATTTCATTCACATTAAATTTTTTTATTGTAAGCAGCATTATAATCTCTGGTTCTGGATATCTATCTAGTACTTGAGATGATAGATACATAGCAGATTTTTGATTAAATGCCATAAAACCAGTACTAAGATCGTTTGGTATCTTTTTTGAAATTAAAAATTTAGCCATAAAATTAAAATATCTTTTAATATATTTATTTAACTTTTGCCTTATGGTAAAACCAGTATCTGCATTAACTCTAGTTCCTATACAAAAATCTGATCCATTCATTAGTTTATCTATCAGTTTAGGTATATTATCAATTGGATGCTGATTATCACCATCAATGCGAACTAAAAAATCAAATTTATTTTTTAGCATAAAGTTAATTGCTATATTTGTTGTTAATCCTAACCCATAATTAACTTTAGTATTAAAAATAAACAAATTTTTAAATATTTTGTTTGGCTTAAATACATTGTTTGAACCGTCATCAAAAACTAGAATAGAATATAATGGATTTAATTTGTTTATATTATCACAAATTAAATTAATAATATCCCCTTCGTTATAAGAAGGTACCATTATAACAACATTATTTTTATTCATTGAATATATAAAAATTAATTAAATTTAGTAATATTATAAATTGATTTAAAAGAATTACTATAAAATAATACACCATAATAAAATAATAAAGGATATATTGGTAAGGAATATCTTTCTTGTGCTAAACCCAGCATTATTGGTAATAAATAAATAATTGTAAATATTCTTATATTATTATTAGCTTTGATAAAAAGCCAAATAATTCCAGGCAAAATAATTAAGCCTGCAGATGATCTAATCAATATAAAAATAGTTAAAGTATCACCAAAGGTCGGTCTGATTCCTGAAAAATATATAAATTTTATAATTACTAAACTTATTATTGAAAAGAATTGATTTAAAATTTTTGGAAGAAATTCATATATACCAATAAAATAATCTTTTTGATAATAGCCAAAATAAGTTCTATATTCATTCGATAATAAATATGTAATTAAATAATTTCCATAAAAATATATAAAAACAATAGACAATACAATAAATATAAAAATAGTCAGTAAAAATACTTTTCTACCAAAATAATTATTAAATAAAATATAATATGTTGAAAAAACAAAAAGAGAAATCCCATTAGGTTTAAGAAGGATTGATAAAAAAGTTAAGATCAAAAGAAAATATAATTTTTTATTTATTGTATTTTTTTCTTCAGTTATAACAAACATATATAACGTTACAATTAAAGAGAATATTAAATCTGGACTAATATTAAGCATATACCAAAAAGGAACTGGTAATCCCCCAAATGATAAAAGCCAAAACCAATGTACATTTTTTTTATTAAGCCATTTTATAGATATATAAATTAAATAAGAACTCATTATTAAATATAAAAAACTGCAAATCCAAGGATTATTTATGAAATCTGTAATAATTAAAATAAGAGGAAATATAGGTCCAGGTGATATTGGTAAATCAGAAAAAGCTGATGTATATACAATGTGATTAAATGAAGAAGAGAATAAATCATTGTATATATTAAAAAAATAAGTTTTATATTTTATTGTTTCATCTAAATAAAAATTTAAATCTATTCCGGAATTAGGTAAAATAGGAGAAATTAATAACCCTGTCTCATTTGGAATAGGATAAATAATTGCTAGTGTCCATATGATTAATCTTGCAATAACTGATATTATTACAATATAGATCCAAATATTTAATAAATTTGGTGAAGAAAGTTTGAAAAGTATCTTCAAAATGCAATTCCTTAATATATTATATAATCTTACTTATAATGAATAAATTATTATAAATATTGCTAATAATAATTATGATCTTTAATTTTAATCAAGTTTTTCTTTAAACAAATAATTTTTTTTACATTGATAAATATCATATAAATAAAATATAATTAAAAATATATCATTTTTAATAAATAAAAAATTTAAAAATTAATTTATTATATTTTTCCATAGTTCGGTAGTAAGTTACCCCCTACTTCATTAATATATTCTTGAATAGAAAAAATATATGTTTAATTTATCGAAATATTTCAATTATTTGACTAAATTCATGTCTACTATTATTTTTAACTTAACACAAAAATTATTTTGATTGAAATAAACAAGAATGATAAGGAGTAATTATGGATAAAGATCTTTTTGAAAGAGGCCTTAAAATACGAAAGGCTACACTAGGAGATGAATATGTTACTAAAAATTTAGCAGAAGCAGATGAGTTTACATTACCTTTTCAGCATGCAATCACAGAATGGTGTTGGGGTTTTGGCTGGGCTGATAAAACTTTAGATCTAAAAACTCGATCTATGCTAAACCTTAGTATGCTTGGAGCTTTAGGAAAAATGGATGAATGGGAATTACATTGTAAAGGAGCAATAGCTAATGGTGTAAAAATGGAAGAAATAAGATCTATTATTCATGTAATTGGAATATATTGTGGGGTACCAGCAGCCGTTTCCTGTTTCAAAATCGCTAGAAAAGTCTTAGAAGAATCGAAAATCAAATGATTTTTTTTTTATTTAGATATTCTTTATATCTGTAATAAAATTTTAGGTATTTAAAATGATTTCTAAAAAAGAAAAATATATTAATCTATCCACTCGTAAAAGAAATGGCACATATGTAAATACTCCTGTTTGGTTTGCCCAGGAAAAAGAGTCAAATATTTACTACATTTATACTCTTAAAAAATCTGGAAAGGTTAAAAGAATAAGAAATTTTCCTGATGTAAAGATTACTCCATGTAATTTTAGTGGTAAAGTCAAAGGGAATTGGATTAGTGCAAAAGCTGAATTAATCGAAGATAAAGATAAAATAAAACTTGCATATTCTCTTTTGAGATTTAAATATGGTATTTATTTTAAAATTGGAGATTTTTTTTCTTGGGTTGTAGGAAATTATAACAAACGTCAAATTATAAAGTTCTGCATAATGCCGTCAAAATAAAATTAAAGAGTAAAAAATATTTTTTCTATAACCGTTAACCTATTTAGATTAAAAGTTTTTTACCATCAAAATTATAAAAATTACCAGTTGAATTCATAGATTGCTCATCAAATCTATTAACTAGATTTTCAGCGCTCTCTTCTGGGGATATATCCGCATTTGGTCCACCCATTTCTGTTCTAACCCAACCAGGGTGATAAGAACAAATAGATATATTCTGTTCAATTAATTCATTTGAAAAAGTTACCATTAAATTATTTACTGCAGCTTTTGATGATCTATAAAAATAAGCATTCGAAGAATCATGATGCTGACTACCCATCAAAGAAGATATAATTGCAATTTTTTTATCATTTTTTTTATTAAATTTTTTTAAAAAATATTTGATAGTTAAAAATGGCCCAACTACATTTGTGTTTAACACTTCAAGAAATTTTTCCTGAGTATTTTTCTCATCAATAAACCCACCGTAACTTGCACCAATTCCAGCGTTACAAATAATAATATCTATATATCCATTAATCGTACTAGAAGCATTCTTAAAACTTTCTTCAGAACAAACATCTAATTCATTAATTATAATTTTTTTATTTTTCTGAAAAAGTTTATTTAGTTCTTGTGATCTATTTGGGTTTCTACAAAATGCATAAACTTCATCACCTCTATTTAAATATTTTTTTGTTATAGCAAGACCTATCCCTCTGTTTGCGCCTGTTACTATAATTTTTTTATTCATAATCAACCTTTTATTTGTGAAATATAGAATATTTATATACCTAAAATTCTAATCTCAGATAATTGATTCGATAAGTTAGTAATGTTATTATATTATATATAATTGATAAGGAAAAATAAATGTTAAATGTATATTTATCAGGAGAAATTCATACTGATTGGAGAAATGAAATAATCCTTCTTTGTGAAAAAGAAGGACTATCTATTAATTTTTCTTCTCCAAATACTAATCACGAAATTTCAGATAATTGTGGTGTAGAGATTCTTGGCCCCGAGGAAAGTAACTTCTGGAAAGATAATAAAGGTGCAAAAATTAATTCTATAAAGACTAAAAAATCTATAAGAGAATCAGACATTGTTATTATTAAATTTGGAGATAAATATAAACAATGGAACGCAGCTTTTGATGCTGGGTATGCTTCTGCCTTAAATAAGTCGATAATTATTATTCATAATAGTGATCATCAACATGCTCTTAAAGAAGTTGATGCATCTGCAGCTGCTGTCGCAAAAGATCAGTATCAAGTTGTTAAAATATTAAAATATGTTTTAGATGGTAATATTTAATATATAGATTAATTAGAACATATACATCTATAAATTAATTTTTTATAATTACCTTCACTTCAATTTTTCTAAATCTAAAGATAAAGGTTTTCCTATCCATCTTGCACCTATTGTATGATCCCGAATGTTGTCTTTACCTATATCTTCATGAAGTAAGATTGTTAAAGATTTATTATTCAAATACTGTTCAACTTTTTTTTGATTCTTACTAGTATACTTTACTTGAAACATTGGTAATGGATGAGGACCTTTAGGAATATCCCATATTCTTCCAAGTATACAACCCAGATTCTCCAAATAAGTTCTTGTCGCTAATGCTTCTATTTTTTCTTTTAAGTTATTCCAGTATATATGAGCATGATAGTTCATTTATTTATAGCATTTTTTTTATGTTTTGGTTGGCTCGTATAGCACGTCTTGCAAAATAATTGAATTTCCATTTAAATATTTCTTCTTGGTTTAAAAATTTCTTAGCTTGCCTTATTGATTCATCTGGAATTTTTTGTAAATTACCAGCTGCCATAGAAATAATCTGTATTTTTGCAGCTTTTTCAAGTATAATAGAACCTACTATAGCCTCTTCAATATATTCTCCAAATACAAGTATACCGTGATTTTTTAATAAAATAGCTTTATTATTTTTTATTGCAGAAACAATTTCTTTAGTACCCCCCTCACCATTATTAAATACCCCGTGATGTTCATCAAATAATATAATACTTTCAAAAAATGGTGATGCTTGTTGATCTATTGGTTCAAGATTTTTTCCGATAATACCTAATGCAGCAGCATAAATAGGATGAGTATGAACGATTGAATTTATATTTTCGTAGGTTTTATAAATTTCACAATGTAACCCTAGTGCAGGGCTTACACTGCCATGAATATCAAATTCATTCGTTCCAATAGAAACGCTTTCAAGCTTATTTATATCCGCTTCATCAAATCCTAATGGAAATTGATTTGTCCAAAAATAATCAGATCCGGGAGATCTGGTTGAAATATGACCAGCTATATCGGATCCTTGACCTTCGTTATCAAGAATATGAAAGCCAAGAACTAGTTTTTGTTTTATACGTTTTATAGTATCATTAGATAAAATTTCCATTAAGTATTCTCTTTTTATAAAGTATAAAGAAAACTTGCCTTTCACCACTTTTAGGTCTTTGGATTGCATTTTTTTTGCTTTTAAAATAGAGTACACTCTATGATAAACAGTACCAACTTTTTTCTATTTTTTAGGGTGATTTTAGAGGGGTGATTACAAAATCGTTACAAAAAGTTACGGACTTATTTACGGACTTTGCGAATTTTGGGTAAAATATAGAGGTTGAAAACTGTAAAGAAAGTAGTGTAAGGTATTGAAATATATACAAAGTTAGGTCATTCGGAGGGGTGACTGAGTGGTTGAAAGTACCGGTCTTGAAAGTTTATATCCCCTATTTTCCCATAAAAAATAAATCCCACAATCCCTAGAGTTCTGCGATAAATTTCTATTTTCTATTTTTTAAATTGGAGTAATTTGGAGCAATTTGGAGTATTTGGGAGTCAAAATATTACGGACTTATTACAGACCTTATTGTTTAGTTAAAGTTTTTAAAGCGTTCTCAACTTCTGGGTTACTGGTTCTTGCATATTGCTGTGTTGTTTTTATATCTGTGTGATCCAAAATCTTTTGTATCACTTGAATAGGAACACCATTAGCGGATAAACGAGTACCGCAAGTATGTCTCAAATCATGCAATCGTAATCGCTTTGTTATCCCTGCATTTCGTAAAGCATTTTTAAACGCATTTGTAGCATTTTTAAAAGGTTTCCCCATATACAAAAACACATATCCTGTTGTTCTCCCCCCTATTGATTCTTTCATTAAATCACAAATTTCATCATTCATTGGTAATTCATGTGTTCGTTTTGCTTTTGTATTATAAAAATATATTTTTCTTGATTCCATATCTACATTTTCAATTTGTAAATTTAGCACCATACCTATTCTTTGCCCTGTTAATAACAACAATTTAAATGGGTTTTTAAAATGTTTATTATGGTAATTATCAAATTGTTTAAATAATCGTATTTCTTCTTCATATGTTAAAATGTTTTTTTCACTTTGATGCTCTTGGAGTTGTAATTCTTTCCACTTGTAAGTGTCCATTTCGATAGCTATTTTTTTAGTTTTACAAGCAAAATTCATTATCATTTTGAGCCATTGAAACTCTCGATTAATAGAAGAATCTTTTATTTTTTCATTAGTAATTTGTCTTCCTCTAATTTTAGGCTGTTTTCTTCGCCATGCTGGATAATCAGCCAAGAGGGTTAAATCAATATCTGCTATCTTAATTTTGCTTCCCCTTCTACCAGTTTTAATTTGAAAAAATTTTGCAAGGGGTAAATAGCGACATTTTTCATTCCATGTAGAATGGATTAGTCTTTCATGTAAATCTTCATATTGTTCATCTAAAGCTGTTCCATTAAATTTTAACTTATTAATAACCGCTTGTTCAAATGTAAGAGGATGTACTTTCTTTTTAAAATTTATAATTTTTGTTGGAGTTTCAATCGTATCTTTTAGCTTTTTAACATAATCAAGAGCTTTTCGATAATTTGTTTCTTTGGTAGATCCAAAGTAGCGTTTATTGGCAATATTAAATTGATAATGATAATACTTAGATTTTTTATGTTTAAAAACTGGATTTACCATTTTAATCCCAATTATTTAATGGCTCATATGACCTATCATTAATATATTGTATTAGGTCTTCTTTCTTATATCGTTTCCTTTTACCCAATAATACAAACGGAACATTATCCAACTTTTCAAAAGTTTTTCTGTGAATACCTAACATTTTAGACGCATCATTTGGTGTTAATAATTCTAATTCCATAGTTTCCCCTTTATTGTGTGATGATTTTGTCAAATTTGTCAATTGAAGGTTGCCCCAATAAAGATAAATAAAATAACGATTGTTGCTAAAGCTAACGAAAAAGCTAACCCTTCAAATAAGTATTTACCCAGCATCTTTGTGACTCCCTTCCAAGGGATCTCCCCATAAATCCTCAAACATTTTGAGTTTTAATGAATCAACCCCTTGTGTTAAGTGTTGCCATTGCTTAATGTGATCTTCATTAACTTTCCCATATTGTCTTTTGTATCTGCGGATTGCAGACGACAATTTCCAACAAGCTAAAGTTTTTTGATCGTAAATTCGCATTAGAATTTTTCAACTGATTCTTGATTACTTGCTGGTGGCGGTTTAGAAGCTACAGTTTCAAACTCTTCTCGTTTTACCCAACTTGCAATAGACCATTTGGGTTTAAAGTTTGTCCCCTTCCCTGAGATTTTTTCGTAATCTGTAACTTTGCAAACTGGAATTAAATCCTCTTTTTTTTCTTTTGCCTTTAAGTAAGAATCATGCAACTGATCTAAACTATTTAGCAATAAAACCGAGGTTGAGCTAAAACTGTATTTTTTGTCATTTAGTTTTACTGGCATTTTAATACCAGATTTAGATTCCGGAAAAGCCTCAGGTAACTTCTCTCCTATCTTCACCAATCTTTCATCTGGGGCAGCTCCGGTTTGTATTTTGATTTGACCAACTAGAGCATTCGCAAAATCCATCGCTCCCTCAAAATCTTTTATTTGCTGGTTATCATCATGGGTTTCAAAAAACCCTTTTTGGGGTCTATATAGTAACAGCGGATCAAATTGTGTTGCTCCGCCTTCACCATCATTATTAAAACCTAAAGCCATATATATCTCCTTTGTTAAAATCCAAAAATTTCTTGAGCTTGATTGATGGAATTAGGACTCCATCGAAAATTTGCGTAATCCGGTGCAACAATGGTTTTCAATTCATTCTTGTCTTCTGATAAACACAAAAAGTTTTCAAGAGCTAATGCAATGCCTGTGGCGGTGCGAATTGCAGTTGCAGTTTGCTCTTGGTCTAAGTCATAAGCCACGCACTTATCTTTTGATACATACATAAAGCGTTGCCCTCTATTTCCAGAAGCCTTAGCATACAAAGCTCCTTGAATGCGGTGATCGGCTGGAATTTCACTGGGAATTTTTTTGGTGCATTTCAAATCAACATCTATCCCTATTCCATCGAAAGAAAAATCTTTGTACCCTGTAATCGGTGTAGCAATGTTATCTAATTTTGTGTGTATTTTTTCTTGGGTTCTGGAAAGTTCCCCATATTTTTTTAATTCTTCTAAACCTAGTTTAACGTGACCTGCATATTCTTTTCTTGAGGTCGTATGACCAGCTATCCAATTTTTGGTGTCTTCTATTTTTTCTGGATCAAAAGTTTGTTGCGAGATAGCTTTAGGTTTAGTTTCTTCTTCAAATTTTTCTAGAGCTACATTTACAGCTTCCTCTGTACTTAAATTATTTTTTAATGCTTGTTCCATTGCGTATTCTGAGCAAGTCCCACGAAAAACGTCTAAGCTAATTTCTCCTTTTACATTAAAAAGATACCGAGCTACCCATAATGCAGGGTCAGCTCGGTATAAGGTAAGCGAAGAGTAAGAGTGATGGAGGATTCCATGTTTTCGACAAGCCACTCTTCTTTCTTCTAGGGTGAACATTATTGTGCGGAAACCTTTTGAATTTTTGGTCTGTTTATAACTGTTGTTTGCTTGTTGCCCAAAATGCGGTGTTGTTTAATTGTTGCTCTTACCTGATATTTTTTTTGGGGATTTAAAAGTTTACCATGATAAATGACACGATCTCCTTGTGGAGTTTCACACACGTTAGTGTTCCATAATCCAAATTGGGATTCTTTTGGTTGGCTTACAAAAAGCACATTGAGTTCTAAATCAATGCGTTTACCAATTTCTGATATAAATTGTGACATTTTAAATAACCTCTCCTGATTAAAGTTGAGGTTATATTAATTAAGTTTTTCTTAAATTTAAAGTGTTTTTTTAAGTACAGCTTAAATTATATCGAAGTGGCTACTATTACTGAGATTTCTGCGATATTTTCGCTTTTTAAGGTGATGTTATCGAGGGGATTGAGGGATTGAGCATAAATATTTTTTTCATCTTTACTTAAAAATTGCACAACCTGGGCTTTGTTATCCTTAAATTTGATCACAACATAGTCATTAGGTTTGGGGGGTTTTGGGTGACAATATAACACCTCTCCCTCCATATAGCGAGGTGACATGGTGTTACCCTGCATATAGACAGCAAAAGCATTTTCTACCCCATTCAGATTCGTGGGGCGGTAGGTGTATTCAGAAACTTCTCTTTTATCTACCATTTTGAGAAGCCCCTGTTCCATTTGCGTAGATAATAGGGGGAGGTCTTTTTCTGGAGAATCAATAAATTGTTGATTAGGAATAATTTTTCTTTCTTTTTCCCATTTACGAGTTTGCGTGTTAAAACTTTCCAAACTATCTCCCAAAAGCCAAGCAACCGAAACCTTGAGGGCCTTCGCTGTTTCATTGAGATTAATTCGACTTGGTTCAAACTCTTCTTTCTCCCATCCACTTATAGCAACGGCTGAAACTTTGTTAGGCAGTAATTCCCCTAATTGAGTCTGAGTTAAATTTAACTCTTTTCTGCGTTGCTTTATTCGTTGACCTATACTCATCCTATAAT